>CAZDRL010000006.1:8396-25902 GCA_964508035.1 uncultured Desulfuromonas sp.
TCAACTTCGCGCTCTTTTCCGTTAACTTTAATGTGCATATCTCTCCTCTGTCTGGATAAATAAAGCGTGGATGTTTTAATCTGACCGCCAAAGACGGAATCGCGCTGCCATGATGTGCGCCACCTTAAGGGCGTTGATTCTGCATCACTGCATCACTGCGTCCCTGTTATAGTGCAGAATCTTCCACCGGATCCAACCCTAAGAGCAAACGTATCACCGCGTGAGCCTGATGATTTGCTGCCACCGCTACACGCGGAGCACATAAGCTTCCACTGGTTGCTACGTCGCTGCTGCCATCTCCACATACATACAGATTTGCAAAGGGGTTGGAGGTGGTTATACGATTGGCGCTGTCGAACCCAGCCATCCCTGACGCTGCTACCAGTGGGCGTTCAGGATAGTGTTGCCGCCACGTCTGTACCAGCTCAGCTTTTGCAGCGGCAGCGTCAAAGGCTTCCACCATGATCTGCGCACCCCCGAACAGCGCTGTGGTGTTAGTGTTCTTCACCCGGATATGGTGGATCTCCAGCTCAATCTGCGGGTTGATGTGGAATAGGGTGTGGGCAAGTGCTTGCACCTTGGGCTGGCCCAGGTGGTCGATAAAATACTGTTGCCGATGCAGATTGGAGAGCTCAACCACATCGTGGTCTGCAATAATCAGCTTACCCACCCCTGCACGTGCCAATGCAATGCTAATGTTAGAGCCCAGACCCCCTGCGCCTGCAAGACCGACACACGCATGCTGCAGGCGTTGCTGCGCTTCGACGCCGTGGCGCTCACACAACATAGCCACAAAGCGGGCAGGGGTGTAGCTGGCATTAGAGCCCAAAAAACTGACGCTATCGCCAGGTTTCAACACGGTGGTATCGGCGCAGCGTGCCCCATTGACGAGGGTAACGGCGGCATCGTGCCTGAGTTCGGCACGTAGTTGTGCAACCTTCGTTTCGGGTGAAATGGTGTAGCGACATGCGTTGACAGTGATCTGCATCTGCATCGGTTCCTGTGACTGGAAAGTGCGGGGTAACCCACGCGCAGATGCGAAGTGAAAGGGAACACTTAAGGGTGAAGAACCTGGGCTGGAAGTTTGCAAAAGCTGCAAACAAAAACAGGGACGCAGTTACGACCCTGATGCAGGGCAGCTGGTGCCCGTGCATGTGCCGCTTTCCTACGCCGGTATAATCCGGATCAGGTTCTAAGGGTCATCCATGGAACTGGACTCTCAGTTGGAAATAACTCCCCTAGGGCATCTGCTTAAAGGGTGACCTTATCAGTACGCCCGTGCCTAAGTCAACGCCAGAGTGTGAGTTTTATACCGCAACCAATGCAGCGCCCAACGCGGCTAATTTACCCACAGAAGGTGAGGTAGCGCAGAGCCCCGTTGGTTTTTTTGTGCAGACCTAGTAGTATGGGCAGACCTAGCATGGGCAGTTAAGTCTGGGCGACTGCAGCAGTATGGGTGCCTTAAGTATATGGAGTCTGAGGGTGCAAGTCGACATCACGTGACACCAGGAATGTGGCGTTACGTGCGTTTCATCCATATGTTTTACCCCCATATGTTTCAGTTTTATGCGGTTTCAGTTTTCTGCTGGTTCATCTTTATATCTGTTTCTATATCCGTTTTAATACACCAGAGTGGAGCAACTATGAGTATTTCAGAACGTTATCGGCAGCTTGTTGCCGATTTGGTTACAACAGTTAAGTTGATTGAAAACGAGAATGCCCCCGCACGTGCGTTGAAAGTGTTACACAATGGGACAAATCTTCTCAGTGAACAACTGGAGTCAGTCGGGGAGATCCCGCGCATGCGTATTGAGCAACATCTCTCACCCATCCTGCTCGATGCACATAATCTTCTCGACCGCGCACGTCTTCTCTTTGCCGAAGATGGGGCGGAAGCTTCTGCCACTAAGGTGTGGGAACTTCAGCAGATGCTGTATCGCCTGCTCAACGATCTGTAACCAGCGGTGGTCAATCGTTTGGGTTCTGTTAGACTTGGACACACAGAAGATAGTTCACCCACCACAGGAGGTATCTATGGCTCTCGGAAAAACTTGGTACGAAGTAGAGGCTGCAGCAGAAAAATATGGCATCAAGCCGAGTAAACTGCTTTTTTGGGTAGATGAAGGGCTGGTGCGCTGCGAACGGGATGGGAAAGAGATCAAGAGTGTAAATATCGATGATGTGCGTCTCATGGTTGCTGATGCACAGAGTGATGCGTAGTTTTTTATGCGATAACAGTTCCCTCCAGAGGTGAGCAGAGCCACAATTCCCGGTTCCAGAGACGCATAAACTCGTCCTGAAGCTTATCTGGCTCTGGCTCTATCCGTGAGCCAGGCCCCTTTTACTGGGAACCATGACTCCATCACTTAATCTGGTTTTAAATGGAACTGGTCCGCAGCT
Organism: uncultured Desulfuromonas sp.; assembly: GCA_964508035.1. Taxonomy (GTDB): domain Bacteria; phylum Desulfobacterota; class Desulfuromonadia; order Desulfuromonadales; family Desulfuromonadaceae; genus JAIVHC01. The sequence goes on from CAZDRL010000006.1 coordinate 10,797, forward strand.
TTACATGTAGAGCTGTAGTTAAGGTGTCAATTCTATGGAATGTTATGACGTTGCAGTAATTGGTGGTGGCATTGTTGGTGTCGCCACTGCGAAGGCGCTTACAGAGCAGGCTCCGGGGACCAAGGTGGTTGTACTGGAGAAAGAAGCACATTTAGCTGCGCATCAGACCGGGAACAACAGTGGGGTGATCCACTCCGGTCTGTATTACCGCCCCGGTTCGCTTAAGGCGCGTAACTGCGCCGAAGGGCGTGAAGCGTTGTACGCCTTTTGTGCTGCCGAAGAGATTACCCACGAGCGCTGTGGCAAAATTGTCGTTGCGGTGGATGAAGGGCAACTCCCGGCACTGGATGAGTTGGAGCGGCGCGGGCGCGAGAACGGTCTCAACGGTATTACGCGCCTCACCGGCGCAGAGTTGCGCACCTATGAACCCCATGTGAGTGGTATTGCCGGGCTTCACGTGCCTCAGACCGGAATAGTAGATTACACTGCTGTGACTCAGGCCTTTGCCGCCAAGGTGGAGCAGCGGGGCGGTACCATTCGCACTCATGCCGAGGTGCAGCGCGTGGAACGGCGTGAAACGGGATTTCGCCTCTACACTGCTGCGGGGGTGATAGAAACACGCTTTATAGTTAACTGTGCCGGGCTCCACAGCGACCGGGTCGCCTCAATGTGTGGGGTGGAGCCGGAAGTGAAGATTATCCCTTTTCGGGGCGAATACTACAAACTTCGGCCTGAACAGCGCCATATGGTGCGGAATCTTATCTATCCAGTGCCGGACCCTAAGTTTCCCTTTCTGGGGGTGCATTACACCCGCATGGTCGACGGCGGGGTAGAGGCAGGCCCGAATGCGGTGCTGGCGTTCAAACGTGAAGGGTATAAACTGTGGGATTTCAGCCCGAGCGATATGTTGGATACCCTTAAGTTCCCCGGGTTTGCCCGGCTGGCACGGCGCTACTGGCGCGTAGGGTTGGGAGAATACCGTCGCTCCTTGAGCAAAACTCAGATGCTGCGTGATCTGCGCGCTTTGGTTCCCAGTCTACAGGCTGATTCTATTTATCGTGCCGGGGCTGGAGTGCGCGCCCAAGCGGTGGCGCGCGATGGCTCGCTCCTGGATGATTTTTGTATCCACGAAGGGGAGGGGATGGTTCATGTCTTAAACGCTCCTTCCCCTGCGGCTACCGCCTCGCTAAGCATCGGTACCGCAGTCGCGAAGATCGCGCTGACCCATTTTTCTGTCTAGTGCCCAGGGATAAAACACCTGTAGGGGCGAAAAACTTTCGCCCCTACAGAGGTATGCGCAAGGTATGCGCACTAATTTTGCGGATATTTTATGCCAAGGGTAAACTTAACCCGTCTTGCGTCCACCCATCTTTTGCAGGCGTTGATGGATCTTACGCAGCAACTCCTCTGTCTCTTCCCAACTGATGCACTTGTCAGTCACCGAAACGCCGTATTTTAGCTCGGGGGCATCGATCGGCTGATTGCCACATTCGATGTTGCTTTCAATCATCAACGCGCGGATGGAAGTATTTCCCTCTTCCAATTGATCCAGCACATCGAACGCTACCGCAGGTTGGCGCGTATGATCCTTGTTGGAGTTCGCGTGGCTGCAGTCTACCATGATGGCACCTGGAAGATTCCGCTGTTCCAGCTGCGCCTGCGTGGCGGCAATATCCGCACGCGCGTAGTTGGGTTTTCCACCACCCCCGCGCAACACAATATGTACATGCGCGTTGCCGCTGGTCTCAACGATAGAGATCCTGCCGAAGCGATTTATCCCCAGAAAGCTGTGCTCGTGTGCCGCTGCGCTCATAGCATCCATGGCAATGCGCAGATTACCATCGGTGCTGTTTTTGAACCCAACTGGAAACGACAACCCGCTCGACATCTCTCGATGTGGCTGCGACTCCGTCGTTCTCGCGCCAATAGCACCCCAACTGATGAGGTCGGCAAAGTACTGCGGTGTGATGGTGTCGAGCATCTCCGTCGCTACAGGCAAGCCCAGATCGGTAATGGAGCAAAACAGCTGACGTGCCACCCCCAGCCCTTTGGATATCTGGTGCGTTCCATTCAGATCGGGGTCGTTGATCAGCCCTTTCCATCCCACCGTAGTGCGAGGTTTTTCGAAATACACCCGCATAACCAGCAGGAGTTGATCGCTCAACTCATCTTTAAGTTTTGCCAAACGCCGAGCATAGTCAAGCGCACACGCCGAGTCGTGGATAGAGCACGGCCCCACCAGAATCATGAGGCGTTTGTCACGGTTATCCAACACATCTATAATCTGCTGGCGCGATTTTGCCACAAATTCTGACGCTGCGTAAGACTGCGGAAATACCTGTTTAAGCTGTGCCGGCGCAACAACTTCAGTAAAACCTTTAATGTTCAGGTTGTTTGTACGATACATACCTTACTCTCCCCTAGAACCAAACCCGGTGTTTGTATGTAAGAAGTGTTTTATCATAATTTGTCCCTGGTGTTACGTGTCATACGTAAGCATGTATCCACGCGGAAATTACATTACTCCCAATCTGTGGGGATGTCAAAACTCCGTCGCCTCTACCTCCATCTTTGTTCAGCACAGCAACCATAAGTTTGATTAGCTGAATTACGCGCGCCTGAATACTGCTTTGTTCGGAATAGGGCGCTAATTTCCCCTGTTGCTCCGCCTGATACTTTGCTATCATTACTCTTTTAATCCTTAGTTTGACTTTGTAGTAGAGGCTGTAGTGGAGGATATAGATATATGTTTTTACGTGAGTTTTTTCTGGCGCTCGCCGGCTTAGTCGATCTGGCGTTCAGTCTGTACATCATCATCTTAGTGGCGCGCGCAGTGATATCGTGGGTTAATCCCGATCCTTACAATCCCATAGTGCGTTTTCTGCACCGTGCCACCGATCCTGTACTGTACCGCATTCAACGTTTGATTCCACTCCAGTTCGGTGGCATCGACTTTTCCCCCCTGGTGCTGCTGTTGGGGCTCTCGTTTGTGCAACGCATCGTGCATGCGGCGCTGGTGGGGCTGGCATACAGCTTTTAACCCGGATAATTTCACCCAAGTGTGTCGAGAATGAGTGTAGATGACCTGCAGTGCTGTGTAACCCAGAGCAAGGATGCCACCCTTATTGCGGTATTGGTGCAACCGCGTGCGAGCAAAAACGCTGTGTGCGGTCTTCAGGGGGAGGAGCTGAAGGTGCGCCTTACCTCTCCACCGGTAGATGGTGCAGCAAATAAAATGTGTTGCGCCTTTTTTGCGCGCCTTTTGGGGTGCGCCAAGAGCTATGTTACTATCGAGCGCGGCCACACCAGCAGACATAAACAGGTTCGGATCGAAGCTTATTCTGCCGCCGCAGTGCGGAAGGTGTTGCACAATATACTGTCTTAAGTACAATAACCACCACGTTAGATATGTGGTAGCTAATGACATCATGATATCGATTTTGTAATTTACTTTTTGCGTGCCGCTATTCCGTGGGGGAAGGCTGGCAGTAAATAATGTTATGGCTTCAAAAAAACAGGACCTAAAGGAGATTCTATGCAGCCGTTTGTGTTTCACAATCCGACAAAGATTGATTTTGGTGCCGGTAAAGTGGATAAGGTCGGAAAAGCAACCGCCCCTTACGGGAAGAAAGCTCTCCTCGTCTATGGTCAGAGTAGCCTGAAAAGTACAGGTGTCTTTGATCGCATAACTACCTCCCTGCAAGAGGCTGGAGTTGAGTGGGTAGAGTTCGGCGGAGTTAAGTCCAATCCAGTTTTGAGCCATACCCAAGCAGGGATAGAACTGGCGAAAAAAGAAAATGTCGATGTTGTCCTTGCCGCCGGGGGAGGCAGTGTTCTGGATGAAGCGAAGGCGATTGCCGCTGGCGTTAAGTACGCCGGTGATGTGTGGGACTTTTTCATCGACAAGGCCAAGGTGGAAGATGCATTACCGCTAGTCACGGTTATTACCCTTGCGGCTACCGGTTCCGAAATGAACTGCGGCGGCGTGGTAACCAACGAAAAAACCCAACAGAAATTCAATATCAACGGCACCCCGCTCTTCCCTGAAATTTCCATTCTCGATCCCGAACTCACCTACACAGTTCCCTCTGACTACACTGCATATGCCGCGGTGGACGCTATCTCCCACCTTATTGAGGGTTATTTTACCAGCACCGATACCGAAACCCCATTGCAAGATCGTTTTGTAGAGGGCACGGTCAAGGTAATTATGGGAGCAACCGAACGCCTTTTGCGTCACGGTGATGATGCCGACGCGCGCGCCAACATGATGTGGGCGTCAACTCTGGCGCTCAATGGTCTCTCCACTGCAGGTATCGGCGAATACGGCATGCCCAACCACATGATTGAGCACTCCCTGAGCGCCATGTACGATATTCATCACGGTGCAGGCCTTTCTATTGTTATCCCTGCGTGGATGGCATACCAGGCGGAGCGCACCCCAGAAAAATTCGCGCGCTTTGCTAACCGTGTCTTCCGCTGTAGCGGTGGCAGTACCGCAGAGCGCGGTCTCTTTGCCAGCGAAGCGTTGAAAAACTGGTTCCGCAAGATCGGTTCCCCCATCAACCTGAGCGAGGGGAATATCCCAGCAGAAGATATCCCCGCCATTGCCGAGAATGCCACAATGCTTGCGCAAAAATGGGGTCTGCACGAATACACCAAAGAGGTGATTATCGACATCCTTCAACGCTGTGATTAGGGGACAGGTAACTGTATAGTATTTTCGTAACTGTATAGTGTTTTCACCAACAGCCTGAGAGGTTCCCCTGGATGAAAATAGTATCCTTCAATGTCAACGGTATCCGCGCGCGTCTGCACCAACTTGCTGAACTGGTCAAGGTGCATACGCCCGATGTTATTGCGCTACAGGAAACCAAGGTCCACGATGACCAGTTTCCGTATTCAGACATTGATAAGCTTGGCTATCATGTACGCTGTTTCGGACAGAAGGGTCACTACGGTGTGGCCCTTCTGTCCCGCGTCGAGCCTCTCGCGGTCGCGTACGGTTTCCCCCACGATGACCCCCATGACAATAGTAAGGCGCAGCGGCGTCTGATTTATGCAGAATATCCCACCCCCGCAGGTTCAAGTATCAAGGTGTTTAATGGCTATTTCCCCCAAGGGGAGAAGCGCGAACATCCAGTGAAATTCCCCGCTAAAGAGAAGTTCTACGCCGACCTGACCCACATGCTCCAGACCCACCTCTGCGCTACCGAGCTGGTGGCAGTGGTGGGGGATATGAATGTTGCCCCTGCAGGCGCCGATGTTGGTATTGGTGCCGATAACGAAAAGCGCTGGCTGCGCCAGGGGAAGTGTTGTTTCCTCCCCGAAGAGCGCGCCTGGCTTGCCACCCTTATGGGGGTAGGGTTCCACGATACCTACCGCTCCTGCCATCCCGATGCTGCACAGCTCGACCCCGCCACAACAGGAATCTACAGCTGGTTTGACTACCGCAGCCGCGGGTTTGAGCGCGATCCTAAGCGGGGGTTACGCATCGACTTAGTTCTGGCAAGCAGCGCACTCCAGCACCATTGCCGCACTGCGGGTATCGACTATAATATCCGCGCCATGGATAAACCTTCTGACCACTGCCCCATTTGGGCTGAATTTGATATATAGCTTTTTGTGGCGCGGTTTGTTTCCCGTTTTGTGTCTGGGCAAGCCGCAAGTTGCAGAGAAACATAGTCAGGTTTTACTTTTTTGTTTTTAGTGCAATAATGAGCCCGAATTTACACATAAGGTTTTGAGCGGATTTTCTTTTGTTTTTTTGCTTGCTGTGTTATTAGTTTTCTTATCTCGAAAAGTTGTTCTTCTTTCACAACAAAGATTAAGGGAGGAAGGCATTGCCTGGAACAAATGGAATCGCGCCATTCTGGACTGCCAGCCCGAAACTCCAGACGGAACGATTGTTCTTACCCGCCTTCCGTGGTTACAGTTTTCCCCGCAGGGAAAACTGTTCTTTTTTCATGTTTCATGAAAGGAGGCTGTCTTTTTAAGTTCTGGTAGAAAGTTTGGTTATTTACAACACTTTTATGGAGGTCGTATGAAACACCACTGTAAGTACGTAAGCAAGCGCCTGGCGCTGTTGTTGATGGTTCTGTTCGTGGGTACCTTTACCCTCACCGGTTGCGGTAGCGGCGGTGGGTCGGATAGCTACAGCACCCCAGGTACCGGAAACACCGCTCCTCTTGAGGGCCAAAGCAGTAATGTTCTGATCACTGCCGACACCCTGAAGGCATGGATCGATCAGGGTAAAGTAAACAGCACTAGTAGCTATGAAAATGTTGTCATTTTGCAGCAGAAAGGTTATGCCGCTGGCCACATTCCTGGAGCACAGGAATGGGCCGTTTCAGGGATTAGCCGCGTTGAAGGTCCCATCCTGAGTGGCAACATGGTGCCTGATGGTGAGACCATGGACGCTATGCTCCAAGAGCGTGGTATCACCGCCAACAGCACCGTTGTGTTTATGGGCAACAACTCTGAGCGCATTTATTTCTTCTTCCGCTACTGGGGCTTCCCTAAAAGTCAGTTGAAAATTCTTAACGGCGGTACCGCCGCCTGGACCGCAGCGGGCAATAGCCTGACAACGGTTAATCCTGTGATTGCAGCCTCAACTTTCAGCGTAAAAGATCTGGTTAACGGTCCAAATCTGAATGTCAGAGCTTCTCTCAACGAGATGATCATAGGATTAGACGAAGAAACTCTAGTACCCTTTGCAGCCTATGGTGCTACTTCAGTTACCGACGCTGCAACGATTAAAGAAACAGTAACTGGTGGAGCAGGAGGTTATGTAGCTTTCCAGGGCCGTATGTTCGATATGGTACAGGATGAGGTTCTTTATGCGAGCGGCGCCGCTAACATCACTACAGAGCTCTACAATGCTGACGGTACTTACAAGAGTAAAGCCGAAATGGAAGCATATCTGACAAGCCTTGGCGCAGATGGTAGCAAGACCATTGCAACTTACTGCCGCGCGGGTAATCTTGCGGCTAACGGTTTCACCCCTATGGATGCAGTTCTTGACTGGGATATTATGTTGTACGATGGTTCCTGGAGCCAGTGGGGTAGTCTCACTGCCCGTACTGATGTCGTTCCCAGCCCAACTTATGCGCTCCCAGCAGGATACGAAGAGTGGGCAACCGATGAGTTGATGTCAGAGATTTCATTTAACTACGATTACACAGATGATATTTACCAGCCTGAGTTTTATGCAGCGCCTATGTCTCCATATGATGCTGGTGCAAACACTCTCGAAGATGAAGACTACGAGTACTGGGCTGCACCGGCTGCCGGTGCAGGCGGTGCTTCAGGACCAGTATCTGGCGGCGGTGGCGGGTGTTAATCTGCCCCGAAGCTAGATTCAGTGTACGTAGCGATATAATGATTATCCAAGAATAAGGAGATATATTGTGAATTTTACTACTAAAGTGCTGGCTGCATGTACTGGTCTGGTGATGCTGGCTACCTCAGCATTTGCTGGCCCCGTGTGGACCTTTGGTCCTGAAGATCAGGGATTGTTGAAACTGGAGTATAACGGCCAGTTTCAGCTCAACTACCGCGATACTGGTTCCGGTTCTAGTTCTGGTGATGACACCATGGAGTTCAACTTCCGCCGCAATCGCATTGCGCTCATCGGCGTGTATGAAGGTTTAGGTATCTATGTACAAACCGAATTCCGCGAGGACAACAACATCACTCCATTTGATGTGTCTGACGGGAACAATTCCGATTTTACCCTGCTGGATGCGCAGTTTCGCTTCAAGTACAACGATGCGGTTCAGTTTCGTGTCGGTAAGTTGAAGCACAGCCTGACCCGTGCCAACCTTGAAGCATGTGAAAAGCCCCTTACCTTAGACCGCTCCGTATTGGTCAGCACCCCTTTCGTAAGTACTCGCGATAAGGGTGTGGTGATGTGGGGTAACCTGTTTGAGGATATCTTCCAGTATCGTCTCGAAGTGATGAACGGGCGCAACGATTCCAGCTCCGCTCCCGATTCAAACTTCCGCTATGGGGCGCGCGCGCACTTGACCTTCCTGGATAAGGAAACCGGTTTTGGCTACCGCGGTACCTACATGGGTGCGAAGAAGGTTATCACCCTTGGTGCTTCCTACCAGTACGAGGCTGATGTAGCCTATGGCAACACTGTGCTGCAGAATGACAAAGTGGACTTCAACGCCTGGTCCGTTGACTTCTATGTTGAGTATCCTATCGAAGATATCGGTACCTTCACGTTCTCAACCGCATATGTTGATTACGATCTGGACGATGCATACAAAGGGGCAAACCCCGATGTTGACACTATGGGTCTGAGTGGCGAAAAGAACGGTGGCTACTCCATGATCGGCTATATGCTCCCCAACATTCCGCTGCAGTTCTTTGCGCGTGCGGAGAACTGGTCTTTCGCTCACTGGGGCGTATACGATCAGGAAGTTGACTGGTATGGGGGTGGGTTTAACTACTACTTCCGTGGGCAGAACCTCAAGCTTACGGTTGAGTATTCAACCGTTGACTTCGATACCGAAGTAAAAGGCACCAACTGTGAAGACTTTGATAGTTTGACTGCACAGCTGCAGGTGATTTTCTAACCCTGTAGGTAGATCAACAAGGCAATACTGACACAAAAGGCTCCCGCATTTCGCGGGGGCCTTTTGTGTTGTAGGGGCTGGCCCGTAGGGGCACGGCGCGCCGTGCCCCTACCTCGTTCCCACGCTCTGCGTGGGATTGCATACCGTCAACCACGGTGGTATGCAATGGTAGGGGCGAAAAATTTTTCGCCTCATCGGCTGTTCATGTTACAATTCGCGCGGTTAGATTGCCGTCTGAAAATACACCTTATGTTAAATCTGCAGGCATCGGAACCTTTCTATGACGCTTATCCTCACATTTAAAAACTGGGCCCTCAAATACCTAAGGGCCATCGGTGCTGGTATTGCTCTGACACAGTTGTTGTTGCCTCTGGGCGGATGTTTTTTTGCGGAGAACGAGAACCAGTGCGAACGCTGCCATGTGGGGCTTGAGCTGGCGTCGGAATCGCATATGGAATGTGTTGCCTGCCACGGCGGCGATGTAACCGAAACCAATATGAAAAAAGCCCACGCGGGGATGTATGGGCCGCGTAACCCTTCAGCACCGCAAGTGTGGGAGAAAACCTGCGGCAAGTGCCATCCGTACCAGCTGGAGCGGGTGCGCTCCAACCTCATGTACACCAACACTGGGTTTATCAAAAACATTCAACTTACGTGGGAGGGGGACGACGAACAGCTGTACGCCACCGCTACCGAGGAGCTGTTTGATGCTGAAGGCAACCCGGTCACCCGTTTGAGTGTGGCGGAGTTAGATAATCTGGCAGGGGAGTTGTATCGCAAGTTCTGCGCGCTGTGTCACATCGGAGTGGAAAACCATCAGGTGTGGCGGAGCTCACACGCCTCTGGATGTGCCGCATGTCACTTCCCCTTCAACGAAAATGGTACCTATACGGGCAACGACCTGAGCATGAGGGGGAAATGGCCCCATTCAGAGACCCACGCCCTTGAGTCTTTGCCGGATAATGATGTATGCCTGCGGTGTCATAATCGCAGCGGACGCATGGCTTTAACCTATCAGGGAAAGAATGATGGCAACAATTCGCTCGTGCCAACCAGGGACGCAATTCCTGGGCCGGAGCTTATGGGGGGGCCGCGTAATATCACCAGCATCCATGCGGATATTCACCATCAGAAGGGGATGGAGTGTATCGACTGCCATACCTCGCGCGATGTGATGGGGGATGGATACGCGTATGAAAACATGTACCATCAGGTGGAGGTTCACTGTAGCGACTGCCACGGCAGTGCCACAGAGTTTCCGCAGGTGGCCGCACCAGAGCGTGAAAACAGCGAAGCGGTGCGGGAGGCAAATAACTACGCGGTGCAACCACCGCAGCATGCGGCGCGGGTGTTGACCTCTAAAGGGCGCCCATATGCGAACGTGTATAAGGAAGGTGATGAAATAGTGCTGTTGGGTAAGCGCGACGGTAAGCGCCATGTGAGCAAGGTGATCACCAATACGCCGGAGCACAAAATTGTGGGGCATGAACGCCTCAACTGCTATGCGTGTCACTCCCGCGCGGTGCCACAGTGCTTTGGCTGCCATACCGAATATGACCGCACCCAGCCGGGGGAAGATTTTGTTAAGCAGCGCCACACCAGGGGGAAATTTATCGAATCGGAAGACTATCGTGATCTGTATCCGTTTGCCCTTGCCTTGGATCAACGCGGCGAGATCTCACCCGTGACGCCGGGCTGCCAGACGTTTCTAACCATCAAGGATCGGCGCGGTGAAGTGCTGAAACACGAATATGTGGCGAAGTTCAAAGGGAAAAATCAGCTCCGCTTTGCGCCATTTTACTCCCACAACACTGCAGACAAGGCCGTGGGGTGCAGTGAATGCCATGCAAATCCCCAGTTTATGGGGTTTGGGCAGCACAGCGTAGCTCAAGGGGAGATTCAGGCACAGTTTTTATGTGAAAAGGCGGAGGATAAACCGCTGGATGGATTTATGCAGATGCGTGGCGGGGAGATCCGTGCGTTTAGCGGAATTGTACGTGAACACAGCCGTCCGTTAAATACGCAGGAGATCAGAGGTGTGTTTGCGGTAAATCAGTGTCTGGTGTGTCACACCGATCCACGCGACCCTATATATGGAGAAAAGTTAGACTATGGACGTCTGGAAGAGTGTCTGCGTCTTGCTGCTGCTGGTCGGGAGTTGTATCCCGCCACTGAGCCACGCTGAAATAGAACTCCGTGGTGTCCACGCGGAGCTGACGTGTGAGGCGTGCCACAGCGCGGCCGAGCACGCAGAAACGCTTGCTGCAGGAGCAAGTGGTGCGCCGGGGTGCAGTAAGTGCCATGCGGGGATGGAGCACATATTTGCCCACAATATGGCGACGCGCATTCCTGAGCAGGAGTTTTGCGCCCGTAGTTGGGATAAAGCAGATCCAAGGTTTTTTGCTACCAACTGTATGGGGTGCCATGTAGATAGTTGTCTTGACTGCCATGGTGATGATCCCCATGCAATTCGGCGCCCTTCCACGCAGAAGTGTCTGGAGTGTCATAACGGCTACTTTGTGGGATGGGACTATATGGGGCGCGCTCCACGTGATGACCACGAACGCTATCAGCGTGGGCCGCAGGCGCAGGGGCAGCACTATTTGAAGATGCGCCCTGATGTGCATGCGCAGGCGGGGATGAGCTGTGGCGCGTGTCATGGGATGGAGAGCTTGAGCCGCGGGGAGTTGGCATCGAAAACCTGCACCGACTGCCATGAGCCCGACCCGGAAGTGCTGGAGCACTCTATCACCCCGCATATGGAGCGCATGACCTGTGCGGCGTGTCACGCAGCATGGTCGGCACAGGAATATGGCACTTTCTATATCCGCACCGAGGCGAGCAGTAATGCAGAATATTTTTCGGTGCGCACGCCAGCGGAGAACTATCGCAAAAGTGCATATCTTAAACGCCATGACCGCCCGATTCTGGGGGTGAACAGTGCCGGGAAAGTGAGTCCGATCCGGCCACAGTTTTTAGCCTACTATTCAGCAATGCGCGACAACAAACCGGTGGGGGAGGAAAACCGCCTCCTCGCTGCAGAGTGGAAGGCGTATACCCCGCATACCATCCAACGTGGAGGGCCCGTGTGCGATGCGTGTCATGCAGATGCACGGCGCTTTGTGCTTCAGCCTGATGATGCGCGCATCTACCGCCCTGATCTGGATGGATTGCACTTGGATGGATTCTGGAACCAGGCGGGTCAAACAGTATCCAACGGACGTTTTTACACCCCGACGGAGTTAGACAGACTCCAGCAGCGCGGACCGGAATACACGCGGAGATATATTGAAAAATGGCAACAATTTCTAAACCCCGAAGACGTTTCATCACCACCATCGCCGCGGTAATCGGGGGAGCCTGGTTTTTGCAGCGTTTCTTTGCCTTGCCACCCCAGGCAGCGCGGATGCTGTTGGAAGTGCCCGTAACCAAAATGCCGGAACGGGGGGCGCTGGTGTTTCGCCATGAACGGGTAGCGCTGGTGCGGGAAGAGGGGAAGGTCCACGCCATCAGCCTGGTGTGTACTCACTTGGGATGCACCGTAAACGTGTTGCCCCGGGGGATGAGCTGTCCGTGTCACGGCAGTGAGTTTAATAGCATCGGTGGAGTGGTAAAGGGACCTGCAACTGAAGCGCTCCCCCATTTGCGCCTGGAGCAGAACGGAGAGATGCTGCGCGTGTTTGAGGATAAAATTGAGAATAAAGCGTGATTTGTTCAGCCTTTCTCCCCCTTCGTGCCGCAGCCGGAGCGTTGCTGCCAGGAGGCGAAAAAGATGGACCGCCTGTTTGAGCGAAGCGAGTTCAGGTCCATCCGCCGCATGGCAGCATAAGCGTAGGGAACCCGAAGGGCTGCGCCACGGTTCTAAATCAATAATCTGGGGTGTCCTTCCTTTGCTTACTTTCCTTGGACAAGCAAGGAAAGTAAGGTGGTGTGGGCCACCGCCCACGTCATGTGGGCACTACGTAGAAAACTGTTCAGCAAATGCTTATGGCACCCATTCCAAGGGACACTTTGTGCCGTCCATGGCCGTTCGACTGTCGCCGTCCATGGGTACCATAAGCCCCTGCTGCTTGTTGGATTTTACAATTACACATAATAAACAGTCGCACCCCGTTTACATAGGAACATTACATGCGTGATTTTATCCGCCACCTGTTTCCGCGGGTGGTGTTGAAACAGAACTTGCAGATTAGCTATACATTCTGCCTGGGGGGCTTGGCGTTCACCATGTTTCTGGTGTTGCTCCTGAGTGGCGTGTTACTTGCGTTTTACTATATCCCCCATTCAGCCGAGGCGTATAATTCGGTGCTCTATATCGAAGAGCAGGTATTCGGGGGGCATTTTCTCCACAGTTTGCATCGTACCAGCGCCAATCTCTATCTGTCGTTGTTGTTTCTGCATACGCTGCGCGTAATCTTCACCGGTGCATATCGACCCCCGCGCCAATGGAACTGGGTGGTGGGGTTTCTGCTCCTTTGCCTTGCTCTGTTCTCTGGCTACACCGGATATTTGCTCCCCATGGATCAACTTGCACTGTGGGCGACGCAGACGGGAATGGAGCTAGTGCTGGTGGTGCCACTGGGGGAACTGTTTCACGCGTTCATGGTGCCGGATGAGGTGGGTGCGCCCTTATCCCTGCTGCGCTTTTACGTCCTGCATATTGTGCTTCTACCCCTGGCTACTCTGGTGTTGTGTGCCATCCACTTTTACAAGATTCGGCGTCAGAAAGGAGTGCTTCCCTACCTGTGAAAGAATATGTTAAGAGCTCCCCAGTGTTTTACACCTTAATCCGCAATGCCATGGCTGCAGGTTTTTTGGTGGTGCTAGTGTTGGCCGCGTTGTTTCCCGCTCCGTTGCTTGAGCCTGCCAATCTTTCCGATGTGCCCAATCCATCGCGGGCGGCATGGTTTCTGGTGTGGACCCAGGAGGTGGTGAGTTATTCCAAATATACGGTGTACCCTATGCTGGCGGTGGGGGTGGTGTTTGCATGTTTGCCGTGGCTACCAGGCACTAAAACTGCGGAACGTGCGCGCTGGTTCGCTCCCGAACAGAAATGGGTGAATGTACTTACCCTGCTGGTGTTTGGCGTCATTGTTGTATTGACCATAGTAGCGCTCTATTTTCGGGGGGAAAATTGGGTTTTAAGCGGTTTTGCCTGATTCTGCTTGTGGCGGTGTTCTGGGTGCAGAGTGCAGCAGCGCAGCAGTGTGGCACATGTCATTCTGCTACATGTCCTGCCCCGGAGGTGCGCCAGCATTGGAACGCTACGCAGTTGCAGCAGTGTGATATTTGCCATCGAGGTAATCCTCTGACCTCACGTAAAAACCTGGCGCACGCTGGTATGGTGCTGCCACGCCATAGTTGGTATGTACAGCCACACAGCGCTGTGGTTGAGGCGGGCGAGAGGGCGCTCAAGGTATTTGCATGTCGCCGCTGTCATGTGACGGGAGAGAAAGGCAACGACTTTGCCACCAACCTTGATGCGGTGGCACCAGCGCGCAGCAGTCTTGAGTTGGAAGAAGCAGTGCGTGATCCTGCTGTATTCATGCCACTATTTCCCTTAAGTGATAAAGAGCTGGCATCCATTCTGACGCGCATCTACTCAGGGGGGCTTACCGCCCCTCCATCTGAAACCTCCAGTCCCTTGGTGGTATATTTCACCCATGCAGCGCAGGAAGAGGACCCTTTTAGCCGCCACTGTGGCAGATGCCATCGTATGCTAAGCCATAAATACGGAGGGCTGGGCACTGATATCATCGGGCCTAATCTCTCCGGCATGGGGACAGAATTTTACCCCGCAACCGCACGAGACGATAAAGCGTGGACACGCGACAACCTCAAGGATTGGATTAAAAACCCGCGTAAGATTCGCCCATTAACTACTATGCCACCCCAAAAGATTAAGGAAGATGATGTGAAGCAGGTACTCGACATTGTGTGGCCCCTGAACTCGGAGGAGAAGTAATGCGATATATGAAAGCCCTGTTTTTAGTCTGTATAAGTGTATCTGTACTTCTGTTTGGATCTGCCTGCAGTCACTTGCATGTCGATACTGTAGATGCATGGTCACCCCGTGATATTGAAACCGTTGCCTATGTGGTTAAGGACGCGCCGGATGCAGGAACGGACGCTCTGGTTCGCGAGCAAATTGAAGCGCTGGGGTGGGATATTGCTCCAGACCCAGCCCGTGCTGATGCGGTGCTGGAATGCGAGTTCGGATATAAAACCGACCTGAATAGTGAGAGTGAAGTGGTGCGCACCCTTGACAGTGTACATCTGCGGATACGCGGTGTTGATGGCATGCGCACTCAGGCGGTCTCTGACTACTTCTACGCGCATGGTAAAGAAATTGAGTGGGAAGTGGGGGTGGTAAAAGTGTTTAGCGCTTTGGATGTTAACGCCCACCCAAAGAGGGTAGAGCGCAGTGGGGCCTTAGAGAATGCGCAGGTAACAGAGTCACCTGTCGCTACAGAGACTACAGAGACTACAGAGACTACGTTGGGCAAGCAGGTTGAGGCTGA
>CAZDRL010000006.1:26002-57503 GCA_964508035.1 uncultured Desulfuromonas sp.
CTACAGAGACTACAGAGACTACAGAGACTACGTTGGGCAAGCAGGTTGAGGCTGAACAGGAGGAGGCTGCGGTTCCGCAGGCGAAAGCGGAAGATGTGCGCGAACTGGAGAACATCCGGACCCGCGCAGCTATCCCCGAATCGCAGAATATTCACGCCCCCGAAAGTATCCGCGAACCCGAAAGTATGGAACGGTCACCCTGGGTGCCCCGCTTTCAAGGCTGGGGCCTTGAAGCATGGGAAGGGTCGGACTAGTCAGGCAGGATAATGTTCGGCAATAGCAGCTCTGACTTAGGGAGTGAAAATCGTTATCCCACCAGCCTGGACACAAAAAAGGCCCGGAAAATCCGGGCCTTTTTTATTGGTGCGATTTAAACCTCAAACGTCTGGTTAAACAGTCCAGGTGTGACCTTCTTGCAGTAATTGATCCATAGTGCGACCACGTTTGGCTTTAACATCGGCTAGTTGCTTATATACCATATCGTCATAGGTTTCTTTCTTGCTTTCATCCGCGTAGATAACGCCAAGCGCAACAGGAAGATCTGCATCCGGGCGCATTCCAGCCAGGAGAGCACCCAATTCTTCGTTCTTCTCGTCGTGAACCAGAATGTCTGCTTCAGCTACGTCAGCAACGTTAGCCTTCTTGATGCCAAAGCCTTCCTGCACGAGGCAGAACTGATCTTCAGTACCAAAGAGCATCTTCTCACCGTGGCGTAGAATGATCCGATGGTTAGGCCCTTCTTCTTTGCTGGAGAGCTGCTTATGGGCGCCATCATTATAGATAACGCAGTTAGAGAAGATCTCCATCATGCTCAGGCCGTGATGCTTAGCACCACGAACACAGATTTCGCTAGAGAGCTTCATGATTGAATCAAGGCCACGTGCAATAAAGGTCGCGCCCAGGCCCATAGCCACTTTCAGTGGTGTCATGGGATAGTCAATAACCCCATAGGGGCTGGTCTTGGAGCGCTGCCCCATCTCTGAAGTGGGGGAGTACTGCCCTTTGGTCAGACCGTAGATCTTGTTGTTGATCAACACGTATTTCAGATTAACGTTGCGCCGAATTGCGTGCATGAAGTGATTACCCCCGATGGCGGTAGAGTCACCATCACCGGAAATTACCCACACGTCAAGCTTCGGATTGGCAACTTTTACGCCAGAGGCAATTGCAGCGGCACGTCCATGAATAGTGTGGAGGCCGTAGGTTTCCATATAGTATGGGAACCGGCTGGAACAGCCGATACCGGATACGATTGCCACTTCATCACGCGGCTTGCCAGCGGCAACCATGCCCTCACGCACGGCGTTCATAATGGCGTAGTCGCCACAGCCGGGGCACCATTTCACCTCTGCATCAGAAGCGAAGTCTTTTCTTGTCAGTTGTGTATCTGCCATGGTTTTTATTCTCCTAACATTTCGTTGACTTTGTCGATCACCTCAAACTCACGGAACGGGTCGCCCTGAACCTTGGAGAGGCTTTCTACATCAACCAGAAACTTTGCGCGCAGAAGCAGGCTGAGCTGCCCCATATTGAGCTCGGGTACGAGAACCTTGTCAAAGCGGCTGATGATGTCGCCCAAGTTTGGCGGGAACGGCCATACCCAGCGCAGGTTGACGCCGGATACCGATTTGCCCTCTTCGATGAGACGGTCAACAGCACCTTTAACTGCACCAAAAGTACCACCCCAGCTGATTACCAGCACTTTGCCGGAATCCTTGCCGTTGATTTCAGCTTCCGGCAGAACTGCTGCGAGATTATCAACCTTGGCTTTACGCGTCTCTGTCATGATCTGGTGGTTCATGGGATCATGGCTGACTGCACCAGTGAGGGCGTCTTTTTCCAGCGTACCGATGCGGTGTTGTACCCCTTTGGTCCCAGGGATAGCCCAGTCACGTGCCAGAGTTTCAGGGTCACGCTTGTAGGGCTGATAGGTTTCGCCCGGATGATCTTCCGGTTTCCAGAAGTTTACATATGGAGTGAGGTCTTCGAGCTCATCCATGGTGGGTACTTTCCAGGGGCAGCTGCCCTGACCGATGTAACCATCAGTCAGCACGATTACCGGAGTGCGGTACTGCAGCGCAATTTTAGCGCCCTGATAGGTAGCATCAAAGCAGTCCGCCGGGCTGTTAGCCGCGATGATAGGCATGTAGCTGTCACCGTTGCGCCCGAACATGGACTGGAGCAGGTCAGACTGCTCGGTCTTGGTCGGCAGACCTGTACACGGACCGCCACGCTGAACGTTAACAATTACCAGCGGTAGTTCCAGAATCAGTGCCATACCTGCTGCTTCTGTTTTCAGCGCAAGTCCTGGGCCTGAAGTGGTGGTAAATGCGAGATTGCCCGCGTATGCCGCACCCACGGCACTACAGATGCCCGCGATCTCATCTTCCATCTGCATAGTTACCAGACCCACATCTTTGAATTCAGATGCGTAGTGAAGCAGGTCTGTTGCTGGCGTGATGGGGTAAGAGCCGATGAACGGCTGCAGCCCAGATTTATATCCGGCTGCCGCAATAGCCAGAGCGGATGCATCGTTACCGGTGATGTTGCGGTACAGCCCTTTTTCGAGCTGCGCAGCACCGAGGTCATAGCGCTCCTGGAACATGATGGCAGTTTCACCGTAGTTCAGGCCCGCTTTAAATGCGCGCGTATTGGCTTCAGCAACTTGGAGCAATGGCTTTCTTGCCTTGGGACCAAACTTCTCCTGGATGAAGTCCAGCACCAGCTGCTGATCTTTGTTGAACAGCCAGCACAGTACACCCATAACGAAGAAGTTTTTACACCGATCTTTGGCTGCGGTAGGCATATCCATGTCAGTCAGTGCTTCGCGCACGAGGGTGAACATAGGGATTGCTTTTACATCATAACCCTTCAGGGAGCCGTCTTCGAGAGGATTGCTTTCGTAGCCAACCTTTGTCCACGCCTTCTCGGTGAAGGAGTCGGCGTTGGTGATGATCATGCCGCCGGGCTTCACAAATTTGGAGCTGTGCTTTACCGCAGCGGGGTTGAACGCTACCAAGACGTCGGGATGGTCACCAGCAGTGTAGATTTTGTGATCACCCAGAGCCATCTGGAAGCCGGATACCCCAGCGATTGTTCCGGCTGGAGCCCGGATCTCTGACGGATAATCCGGCAGGGAGTTAACATCATTACCGTCTAATGCTGCTAGAGCGGTAAGCTGGTTGCCAATGAGCTGCATGCCGTCGCCGGAATCACCGGCAAACTTTACGACAATTTGCTCAGATTTTGTGAGTTTTGCATTCTCAGCCATACTGTCTCCTGTTAAATAACGATCTGTTCTATGTTTCCGTCTGCCACAGCATTTGTAGCAGGCAATAAGCGAAACAAATAAGAGTGGATATCAACAACCTCGTTGCAGGTAGTTAAGTACCATAGCCAAACGCGATTGTATATACCACCAAATGAGTTCAGGCGCAAGGCGTGATAACGCCTAAACTATTAAATGATTGACTGTTTCAGCCAGGCTATATTGTTCCAACAGTGCGGTTAAAGAATTAAATGGTTGTGCTCTGAAGGGTTAGGATGGCTGTAGGTAAGCAACAAGGGCAATGTCGCCATTGCCCTTGTTGTATGGGTATATGTAGCCCAGTTCTTACATTATGACTTCAGTACGTCTGCCATGTCCGGGAGGATGGTAGGCAGCTCATCAATAAGACCTTTAACTGCAGCAACAGAGTTGTCGAACAGTGCCTGCTCTTCAGCGTCCAGTTCAAATTCAATGATCCCTTCGATACCATTGGCACCGAGGATACAGGGAACGCCTACATAGTAGTTGTCTACGCCAAACTCACCCCGGAGGAGAGCACATACGGGCAGAACACGCTTCTGGTCGCGCAGGATCGCTTCTGCCATAGCGATAGCAGAAGAAGCCGGGCTATAGAACGCTGAGCCGTTGCCAAGCAGCTTAACCACTTCGCCACCGGCCATTTTGGTGCGCTCAACCATAGCAGTCATAACTTCTTTGGCCTTAGCTTCACCGTGCTTACGTACCAGTTGCTCCATTACCGGAACACCGTTGATGTTGGCATAACGCACGATGGGAACCATGGTGTCGCCGTGACCACCAAGTACCATGGCGTTTACGTCGCGTACTGATACCCCCAGTTCCCAGGCGATGAAAGAGCAGAAACGGTTGGAGTCGAGAACGCCTGCCTGACCCATGATACGCTCAGGTGGGAAGCCGGTAACCTTCTGGCACAGGGTAACCATGGCATCGAGGGGGTTAGAGATGATGATTACAAATGAATCGGGAGCATATTCTTTGATCCCTTCAGAAACCTGCTTCATGATTTTCGCGTTAACAGCGAGCAGGTCGTCACGGCTCATGCCCGGCTTGCGTGGCAGACCAGCCGTAACGATTACGATATCAGAACCGACGATATCTTTGTAATCGTTGGTTCCTTTGAGGTCAACGTCGAATTGATCTACGCGAGCAACTTCCGCGATGTCGAGCATCTTGCCCTGAGGCATGTTCTCGACAATGTCGAACAGTACTACGTCACCAAGTTCGCGCAAGGCGCACAGCTGTGCAAGTACGCCACCGATCTGTCCACCACCAATCAGGGAAATCTTTGCTCTTGCCATGTTTCTCTCCTTCAAAATCAATTAAATGAATAAAAAGCCGGAGCGACTACATGTCACACCGGCACGGGTAAAAAAAGTCAGAGGCAATGAAGGTTGAACATTGCGGCATTCTCATAAAGGCGCATAGCTGTAGCGTTAGGTTGCAACCGGTTCCACGTTGAATCAGAAGGTGCAGAGGCTACCTGTATGCTGTGGCTTGAGTTCATTCCGTTAGGATCCCGTTCCTTGTAAATTTGTGCAGTGTAGAGCGTTTCGAACTTTAAGCGAACGCCGATTTAACAGGTATACAGTATGCAAAAGGGGATAGGCTGTCAAGGGAATTTGAGAGGACTGCGTTGGGTAAATGGATGTCTCGGCAAAGAGAAATGAAACAGTGGTTTATAGAAGACAGTTGCTAGTCGGCTGCTTGAGCGTCAGAAGTAAAAACTGTGCTTTCTTTGGCGGTGGTACGTGCCAGTTCTTTGTCTGGTTCAGATATGTTGCGCGGAATATTGAGCACCTGACCGGGGTAAATTTGGCGCGGGTTCTTGATTTGATCTCTGTTGGCACGGTAAATAAGAGGCCAGAGCATACCATCGGCGTAGATTGTCGGCAGATGTGCAATCGTGTAGAGGTTTTCGCCACCCTTGACCGTGTAGTGTTTCAGCACCGCAGGTGGAGTGGGCGGTTGGGTCAATGGTGTTGTCTTTGCAGTAGGAGTTACGCCCGCTTCGGACACCTCAGGTTTTGCGGGGCTTTCTAAGGTTGAAGCCGCGCCAGATTCGAGAGCTACGCCATTATCACCCTGATCCTCAAGGGCGACTACTGCAGCTTCGGAGCTGGGTTTTGGAATGTTTTGCTCTCTGTCAGTCTGCATCTCTTTATGTGCGGGCGGTGCTGTTGCTTGTGTATCAAGATCTGCGGTGGCGCTGGGAGGTATTGCGCTTACTGGAGCAGGGTGGTCGTGCATCTGGGTAGCACTGCATGCACACATAATCGATAGCACCATGAGAACTAAGCCGCAACGTGCGAGTTTGCCACACAAATTGTAGCTGTGGCGTGATTCGGTTTGGGTTGCAGCTGCTGTAGAAGTTGAGTCTATATGCATACGTGTGTGATTTCATGCAGGATCGAGACGATGCCCAATCGCTGAGTGTGTATTGTTGGTTGTTGGCGCACAAGGATTTCCCTTGCCTCCCAAAAGGCTTTGGGGGCAAGGGAAATGTAACTGAGTCGACAGCTCAGTTTAGTCTTTTTTAGTCTTTCGCAGCCGCAGGGAGAGTTCCTGGAGTTGCTTTTCGTCCACTTCTCCCGGTGCGTCTGAGAGCAGACACGTCCCTTTCTGGGTCTTAGGGAATGCAATTACGTCCCGAATGGAGTCGGAGCCGGTAATGATCATAGCGAGGCGGTCAAGGCCGAAGGCGAGCCCTCCATGAGGCGGTGCCCCGTACTGGAGCGCATCAAGAAGAAAGCCAAACTTAGTTTGTGCCTCTTCCGCACCGATGCCGAGAAGCTCAAACATCTTGCTCTGGATCTGCTGATCGTGGATACGGATGCTTCCACCACCAATTTCGGAACCGTTGAGCACAAGGTCATATGCTTGGGCACAGGCTTTGCCGGGGTCAGTATCCAGCAGCGGGATATCTGCCTCGCGCGGAGCGGTAAAGGGGTGGTGAACCGCACAGTGGCGCTGTTCCTCTTCGTCCCACTCCAGCAAAGGGAAGTCGGTGATCCACACAAATTTGTATGTATTTTTATCTGTAAGTCCAAGTTTATTCCCCAGATGTCCGCGCAGACGTCCAAGTGATTCGTTGGTCACTGTGGCACGGTCGGCTACAAACATCAGCAAGTCACCAGGCTTGGCGTCAAATGCCTGATTTATCTGCTCCATCTCTTCTGGGGTAAAAAACTTTCCGATAGGTGACTGCCACCCATCCTCATTTACCTTTACCCAGGCGAGACCTTTGGCACCGTAGATTTTGACGAAATCGGTCAGGTCGTCCATATCTTTGCGCGAGAAATGTCCACACTCCTTGGCGTTAATCCCCTTCACCAGCCCGTGCTGTGCGGCAACATCGGCAAAAACCTTGAAGCCACACCCTTGGGCGAGCGCAGTGATGTCGACCAGTTCCAGCTCAAAGCGCAGGTCAGGGTTATCCACCCCGAATCGATCCAACGCCTCGGTGTAGGTCATGCGCGCGACGGGCAGGGTCACTTCAAGGTTGAGAGTCTCCTTGAATACCCGTGCTATCATGGTCTCCATGATAGTGATTACATCGTCGCTGGTAACAAAGCTCATCTCGCAATCGATCTGGGTGAATTCTGGCTGGCGGTCAGCGCGCAGATCCTCATCGCGGAAGCATTTTACAATCTGACAGTAGCGATCATAACCCGAAACCATAAGAAGCTGTTTGAATAGCTGCGGTGACTGGGGCAGAGCGTAGAAGTGTCCGCTATTTATGCGACTGGGGACGAGGAAATCGCGCGCCCCTTCGGGGGTGCTCTTGGTCAATACCGGGGTTTCTATTTCGAGAAAGCGTTCTTCATCGAGGTAGGTGCGCACTGCACGTGCGATTTTATGTCGCATGATCATGTTGTGCTGCAAGGCGCTGCGGCGTAGATCCAGATAGCGGTATTTAAGGCGCAGGTTCTCCGCCACTTCGGTATGTTCATCCAAGCCAAACGGGGGGGTCTTGGATTGATTGAGAATCTTGAGTTCTCTAACTTCGATCTCAACCTCGCCGGTTTTCATCTTCGGATTTATCGTCCCTTCAGGACGTGGAGAGACTGTACCGGTGATGGCAATGACGTATTCGCCCCGCACGGTGTCGGCCTTTGCATGAGCCTCTGAATCACGGTCCGGATCCAGAGCAAGCTGTGCCACCCCTTCGCGGTCGCGCAAATCGATAAAGATCAGTCCGCCGTGGTCGCGGCGCCGCTGAACCCATCCCATCAGGCAGACCTCCTGCCCGATAAGTTCACTTGTCAGTTCACCACAGTAGTGGCTGCGCTTCCATTGTCCCAGTGTATCATTCAACGGCTTTTCCTCCCGAAAGTATCAGTATAACAGTATATTTGTGTAGTAGTGTAAGGGTAAAGAACCCGCTAGTGTTGGCCAGCGTCACCCACCTTTTGCTCGGTGGAGCAGGTGATAAAGGCGACGATAACGAGCCGCTAATCAGCACGTAAACAAAGCAGAAGATTATAGACGTTATGCTTCCCCGGCGTCAAGGGTTGCAGCGATTGTGGGCGCGAGGGTGTCCAGTTTTATCTCCTGCTCTGTGCCATCTGCCATGCGTTTAAGTTTTGCCGTGCCGGTATCGAGCTCATTGTCGCCCAGTACCAGGGTGAATATGCTGCCGAGCTTGTTGGCTAAGCGCATCTGCGCTTTCAGACTTTTACCGGAGAAATCCATGTGTGCATACACGTTTTGCCGCTGCAGGTGGTTGAGCAGGATAAAGCTTTCGTTCTGGGCGCGTTCCCCGAGGGCGGCGATAAACAGCTGGGGCACATCTATTTGGAGTTTATCTTGATCGAGCAGGAGCGCCAGACGTTCCACCCCCATGGCAAAGCCGATGCCGGGGAGTTCTGGCCCGCCTAGGTCCTTAATCAGACCGTCATAGCGTCCCCCGGCGGCAACTGCATTCTGCGAACCCAATGCGGTGGTGATCATCTCAAACGTCGTCTTGGTGTAGTAATCAAGGCCCCGCACCATGCGGCTGTTAATCTCGAACTCCACCTTCAGGGCATGCAGATGGTGTTGCAGGGTAGAAAAATGTTGGTCGCACTCTTGGCACAGATGTTCGAGTACCGAGGGTGCCTGTAGGGTCGCTTCCTTACATCCGGCTGCTTTGCAATCCAGTACACGCAGAGGGTTGGAAGTGTAGCGCCGCTTACAGTCGTCACACAGTGAGTCAAGGCGCTGGGTGAGAAATTCGATCAGAGCCGTGCGGTATCCAGGTCGGCACGCGGTGCAGCCGAGGGAGTTGATCTGGAGGGTGACGTTGGTAATGCCGACCGCTTCGAAAAAATGACTCAGCATCGCTAGCACTTGGGCATCAATACGTGGGTCATCTTCTCCTATGGCCTCCGCACCAATCTGATGGAATTGGCGATACCGCCCTTTTTGAGGGCGTTCATAGCGGAACATCGGGCCCATGTAGTAGAGTTTGGAACTGTTAGCTTCATTGTAGAGCTTATGCTGAATAAAGGAGCGCATTACCGGGGCGGTACCCTCAGGGCGCAGGGTGATGGAGTTGTTGCCTTTGTCTTCAAAGGTGTACATCTCTTTTTCTACAATATCTGTTGTTTCGCCAATGGAACGGCTGAACAGTTCGGTCTTTTCCACCACGGGGACTCTGATCTCTTTGTAGCCGTAGGTGCGGAAAATCTGGCGCGCCTGCTGTTCCAGGAACTGCCATGCTGCTATCTCCTGGGGCAAAATGTCGTTCATCCCCTTGATGCCGGTAATACTCACGTGAATCTCCTTCTACTAAAAGATCTTGCGTATGGATGTCCAGGGACAGAAAATTAATTCAAATACCTGTCTAGTTATTGTGTGGTTACGCCGGGGGTGAGCATTGCGCTTCAACTCGCTTGCGGTATAGGTAGCACAAAGTTTCCCGGCGGGATGCTATCAATATGCCGTTAAGCTATTACTGTCAAGGGTTTGTGCGTGTAATTTTCCAGCTTTTCACTGCCCAGCCCTTGCCGTTGGTGCTGAATTGTACTGTTCCGTGAAGGTCGGTGCGCCACAGGGGGATCTCGGCTTTTTCCAGCAGATCACATACGTAAACATTGGGGAAGCCGAAGTGGTTGTAGCGCCCGCAGCTGGCGATAGCATGGCTGATGTCCCAGGTTTCAAGCCAATGCTGCGGCAGCGAGTTGCGACTGCCGTGGTGCGGTAATTTGAACAGGGTGACAGGGGTGGGCGCTTCCACTTCGAATAGTTGCGCCATCCCCTCTGTTTCCAGGTCGCCAGTGAGGAGAAACCCTTCCGCACCATATCCGCCAAAAACCGCAATGGAGCGCTCATTAACTTTCGCATGGCTTTGCGCAGGGATATGCAGGTAGGTATGGGGGTCAAGCCGAATCAACCCCTCGGGTAGCGTCACTACTGGCGGTGTGTTGGGGGTGCGCAATACAGCGCGCAGTGCGGGGTTCAGTTTGCCAGGTTGTGCGCCGGTAAGAAATGTCGCAGTAGGGAAATAGCGCAGAATGTGATGCAACCCCTTGCTGTGATCAGGATGGTCGTGGGTGAGGATTACCGCATGTAGATGGGTAACGCCGAGGCGTTGAAGCGCAGGGGCAATTAGTTGCGCACCGGTGTCAAAGGTATCGGAGTACAGTCCCCCTCCATCAACGAGATAGTTTTTGTGTGCCGGAGTCTGAATCAAGAACGCATCGGCCTGTCCGATACTTAGGGCACTCAGGCGTAGGGTGGCAGGACCAGGTTGTGGGTAGATCCCGGCAAGGAGCAGAAGGGCTGCGGCGCCTAACCCAATCGTGCCCAGCCTGCGGTGGCAGCTGGCCCACATAATCAACGCCATGCAGGTTAGAGAGAACGCGGCAAAGTTCCACCAGGAACAGTAAATATACTGCCCTGCAAGGGGACCGCTTGCCAAGGTGCTACCCCATTTTAGGATAGTGTTAAGCACGTTTGCGCTCAACTTCAGCAAGGGCAGACCAAATTGCGGTGCTACGCTGAACAGGAGTGTGGCGCTTAACGTAAGAGGTAGAACCACGAAACTTACGAGGGGAACGGCAAAAAGATTATTGAGCACGGTAGCAGGTGCAAAAGTGTGAAAATGCCACAGCGCAAAGGGTGTGGTCGCGAGTCCTGCCGTGTAGGAGGTTAGAAACAGCAGGATGAGGGTGCGCTTCCAGCCTGGTTGCAGGCGGCGGTGCCACACGGGTAGCACTAATAATAGAGCCGCGACCCCGGCAAAGGAGAGTTGAAAAGAGGCAGATTGGAGTGCCAGAGGGTCGTTAAGGAGGATTAGGACCGCAGCCAGGATCAGTATTGCACTCGGGCGTGTGCGGTAACTAAGGAGTGCGAGCAGCGCTGCAACCCCCAGCATCACTGCAGCGCGCAGGGTGGGAAGCGCAGCACCGCTGAGAAGCAGGTACAAAAGTACAAATGGCAAGCACAGTAAAGGTACAGTTTTTTGTACTGGCTGCCACAATAGCAGGGTGGTGCTGCGTTTGTAGCTCCATTGGAGCAAAGCGTAGATGCAGGCAGCTATCATCCCCAGATGGAGCCCAGAGATAGAAAATAGATGAGAGAGCCCGGTAAATGCCAGGGTTTGGCGTTGTTCGGGGCTGAGGCGGGTCTTTTCACCCAGAGCAAGGCTTAGTACATATGCTGCAGATTCGGGCGGAAGGAGTGCGGCAATATGTGTTGCGGTGCGCTGGCGCCAATGCGCAATCCGGGCACTGAGGGAGGGGGAGTGTGCGGGTGCCATGCGCGCAATGGTATCGCCAGCGGCAATAACACCAGAAGCGATTATATCTCTTTGTATAAGATAGCGTGCGTAGTTGAACTCGCCGGGGGTGGCAAAAGGGTGCGGTTGTCTTAGTCTGGTACGCAGATATACATAATCACCGGGGTAGATGTTGGGCACACCGGAGGCAACATGGATCCGAACGTGCATCCCTTTGGCGTCAGCCACTTGTTCAGCGCGACGGATCGAGTTGACCTGCATGTCCATGCGCCAGCGCTGCGGCTGTGTCTCCACCCTGATTACCTCGCCAGCAACTACAATCTGCTGGTTTTCAATTTCGTGGATCAGGTTTAAATGATACGGGGTGGGGGTAAGGGCCATCCACGTGGCTATTCCGCCCCACACCAATGCAGTTGCTAACACCAGGAGGCGGGATGGCGCTCTGCGGTAGAAGAGGCAAGCCAGAATGGCGCATGCCCCTATCCGCAGGAAAGACAGGGCTGGAATGCCTAGAGTGACCACCCCTGCTACGCCCAGCATGTAGAAGAGAAGAGGGGCAAACAGAGGGACAAACAGAGGGGCAGAGACGCTAAAAAAAGAGGGAGCTGATGTGGGAGGTGGAGCGAGCGTGGAGCCAGCGCTGTTGCGCTGAAGCGCTCCGAACTTGTTGCGTATGCTGCAAAGGAGTATGGCGAAGTCCACAGTACACCCCTGTTGACAATTGCGGCCCTATCCAACTTCAGGCTAGAACATAAAACGTCGCATCCCTACGTTTACAATCATACCTACCGCTATCATGGTGGTGATCATGCTGGTGCCACCGTAAGAGATTAAAGGCAGTGGGACTCCAACTACTGGGAGCAACCCCATAACCATCCCCAGGTTGACAATAGTGTGCCAGAAGATGATGCCGGTAGCACCAATTGCCAGATACATGCCGAAGTTGTTCGCAGCTTTGCGCGCCACTAAAATTCCCCGGAAGATGATGAGTAGATAGAGGGCAAGGAGGATGAGGCTACCAATTAAACCCCACTCTTCTGCAAAGACTGAAAAGGCAAAATCGGTATGGCGCTCGGGTAAGAAGGAAAGCTGGGACTGCGATCCCTGCATAAATCCTTTCCCCCAGAAGCCACCACTACCTATGGCGATCTTCGATTGGATGATGTGATAGCCGCTTCCCAGAGGGTCGCGTTCAGGATCGAGAAAAGTGCGGATCCGAGCACGTTGATACTCATGGAGGACAAACCATCCTGCGGCGGCTATCCCCACAAATGCACTGCCCAGGCAGGCGAGGGTGGGGGGGCGGATACCGGAAAAGAGTGCCATTGTGGCGCCGATAAACAACAACATTAATGCAGTGCCTAGGTCCGGTTGCTTTATCACCAGAAGTACTGGGACAAGCAGAATTAACCCTGGGAGGATAAGGTTTTTTAGCCGGTGTCCGCCGGGATGTTCGTGCCTGCTGAAGTAGTGCGCCAGCATGATAACTATCACCGGTTTCATTATTTCACTTGGTTGCACGTTGAACAGACCGAGGTCGAGCCAGCGTGTTGCTCCCATGCTGGTTTCGCCGAGAATTAGCACTGTCACCAGCATTCCGGTACATATCAGGTAGGCCGCAGGTCCTATATGAAGCAGACGACGATAGTCAACAATGGATACAACCGCCATAACCAGCAAGCCCAGTCCGAGCCAATAACTCTGTTTAATGTACAGGGGGGGGGCTGCAGTTTTTAGCCCAGAGGTAGCGCTGTAGAGGTTAGCGATACCAATCCCTGCAGTCACTAGGATTAAGGCCAGGAAACCCCAGTCCAGATTAGTTACTAAGCGCCGGTCAAACATAGATCTCTTTTTCCTCTTTAGTTCTCTAGCATAGTTGGGGCAGTGCTTTTCTCTGCGTCTGCCGGGTTTTCAAGGTTGAAATATTCCAACAATAGCGCACGGGTTATAGGGATAGCGGTTTTGCTTGCGTATTCCCCGTGTTCAACAATCACTGCAGTAGCAATCTCCGGGTTGTCGGCCGGGGCATATGCGATAAATAGCGCGTGGTCGCGGTGTCTGTAGGCGATCTCTTCTGCGGAGATGTTCTCCTCGTCATCATCGGCAAGGCTAATAACCTGCGCAGTGCCAGTTTTCCCTGCAATGCGCAGCCCTTCAATGCGGCATGACCTTCCGGTGCCGCGCGGGTCATGTACCACTGCTTCAAGACTGGCCTGCACCTGAGCTACCGCTCCGGCGGGGATATCGCTACTATGTATCACTTCAGGGGGAGCTTTAATCTCTTTATTATCGGTGGAAGTGGTGATGCTTTTTACTATGTGGGGCCTGTATAAAGTACCACCGTTAGCAACTGTAGCGGTCATCAGGGCTAATTGCATGGGCGTGGTCAAAACATAACCCTGCCCAATACCGGCGATAGCGGTTTCTCCCATGTACCAAGGCTCGTTGAAGCGGCGCCGTTTCCATTCTCGGTCTGGTATGAGCCCGTCACTTTCGCTGTCGAGAGGAAGATCGTAGCTTTGTCCAAGCCCCAGGTCGCGCGCCATGGCGGCGATACGGTCAATCCCCAGACGCATAGAGATGTTGTAGTACCATACGTCACAACTTTCGCGCATAGCTTTTTTAAGATTTGTTGGCCCATGTCCGGTACGTTTCCAACAGCGGAAATCTCGGTTCCCTATCCTGGTTTTCCCTGCGCAGTATATAATTTCATCGACTCCGCTTATTTCTGGATGGGTTGCTGCCAGCAGGGCAATGACAGGTTTAAAAGTGGATCCGGGGGGATACTGACCACTAAGAGCCCGGTTTTGCAAAGGATTGCGTGGATGGTGCAGAAGATCGTGCCAATCTTTAGCACTGATGCCGTTGGTGAAGATATCTGGACTATACGCAGGGCTACTGACCATGGCGAGAATTTCGCCACTGTTTACTTTTAAAACTACTGCGGCCCCGGCCATCCCCTCGAGCTCTTTCTGTGCGCGGCTCTGGAGTTTTTTGTCTAAAGTTAGGGTGAGGTTTTTGCCCGGAACAGGTTGGCTCTTTATCCGCTGGCGCAGGAGTTTGCCCCGTACATCCACCTCAACCAGGAGTTGTCCATCAATTCCGCGCAAGGTGCTGTTGTGGTGTTTTTCCAGCCCGCTCTTTCCCACCAAGTCTCCGGCACGATAGGTTATGTGCGCATGTTTTTGCTCCAGTTCTTCGGCGCTGATCAGTCCAACATGCCCGAGGATATGGGCTCCGGCATTGGCGCCTGGATAGCTGCGCACCGGCTTGGTTTCGATGATCATCCCCTGGAGGTATATGGAGTTTTCACTGAGTTTTTCAACCTGGGTGCGCGAAATTCCGGTCTTGAGCGGAATGGGCAGGTAACGGGGGAAGTACTCGTATCTTTTCCAGTTTTGTTGAATCTCCTCTGGGGGACATTCAAGCACATTGGCAATACGCTCAATAAGCAACTCTTTGTCGATAACATCCTGCCGCAGGGCAGAGACTGTAAACGATGGCCGATTGCCTACTAGAATTTCTCCGTTCCGATCGTAAATGGTGCCACGCGGAGCAGCTATGGGGAGATAGCGGGTGTGATTTCTCTGGGCAAGGTTTTTAAAGTGTTCAGCTTTGATTACCTGCAAATACCACAGACGTGCGGTAACAAGGAGAAAGAACAGTACCGCTGCAAATAGCAGCCATTCAAACGCGCGCTTTCTCCCTTCATCGTCAGGTAGAGGAGCGTGAAGAGGCATGGCTAAGAATGCTTTCGGAACGAATTGAGTGGCTGTTTCGCGCCGATGCGGCCGAGACATGACAATAGGGGGCTCAGTGCCAGGACTGTCACAAGGTTGACTCCGATCTGTAGAGGGATGCTGCTGATAATTTCTAGCCAAACCTGGTCACGATCAGAGAACAATAGCAGGATTGTGACCGACATGAGCGCAAACGCGCCCGTACCTATAATGGTGGCGAAAGGGAGTGTCAAGGTGTTGTCGCCATTAAGTTTACGACTGAATCCTGCGGTAAGAATGAAAATTCCAAGGAGGATCATCCCATGGAAACCAAAAGTAACACCGCTGAATACATCCAGTAGAAACCCCAACGCCAGAGCACACAGTCCGCCAGCGAGTAGAGGGGCGTGGAAACCAAGGTATAAGGTGATCAGTAATGTTGTATTAGGGCAGGGGATCTGTGGGAGAAACATGGTCCAGAGCGTTGTCTGGGCCACCAGTAGCACAGTGCTGAGAGGGAAAAAAAGAAGAAATAGTTTCATTGTTCCTTCTTTACAATTACCAAGACTTCCTCCAGGCGAGAAAAATCTACTGCAGGTTTTGCCTTGATGGTCTGGAATAAGCCATATTCGGGTGTATATACCTTGGTGAGAGTACCAATAGGGATCCCCTTCGGGAACACTCCGCCGGTTCCAGAGGTGATGAGGTAATCACCGATGCTGGCTTCATCTAGGCGAGCGGCGAATTCACACGAGATATCATAACCAGTGCCGCGCGCCACAGTACGGGTACGAGAACTCTGAATCAGCGCGGCCACCGCCGAAGACGCATCGGTAATAAGCAATACGCGCGAACTGTTAGCCGCACACTTTATGGTTCTCCCTACCACCCCGGATGCAGCTACCACGGGCATGTTTTCACTGATGCCGGAGCTGGTACCTTTATTTATGGTGATAGTTTGGAACCAGTTCATCGCATCTGCAGAGATAACCTGTGCCGGGATCGCCTGTTCCTCAACCTGTTCGCGAAACTCCAGAAGCTGTTTAAGGCGCAAGTTTTCTGCAGTCAGCTCGTGGTTGCGGATATGGATACGCTCTAGGCGCTGGAGTTCGCGAAACAGGGAGTCGTTTTCCTGTTTGACTCTCACCAGGTTCAGATAATCTTGCCACAGCGTGATTACACCCCGGGTTGTTGTGGTAACTCCCTGGCTTAAGGGTTCAGTGAGGACAAGAACACTACGCTCAAACAGATTAGTACTTGGCTTGGAACGCAAGTTGTAGCTGTACAGCAACAGGGCGCATATGAAAAGAACGAGTAAGACAAATAAGCGTTTTTGCAGATCAATAAAATCGCGCATTTACATTAGTGTCGGTCCATGAGTGGGTTGCCGTGTTGTGTTCCCCTTGCTCCAGTCTGCGTAAGCTCTCTAACTGCTTACCGATACACGCCGAAGCAGATCCAGTTCATCCAGAATTTTACCGGAACCCAGAACTACACAAGAGAGGGGATCTTCGGCAATCACTACTGGAAGTCCAGTTTCCCTGCGCAGCAATTCATCCATATTGCGTAGCATCGCCCCGCCGCCGGCGAGGACAATCCCCTTGTCTACAATGTCGGCAGCCAGTTCTGGAGGGGTGCGCTCAAGGGCGACACGTACCGCTTCTACAATGGCGTTTACTGTTTCTGACATGGCAACGCGGATTTCAGCCGAGCCAATATTCAGCGTGCGGGGGATGCCGGTAACCATGTCACGCCCTTTGACATCCATGGTTAGTTCTTCTTCCCCTTCCATGGCGCTGCCAATTTCAATCTTTATCTGTTCCGAGGTGCGTTCCCCAATAAGCATGTTGTACTGGCGCTTGAGGTGCTGGGTGATCGCTTCATCAAGTTTATCTCCTCCAACACGCACACTCTGGGCATAGACGATGCCTGCGAGGGAGATAATAGCGACTTCTGTGGTCCCCCCACCTACATCGACAATCATATTCCCGCTTGCTTCGGTGATGGGTAATCCCGCCCCGATAGCCGCCGCCATAGGCTCTTCTACCAGATATACTTCCCGTGCTCCAGCTGATTCAGCCGATTCCTTAACTGCACGTTTTTCCACCTGCGTAATTCCCGATGGAACACAGATAACTATCCGGGGGCGAACCAAGGCCTTGCGGTTATGTACTTTTTGGATGAAGTAGCGCAACATCTCTTCGGTTATATCAAAGTCTGCAATAACCCCATCTTTCATAGGGCGAATTGCGACAATGCTTCCTGGAGTACGTCCCAGCATCTTTTTAGCCTCAACTCCAACTGCCAGCACCTTCTTGGCGCCAGAAGCCTCTTTTTGTACAGCTACTACCGATGGCTCACTGACTACAATCCCTTTCCCTTTCAGGTAAACCAGCGTGTTAGCGGTACCCAAGTCAATGGCAAGGTCGTTGGAAAAAATCCCCAGCATAGCGTTGAAAACATTCAGCATGGTTAATAGTCTCTTCTGTGGAACGGTGTTGAGTGGATGTCGCTTTGGAAGTTTGCACTGCTGCTTGAACAGCAGAGAAGCTGATATCTATGCAAGCGACCTTTTTCTATGAGGTGTTAAGCTAGCAGAAAGGGCACAAGCGCTCAAGTTTAAATGAATTATGTATCCGAATAATCGCCTAATTGTATAACCAAAGTCCAGATATCTTCTTATATTTAATATGTTGCAATTCGCCTGACGCTTAACTAATATCCGAGGTTGATTTCAGCGCCTGAAGGTTTACGCTAAGCGACGACAAACAAGGAGAAAATCTGTCATGCTCTACTGGGTTCGAAAAAAACAGAAAACATTCATAGTGAAGTTTGTTTTCTGGGTAATTATAGCTGCCTTTGTTGGCACCATATTCCTGGTCTGGGGCAAGGGGCAGGAACAGGAGGAACAATTTACCGTTGCTGCAAAGGTAAACAATACTAAGGTTTCCTTTGATGAGTACAGGATGACGTATAATAACCTTTATAATCTCTATCGCGATCTTTACGGCGATGCATTTAGTCCTGAGATAGAAAAGGAACTTCAACTCTCACGGCAGGCCATGAATATGCTCATCGATCAGGCTCTTCTGCTTAAGAAAGCTGATGAGATGGGAGTGAAAGTGAGCAAAGATGAAGTTGTGTCTGCCATAGCAACTGTTGAGGCGTTTCAGATAGATGGCACGTTCGATAAAGGTCGCTACGTCGAAGTGTTGGGTTATCAGCGCATATCACCAAAAAATTTCGAACAAATGCAGTGGCGTCAAATGCTGGTTAACCGTGTGCGTGCCCAGATTCTGCATCAGGTGCAGATCAGTGATACCGACGTGGTAGACGAGTTTCGCCGCATCAACGAGAAGATTAACTTAGCGTATCTTGCTTTTGACCCGCGTGAATTTCGCGCTCAGGTTGAAATTGATGCCGCAGCAGTGGAGAGATACTACGCTGCGAATAAAGGACAGTATCGCGTGGAAGAACAGGTTGCGCTTGAATATGTAGAAGTGTCTGCTGAAGAGATGCGCGCAGAGGTTGAGCCCACGCCAGAAGAGTTGGAGCGTTATTATCAGCGCAATTTGGACCAGTTTTCCATTGAGGAGCAGGTTCGGGCACGGCATATCTTCATACGGGTGCCGCAGGATGCCAGCGCTGCCGTGCGAGAGGAGAAACGCGCACAAGCACAAAAGCTTCTGGATGAAGTAAATAACGACAATTTTGCGCGCATTGCCAAGCAAAACTCTGACGATGCCGAAAGTGCCACTGAAGGTGGTGATCTTGGGTATTTCAAGCGTAATACCTTGAATCCAGCTCTTGAAAGTATAGCATTTTTACTCGATACAGGAGAAATAAGCCCTGTAGTTGAGTCAGACTCAGGCTTCCATATCGTTCAGGTTACAGACCATATTCAGGCTGGATATAAGCCGTTGGCACAGGTGCGCTCCC
Source organism: uncultured Desulfuromonas sp. (assembly GCA_964508035.1). Taxonomy (GTDB): domain Bacteria; phylum Desulfobacterota; class Desulfuromonadia; order Desulfuromonadales; family Desulfuromonadaceae; genus JAIVHC01. The sequence continues at coordinate 44,688 of CAZDRL010000006.1, forward strand.
AGGTGGTTGAAGGCTTTGTCAATGAGCAGAGCGTGAAGCTGGCGTATGAAAAAGCGATCGATGCCTACAATATGAATCGCAAAGAGGCAGGGATGATAGGAGTGGCACAACAGCTCGGCCTTTCGCCCCTTAAGAGTGGATTGTTTGCACGCCGGGAGCCCATTGGTGGACTTGGAAATGCTGTTGAACTGAACACCCAAGCCTTCAGCGTCTCTGAAGGGAAGATGATTAAACCTCTGAAAATAGGCAGTAAGGTTGTTGTGGCGCAGGTGGTGGAGCGTAAACCTAGCTATATCCCCGAACTGGAACAGGTACGCACCAAGGTGGAAGAAAAAGTGCGTTTGCAAGGCGCGATGGAGATGGCACAACAGCAGGCCGCTTTGGCGCTGGAGGCATTGCAGGACGGTGCTGCAATTGCCGATGTGGCTTCAAATACTATCAAGCTTGCGCAGACAGGGCTTTTTTCTCGCAACCTCGGGGGATTCATCCCTGGGATTGGAGCACATGAAGAACTTACCGAAGCTGCTTTCTCGTTGAGCATAAAAGAGCCGCTTGCACCTAAGGTATATTCGCAAGATAATATCTTTTATGTTGTAAAGTTGAAAGAGATTCAGCCTGCAGACCCAAGTGCCTTGAGTCAGGAAGAATCCGATGCCCTTGAAGCATTGGTGCGTCAGCGCAAGGAGGAAGAAGCGCTCCAGAAGATTCTTGACACCATGCGCGCAGATGCAAACATAACCATCGCCCCATCTATTTTAAACTCGATGAAAGAGGAGTAGACCACAAATGACACCGGTTGTTCTCGAAACAGAGTGCCCAGAACTGAATCTGGTTAATAAAGGCAAGGTCAGAGATATTTACGATGTGGGCGAACATTTGCTCATCGTTACAACCGACCGCATCTCTGCATTTGACGTCATTATGAATGAGGGGATCCCTGATAAGGGTTTTGTTTTAACCGAGATATCTAAGTTCTGGTTCGAGAAGATGGGCGACATCATCCAGCATCACATTGTAAGCACCAATGTGGACGATTTCCCTACGATTACTCATCAGTATCGGGCTCAGCTCGAGGGGCGCAGTATGTTGGTGAAAAAAGCCAAGCCCCTGCCTGTTGAGTGTATCGTGCGGGGATATATTTCCGGCTCTGGGTGGAAGGAATACAAGGAAAAAGGTTCCATCTGCGGGATTTCACTCCCCGCTGGGCTTAAAGAAAGTGAGCGCCTGCCGGAGGTTATCTTTACCCCCTCCACCAAAGCTGAGCTTGGTGAGCACGATGAGAACATCCCTTTCAGCAAGGTGGAAGAACTCTGTGGAGCTGATCTTGCCGCACAGCTCAAGCAGGTAACCATCGAAATATATAAACGTGCGCGCGACTATGCCGAAACCAAGGGGATAATTATCGCTGACACCAAGTTTGAGTTTGGCACCTACAACGACAGACTGATCTGGATTGACGAAGCTCTAACGCCAGACTCCTCTCGCTTCTGGCCAGCAGATGAGTACCGCCCCGGCGGACCGCAACCCAGCTTCGATAAGCAGTTTCTGCGCGATTACCTTGAAACGCTGGATTGGGGTAAAGCTGCTCCAGCACCAGATCTGCCCGCAGAGATCGTACGCAAGACTGGCGAGAAGTACAAAGAAGCGCTGACTCGCCTTACAAAGTAAATAGATGTCAGACGGATAAATTCCGTTGACAGTAGGCAAAGCGGTTTGATATAACCACTTCCGACTTAAGGGGCTATAGCTCAGCTGGGAGAGCGCTTGAATGGCATTCAAGAGGTCGGCGGTTCGATCCCGCCTAGCTCCACCATAAAAAATAAGCACTTACGGGTTTTTCCTGTAGGTGCTTTTTTTGTTTAAAATGGATAGCGTTCACGCTGCGCGTATAGGGTTGTGCCTGGGGTTTAATTCCTTTCTCTTGTCTTCTCTCGGGGTGTATGCTTGACAGATACCAGAATTTAAAAGTTTCCTGGGCAGGTCCCCACTATTTAACATGAGCTAACAAATGTTGCGCTATTTTTTAATCACGATGGGTTTTTTGAGTACGGGGCTGGCCGTGCTGGGGATGTTTCTGCCTCTGTTGCCAACAGTGCCGTTTTTACTTGTGGCGGCGTGGTGTTTTGCCCGCAGTAGCGCGCGTTTTTATACGTGGCTTGTCAGTCATCCGCGTCTGGGGCCAATAGTTTGCACCTATCTCAATGGGGAAGGAGTTCCACTGCGCGCCAAAGTTATTACCATTGCCGTGTTGTGGATTTCTATTGGGGTGTCAGTGTGGCTGATGGAGCCTGTGTGGGTGCGTGTCCTGCTTGGTAGCGTTGGCGCTGGGGTTACCTTGTATATGCTTAGCCTCCCAGACGAGGTAGAAGCGATTGCAAGAAGTGAGAAGGAAAAACGCTAATTCTAACAAATATAGTGTTCATTTTTTGCCTTGAGTAGTGGTCCCTCCGGTGCTAATATTCCTTACCAGTAATGTTAGATTTAACTGTGTATGTGTATGTGGTTTTTCCAATGTTACCGCTATGGTCAGGTAGCTGATTGCGCGTAGCGCCTTTCCAACTATGGTGGTGTTTTTATCCCGCATAATATCTATCGGCAGGAGATTAAAGTAGATGAAAAACATGTCGTTGAAGGTCAAAGTTATAGCTGTAGGTGTGCTGCTGCCCACTCTGTTGCTGGGGGTTTTGTTTGGGGCGTACATCATTCAGACCAAAAATAAGACCGTAAACACCTTTGTGGAAAAATCACGCGCTATAACCCTTACGGTAGAATCTACCCGTCAGGGGATGGAAGAGTTGTATGAACAGGGTGTGTTTAGCACTGAAATGCTACGTGAGTTCGCGGCCCAAGGACAGATAGACAAATTGGTCATGTCTGTGCCAGTGGTGTCAGCATGGCATGCGGCTATGCGTAAGGCAGAAGAGGGTAACTACGAATTTCGGGTGCCGAAGTTTGAACCACGCAAGCCGAGCAATACTCCCGATCCTGTTGAAGCTAAAGCCATAAAGACCATGAAAAGCGAGGGTCTGAAAGAGTATTATGTGATTGATGACAAGATTAATGCGGTGCGGTATTTCCGTCCAGTTGTCTTGTCCGAAACCTGCATGGTGTGTCACGGTGATCCACGTACTTCGGTGGAGTTGTGGGGCAACCATAAAGGGCTCGATCCCACCGGGGGTAAAATGGAAAACTGGCGTGCCGGCGAGATCCATGGGGCGTTTGAGGTTATTCAATCCCTGGATGAGGCTGATGCAGAATTGGCCGCAATCTTGTGGAAGAGTTCAGGCGCAGTTGGGACTGGTCTCATGGTGTGTGGTCTGCTCATCGCCAGCTTTATGCTCAAGCGTGTAAGTCGTCCTCTGGAGCAAAATGTATCCATGCTTGAGGCGCTGGAGCGCGGTGATCTAGCCAAGCGGATCGATTACCAGAGCAGTGACGAGATGGGGCGTTTGGCTGCGGCGATGAATGCTTTTGCCGACAACCTGCAGTTTGAAATACTGACCGCATTTGAAAAACTAGCAGAGGGTAATTTTACCTTTGAAGCGCAAGGACTTATTCGTGAGCCCCTCGCTAAGGCAAACCGTGCTTTGAATGAGAGCATGGGGCGGGTACGTCTCGCCGGAGATCAGATCGCTTCCGGATCGGATCAGGTTTCGGATACAAGTCAGTCGCTGTCAGAGGCGGCTACTGAGCAGGCCAGCTCGCTGGAGGAGATCAACAGTTCCATGAGCGAAATGGCATCGCGCACCAAGCAGAATGCTGAGAACGCTATTCAGGCTAATACCCTTTCAGCGGAGGCGTGTAAAGCGGCTGAGCATGGGAATAAGCAGATGCAGGATATGGTGGGAGCCATGACTGAGATCAACGAATCAGCGCAGAACATCTCCCGTATAATCAAAGTGATCGATGAAATTGCGTTTCAAACCAATCTGCTCGCTCTCAACGCCGCGGTGGAGGCGGCACGTGCAGGGCAGCATGGCAAGGGATTTGCTGTGGTGGCAGAAGAGGTGCGAAGTCTGGCGGCGCGCAGTGCCAAGGCGGCCAGCGAGACCACAGCTATGATTGAGAGCGCAATGCAGAAAGCGGAAAACGGCACTCAGATTGCGCAGGGAACAGCCGTGGCTTTAGATGGAATTGTTAGCGGTATCACTAGAGTGTCGGATCTGGTGGAGGAGATTGCGGCAGCTTCGGATGAGCAGACCAGAGGGATTTCGCAGATCAGTATTGGGCTGGATCAAATTGACGAAGTAACACAGCAAAACACCAGCAACGCGGTGGAGTGTGCTGCAACCTCAGAAGAACTGGCGTCACAATCCCATGAACTGCGGGAGATGCTGTCACGTTTTGTGCTGTACAACAGTAATGGAAAGTCTCAGCCCAGAACATACACCGCAGCAACGCCAAAACGCTCACAACCAAAAGCACCGCAACGTGAGCAGAAACAGCTAGAGCGTAGAACGCAAGACAACTGGGGGGCGTCTAAGGGGAATGCTCCTTCCGGTGGGGATTTCATAGCCCTTGACGATGACGAGTTTGGGCGTTTTTAAGTGTAGCCTAAGCTTCTAGAGTAACTCCCAGACAGGCCCGCCATCGCAATGGTCGATGTGCGGGTCTGTCATTTTTTAAGATAGAAGAGCATGGGCTAATGTTGGAGCAGGGGCTAGAACAGGGAAATATTCACTCCACTACCTCTTCATTTTCCCCCGCCACATCGTGGTGCCGCTGGAGAAAATCGCCGATACGTTTTTCATCAAGGATGATGCCGCTGAGGATCTCCTCTTCACACCGAAGCGCTGGAATCATCCGTACACCAGCCCGGAAAGACTTTATTGGTTGGGTAGAAATTTCAACTATATTTAGATCAAAGTTTGGGTAGTGGGGAAGTAGGTGCTGGAGGATGCGTTGCGCCTTTTTACAACGTGGACACAGGGCGGTGCGATACAGGGTTAAAGTCATCTCTATTCTCCGTGATTACAGTGGGTAGGCTATTAATTTATTTGATACTATGCGGGGATTAATATGCGCGATTTGTGCGCTCTGAACTTGAGGGGTGCGCACATAATAAGCTTGTATGCAGGCGTATTAATAAAGGAGCCCAATCAGCGCAGACCTGTGGCATACTAGCCTGTATTCTAGTTATTTAAAAAGAAATGAATGCGCGAAAGGTAATTATATGTCAGAGACACAGATGGTTGAACTGGAGAGCAAAATTGCATTTCAGGAATATCAGATGGAGAAGTTGAGTTCTCAGATTGCAGCACAGCAAAAGCAAATTGTAGAGCTCGAAGCGTTGTGTCGCAGCATCGTCAATCGCCTGAAAAATGGTACCACTACCTCTGAGGACGTTAGCGTCGAAGTAGACGAGCGTCCACCCCATTATTGATTTTGAGCGCGAAAGATTTTAAGTGGCAACTGTGAACAATAAACGGATAGGGCTTGCTCTTGGAAGCGGCTCCGCACGTGGATTGAGCCATATTGGAGTGATTCAAGCTCTGGAAGATATGGGTATTTCTCCAGCAATTGTGTGTGGTTCTTCTATCGGAGCAGTGGTGGGAGCTGCATATGCGGCGGGGCGGCTGCAGGCGTTGCAGGAGTGGGCAGAATCGTTGACCCGCATGGATGTTGCGAGCTTTTTTAACCTCAGCTTTTACCGCTCCGGTTTTATCGATATCGAACGGCTGCAACGCTTTCTGGCCGAAGTAGTAGATCCACAGAACAGTGATATTGCCGCACTGCAGAAGACTTTTGCAGCCGTAGCAACAGATCTTGAAAGTGGGTGTGAATACTGGTTTACTCAGGGTAGCGTGCGCAACGCAGTGCAGGGTTCCATGTCGTTGCCCGGCCTATTTAACCCTATGCGCCACGATGGACGCTGGCTTGTGGACGGAGGGCTGGTGAACCCGGTTCCGGTATCGGTGTGTAAATCGCTGGGGGCGGACGTGGTTATTGCCGTAAATCTGAATGGAGATATAGTGGGCAAGCACTCAACGCACAGACACCATGGCAGAGCAAAGCACGCGGATTCTACCCAGAAAAATGGTGCTGAGTGCCACCCGGATGATGGAGGGAATAATATTGTAGCGTATGTCAAGAACACCTTGCGTTCATATTCAGATTCTATTTTCTCCAACCTTAACTCAGCACAAGATACCCCGGGGCTGTTTGAGACTGTGGCAGGATCGATAAATATCACCCAGGATCGCATTACGCGCACCCGGCTGGCAGAAGATGCTCCAGATATTGTTTTGACCCCCAGTTTGTCTCATATCGCTTTGCTGGAGTTTTACCGCGTGGATGAGGCTATAGAGCAGGGGCACATATGCGTCAAAAAAGAGAAGAAAAGGCTGAAGGAGATACTCGCTTAACATAGATGGGTTGAATGATATGTCTACAAAACAGATCGTAAGCAATATCCTCGAATGGCGCACGCGTTTAATTCAGAGTAGAAATGGTGTAGTGCGTGCACTTGTCCTTACCCTGGAGCTGTTTAAGCGTGAACGGTGCATGGAAAAAGCTGCAGCATTAACCTACAGTAGCCTGTTGGCGCTGGTACCCCTGCTTGCCATTATGTTTGCTCTTCTCAAGGGGCTCGGAGTGCATAACACTATGGAGCCGCTTCTACTCAAGTATCTTGCCAGTGGCTCGGAAGAAGTGGTTACTAATGTGCTTGGGTATATCAACAACACCAATGTCGGCAGTCTTGGCGCGGTAGGGCTCGTCACCTTGTTGCTTACCGTGTTGTTTTTGCTCAGTAATATTGAGAAAGCGTTTAACAGCTTGTGGCAGGTGCACGAAAATCGCTCCTGGTTCCGCAGGTTTGCCGATTATTTTTCCGTAATCACCTTTGGTCCCCTATTTCTTCTGGCGGCCATCTCCATGAGCAGTTCACTGCGAAGCCAGACTTTTGTGCAGTGGATTTTGGAACAGCCGCTGCTGGGGGAAGCGGTGATTATGGCGTTGGAGATAACTCCATTTGTGGTGATCTGGATCGCATTTATTTTCCTATATCTGTTTATGCCCAATACCAAAGTGAATTTTAGTGCTGCGGCAGTGGGCGGGGTTACCGCCGGAACTTTGTGGCTCTTAAGTCAGTGGGGGTACGTAAGCTTTCAGATCGGTGTGGGCAAATACAACGCCATATATGGCACGATGGCGGCGTTGCCGGTGTTTATGATGTGGCTGTATATTGGCTGGATGATTGCCTTAGGGGGTGGAGCGCTGAGCCGTGCATGGCAGGGGCGGGAGATTTTAAAGCTGGAAACCAGCGCGGAGGAAACCAGCTGGCATCCGCTTCAAGTTTTGACGCTGTTATTTCTTGTGTACCGCCGCTTTCAGCGCGGCAAAGAGCCATGGTACGAGGGGGAGTTAATTGCTGCTTCCGGTATGGATCAGCGCATAGGTCGGGCGATCTTGAGTTTTTTAGAGCACAACGGAGTTTTTCTCCGCTTTGATGAGCAGGGGCGCGATGTGCGGGTTTTGCCCCAGCGCAGTGCTGCACAGGTGGATCTGACACAATTGCTCGCTCCGGAGCTCAGTTTTGGAGCTGAAGACGATTGTGCTACCCAAGTGTTACAGCAACACTGGGATGCCATCCAGGAAGAGTATTTGCGCCAGCACAGTTTTGAGGCTTTGTTAGCCCAGGATATGGAAGAATCACCTGAAGCTACATCTGCTGCTTAATCTGCTCCAGCCCTTCGAGGGCTCCAAGGGGGATAGACAGGTGTGGTGCCTGGATCTGTGCTTCGCGCGGATTGATACGCACTACGCTTGCTCCGTAAGTGCTGCCAAGGCGGTTGCTGAGATGACGGATTGTGGGAACCGCTGTTCCGGCGCCCAATTCTAAGACTAAAAGATCTGAATCAGCATATTCGGCGAGAAATGCACGAAAATGTTGCTCCTGCATGCTGGTGCGCGCATCTATCCAAGAAAAATCACCAAACATCAGGATATTAGGTCTGGCCGTCTCGCTACAATGGGGGCAGGTAGGAACTGGGGAGCAGCGCATGGTTTCAGGATCGATGTTATATTCGGCATGGTTATCCCAGATGTTCTGAGAACAGGGGCGCAGGCATTGGAGATGGTGGATGGAGCCGTGTACTTCGAAGATTTGGGTGGGATCAAATCCGGCTTTTTGAAACTGCCCATCCACATTTGAGGTCACCACAAACGTGGGGAGGTTCAGTTCTTTCCCCCATTGGCGCAGGATGTGAAATCCAGGATGGGGAGTAGTTTCACGGTACAGGTTGGTGCGATGCCCGTAAAAACCCCAGCCGAATTCCGGATCGCGCTGGAAATGGATCGGATTGGCGGCATCGTAAAAATTAAGTCCGAGGCGTTCGTACATAGGATATGCGTTCCAGAACCCTTTATCGCCGCGAAAATCGGGTAAGCCTGAATCAACCCCCATCCCTGCGCCAGTAGCGATAATAAGTGCTTTGGCGCGGTGCAGTTTTTCAGCCGCTGCTTTGATGGTGTTTATCCTCTCTGGCATAGACTCCTCCCTGCATGCAATTCATGCTGCGTATGGTGCTTTTTGTCCGCGCAAGAGATGTGTGCGCATCAACATCTTAAGGGTATAACATATCCTTGCGAGCTGCAACACTCTCCCGTTGCTCTATCTGGGTTGTTAATAGACTTGTTGCCGGTGTAGCAAAAGTGCTATATACTGCGCCGGTTTGACCGAACGGATAACTATTTGTACCCGCAGGGAAATAGGCCTGTGGCTGTGTTGTGTTTGCGTTTCTGCGTCTAGGCCTACACCTACACGCAGCGGACATCTCCCACCGCGTTTATCAAAGAAGTAAGGATATATCTATGCATAGTATGACCGGTTATGGCAAGGGGGGCAGTGTTACAGATTCTGTTCGCTATACAGCAGAGATAAAGACGGTAAATCATCGTTATATCGATGTAAGTGTTAAGCTTCCGCGTGCGCTGATGTTTTTAGAAAATGAGGTTAAAGGCTGGGTTACGCGTGTGTTGCATCGGGGCAAGGTTGATGTGTACATCAGTCGCGATGGCGATGCTGCAGAAGCCCTCCAGCCCCAGCTTAATTTAGGAGTGGCGCAGGCTTATGTGGAGGTGTACCGGGAAATGATAGAGCGCTTCGGTTTAGCGCAGGATATCCCCATCTCTATGCTCGCAACGCAACGTGATGTGATAGTGCTGAATGAGCCGGAAATTGATGCATCGAATGCGCGTGAGGGGTTGAAACACGCGGTAACTGAAGCTTTAGAAGCGACGGTGCAAATGCGTCTTACCGAAGGGAAATCTATGGAGGAGGATATAGTCGCACGGCTGCAGACCCTCGAAGAGCTTCTCCACGCGGTTGAACTCCGGACCCCCCAGGTAGTTGAAGAGTGGCAGCAGAAACTTCACAAACGCCTGGATACTCTGCTGCAGGAAACTGAAGTAGAGCCGCAGCGTCTTGCGCAGGAGATCGCCATCTTTGCGGATAGATGCGATATCAGCGAAGAGGTGGTGCGTTTTAATAGCCACATCGCGCAGATGCGCGCCCTGCTTACCCACCCTGGCGCCATCGGGCGACAGATGGATTTTCTGCTGCAGGAGCTTAACCGCGAGGCCAATACCATGGGATCAAAGTCCAACGATGCGGAGCTGACGCGTAATGTAGTGGCGCTAAAAGCAGAATTGGAGAAGATCCGCGAGCAGGTGCAAAACATTGAATAGCCTAAGCACATCAAGTCAAATGTTGACGGGAGACTGCGGACAAGAGCAGCTCTGCGGCGGACTGCTGTTTGTGATGTCAGCCCCCTCCGGCGCAGGGAAAACCACCCTCGGACGTTTATTGCTTGAGCGTGAAGCTGGATTGCGACATTCCATCTCCTATACCACCAGGGCGATGCGCAGAGGAGAGCAAGCGGGGGTGGACTACCACTTTGTCGACCAAGACACTTTTCAGCGCATGATTGATAACCATGACTTTGTGGAGTGGGCCAAGGTGCATGGTAATTACTACGGCACCTCTCTGGCAGATATACTGCAACTGTGTGCTGAGGGACACGATGTGCTGCTGGATATCGATGTGCAGGGAGCAGAGCAGCTCCGCGCAAGGGGGGTGGATGCAGTGTTTATCTTTATTGTCCCCCCCAACATGGAGATTTTGAGCCAACGTCTGCAGCAACGAGACAGTGATACCCCTGAGGTGATAGCGCAACGGATGGAAAATGCGCGTCGGGAGTTGGAGTACGCCCCAAGGTATGATTATATTATAATAAATGATAGACTGGAAGAAGCGACGCAAACGTTGCATGCCATCATTAGGGCTGAGCATAAGCGCGCGCGTCGGGTTATGCCCAAAGTAAGACAACTGAGCACTTAAAGTGCAAAGTTGCTGTCTGTAAACCCAATAAAGAGAGAACTATATAATGGCTAGAGTTACCGTAGAAGATTGTCTGGAACAGATTTCGAACCGTTTCCTCCTCTCCATGGTGGCGGCAAAGCGCACCAAGCAACTTTACCGCGGTGCGGCCCCCTTGATTGAAAATGAGTCTAACAACAAGATGGTTGTTCATGCTCTGCGTGAAATCGCTTCGGGCAAAGTGGAATTTGTAGACCCGATTGAAAAACGTCAGATCTAATCCTATATGGATTTAATGCCGTGATGACTCTTACCAGCCTCGAAGACTTTAAGACTGCGGTCAGCAAGTACATGTTCGAGCCAGATATGGATCTGCTTGAACGTGCTTACACCTTCGGCAGTCAGATTCATGCCGGAGTGAAACGCTCCTGTGGCAACCCGGCATTTTCACACACCTGCGCGGTGGCGAGTGTAGTGGTGCGTATGCAACTTGACATGCCCACCATTGCCGCAGCGTTGGTACATGATGTGCTTGAGCGCAAGCTTGTGAGCTTGGAAGAGCTGCACGCCGAGTTGGGTGCGGAGGTAGGGAGCCTGGTTAAGGGTCTGACGAAGATCAATTCCATCATCTATCAGCGTGGCAAGGAACGTGATACCGAGAGCTTTCGTAAAATGCTTCTCGCTATTGCGCGTGACGTGCGTATTGTGCTGCTCAAACTCGCAGATCGTCTTCACAATATGCAGAACCTTTCTTGTTTTGAGCACAAAGAGCAGATGCGTATCGCCCGCGAGACCCTGGAGGTCTACGCGCCTATGGCCAACCGCATGGGTATAAGCTGGCTTAAAAGTCAGCTCGAAGACCTGTGCTTCAAGTCCTTGTATCCGCAAGAATACAAGGACCTGAAGCGAAAAATTCGGATGTTCAAAACCGATGCCAACGACAAATACATCCAGAGCGTGGTTGGGCATATTCAGGCCAAGCTAAAGAGTAACGGTATCGAAGGGCAAATTTCGGGACGCTCCAAGCATCTGTATTCAGTGTACCGCAAGATACAGCGCCAGAAGGTTGACATTGATCAGATTTACGACCTCATAGCGTTTCGCATAATTGTCGACAACGTAAGAGATTGCTACGCGTGTCTGGGAATTATCCACGAAGCATGGAAACCGATCTCCGGACGCTTTAAAGACTATATCGCCATGCCGAAGGCGAATATGTACCAATCCCTGCATACTTCGGTCATTGGGCCGTATGGGAAGCGGATGGAGGTGCAGATACGCACTGAGGAGATGCACCGCATTGCCGAAGAGGGGATTGCGGCTCACTGGAAGTACAAGGAGAGCGGAGCCAGTGTGCCAGTTACGGGTGATGGGCGTATCCGGTGGGTGCGGCATATGCTCGAGTGGCAAAAAGAACTCAGTGATGCGCATGAAGTCAGTGCCGAAACGCATCTAGACCTATTTCCCGAAGAGGTCTATGTGTTCACCCCGGATGGGCACGTCAAGGAGTTGCCGCATGGGGCATGCCCCATAGACTTTGCCTACTCCATCCATGGAGATGTGGGTAACTCCTGTATTGGTGCCAAGGTAAATGGCAAGATGGTGGCACTGAAAACTCCACTCCAGAATGGCGATGTGGTGGAAATTCTCACCTCCAGCACCCAGTCTCCGAGTAAAGATTGGCTTAACCTGGTAAAAACTCCTAAAGCACGCAACCGTATCCGTCACTGGATCAAAACCCAGGAGCGCGAAAAGAGCATTGAAATCGGACGCGATCTGCTCGAACGTGATCTGCGCAAGTACAAGGCCAGTCTCAACAAGCTCACGGGGGAGAAAATCATGGCCGAGGTTATCAGCGGCTTTGGATTCAAGAACAAGGATGAGATGCTGGCGGCGATTGGTTATGGCAAACTCTCATCTCTTCAGGTTGCAGGGAAACTGCTCCCCGATGTTGACACGCGCCCTGCAGGGAGTCGTATCCCCGCGTTGGGACGGATGTTTGGCAGGGTGCGCAAAAAGCCAGCGCATGAACCTATTATGATTCAGGGCAATAGCAATATAATGGTACGTTTTGCCAAATGCTGCAATCCGCTTCCAGGTGACGATATCGTAGGGTTTATTACACGTGGGCGCGGCATAGCTGTCCATGCTGCCTCCTGTCCTCATCTGCTGGAGACCGACCCGCAACGCCGGGTAGATGTTGCATGGGATGAAGGGGTTAAGGCAGTGCGCAATGTTAAGATAAACGTGCTGTGTTCCGATACCAAAGGGGTAGTGGCTGAGATCACTAATGTTATAACCCAGCGCGAAGCGGATATTGTTGGGGCTAGCATCCATGCCCACGGACAGCGGGGTTTGAATGAGTTTGAGCTTGCGGTTGAGAGTGTTGAGCATCTAAATAAGGTGATGGCGAGTTTAAAAGGGGTGAAGGGGGTGCGACATGTTGAGCGTGTCAGCGAACGCTAGCTCTGCTTGCGCCCCTTAAATCAAGGGTG
>CAZDRL010000006.1:57603-73936 GCA_964508035.1 uncultured Desulfuromonas sp.
AGAAACAAAAAAAGGGGGTCGGCTATGTGCTGCTACAGCACTTGTCCTACCCCCTCTTTCTGTTCGTCGCCAGCTCGTCGTTGCGCTGTATCAACCTTTAACTACAGCCCCTGAGCGGATGCAGCGAGTGCACACCTTGATGCTTTTTACCGCACCGTTTCGCAGTGCCCGGACCTTTTGCAGGTTGGGGTACCACACTTTGCGGTTCTTGTTGTGCGCATGACTGACGTTGTTACCGGTTACGGGTTTTTTCCCACAAATTTCACATGTTTTGGACATTGTACTTAGACCTCCTGAATATTTAGAACGCAAATATCTAGCACGATTTTTCTGCAATGGCAAGATATTTAACCACCTATGATTAAATGTTTGCCGCTAGCAAAGCTGCTGCGGGCGCAGGATAGAGACTTCAGCTTCGCTAATTACCTGCAACCCCTCGCGTAGCAGCAGGGAAGTTGTTACCCCCTGACCCTTAACGCACGTTTCACCTACATATATCTGGTGCACCCCACATGAGGGGCTTCGTTCCTTGAAGATTGCCCATTCGCATCCGCACAGACGTGCAATCTCCAGACACTGATAGGCGCCGTGAATAAACGCTTGGGTAGTATCCGTACCTTCGCAATCTTGCAAATGTGCCTGTTGTTGCAACACCGCAGCCCCGTTCGCACTTACAAAGGTGCTGGGGAGACGCGGTGTCGGTAGTCCTCCCAGTTGTTCTGGACACACCGGAATTGGGATTAGCCCCTCTGAGAGCAGAAAGTCGGCAACATATGGGCAGGGCTTGCTATCCCCTTTGTAACGGGTCTTCAGCCCCAGCAGGCATGCACTGACCAAAACTCTGGAGCCACGTGGGATGTTGGGCACACTGTTTGGGCCTGGCTTGCGCACGTTTGCTTCCATGGCGTAACTTTATGCGCGTGGCGGATTGATAATTGCGCCTGGAGCGGCAGTGTGTGCTTGGGCATATGCCGGATCAATTCTGACGCGCCGCCCTTCAATTTTAAGCGCCCCGGTGGCAAAAAGCTGGATCGCATGTGGGTAGAGGCGGTGCTCCTGTGCCAAAATTCTCGCACTCAGAGTATCCTCGGTGTCATCGTCGAGGATGGGCACCACAGCCTGGGCAATGATGGGTCCGGTATCCACACCGGAATCAATAAAATGGACCGTGCAGCCGGCGAATTTAGCCCCATATTCCAAAGCTTTTTTCTGCACATGCAAGCCGGGAAATGCCGGAAGCAGAGCAGGGTGGATATTCATGATGCGGTGGGGGAAAGCGGTGACAAAATCAGCTCCCACGATGCGCATGAATCCAGCGAGAACCACGAGCTCTACATGGTCTTGCTGGAGCTGAGCGATAACTGCAGCATCAAATGTTGTGCGTGAATCAAAGTCGCGATGGTTGATGCAGCAAGTGGGGATGCTGGCGCGCTCAGCGCGTTGCAGGGCACCGGCATCTGGATTGTTGCAGATTACCCGTACAACCTTAGCGTCAATATCTCCGGCGCTGCACGCATCGATAATGGACTGAAGATTTGTGCCGCCGCCTGAAGCCAGCACCCCAATGCGGAGCTTTGTGTTGCGTGCGCCCATGCTAAATCAGCTCCACCGCCGAAGTGCCAGAGTTAGAGGTGCAGATCTCGCCTATAACCCAGGCACACTCGTTCAGGTCGTGCAGGCGGTGTAGAATATCCTGGTGTTGCTCTTTGGGGACCACCAGAACCATGCCGATGCCATTGTTGAAGGTACGATACATCTCGTTTTCTTCGATGTTGCCGGCCTTTTTCATGATGTCAAAGATTTTGGGTTTGTCCCAGCTGGTTGGATCAATTTTTGCCGTACAGCTTTGGGGCAGGCAACGGGGAATGTTCTCCAAGATGCCACCTCCGGTTATGTGGGAGATCGATTTGATCTTGAAATCGCGAATCAGGTTGAGCACGCTCTTTACATAGATTTTCGTGGGGGTCAAAAGCTCTAGCCCGATAGGTTGCTCAAGCCCTGCAACCGTATCGTTCACCGAAAGTCCCATGATGTCAAAAAATATTTTCCGTGCGAGGGAGTAGCCGTTGGAGTGGAGTCCGCTGGAACCGATGCCGATGATGATATCGCCTGCCACTACGTCAGAGCCGTTAATGATGAGGTCATTATCGACAGCACCCACACAGAACCCTGCTAGGTCGTATTCATCATCAGGGTAGAAGCCGGGCATCTCCGCAGTTTCACCACCGATAAGGGCACATCCCGCTTGGCGACAGCCTTCGGCAATACCCCCGATCACAGTGGCAGCCTTTTCTGGGCTCAGTTTTCCGGTAGCGAGATAGTCGAGAAAAAACAGCGGCTCGGCCCCCTGTACGATTATGTCGTTTACACACATAGCTACCAGGTCGATTCCGACAGTGTCGTGCTTGCCGGTATCGAAGGCGAGCTTGAGCTTGGTTCCTACGCCATCAGTGGCAGAGACCAAGGTGGGTTTTTTATATTTATCGGCTTGAAAGGAGAACAACCCTCCGAAACCACCAATTTCGGTGAGTACCTCGGGCCTTGAGGTTGATTTCACCATGGGTTTGATCATATCTACGAGGCGGTTGCCCGCATCAATGTCAACACCCGCATCCTTATAGGTAACACTTTTGTTGTCCACGTTGTCAGCTCCTTGGTTCAAAGTGGCGACAAGTAATAATCCATGGGCTGCCCCTTGTCAACGCCAATTTAGGTTGAGGCAGTTTCAATCTTTACACGCTAATGGCACTGGAATAGTATGCTGCGGCGGGTTCTACGTTGTGAATCGCCTGCGCGCGTAGTTTTTGGGCGCACACCTTAGGTAGAAATTCTCGCACTCGGCTCGCAGTGTAGCGCACAAAACCTCATTTGTCAGGAGAAAGGGTGCATGAGTCATATGAATGTGGAGCCTTCGGTTGGAGGGGTAACCGTGGAGTTTGCCACCCCAGCAGATGTGCCCGAACTGGTGCACATAGAGCAACAGTGTTATGCTCAGCCTTGGAGTGCGGCAAGGTTTATGCAGGAGTGTGCAAACCCACACAGCTATATTCTCCTGTTGCGCGATCAGGGCGCGGTAACCGCGTACCTGTGTTTTTGGCATCTGGGACCAGAGGTGGAGATCCACAACGTCGCCTGTGCCCCATACAGGCGTCGCAGTGGAGCGGCACAGACCCTGTTGAGGCGTCTGCATAGCTGGTGTCTGGCACAGCAGGTGGAGCAGATATTTCTCGAGGTGCGCAGGAGTAACACAGGTGCCATTGCGCTGTACCATAGGTTTGGCTTTACCCAGGATGGTGTGCGTGCTGGGTACTACAGCAATGGGGAAGATGGGTTGTTGATGGGATGCAGAGTTTCGGAATGGTAAAGGGACGTAAATGAAAGATATCAAGACAACGGTACTGTATAACCGCGAGATGGCACCAGGATATTATCGCCTTGGGGTCGTGGCACCAGACTACCCGGCGCAGGCACAAGCGGGGCAATTTGTGATGCTGCGTATAACCGATGGCTACGATCCGCTGTTGCGCCGCCCGTTTGGAATTTTTCGCGCTGGGGTGTTACAAAGGCCCAATCCCCAGCTTTCGTCGCAGGACTACATAGAATTGGTGTACAAGGTGGTTGGGCGTGGCACACGTTTGATGACCCAGCTCAAGGCTGGAGATGAGGTGGCTCTTCTTGGTCCTTTAGGGCAAGGGTTCTGCTTTGAGGGGATTACACATGCTGCTGCCAGAGATGCTCTCCTGGTTGCAGGCGGTATCGGTGTAGTCCCGCTGTTCATGCTGGCGCGTCACCTTGTAGATATGGGGGTAAAGGTACGCCTTCTGTTTGGGGGGCGTAGCCGGTGCGATATCCTTGCCGTTACAGAGTTTGAACGTTTGGGAGTTGGAACCTATGTTGCCACCGATGACGGTACTTTAGGGGAAGAGGGGCTTATCACCCAAATATTGGAGCGCAAATTGGGCAAATATCCACATGCGCATGTATTTGCGTGCGGTCCCATGCCTATGCTGCATGCGGTGAAACAGATATGCACCCATGCTCAAGCTCCCCTGCAGGTTTCTCTGGAGGCGCTGATGGCGTGTGGGGTCGGTGCATGTTTGGGCTGTGTAGTCAAAGGGCGGGAGCATAGCGCACAAAACCCCGATTATCTGTGTGCTTGCAAACAGGGGCCGGTATTTACAGCGCAGGAGTTGAACTGGTCGAGCACCACGGGGGAGGAGTGAAAATGAGGATGTGCACAGATGAAAAGCCCAACCTTGCAGTGGATATCGCCGGACTGAAGTTGAAAAACCCAGTAATGCCTGCCTCAGGGACTTTTGGCTACGGGGAAGAGTTTACCCCCTATTTGGACTTGGAACAGCTGGGTGCGCTTGTGACCAAAGGGGTATCCCTGTTGCCCAAGGCGGGAAATCCCACCCCACGCCTGGCTGAAACACCAGCGGGGATGCTGAATGCTATCGGGTTGCAGAATGTGGGCATTGAAGCCTTTGCGACACAAAAGATCGAGTTCTTGCGCTCTATCTCCACCCCGGTGGTGGTTAACTTCTTTGGCAATACCTTCGAAGAGTATGTAGAGGTTGCCGAGCGTTTGAGCGAAATTGCGCGCGTGGATGCCGTGGAATTAAACATCTCCTGCCCCAATGTGAAGGCGGGGGGGATAGTGTTTGGTACTGATCCGGTTGTAGCTGCACGTGTAGTGAGCGCAGTGCGCGCAAAGCTCAAGGTGCCTTTAATTGTCAAACTTTCCCCCAATGTTACCGATATTGCACTAATGGCACGCGCGGTGGAAGAAGCGGGGGCCGATGCCATAAGCTGTATCAATACTTTAACCGGGATGGCGGTAGATATAGAACGGCGCTGTCTGCGTTTGGCTAACGGTACCGGTGGGCTGTCTGGTCCGGCAATAAAGCCAGTGGCTCTGCGGATGGTGTATCAGGTGGTGAACAGCGTCTCCATTCCAGTAATAGGGATTGGAGGGATCATGAGTGCAGAGGATGCCCTTGAGTTTCTGCTCGTGGGAGCCACGGCAGTGCAAGTGGGTACTGCGAACTTGGTGAATCCTGGCGCGATGGCTGAAATTATCACGGGGATCGAAACTTTTCTCGAACGGCAAAAAATTGGGGATATCAACACCTGGATCGGTTCACTTCAATAGTGGCAGCTATACACCGAAGTTGGGGTGGAAACTCAAATATTACCGCACTGCTTGCAGTGCAGATCTGATCAGTAGATGGATATTATCGCTAGTCATATAAATGCCGATTTTGACAGCCTCGGGGCAATGGTGGCGGCGCAGCTCCTTTACCCCGCTGCGGTTCCAGTTTTTCCCGGAGGCAAAGAATCGGTGGTGCGCGAGTTTTTAGAGCACACCTCGGTGTGTGATCTTGATTTTTTGCGTATCAGAGATATCGACCTGAGAGGGGTGAGGCGCCTGATTCTGGTAGACGTAAACAGCCCTGCACGTATCGGCGCTCTTGCACCTCTGATGGAGGATGCTAAGGTTGAAAAACATATCTACGATCACCACCCCCTTCACAGCGATACAGTAGAGACCGAGCACACCCACATTCTCCCCGTAGGAGCTACGGTGACTGTAATGGTTGAGCAGTTGCGCCGCCATCAGGTTCACCCCGATAACGCACAGGCTACGGTTATGATGTTAGGGTTATACCAAGACACCGGCGGACTGCTATTTACCTCCACCACCAGCGCGGACTACGCTGCAGCTTCATTCCTGCTTGAAGCAGGAGCTGACCTCTCCACGGTTGCCGAATATCTGAGCCGTGAACTGAGCGCAGATCAGGTTGATGTTATGCATCAGCTCTTGCAGTCGCGAGAAGTTCTGAACGTCCACGGCATTAATGTCAGCCTGGCACGTGCTTCAATCGACAAGTATGTGGGCGATCTGGCGGTACTGGCGCATAAAATCCAGGATATGGAAAATATTGATGTCCTTATTATAGCCGTACGCCTTGAAGACCGTGTGTTTATGGTGGGACGCTCCCGCATCCCGGAGGTGGATGTCGGGCACATCCTGAGTGTCTTCGGTGGGGGGGGACACCCCTCTGCGGCGTCAGCAACCATCCGTAATATGACGCTAGTGCAGGTGATGGAGGCGCTGCCCCCTTTGCTCGAACAGGTGGTGATCCCACCGAAACGAGCTGAGATAATTATGTCAGCACCTGTGCGCAGCATCACTGTCAACGAAAAGCTTAAAAACGCGCGCGCAATCCTGACACGCTACAATATTAATGCCCTCGCTGTGGTGGAGAATAAGCGGATTGTAGGGATTGTTACACGGCAGATAATCGAACGCGCGGTGCATCACGGGCTTGAAGATGTACCGGTGCGCGAATATATGTTGACCGAGTTTGGTACGGTGAATGCTGGCGCTGGAATTGAAGAGGTGCAGAAGATCGTGGTGGAGCAACGTCAGCGCTTTGTCCCTGTAATTGACAACGGCCGTCTGGTGGGGGTTATTACCCGTGCTGACCTGCTGCGCCACATGGTAAGTGGGGCTTATGATCTCCACGGTCGTCCTCCGGTTATCTCCGGCACCGACGGTATCAGCATAGATCGGCGCCGCATGGCACGGATGCTGGAAAAAGAGTTGCCTGCGCGGATCCGGGAACTGTTTGCACTCCTGACTCCGATTGCGGAAGAGCTACACGTGAAAATTTATGCTGTGGGCGGTTTTGTGCGCGATTTGCTCCTCAAAATCCCCAATCTGGATGTGGACGTGGTGGTAGAAGGGGACGCCATCGCCTTTGCGCGTGAGCTAGGGGAGCGCTGTGTCTGCCGCGTGCGGGCGCACGAGAAATTTGCCACCGCAGTAGTGGTGTTTGAGGACGGTTTCAAGCTCGATCTTGCATCAACGCGAACGGAGTATTACCTTGAGCCCGGTGCTCTGCCTACCGTGGAAAATGCATCTATAAAACTGGATATGTACCGGCGCGATTTTACTATCAACACCCTGGCACTTTCTCTTAATCGAGATAAGTACGCAGAGGTTCTAGACTATTTTGGAGCGCAGCGCGACCTGCATGATAAGGCGATAAGGGTGTTACACAATTTAAGTTTTGTGGAAGATCCGACCCGGATTTTGCGCGCAATCCGCTTTGAACAACGCCTGAGATTTACCCTTGGATTGCAAACACGCCAGCTGTTGAGTAGTGCAGTACAAATGGGGTTTTTAGAACGGGTAAGTCCGTTGCGCTTGTTTAACGAGTTGCGCATTATCCTAAGTGAGGCCAACCCTTCAGATGCACTCGCGCGTTTATATGAATTGGAGGTTCTGCAGAAGATCAGCTCCCATTTGCGTTTCAGCTCTGTGGAGCGGGCGCGCTGTGAGCAGGCAGGGAAGGTGGTAAATTGGTTTGAACTCCTCTACACTGGGGAGGAGATTGCTCCTTGGGCAGTATATTTTCTGTGCTTGAGTGGCGACCTGCAAACTGCGGAGATGGAGCAGCTATGTCAACGGCTGCAGATACCCCATCGCTGGGACGGAATTTTAATAACTGAATTGCCGCAGGCGCGCGCCGCGTTTCATACTTTAGAGCGCAAACATAACCGAGCGGCTATTAGCGATAGTCGTTTAGCCGGACTCTTGGATGGGTTCAGCCTAGAGACTCTGTTGTACGGCATGGCACGGACCGAGCATGAGCATCTGCGCCTTAAGTATTCCCACTACATCACTCGTATTCGCGGGGTCAAGGCTGTTCTCAATGGGTGGGATGTACAGAAACTTGGCTGTACCCCCGGTCCTCTAGTGGGAGAGATCCTCCAGGGCTTACGTATTGCGCGCCTAGATGGAGAGGTAACCACCCGCGCCGACGAAATAGAGTGGGCGCAGCGCTACCTTGAGAAAACAGCAGAAACGCAAAGCTGATATTTATTTTACGTCAAACATCTGAACTCCTGCAGCTTTTAAAGGAGACAGGGGATACATGGAACATCTGCTGGTCAAAATTTCAATCATGTTGGTGCCGGCACTGCTTGCAGTAACTGTACATGAGGTTGCGCACGGTTATATGGCAGATCGTTTTGGCGATCCTACGGCGCGTCTGTTGAACCGCCTGACGCTGAATCCACTGCGCCACCTGGATATCTTCGGCACTATTGCTCTGCTGCTAATAGGGTTTGGGTGGGCAAAGCCGGTACCGGTGAATCCGGCCAATCTACGCAATCCCCATCGGCATATGCTTTGGGTTGCGATATCTGGTCCAGTATCGAACTTCATCCTTGCGGCTCTGTCTGCCCTTATCGTTCACTTTGTGGGGTTGTTGCAGCAAAATTCAGGGCTGAAACCAGTTACCGAGCCGCTGATGATGATGGCGGCATTCAGTCTGTACATTAATGTGATTCTAGGGGTGATAAACATGGTTCCCATCCCTCCCCTCGATGGTGGACGTGTGTTGGCTGCACTACTCCCCCCCCGTTATGCTGCAACTTTGATGCGCCTGGAGCCGTTCGGGTTTTTTATCGTGATCGGGCTCATTTTTTTTACTGATATCTGGTCTGCCGTCGTGGGTCCGCTGGTATATGCGATTGTGTCTGTCTTTGCATCGTCGCATATGCACGCCGTAAATAACGTAATCCAGTTTCTGTTCAGCCAGTAAGGGGCGATGTGTAGAATATGGCGGCGGTAGCATATGAGGTTAAGCTAGATCAGTTTGAAGGCCCCCTTGATTTACTTCTCCATCTGGTGCACAAAAATGAGATGGATATCCAGGATATCAAGATCGCAACCATCACCGCGCAGTATCTGAAGCATCTGGAGATGATGAAGATGCGGAACATGGATGTCGCAAGCGAGTTCCTGCTAATGGCGGCCACGCTCTTGTATCTGAAGTCGCGCACTCTGCTTCCTCCCACCAGAACAGAGCTGGATGATGAGGGGCAGGACCCAGAGGAGGAGCTGAAAGCCAGACTCCTTGAATATCAACGCTATAAAGAAGGGGCGCAGCAGCTCGAAGCGTACCCTCGTCTGTTCCGCGATGTTTTTCCCCGCCCACCCCTGACGCTCGAAAACGAAGAGCTTGCTTCCAAGCTTGCAGACGCAGAGATTAATGTCAGTCTGTACGATCTTGTCTGCGCCCTGAACGAGGTGCTGCGCCCAAAACCGCAACCAGCAGTGCACAGGGTAGAGAGAGGTGCGCTGAGTGTCACTCAGGGGGTGCATATGTTGTTGCGCAACCTGCACGGCAAAGAGCGGGTAAGCTTTCAGGGTTGTTTCAGCGCCGCAACTACGCGCTTGGAAGTTGTGGTTCAATTTATGGCGTTGCTCGAATTTGCCCGCTTGCAGCTGCTTGAACTCCAACAACACACCCGTGGAGGAACTATATATCTGTATCCGGCGGAGAGTATTCGCACCGGAAGCTACACAGATATTGAACATATGATTGATGTGGAAGCCTATGCAGATCTCTGATCTTAAAGCACGCGTGGAGGCGGTATTATTTAGTAGCGATACAGCCTTAAGCGCGGCAAAACTGGAGCAGATACTTGAAGTTGAAGCAGAGCAGTTACGTGTGGCGCTGCAGCAGCTGCAGCACGAGTGTCAGCAAGAAGGGCGCGGGGTTATCCTGCAGGAAGTTGCCGGGGGATTTCAACTCCGCACCCGCCCAGAGTACGCACATTGGGTGATGCAGTTGCGCCGTACCCGGCATATGAATCTGTCACGCGCAGCCACTGAAACCCTCGCTATTATCGCCTATCGCCAACCGGTCACGCGTGCTGAAATTGAAGGGCTGCGCGGGGTGGACTCCGGGGGAATTGCACGCACCCTGTTGGAAAAGGATCTGGTGCGCGTCGCAGGGAAAAAAGATGCCCCGGGGCGTCCACTTCTGTACGCTACCAGCGCAAGATTTCTGGAGATTTTCGGGCTCAATAGCCTCGATGACCTTCCAACCTTGCGCGATTTGAAAACGGATGAGCTTGAACGTGACCGAGAGGTTGAACTCGAAATGGATTTTGAGCTACAGGAGGGGGAGGAAATTGAGTAACACACAAGAGCCCGAGCGCATTCAAAAGTTGATTGCCAGAGCAGGCTTAGCCTCACGCCGCGAAGCAGAGCGTTGGATTGAGCAAGGGCGGGTAAAAGTCAACGGGAAGATCGCCACCTTAGGGGACAAGGCAGCTCTCACTTATGACCGTATAGAGGTGAATGGGCATCCTCTGGGAGACGAGGAGCGTAAGTGCTACGTGATGCTGAATAAGCCTATCGGATATGTCACCACCGCCCACGATCCGCAGGGGCGCGCTACAGTTCTGGATCTGGTGGAGCAAATACCAGAGCGCCTCTTCCCCATCGGTCGCCTCGACTTGAACACTGAAGGGCTGTTGTTGCTGACTAACGATGGGGCTCTGGCAAATACTCTGCTCCATCCACGTTACACTATCCCCAAAACCTATCAGGTCAAAATCAGTGGTGAGCTTGATCCTATAACGTGTGAAAAGCTGGAACAGGGGGTAGCGCTTGAAGATGGCATTACCGCTCCAGCACAGGTGAGTAAAATCCGAAAGTCGAGGCGCAATACTTGGTTTAATCTCACCATCACTGAGGGGCGCAACCGCCAAGTACGCAGAATGTGCGAAGCGCTGGGCTGCTCTGTAAGTATGCTGAAGCGCATCCGTTTTGGCAATCTGGATCTTGGAGGTTTGCCTGTGGGAAAGTTCCGTCATCTCAGTGCTGCGGAGGTGAAAACCCTGCAACGAACACGTTGAATACACGGTGTGCAAAAAGGAATAAGTGCTATTTCTTTTAATGTTGTTCTGTTTATGCGGATATGCAAAAGCAAGAGAGATTGTGGCGCAGACTGTGGCGTAAATAAACGTTTTTTCTACCGTTCCCCTCGTATCTACTTGACCAAACTTTCGTGCTGTTTTAACCTACTCAGACCTTTTGGATTAATCTAAAAACACAACGGCTTAATGCTCGACGGGCCTGCACAGCTAGGCTCCTGCGGAATTGCATGTTTTCTACTATATTGCCCTGCGTGGCAATATCTGTGAAAATGTTCTTCGATCCTTTGTTCTTCGGTTCTTCTATGTATGTAATGGAAAATATGATACCACTAAAATTTTAGCTTAAGCTGTAGCCGTTCATAGAAGGTCTCACTTACCTACATTGATATAATCAGACATAGCGTTAGACGTTCTCGAACTGGGGATGGATTTATCATTTACGCTGCGGTTAACGTTGGGTTCTCCACAAAACGTCTAACGAATTGGAGTGTTTCGTGGCTAAAAAAGAGAAGCTGCTGGCGACAGCACAGAAATGCTTGCAGAAAAATCAAGTTGCGCGGGCGATTAAACTGTATGAAAAAGCCCTGAGCCTAGACGAAAAAGATTTTCGCTGCCGACAAAAACTTGCCGAACTGTACAGTCGCAATGGAGAGGTAGACAAGGCTACCACCCATTATGAAAAAGTTGCTACTCACTATGAAGAGCATACTTTTTATCTTAAAGCGATTGCGGTGTATAAACAGATGCAACGCCTTGAGCCAGAAAATGATGCGTATACTCTGAAACTGGCGAAACTCAATGAACAGCAGGGGCTGGTGGGCAACGCACTTGCAGAATACCGCACGTTGCTAAAACTATATGAAGTCAAGGCAGATATTGGTGCAGCCATCGACACCCTCAAGCGGATTCGAGCGTTAGACTCGGAGAATGTTAATGCCGCAGTTCGTTTGGCCAAGTTTTACGCCCAATTAAAGCTGGACGACAAGGCACACGAAACATTTGCCGAGGTTGAAGAACAGCTATGGCAAAAGGGTAATTACAAGCAACTGCGCTCTTTTTATGAGCACTTTATCAAGCTGTGGCCTGAAGATGTGCTTGTCAGGGCGCAGCATGGACACGCCATGGTGGAGTTCGGTGAGGTTCTAGAGGGTGTAGAATATCTTACCGATTTGTACCAGCAGCAGCCTGACACTCCAAAAGTGTTGGATCACCTGGCTGCGGGATTGCACAAGAGTAGTGCGTACCAGCGCGAGATAGAGTGTCTGCAGCAGTGGTCCGAGATGGAACCAGAAAATCTGGATATTTATCTACGTCTGTGCCAAGCAGCTCTTGCTGGCGAAGACACCAAAACATGTGTTGCGGTTCTAGATAAATCCAGAGAAAAGTTTTTTACCGCTCAGAGGGTGGAAGAGATTAAGCCTTTATATGAGCACTTACGTAAGGCTCTACCGGACAATGACAATGTTGTAACGGCGCTACGCGCGGTATATGAGCATCTGGGTGAAGGGGAAAAGCTCTTCGACACCTTGGGAGATATTGAACATGATGTTGTCGATTTCAGCGAAGATGAAACCAAGTTGTCTGCAAGTGTTACCCAGAAGAGTGCGCCCGATTCTGATGACTCAGATATAAGTGCTACATTTGACGAAATAGATTTTGATGATTTGACCTTTGACACTGTTGCGGATGCGCAGGGTGACGAACACAGCTTTGACTCGTTTGATACAGAAGGGGCCGGCTTTCAAAAAAGTGCGGATGTAAGTTCCGAACTCGAAGAGGTCGATTTTTATCTCCAGCAAGGGTTATTGGATGAAGCGCAGGAAGCGTGTGAACGCCTCCTGGAACAGGAACCGGATAATGCCGAAGTTTTGCAGCGCCTCGATAAAATTCAGCAGTTCAACGCTCGCCATGCTGGGCAGGAGCAACAGAGCGATACCTTTGGGGTAGAAACTGAAACCGGTCAGGAACAAGCAATTTCCCCCGAAGATCAAAGCTTCACTACTGATGTTGTTATCCCGAAAGTTAAAGATGAGCTCGAGATTAACGGGCTTGATATGTCTTTAGATGACGGCTTCGATCTCGACCTTGAAATGCCAGAATTAGCCGATTCTCAGCGCGGGGTGGTAACTGAAATCGGAGACGAAGATACGGAGTCGGCGTATAATCTTGGAATCGCCTATAAAGAGATGGGTCTATATTCCGATGCCGTGCTTCAGTTCAGCAAAGCCATGGCAGACCCGGCGCGCAAGATTGCGTGCATATCGCTACAGGCAGACTGCTACAGAGCTATGCAACTGTATGAAAAAGCCGAGGAGGTGCTTACTTCTGGGCTGAGTGCCCCTGGTTTGGGTGTGGAGGAGCGAATCGCCCTGTACTACGAGACTGGATTGTTGTATGAAGAGAGTGAGCGGCATGCAGATGCTCTGGCAAGCTATCAGGTAGTGGCGGATAATGATCCAGGCTTTCGCGATGTTAGCCAGAAAATCATTGAACTTAAAAAAGTTCTCGGGATTGAAATCAGTAGTGACGATATTTCCAGGGTCTCCTACGTATAGATCTTGCGCTTTAGAGAAGTGACACCTCGTTGCTATCAAGGTGTTTATGCTGAGTCAGGGGCGGGTTAAGATATGAATTATTCACAGTTTTTTGGATTCGAAAGGGAACCGTTCTCCAATGCTCCTGATTCTAGATTCTACTTTGAAAATGCCCAGCATAAACAGGCGCAATTACGTATCCGCCATGTGATTGATTCGGGTGGAGGTCTCGCAGTAATCTCCGGGGGGATAGGCTCCGGTAAGACCACTTTGGCGCGCCGTATCCTCGATACTCTTCCTCTTGAGATATACGAGCCATCGTTGCTCGTTATGGTACATTCCGGCATCACTCCAGAATGGATTCTTACCCGTATTGCCATGCAACTTGGGGTTAAAGAGCCCACGGCTGATCGAATGTTGCTTCTCAAGCAGCTTTACGAACGCTTACTCGAAATTCATGCTGAGGGGCGCCGTGCGGTGGTTCTAATTGATGAAGCGCAGATGCTTCAGACCAGCGCCTTAATGGAAGAGTTTCGCGGACTGTTAAATCTTGAAATTCCGGGGAAGAAATTACTCAACCTCATATTTTTCGGTTTGCCTGAGGTGGAGGAATGTTTACAGCTGGATAAGCCACTGGCTCAGCGTGTTGCCATGCGTTATCATCTCCAGTCTTTGCAGGAAGCTGAAACCTTTGAGTACATTAGACATCGCTTGCGCATAGCTGGAGCAGGGCAAGATCTGTTTGACACGGACGCGATAGCCGCGATCCAGCGCTTTTCTGCCGGAGTTCCCCGCCTCATCAATACTCTGTGCGCTAACTGTTTGTTCGAGGCTTTTTTGACCAATAAGCACAGAGTTGACACCAAAACTGTGTCTAGCGTGGCAGGAGATCTGGGGCTTGCCAATGTCGAAGTGAGAGAAAGTCGTGCGGGGCTGGAGCAACATCTGGGGCGGATTGAGGAGCTGTTGGAACGCCTGGAGCAACGTCGCGGTTAAAGAGTGTGATACATACAGAGCTATTTTATGCCGGCAGTAGCCGGCATTTTTGTACGCTTTAAAGGTTTTATTTATGAATCCAGAAGTTGCCATTCTGCCAGAAAAACTGTGCAACCAGATAGCTGCCGGAGAGGTGGTGGAACGTCCTGCATCAGTGGTAAAGGAGTTGGTAGAAAACTCCATTGATGCCGGTTCCACTCGAATAGTTGTTGAGGTGGTTAACGGTGGGGCGCGTCTGATCAAGGTTAGCGACAATGGACGCGGCATGAATAAACACGATATCTTTCTATGTTTTGAACGTCATGCTACCAGTAAAATAAGAACCGAAGAGGATCTGTTTCGCCTTGGTTCCCTCGGCTTCAGAGGGGAAGCGCTGCCCGCTATTGCTGCAGTTTCGCGCTTGCAGGTGAGTAGCCGGCATATCGATTCCGAGGTGGGAATGCGTGTCGATCTCAAAGGGGGGGTAGTTACTAACGCCGGAGAGGTCGGGCTCCCGGTTGGAAGCGTGTTTGAAATACGTGACCTGTTCTACAACCTTCCGGCGCGGCGCAAGTTTTTACGTAAGACTGCTACCGAGTTCGGGCATATTGCAGAAAGTGTGATGCGTCTGAGCTTGGCGCACCCACATATCCAGTTTCAGCTCATCCATAATGAACGGGTGGTGTTCAATTACTATCGTCAGCAACATATCTTCGACCGCATTGGTGAGGCACTCGGGCGCACGGTAGCTGGGGCATTACACAAAATAGAGTGTGAACGTGGAGAGATAACTCTGCAAGGGTATGTTGCTGCTCCGGAACAGAGTCGCTCTACCACCCAGGCTATGTATACCTATATCAACGGCCGCTTTATTCGCGATCCGGTGGTAAAGCATGCAGTACTCGATGGCTATCGCCAGTTACTCATGAAGGGGCGCTACCCTATCTGCGTGCTGTTTCTCCGCATGCCTCCCGATCGAGTAGACGTGAATGTTCATCCCACCAAGCATGAAGTGCGTTTTCACGATCAGCGTGTGGTGCATGATTTTATAACCAATGCAGTACGGCAACAATTGCGCACAGTAACTGATCCGTATCAGCCACGTACTTCTGCAGAAGAGGCAAGGGCAGGTAGCGGCTCTGAACTTGCTGCAAAAAAAGATGGCACGCCGTTTGCCGTGCCACCAGTTTCTGCGCCACGCGGGGCAGAAACTCAACAAGAACAACAGGAGTCATCTTTGGCGCTGAATTTTTCCCATAATGGGGTTCAGCGTCTTCACAGTGGGGGTACAGATCCTGAATCTTGCGCTGAAGTTGCGGAATCCAGAAGCGCATGGGGCCAGAACCCGGGGGAAGCTGCAGGTTCTGGCACAGAGCAATCTGTCCAACAACCAGTTGAACTCCCTGCGGCACAGAATGCCGCCACCTTAGATACCAGCCTGCAGGGGAATTGTTTTTCCTCCTTGCGTATTATTGGACAGTATGCGCGCAGCTATTTGGTGTGTGAGGATGGAGACGATCTGCTCCTTATAGATCAACATGCCGCGCACGAGCGCATCGGCTTTGAACGTCTGCGGGCCCAATATGCGCGCAGCGCGGTGGAGCGCCAGGAGCTGTTGTTCCCCCAGATGCTGGAACTTACTCAGGCGCAGGATGTGCAGATGCGTGAGCATGCGGATTATTTTGCGCGGCTCGGATTTGACCTCGATCCCTTTGGGGGGACCACTTGGGCGCTGAAAGCGCTGCCGGTCCTACTCGAACAGCACGATATTGTCACTTTGATTCTGGATATCCTTGCAGATCTGTCCCGCTGGGGAACTCCCCAAGCAGGGCGGGAAGCGGTAGATGAAGTGCTGATTAAAATGGCATGCCACAGTATGGTGCGTGCGAATGAAACCTTGGGTACGCGTGAGATGTACGCGCTGTTGGTTCAGTTAGATGAGGTGGATTTTAACCGCCACTGCCCGCATGGACGCCCAGTACTGCAGCGCATGAAGCGGCGCGATATCGAAAAGCTTTTTGCCCGCACCTGATGGGTGCTGGCGTATATTTGTCTTCACCTGGCGTCTTCACCTGGCG
>CAZDRL010000006.1:74036-76865 GCA_964508035.1 uncultured Desulfuromonas sp.
GTCTTCACCTGGCGTCTTCACCTGGCGCAAAAATTACTCCCGTTTCTTATACGTGCATCACTCTAAAAGATATTTATTGAAATATGACGAACACACAAAAAATTCCTCTGTTGGTGATAACTGGTCCCACCGCTGCGGGAAAAACCGCTCTAGCACTCGAGTTGGGCGCACGGCGCGATATCGAAATCATCTCTGCGGATTCGTGTCAGGTATACCGCTATATGGATATAGGTACGGCCAAAGCCAGTGTCACTGAACGAGCCAGAGTGGTGCATCACTGTATCGATATTGTTGATCCTGATGCAGATTTCAGTGTCTCTGACTTCGCCCGTCTGGCACAACAAACTATTGAAGATATCCATCGGCGTCAGCGGCTCCCTGTCGTAGTTGGGGGGACTGGACTGTATATTCGCGCCTTGACTCAGGGGCTGGCACCGCTACCGGGGGCAGATGAGACTCTGCGCCAGCTATGGCATGCCGAAGAGCGCGAAAAAAAAGGCAGTCTGCACACGCGTTTAACTCTGGTTGACCCTCAACTGGCAAAGGGGTTGCATATAAATGACGTTACGCGTATTATTCGCGCTCTTGAAGTTCATGCCCTTACCGGCAGAACCATGTCAAGCTGGCAGGAAGAACATCATTTTTCCGAACGCCCCTATAACGACATCCGAGTGGCAGTGACCTGTGAACGCACTCAGCTGTATCAACGCATAGAGGAACGGGTCGGACAGATGTTTGAGGCTGGTTTGCTCGACGAAACGCGCATGCTGCTTGAGCGCGGGTATTCTCCGAAGCTGAAGGCGCTGCGCACCATTGGCTATCAAGAGTGCGTTGCCCACCTGCGCTCAGAGATGAGTTTTGCTGACGCAGTCACTCGGATTAAACGCGACACACGCAGATACGCAAAGCGTCAGTTGACCTGGTTACGGCATGAAGATGAAATAAATTGGCTTGAAGACCCCTTCGACTCTGGTAAGATCGTTGAATGGGCGGACAAACTTTTATGTGGATGCAGATGAAATGAAGGAGAAGAGCATGGCAAAAACCCCTTTTAACATTCAGGACCAGTATCTGAATCAGGCGCGTAAAGAGCGGGTTCAACTGAATATTGTGATGATGTCCGGTGAGCAGTTGCAAGGCTACATCAAATCTTTTGATAATTTTTGTGTCCTCGTAGATAGTGGGGGAGATTTTCTGCTGTATAAACATGCTATTTCATCCATCACCTCTACAGATGGACTCTTTAGACTCCATGGAAGCCGCGACTAGAGAATATCTCTGGCGCCCGTAAAACTTCCTCCAGGCCACAGGCTCCCTGCTGCTCCAGCGGGGAGCCTGTTGTGCATTAGGTTTTAAGTAACATCAGGTAAGCATCTTGGAGATAGAAGCACTGAACCTGAGCTTTGGTGTAAACTAAACGTATATGTTACGCATAGATTCCATACACCCTGGAAGTATAGCTGCACAACTCGATGTGGCTGCAGGTGATTTTCTGGTGGCTATCAACTCGCACGAAGTTCATGATGTGGTGGATTACCAGCGCTTGACTGAGCGCGATTATCACCTGCTGGTAGAGATTCAGAAACCGGGAGCAGAGTGCTGGGAGTTGGATATAGAGTATGAAGCGGATCAGGTGTTGGGTTTCGAGTTTAAACATCCACAACCCCGTTCGTGTTGCAATAAATGTCAGTTCTGTTTCGTACACCAACTACCGCAGGGGATGCGCTCCACGCTGTACGTGCGGGACGACGACTACCGCTTCTCCTTTCTGTATGGTGCATATATTACCCTGACCAATCTGCAACGCAGTGAGATAGAGCGGATTAAGGCACAAAAACTTTCACCCCTGTATGTCTCAGTGCACAGCACCGATGCGAATGTGCGCGCAACGCTTCTGGGAGTATCTACTCAGCGTGCGGGCGCGCTGATGCCACTTCTTGAAGAGTTAACTCAAGCTGGCATCGAAATCCACACGCAGGTGGTGATATGCCCTGGGATAAACGATGCCCAGGTGCTGGAGCAAACTATCAGTGATTTGTTTGCCCTCCATCCGGCAGTAAAGAGCCTGGCTATTGTGCCGGTTGGATTAACCAAGCATCGGAAAGGGCTCCCGCATTTACGCATGTTTGATCGGGTTCAAGCTGCTGCGGTGCTGGATCAGATTGAACGCTGGCAGCAGAGGTGTCTAACCCGTAGTGCAACACGGTTTGTGTTTGGCGCGGATGAACTTTATCTTCAAGCCCAGCGCCCCTTCCCCCCCTACGCGGCATATGAGCACTTCTACCAGATAGAGAACGGGGTGGGACTGGTAACTCAGTTTGAACAACAGAGCGCTGAAGTGCTTAGCGAAGCTGAACCCCAATTCTGCGCCGGAGTGCGCGCCACCCTGATATGTGGTCTGTCTGCGCAACGCGTACTCGAAACGTTTATCCGCGCGCTCAACGCCAAAGCTCATACCGCCTTGCAAATCCACGCCGTCGTGAATAGATTCTGGGGTGAGAGTGTCAGCGTTAGCGGTTTATTGACCGGTGCGGATGTTGTTGAATCAGTTATGCAAGCATGTGCACATGGGTTCGACCCTGGCAGTGCGATTCTGTTGCCTGATGTTATGTTCAAAGATGGCACTGATATCCTGTTGGATGATATCGATCTGCCCACACTGGAGCACCGCCTCGGAGTAAAGGTGAAAAAAATTGGTGCCGATCCGTGGGCGGTGTTAGATATAGTGGAAGAACTATATGCGTTTGGCACCCATAGATAGCATGGGTGCTGGACAGGCAGGTCAGCTGCTGCTGTAAGCGCAGAAAGCATCAATAACGGAGTCAAACC
>CAZDRL010000007.1:0-70175 GCA_964508035.1 uncultured Desulfuromonas sp.
TTATTAACGCAATTCTGAGCCTACTACACCTTGGCGCTAAGGAGATCGCAGCAATATAGTGCTGAATTCGCTGAGCATGCAGTTTTTTATCACTTGGCACCCCAGACGCGCGTAACGCTGCCGCACATCGAAATTGTATTCGTAGAGTATCCCCGAAAGGAGCAGCGTGGCACCGGGGCTGGCGTGCTCCAGGAGAGCGTCAGCAATGTCGAGGAGGATATCGCCGTATATATTGGCAATTATCAGTTCAAAAGTCTCCGCCCCGATATCCGCGGCGGTGCCGCAGCAGTGGCGCACTTTGTCCTGAACTTGGTTAAGTTCGCAATTGTAAATACAGGTTTTCACTGCTTTAGGGTCAATGTCCACGCACATGGCCGACTTTGCTCCTAGTTTTACCGCAGCAAGGGCGAGGATTCCGGTGCCACTGCCTAAGTCTAGCACCGTTTTTTCCTGCAGGGACGGGATCTGTTCTAGCTCTTCAAGGCAACTGGCACTTGTTTCGTGTTCACCGGAGCCAAACGCCCCCGCCGCCATAATGAGGTCTATGCGTGCATCGGTTGGAGGGGGCTCGTTTTCGGGCACAATGTTAAAACGTTTCCCAATGGGAAAAGTGCTGAATTGGCGTCCTGTAGTGGTATCAGGCATTTGCTCTGGCATTTGTTCTCCTGTAAAGATCGGTCGAAGTGTTGACGCGGTGTTGATGCGGGCGAGTATTTCACACCGCATAATTAACGGTCAACGTATTATGCGTGCACGCTATGGGGCGTGTCGAAGATAGGTCTGTAACTTTATTGCACCGCTGCCTGTAGTCTCTAGTTAAGTTTATGTGGAACAAATTTGTAGGGTGTTGGCTTTTTCCACGTGGGAAAATTTCCCCTTTGTGTATAGCGGTTTGCGGGTTATGATCAACAAGTAGACGTTTGACACTGGTTTTCGATTTCTTTTAGTGTTTTAGGAGTATTAAAAGTATGTATCTTCGTTTTTTGCACAAAACTGCTATTGTTGCACTGGTATGTTTGCTATGCGGGCTGATGCTTGCGTGTGATAAAGGTGGGTCCGCAGATGGATCAGCCGGCAGGGTAAGTATGGGCACGGTTGCCCCCAATTTTACCCTTGAAAATATGCAGGGCGAGGAGGTAACTCTTTCAGATTTGCAGGGCAAGGTGGTGCTGGTCAATTTCTGGGCAACCTGGTGTCCACCATGTCGCCAGGAGATGCCTTCCATGGAGAGTTTATATCGGCACCTTAAAGACCAAGGCTTTGAGATGCTTGCGATCAATGTAGAGAAAAACGGTCCGGAGGCGGTGTCCAACTTCCTTAGCGACAAGTCTCATAGTTTTCCGATTTTATTTGATCCTCAAGCGCAAGTGCAGCGTCTGTATAATGTATCCAAATATCCAGAAACTTTTGTTGTAGATCGAAACGGCATTGTGGTTGAGCACGTTGTGGGTGCAATAGACTGGATGCAACCCAGTGTTGTTGAGTATCTGGAAAATCTATAAACTCGGAAAAACTCAGCCCGGAGTGTGTGTGTCCGAGGACACTATCCTTGGACACTACAAGGGCGCGCAAAGGTTTGACTGGGCTTTTTCTTTAGTGCAGGTGAATAGATGGCTTCAGTACAAGATCAGTTTCGTGCATATCTGGCTAAACACAATCTGAAGGTTACGCGTCAGCGCCAGATTATTCTGGATGCGTTCCTTTCTTCTCCTTCACATCTGTCGGCTGAAGAGTTGTATATCCGTCTGCGCAAAAAACACCCCAATATTGGATATGCGACCGTATATCGCACTATGAAACTTCTGTCTGAATGTGGAATCGCAGCTGAACGCCACTTTGGCGATCGTCAGACGCGCTATGAAGCCAATGCAGGGGAAGATCACCACTATCACCTGATCTGTGAACAGTGTAGCAATATTGTTGAATTTGAAGATCAGCAAATTGATTGGTTGTTGCAGAACGCGGCCTCAGCACACAACTATACGTTGTCCCATCGGCGCTTAGAGATCTACGGTCTGTGTCCAAAATGTCAGGACACCTAGAGCCCTGCTGCGGGCAGAGCTTGTTCCCATATTACTAGCTTTTTGGAGCCCAAATGCGCGTTGTTGCTATTATTCCAGCTCGTTACGCTTCGACCCGTTTTCCGGCTAAAGCGCTGGCGGATATTCACGGTAAGCCCATGATTCAGCATGTGTACGAGCGTACCCAGATGGCTGACTTGATCGACGAGGTCATTATCGCTACTGACGATGAGCGCATCCTCGCTGCGGCGCACAACTTCGGAGCACAAGCTATGCTCACATCTGTGCACCATGAAACTGGAACAGATCGCCTTGCGGAAGTGGCAGAGAAACTTCCCGATGTTGACTTGATTGTGAACGTGCAGGGCGACGAACCCATGATTGAAGCAGAGATGATTGATACAGCCATCGCCCCGCTATTGGAACATGCAGATATAAGTATGGGGACTTTGATGGCGCACATTGATACGCAGGAAGACTTTGTCAACCCGAATGTGGTGAAGGTGGTTACTGACCAACGGGGGATGGCGCTATATTTTTCTCGCTCTCCTATCCCTCATTTGCGTGATGCTGACCCTGATGCAATCCGCGCAGATGGCTACAAACATATTGGTCTGTATGTGTATAAACGTGATTTTTTGTTGCGCTATCCACATTTAGAGCCAACTCCACTTGAGCAGACAGAAAAACTGGAACAACTGCGTGCTCTCGAACACGGGTATCGCATTCATGTTGCCCTTACTACGCATCAGAGTATGGGAGTGGATACGCCGGAGGACCTCGAAAAGGTCAAAATTGCGCTGGCACCTTAGACGGGTGCTTGGTTGCAGGTTCTGTTTAGGTTCATGCAGATATGAACCGGTGCGACGCGCAGGTGCACCGGTTTTTGCTTTTTACATTTCACCTGTTTCGGTGTAGAGTTCCCCCTTTTTGCTGGTGAAAGAAAATAACACTTGTCGCTGAAAGATGACGTTTAAAATGCAGGAGTTCACTCGATGAAAACCAAGTTTCTGTTTGTAACCGGTGGTGTGGTATCGTCCCTTGGTAAAGGCTTAGCAGCTGCTTCAATTGGGGCGTTGATGGAAGCACGCGGACTGCGTGTATCTATGCAGAAGCTTGACCCATATATCAATGTCGATCCCGGCACGATGAGTCCATTTCAGCACGGGGAGGTGTTTGTAACCGATGACGGGGCGGAAACCGACCTGGATTTGGGTCACTACGAGCGCTACACCTCCGCACGTTTGTCACGCAAGTCAAATTTTACTACCGGTCAGGTATATGACAGCGTTATCCGCAAAGAACGCCGTGGAGATTATCTGGGGGGAACAGTCCAGGTTATCCCTCACATCACCAATGAGATTAAACATAAAATCATTGAGAATGCGCGCGACGTCGATCTGGCTATCGTTGAAGTTGGCGGTACGGTGGGTGATATCGAGTCCCTCCCTTTTTTGGAAGCTATTCGTCAGTTTCGCACTGATCTGGGACATGAGAATGTGCTGTATATCCACTTGACGCTGGTGCCTTATCTGGCTTCCGCAGGCGAGCTTAAAACCAAACCCACTCAACACAGTGTTAAAGAGTTGCGCGAGATTGGGATTCAGCCCGATATCCTCCTGTGTCGTTGTGATCGCGAAATCTCCCGCGATATGAAAAGCAAGATAGCCCTGTTCTGCAACGTTAAGGAAGATGCGGTGATAACTGCGCGCGATGTAGAATCGATCTATGAAGTTCCGGTGGTTTATCATGAGCAGGGTTTAGATGAGCGCATTGTCGATGGTCTGGGGATCTGGACCAAGGCGCCGGACCTGACTGCGTGGAAAAATATTGTACGCCGGGTTAAAGAGCCTGCAGCCCAAACTACCATTGCGATTGTGGGCAAATATGTGGAGCTGACCGAAAGCTATAAGTCTTTATCGGAGGCACTTATTCATGGTGGAATTGGCAACGATTGTCGCGTAAATCTGAAATATGTGGATGCAGAAGCACTAGAGCGCCATGGCGTTGGAGATGTGTTTGCCGACGTGGACGGTATTCTGGTTCCAGGAGGCTTCGGAGAACGTGGAAGTGAGGGGAAAATAGCCGCAGTACGCTATGCGCGTGAAAACGATATCCCCTTTTTCGGCATCTGCTTGGGGCTGCAGATGGCAGTGGTGGAATATGCGCGTAATGTGAGTAAACTGCAAGATGCCTATTCAGCTGAATTCAGACCCGAAGCGCAAAATCCAGTTATTGATATAATGGAAGAGCAGAAGGACCTTGATGACTTCGGCGGAACTATGCGTCTAGGAGCATATCAGTGCGATCTACGCGACGGGAGCTTAGCGCAGCGCATCTACGGGCAAAAAACCATATCCGAACGCCATCGACATCGATATGAGTTCAACAATAACTATCGCGACAAGCTTGAACAGGATGGCTTGATGATATCTGGCGTAAATCCCAAAAACAATCTGGTGGAAATTGTCGAATTGCCGGGACATCGTTGGTTTCTGGCGTGTCAGTTTCATCCGGAATTCCGCTCCCGCCCGATGGAGCCCCATCCGCTATTTGAATCTTTTGTGGGAGCATGTATGAAGGTTATGAAAAAAGATCAAACGTCAGGAGAGACTGATGCGTGCTGATGCGGTGCAGATTGGCAATATAAATATGGGGGACGGGCATCCGTTGGTCCTGATTGCAGGTCCCTGTGTGCTGGAAGACCTGGAAACAGCCCGTACTATCGCAGAGGCGTTAGTAACTACATGTACCCGCTTGGGTATGAACCTGATTTTTAAAGGTTCATACGATAAAGCAAACCGCACTTCGGTAGATTCATTCCGTGGCCCTGGAATCGAGAGGGGGCTGGAGATTCTTGCGCGGATCAAGGAAGAGTTCGGCGTCCCAGTTATTTCTGATGTACATGCGCCCCATGAAGTTGAAGCGGCAGCGCAGGTGCTCGATGTAATTCAGATTCCTGCATTCTTGTGCCGCCAAACTGATTTGCTGGTTGCCGCGGGGAATAGCGGCAAAGTGGTAAATGTGAAAAAAGGGCAGTTCCAGGCACCTTGGGATATGCAACATGTAGTAGGGAAGGTAAAATCAACCGGAAACAACAAGATTGTCCTCACTGAGCGCGGTGCCAGCTTCGGATATAATAACCTTGTCGTTGATATGCGATCCTTGCCTATCATGCGAGGGTTGGGGTGTCCGGTTGTATTTGATGCCACCCACGCAGTTCAACTTCCAGGTGGGGGTGGGGGATGTTCCAGCGGTGAGCGCGAATATGTGGCAGCACTCTCCCGCGCAGCTGTAGCAGTGGGGATTGATGGTCTGTTCTGGGAAGTGTACGCTGACCCGGACAAGGCGCGTTGTGACGGGCCTAACTCTCTGCGCTTAGATAGCCTGGAGATGATGTTGCGTCCGTTGCTTAAAATTGACTCAGTGGTGAATAACTATGATTGACGACAATGAGCTGATCGCAAATGCGCGAAAAACCTTAGATATTGAAGCTAAGGCTATTGTGGCCCTTCAAGAGCGAATCGACAGTAAATTCTGCGAGGCAGTTAAGTTAATCGCTTCCTGCGAAGGGCGCGTGGTGATAACCGGGATGGGGAAGTCCGGGCATATTTGTCAGAAGATTGCCGCCACCATGGCTTCCACTGGGACTCCAGCATTCTTTCTTCACCCTGCAGAAGGGATTCATGGGGATCTCGGGATGCTCATGAAAGGAGATGTGGTGCTTGCAGTTTCAAATTCTGGCGAGACTGAAGAGATTGTGAAGATCCTTCCGGTTATTCGGCGCTTGGGACTGAAACTCATCACCATGAGTGGCAATCCTTCCAGTACACTGGCGCGCTTCGGAGATGTGTCGCTGGATATTTCAGTTGCACAAGAGGCGTGTCCTCTGGGTCTTGCCCCCACCGCAAGCACTACTGCTACCCTTGCCATGGGTGATGCACTTGCTGTAGCGCTGCTGAAGTTACATAATTTCCAAGCTGAAGACTTTGCCCTGTTCCATCCCGGCGGGACGCTAGGAAAACGCCTGTTACTGAAGGTAGAAGACCTCATGCACAGTGGGGAGGAAATTCCCATGGTGCCAATGGGAACCTGTGTTAAAGAAGCACTGTTCGAGATCACCAACAAAAAGCTTGGGATAACTGGAGTTGCTGCGCCAGATGGTAGTCTGGCTGGGGTATTTACCGATGGCGATTTACGTCGCTGTCTGGAGGAAAGCGCCACATGTCTTGAGCTTAGTATTGCAGAGGTGATGACTACCAATCCGAAGCGGGTATTGCTTCACCATCTTGCCGCTCGAGTTTTACAACGCATGGAAGAACATAAGATAACCTCACTGTTTGTTTTTGACACAGAAGAGGCGACGGTACCTGTAGGGATTGTGCATCTGCACGACCTGCTGAAAGCTGGGGTGGTATGAATAAACAACGTATGAAAGATATCCGTTTATTGCTCCTGGATGTCGATGGAGTGATGACCGACGGAGTGATTGCGTACGACAATAATGGCGTAGAAACCAAACACTTTCATGTGCGCGACGGCCATGGGCTGAAGTTGCTGCAACGCGCCGGGATTGAGGTTGGAATCATAACTGGACGCGAGTCAGCGCTTGTTGAGATGCGTGCGGCAGAGTTGGGGATTTCCCGTGTGTTCCAGGGGGCTAAAAACAAACTGGAACCCTATGAACAGATTCTTACGCAGAGTAGTTTCAAGGATCATCAAGTAGCCTACGTAGGGGATGACCTGATCGATCTACCAGTGTTGCGTCGTGTCGGTTTTGCCGTAGCGGTTGCAGATGCCGCATCTGAACTGCGCCCATATGTCGACTACATCACCAGTACTTCTGGCGGCCAAGGTGCAGTGCGCGAGGTGTGTGATCTTATTTTGAAGCAAAGTGGGAAGTGGGAGCAGGTCACTGCGCGTTACTTTGAAGCGTAGAATAACGCATATAGCAATATTCAAACGTTGCGTTTTTCCCCCGGACACAGGCTGGGTGCAATGATGCTTACACGGCAGAAAATCCGTATCATCCTTTTGGGGCTTATTTTCACGTTTAGTCTTGGAGTGGGAATTGTTATTTTTACCCACCAAGGCTTGGAAGAAAAAGAAGATATCCTTGAGGACATTGCGATAGAAGCTGATGCAGCGCTGAACCGCTTTGTCTATACTCAGATCGAAGATGGTCAGTTGAAGTGGGACCTTGAGGCAGAACAGGGCACCCACG
This sequence comes from uncultured Desulfuromonas sp., assembly GCA_964508035.1. GTDB lineage: Bacteria > Desulfobacterota > Desulfuromonadia > Desulfuromonadales > Desulfuromonadaceae > JAIVHC01. The sequence continues at coordinate 7,246 of CAZDRL010000007.1, forward strand.
ATGCGAAGCGGAACACTACAAATCTGATAGATATTGCCGCCGAGTTTTTTGGTGAGACACCAAACGAGAGTGTCACCATGACTGCAGATACGGCAGAAGCCCACCTGGACGATGAAACAATTGAGGCACGAGGCAATGTGATTGTAACCACTGCGAGTGGATATCGCCTTAGAACTCAAGTGCTTGAATATTCCAAACGTCCGCGCAATACTGGAAATAACCAAGAAAACAGTGAGGCTGGCGGGGTTATATATACCGCGGAACCAGTTGATTTCGAAGCAGATAAAATACGCATTCAAGGTGTGGGTATGACCTATCAGCTTGAATCGCGCTTTTTACAAATTCACAGCAATGTTAGCGCGCGTATTTTCCCCGCTACAAAGTCTGATAATGCCGCATCCACTGGTGCTATACAAAACTAGTGCTGATTACGGCAGGAGATAATCGATGCAGAGTTTCTCAAGAAGTCTAAAAAGCTACTTAGTAATTGTTTGCGTTAGCTTGAGTTGCGTCATTCTGTTGGGGAGTTTCTCAACGTATGCGCAGGATATATCTCCGGCTGAAGTTGAACCATCGCAGCGTGCGGCTAAACAGGATGAGAAGATAAACCACGATTCCTCCCAACCAGTCCATATCACCTCTGATTCTCTTGAGGTGGACGATAAAAAAGGGGTGTTCGTTTTCCGAGGTAATGTTGTGGCGATACAGGATGGAGCTACCATATATTCTGAACAACTAGACGTATATTATACCCAGAAGAGTAAATCCACGCCCAAGACTGGTTCAGATGACTCTCAGGCGCGTAGTATTGAGAAAATTGTGGCGCGGGGTGCAGTGAGGATCGTGCAGGAAGAGCGCATAGCTACTGGAGAGCGTGCAGAGTACGTGTATGCAGAAGGTTCTGTGGTTTTGACTGGTTCCCCCACGGTAGTGCAGGGGGTTAACACCATCGCTGGAGAAAAGATAACAGTTTACCTTGATGACGAGCGTAGCATAGTTGAAGGTGGCGCCAGCGAGAGGGTACAGGCAACGTTTACACCGGATGATGATGGCGACAAATAAGCATAAACTTAAAGCCGAAGGGCTTGTTAAATCCTACGGCGGCAGACAGGTAGTTAAGGGAGTCAGTCTTAGCCTGGATTCGGGTGAAGTTGTGGGATTGCTCGGACCTAACGGCGCAGGGAAAACGACCTCGTTTTATATGATCGTTGGCTTGGTGCGCCCAGACAGCGGTCAGGTGACTCTGGATGAAACAGAAGTGTCGCAGTGGCCTATGTACAAACGGGCTGCGGCTGGACTTGCATATTTGCCACAGGAGTCTTCGGTATTTCGCAAACTTAGTGTTAAAGAAAACCTTCTGGCGGTGCTCGAATATCATGTAGCAGACAAGCTTCAGCGTGAAGAGCGCTTACAGGAGTTACTAGAGGAGTTTCGCCTTACCCACGTAGCTGATTCGCCCGGGTATGCTCTCTCGGGTGGTGAACGGCGTCGCACTGAGATAGCCAGAGCGTTGGTCATAGATCCTCGTTTTATCCTTCTAGATGAGCCTTTTGCCGGGATCGATCCGCTGGCGGTTATTGATATCCAGAAGATTATCACTAGCTTAAAAAACAGAGGGATCGGGGTGCTTATTTCGGATCACAATGTGCGCGAAACCCTTGGGGTATGTGATCGAGCGTATATCCTTAATGATGGGCAACTGCTGGAAGAGGGGAATCCAGCGCAAATCGCAGCAAGCCCAAAGGCACGCCAGATCTATCTTGGGGAGGATTTTCGCCTTTAGTGCATGTGAATGCCGGATTGTGTAGGTATAGGGATGCGGTTACTGTTAGAATGGAGTTAAGTCCCGGGATCGACTGGGTTTACATTAACTGGATTTGATGATCGGATTGCCATATGGCGTTGCAACTTCGACAACAACTTAAGCTCAGCCAGCAGTTGGTTATGACACCACAGTTGCAACAGGCGATAAAACTGTTGCAACTCTCCCGTGTTGAGTTGGAAGAGGTGGTCGAACAGGAGCTGGAAGAAAATCCTCTATTGGAAAAAGGGGACACGCAAGAGATTGAAGCTGAATCTGGCAAAGACGAGGCCTCTAAAGAGACGACTGATGCTGAAACCACTACGGAAGTGGGTGAACCAGAAGAGCTCGCCAGCATCGAAGACTGGCAAACGTATCTACAAGGATACAGCCAGGGAGGTGGCAGCATTGCAGAAGGGTTTGATGATGATCAGCCCGCGTATGATAACACTCTAAGCGAAACCAAGACCCTGTATGATCATTTGCTGTGGCAGCTCCAGTTGGGGCGCTACCCAGATGAAGAGCTGGAAGCCGCAAAAGTTATTCTGGGCAATCTGGATGAAGCTGGGTATCTCAGTTTCCCCTTAGAGGAGTTGCAACATCAGTTTAGCCTAACTGCAGAGCTCCTCAAGCGTGCGCTAAAGATTGTACAGCAGCTGGATCCACCTGGAGTTGGGGCTAGAGATTTAAGTGAGTGCCTCCACTTGCAATTAAGAGCGCTTGACCTAGAAGGGTCGCTAGCAGACATTATTGTTACTCGTTACCGCGAGGAACTTGAAGCACGACGCTACGGCGTAATCGCGCGTCAGTGCCGGGTTACAGAAGAGGAAATATATGCTGCGGCGCGTGTGCTGAGCAAACTGGATCCATATCCTGGGAGTGTGTTCGGTGGTGGAGATGTCCAATATATTACTCCAGATGTGTTTGTGCGCAAAACTGAAGATGGTTACGTGGTAAGCCTCAACGATGACGGGTTGGCTAATCTCGGCATTAGTTCTTATTACGCAAATATCTCCAAACAAGGGCTGGATCAAAAAACCAATGAATATCTGCAGGAAAAATTGCGCGGGGCGCAATGGCTCCTTAAGAGTATTTATCAGCGTCAGAGAACTATTTTCCGCGTTACAGAGAGCATTGTTAAATTCCAGCGCGATTTTTTCGATAAAGGGATAAACTACTTAAAGCCTTTAGTGTTGCGCGATGTGGCTGAGGATATCGATATGCATGAATCAACCATCAGCCGCGTGACCACCAACAAGTATCTACAGGCACCTCAGGGGTTGTTTGAGTTGAAGTATTTTTTTAACAGTGGTATCGGTACTTCGACTGGGAATGAGGTTGCGGCTGAATCAGTAAAAAGCCGGATTCGGGATATTGTGGCAGAAGAAAACCCGCAAAAACCGTATTCAGATCAAAAGATTGTCGAAATTTTGGCAGAAGACGGAATCAAAATTGCCCGCCGCACTGTCACCAAGTATCGGGAAATGCTCGGAATCGGATCATCAACCGCGCGCAAGCGTTTATTCTAACAACATGGAGGATTAGTCTATGCAAATAGCTGTAACCTTTCGTCATATGGACAGCAGTAACCCTGTACGCGAGTACATTGAAGAAAAGCTTGCTCGAGTAAAGAAGTATATTGATGAGCCTATTGAAGCCCAGGTTGTGCTTGAGGTGGAAAAAAAGATCCGCAATATCGCGGAGGTTGTTCTCATCGCTAAAGGGATTACTATAAAGGCTTCAGCTGAAGTTAACGACGATATGTATGCCTCGATAGATGCCGTGGTGGATAAGCTTGAGCGTCAACTTAAACGCTACAAAGAAAAACTTAAGGATCACTCCCCGCGCAAAGGTAAGGGACGTAATCTCACTAAAACCATTATCGAAGCGGCAAGTATTGATGAAGGGGCGGATGAGCCCAAAATTGTCAGAACCCATAGCTTCCCGATTAAACCTATGTCACTTGACGAAGCGGTGATGCAGATGGATCTTTTGTATAAAGATTTCCTTGTGTTTACCGATGATACCTCTGAAGAGGTAAATGTTATTTATCGACGTAAAGATGGAAACTACGGCCTGATTGTACCTGAACACTAACCAGAATAGATGCCGGACGTGAGCCCCAGATAGCTCCGTCCGGTATTTTATTAAAGATGTGATATGAATATAGCAGAATTACTCGACTATGCGGCAGTTGAGGCCAATGTCAGCGCTGAGAACAAGGAAGCGCTTCTAGAGGAGATGACCCACGTCATGTTGCGTTCGGCCCCAGATCTTGATTACGCTCAGGTCTTGAGTGTACTTCAGGAACGTGAACGCCTTGGGAGCACTGGTATCGGTGATGGGGTGGCTATCCCACATGGTAAGATTGCCAATATTAAGCGGATGTATCTAGCTTTCGGACGTAGTGTGAAGGGAGTTGACTTTGATTCCATGGATGGCAAGCCTGCCCACTTGTTCTTTCTGCTAATTGCCCCTGAAGAATCGATAAGCACACACTTGAAAACCCTAGCACGCATTTCAAAATTGTTAAAAAAAAAGCAAGTACGTACACAGTTGCTTGAGGCTGAAAATGCCGAGGTGATATATAAAATAATTTGTTCCGAAGACGGTGCCTGATCTGTGGAGATCTCATGAATAAGCTCAGTGTTAAACGCCTCCTGGCTGAAAAAGAAACAGGGATCGATCTGGAGGTAGTGTCAGGTGCTGAAGGGCTGGACAAAGAGATTGAGTCGCACAGAATTCAAAAGCCAGGTCTAGCTTTAGCTGGACACCTGAATTTCCTCCACCCCTCACGTCTTCAAATCCTTGGGTCAACCGAACTCAGTTATCTTAAACGCCTCTCCCCTGAAGTTGCAGAACGCAATGTAGAGCAGTTCTGTTCGTTAGACTTTTCCTGTATGATTGTGACCAAAGGGCAGGAAATACCCCAGATACTTCTGGAAAAAACTCAAAAATACTCTATCCCTCTGTTGCGAACCCAGTTGCAGAGTTCCACCTTTATCTCCCTTATAAGCAGGTTTCTTGAAGAACGTCTTCTCCCCAGAGCTACGGTACATGGAGTACTGGTTGATGTGTTTGGGGTTGGAGTTTTGCTTATGGGAAAGAGTGGTATCGGCAAAAGTGAGTGTGCTCTAGATCTAGTGTTACATGGACATCGTCTGGTTGCCGATGACGTGGTAAAGGTGCGCACACGGCTACCGGAGGTGCTCTTTGGGGAAGGGAGTGAGCTGCTCCATTACCATATGGAGATTAGAGGTCTGGGCATTATCAATATCAAACACCTGTTTGGCATTTCTGCTATTCGCGAACGCAAAAAGATAGATTTGGCGATTGAACTGACAGAGTGGCAGAGTGGAGCATTGTACGACCGTCTAGGAATTGACGAGCAATACTATGAGCTTCTTAATATTAAAATTCCACTCTTGAAAATTCCGGTGTGTCCGGGGCGGAATATCTCATCAATTATTGAGGTTGCCGCACGGAATCAGTTACTTAAGGAGATGGGTTATAATAGTGCGAGCGAGTTTCAAGATCGCCTGGAAAAACGCATGGCTGAAGTGGCAGAGCAGCATTCGCAACACATCATAGGTGATAATCTGGAGTAAAACCGGTGCGGTTTATTATTATTACAGGATTGTCCGGCTCAGGACGTACCACAGCAGCACGAGTACTCGAAGATGAGGGGTTTTATGTGGTAGATAATTTCCCCTTGGCGCTGGTGCCGCAATTTCTCAAACTTAATCAAGATAAACCGCTGGCTCAGTCGGCTGGAATCGCGCTAGTGATGGATGTACGTAATCCTCACTTTTCGATAGAAAGTGATTCTAGTATTCAGGCTGTTTCAGCTGCCGGTTATGATCTGGATATCCTCTTTCTAGAGTCCTCTGACGACATTTTAATTCGACGTTTTTCTGAAACCAGACGTCGACATCCGCTCTTCGACACCGAAGGGTTAAGCAGTTCCATAGCAGCAGAGCGCAAACTGCTCGCCGCTATGCGCAATAAAGCCACTGCGATTATAGATACCAGTTCTCTTTCGGTCCACGAACTTAAAGCCAGTGTGTTACGCCATCTCTACACCGACTCCGTTGTTGGTTCCACCATGATGATGCGCCTGCAATCTTTCGGTTTTCGCTACGGGTTGCCGGTGGATGCGGATCTGGTTATAGATGTACGTTTCCTGCCTAACCCCCACTATATAGAGGCATTGCGCCCCAAGTGCGGCCTGGATAAAGAGGTCGCCGAATATGTCCTGAGTCAGCCTGTGTGTGCGGAGTTTCTCCAGCGCACACTGGAGTGGTTAAAGTTCATTTTGCCACTGTACCGCAGTGAGGGGAAGCGCTACCTGACTATCGCCATCGGCTGTACCGGTGGTCAACATCGCAGTGTTGCAATTGCGGAAAAACTCCATACTGAATTGTTGGCAGATGCATACAGCGTGAGAGTTTCACATCGGGATTTAGTCAGGGAGAAATAATGGTTGGACTGATTATTACCGCGCATGGAGGGCTTGCGGCTGAAATTCTGCGATCTGCAACATCCATTATGGGACCGTTGCCCCGGGCTCAAGCATTAGCGATAGAGTATGGGGCCGATATGGAGGCTCTCTACAACGAGTTGCGCCAAGCCATAACTGAAGTTGACCGTGATGGGGATGGAGTGTTGATTATGACCGATATGTTTGGTGGAACTCCAGCAAATATTTCCAACCGTTTTCTCAATACCCCAGGAATAGAAGTGCTCAACGGAGTAAACCTGCCGATGGTGCTCAAGTTTTGTGGCAGTAGAGACTCTATGACCGTAGGGATTCTCGCCGATTTTCTCCAACGTTACGGCAAGAAAAGTATTATTAATACCCGTGAGATATTGGGCAGAATGGAGGGGTGATGTCAGTAGCTCTGGCGCGAGTTGATAATCGCCTGATCCATGGGCAGGTGCTAGAAGCGTGGATTCCGCATGTAAATGCTGACTATATAATTGTGGTAAATGACGCCATTGCAAAAGATCCGTTTCGCAAGCAGCTTATGCTCGGCTGTGTCCCCGACCATCTGCAGGTGAAGGTGTGTTCGCTGAAGGAATTGTCCACTATGGAACTGCATCATCTCAAACGACGTCACAACCTGCTTTTGTTGTTTGCGACCCCACAAGATGCCCTGAGCGCTTACGAAAATGGGCTTAAGTTTTCCCGCCTCAACCTTGGGAACATGCATCTGGCGCAAGGGAAGCGCTCTATTTCACGTACTCTGGCAGTAGACGAACATGATATACAGGTTCTTGATCGTTTTTCGGCTCTGGGGGTGAAGGTAACCGCGCAATGCGTTCCGAGTGACAGGGTCCAGCGATGGGATTGTATCCACCATGAACTGGGCAGCTGAACTTAGCGCCTTCCAGTGGGGGGGGCTTGTGGTTCTCTCCCTTATTTGCGGCCTGGATAGAACCGCTTTGGCACAAACTTTATTGTGTCGTCCTGTTGTGTGTGGCAGCCTCTGCGGCTTAATTATGGGAAATTACTCTGCAGGATTATTGATGGGAGCGCTGATGGAGTTGTTGTGGCTGATGCGCTTACCTGTCGGGGCTACGGTAGCACCTGATGATACTCAGGCAACCATCGCGGCAGTGTTTTTGTTTTGCGGTTTTAGTGCTGAACACTATGCGCCGCTCCCTGAATCGGTGTTGATAGCGGTGGTATTGCTTTTTGCTGCAGTGTTTGCATATATTGGGCGTTTAATTGATATCGGTGCACGCCATATGAATGGCAGGATTCAACGCCTGGCACAGAGCAAGCTGGTTCGGGTTTCTGGTACAGATTCTCCCTGTGCCTTACGCTGGGCTAATGTCGCAGGGCTGTCAACCTTTGCCCTTGCGGGGCTGTTCAGTCAAATAATTATTTTATGCGCAACCTTGTCCAGTATCGTTCTGATAACACCATTATTGGCCAGATTCCCCTGGCAAGTATCTGAAGTTCCAATATTTGCGGCGCTTTTAGCCGGAGTCAGTGCTGTCTATGTGAGTATCACAGTACGTTATGGTGTGGTTTTATTCGGCATCGGCTTTGGCGTAACCCTCTTTTTTACCTTGGTTTAACTGTATGCACGCACTGGTAAAAAAACTGCTTATGTTAAATTTGCGCTGCCTTTTTCTGCAGGCGTGTTGGAATTTTCATGTATTTCAGGGGGTAGGGAGTGCATGGATTACGCAACCGTTTCGGAAAACAGGCTCCACAACCTCCGCAAAGAGCAACGCTAGTTCGCAGCAGTCTCCTCCTGCAAAGCACGTTGCGTATTTTAATACTAATACCTTTTGTGCCCCAGCGGTACTGGCGGCTCAATTGGCGCTGCACGAAAAGCAAGCGCGCGGAGAATATGTTGTTATCGGCGCAGATGAATTTGCCGCAGCGGTGATGGCACCTGTTGCGGCCGTAGGTGATGCCCTGTTTTGGGGCGGGTTGCGCCCTTTAGCGGCTTTGGCAGCTATCATACTGGTTCTTCAGGGTTTTTTGTGGGCACCATTTGTAGTGATTGGGTTGTTTACCTTGCCAACTATGATAGTTCGCATTGCTGGGAGCGTACTTGGGTACAAACATGACGCGCAGGTGGTTGCTCTGATCCAACAACTTCACCTAGCTAATTTGGCAGTGAAGATAAAACAAATCAATGTAGTTTTTCTTGGAGTTCTTGCTGCTTTTGCTTGGCGTGGTCTCGACACCGAACTAGATCTCACCTCCAGGCACTCTTTCACTCTTGCTGCGTTAGTGTTGCTTTTTGTCGGAATAAATGTCCTTTTGCTTCGGCGTAATGTCCCGGTTGTAGTTGTATTAGGGGTGACTGTTGTTCTGTGTTGCACTGCCGCGTATATCGTGTAATCTTTGTCACCGCTTTATCCATATATAAGGTTTGTTTTCATGGATTGTGTAAGAAAAGAACTCATTATTCAAAACCGTCTCGGGTTGCATGCACGTGCAGCTGCGCAATTCGTTCAATTAGCTAACCAGTTTAGTTGCGAAATCTTTATTGAAAAGAATGGTGAAGAGGTAAACGGAAAAAGTATTATGGGAATCTTGATGCTGGCTGCACCTAAAGGTACGCCGATAACCCTGCGTCTCGATGGGGATGATGCTCAAGACGCGTTGAGTGCTTTGCAGCAGCTGGTTGACGATAAGTTTGGTGAAGATTGATATGAAGCAAATTATATATAAAGGCATAGCTGCTTCACCAGGGATAGCCATTGGCGAGGTGCGCCTGCTTGATCGCAGGCGTATTTCTGTGCAAGAACATAAAATCAGTGCTGCGCAAGTTGATGAAGAGTGCCGTATTTTTTTAGACGCGGTTGAACGTTCCCGGGATCAGTTGGAAGCGGTGCAGCAGGAACTGGTGCGTCAGAGCAAAACTGAGCATTTTTATATTATCGATACTCAGCTGCTGATTCTCAAGGACAAGATGCTCATCGATTCAACTACAGAGCTTATCCGTTCTGAATTGATCAACGCAGCAGGTGCTTTAAAACGGGTGTTGCGGCGCTTTGTCGCTGTTTTTGATCAGATTGAAGATGAATATTTACGTGAGCGTGGTTCTGATGTTGAGCTGGTGGGAGAAAGGATAATTCGCAATATCCACGGGATGGAACAAGCTCAGGTGGGCGAGCTTGAGCGCCGCTCTGTGATAGTGGCGCACGACCTATCCCCCGCAGACACCTGCCAACTCGACGCGGAGCATGTGGTTGCTTTTGTAACTGACCTCGGGGGGAGAACTTCGCATAGTGCAATTTTAGCGCGCTCCATGGAGATTCCCGCAGTGGTTGGCCTGGAAAAAATCACCCGTCAGGTCTCCGACGATACCCCAGTAATTGTGGACGGCAACAGTGGGGTGCTGGTGTGTAATCCCGATAAAGAAACTCTTGAAAGGTATCTTGAGTTAAAGCGGCGCTATGAATTCTATAAAAGACAGCTGCGAAGTTATTGTGAACTTCCAGCGGAAACCGCCGACGGTAAAATTATTTCCATGCAGGCAAATATAGAGTTTCTGCCCGAAGCGGATATTGCGCTTAATAATGGAGCGCAAGGTATCGGACTTTTGCGCACCGAGTTTATGTACATGGCACGCTCTACCCCTCCTACAGAGGAGGAACAGTTCCAGTCGTATAAAAAAGCTGCCGAGCTCTTCACCCCGTATCCGGTTACCATTCGCACCCTTGATATTGGCGGGGACAAATTTATCAGCGATATCAGCTTAGAAGATGAAGCGAACCCAGCTATGGGTATGCGTTCAATTCGCCTCTCTCTATGGGAAAAAAAGCTGTTTTATATTCAATTGCGCGCCATTTTGCGTGCCTCTGCTTTTGGCAACGTGCGCCTGATGTTTCCAATGATATCCGGCCTTTCAGAAGTGAGAGCATGCAAGGAGATCGTTACGCAGGTGATGGAAGAGCTCGCTGCTGAAAATATTGACTTTAACCGCAATATTGAAATTGGTATCATGGTGGAAACTCCGTCAGCGGTGTTTGTGGCAGACATCCTAGCCGCTGAAGTTGATTTTTTTTCCATTGGCACAAACGACCTTATTCAATATTGCCTCGCAGTTGATAGAGGCAATGAACATGTTGCCGACCTGTACGAACCTTTTCACCCTGCAATTCTGCGCGCTCTGAAACGGATTTCCGACAGTGCTAATTCCGCCGGAATTGACTTAAGTGTGTGTGGTGAAATGGCTGCTGAACCTATGTTCAGCATTGTGTTAGTTGCCTTAGGGTATACCCACCTGTCTATGAGTAGCCAAGGGATCTCGCGCGTGAAGAAGCTTATCCGCCAGTGGGATACTTCCCACAGTGAGGAATTACTCAACGATCTTATGGAGCAGAAGACCGCTGCTGACGTTCTACGGGTGCTTAAACAAAGACTGGCAGAATATTTGCCTCAGGCTGATCCTGATCTGGACTATTGAGTCAGGTAAGTGCGTGCTGGATCTGAGTTTTGCTCAATTCCGGCTGAATTAACATATTAAATATACCGTAAGGTGCGTCAATTACACGAGAAAGGTACTTAAGTTATGTCCATGACAGATTATATGTTCACCTCCGAATCGGTGAGTGAAGGCCATCCAGATAAAATTGCGGATCAAATATCAGACGCTGTTCTTGATGCCCTGCTTGAGCAAGACAAAAACTCCCGTGTTGCGTGCGAGACCCTTATCACCACCGGACTGGTGGTTCTCGCCGGAGAGATCACCACTCACGCTCACGTGGATTATCGAGATGTAGTACGCAGAACTATTCGGAACATTGGTTACGTGAGCTCAGAGATGGGCTTTGATGCTGATACCTGTGCAATTATGACTACTCTAGATCGCCAGTCTCCTGATATATCCCAAGGTGTTACCCCAGGTCAGGGTCTGTGTATGGAACAGGGAGCAGGTGATCAAGGGTTGATGTTCGGTTATGCATGCGACGATACGCCGCAGTTAATGCCCATGCCCATTATGTATGCTCATGCCCTTACCAAGCAACTGAGTGATGTACGTAAAACAAATGTTGTGGATATTCTACGCCCCGATAGTAAAGCCCAAGTATCTATTGAGTATGAAGGACTCACCCCAAAACGTATTGATGCAGTTGTGGTTTCTACCCAACACATTGCGGCAACTACACATAAGATGGTGGAAGAGGCGGTAATGGAAGAGGTGGTAAAAAAGGTGCTTCCGGTAGAATTACTTGACGCCAACACCAAATATTTTATCAATCCTACCGGTAAGTTTGTTATAGGTGGTCCGGTAGGAGACTGTGGTCTTACTGGAAGGAAAATTATTGTCGATACCTACGGGGGGCAGGGCTCTCACGGAGGTGGCGCATTTTCTGGCAAGGATCCGTCGAAGGTGGATCGGAGTGCATCCTATATGGGGCGCTATGTAGCAAAAAATATCGTTGCGGCGGGACTTGCGCGCTGCTGTGAAGTTCAGATTGCCTATGCTATTGGCGTGGCTGACCCGGTATCGGTGATGATTAACACCTTTGGTACGGGTGTGGTTGAACCAGACCGGATTGCGCAGATTGTGCGGGATGAGTTCGACCTGCGTCCTGCAGCTATAATTGAGACCCTCGATCTGTTACGGCCTATTTACGCTGAAACTGCAGCTTATGGGCATTTTGGGCGCGAACTGCCCAACTTTACCTGGGAAAAAACAGATAGGATTGAATCGCTTAGAAGCCGTGCAGGACTGTAGCCAGTCAACCTGATCCATGCATTAAATTAAATCATTTCGAAAAGAAACGGGTGGATAACTTTGAGTAAAAACAATGAATCTGTAGTGAAAGATATGAGCCTTGCCCCTTGGGGTAGGACTGAAATTTCTATAGCGGAAAAAGAGATGCCAGGTCTTATGGGGGTGCGTGAGGAGTATCGAGCGCAGAAACCTCTGGCTGGAGCCAGGATATCCGGTTCACTGCATATGACCATACAAACAGCAGTCTTAATAGAGACCTTGGTTGATCTTGGTGCTGAGGTACGCTGGGCTAGTTGTAATATTTTCTCCACTCAAGATCATGCAGCAGCAGCTATTGCAGAGACAGGAGTGCCGGTTTTTGCATTTAAAGGGGAAACCCTGCAGGAGTACTGGGCGTTTACTAAAAAAGCGCTCTCCTTCCCAGATGGACCCAATCTTATCGTGGATGATGGCGGTGATGCTACGTTGTTGATCCACCGTGGTCTGGAACGGGAACTGGAGTTTGAGCGCACTGGAGTTAAGCCCGAAATCTGTACCGAGCATGAAGAGATTGAAACCGTGGATCGCCTCCTTAACGCCACTTTGGACGAAGATCCCAATTTCTGGCGTCGTACCAATAAGAGTATGCTCGGTGTGAGTGAAGAGACTACCACCGGGGTGCATCGACTGTACCAGATGGCGCGTGATGGCAAGCTGTTATTTCCAGCCTTCAATGTGAATGATTCTGTCACCAAGAGTAAATTTGACAACCTCTACGGTTGCCGTGAATCTCTGATTGATGGGATCAAACGCGCTACTGATGTAATGATTGCGGGAAAGCGCTGTGTGGTCCTTGGCTACGGTGATGTGGGGAAGGGCTGTGCCCAGGCTTTCGGCGGTATGGGTGCCATGGTTAGTGTCACCGAGATAGACCCTATCTGTGCGTTACAGGCCACCATGGAAGGTTTCAACGTGGTGGATATGGAAGACGCATGTACTTGGGGCGATATCTTTGTGACCACAACCGGAAATATTGATGTGATCACCCGTGCGCATATGGACAGGATGAAAGACCAGGCAATTGTGTGCAATATCGGACACTTCGATTCAGAAATTCAAGTAGATTCTCTCTTTTCTGATGCTAGTTTGAAGGTGAAGGAGATCAAGCCTCAAGTAGATCAGATTGTCTGGCCGGACGGGAAAAGTATTATTCTCCTTGCGAAGGGTCGTCTAGTCAATCTTGGGTGCGCTACTGGGCATCCTAGCTTTGTTATGAGCAATAGTTTTGCTAACCAGGTTCTGGCACAGATTGAACTGTGGTTGAACCACTCTAAATACGCCAAGCAGGTCTATGTGCTTCCCAAATATCTGGATGAAAAAGTAGCCAGGTTGCATTTGGATAAGTTGGGAGCAAAACTGACCACCCTTACCCAGAAACAAGCGCAGTACCTGGATATCCCGGTCGAAGGTCCATATAAGCCAGACTACTATCGCTATTAATCCAAGTGGTATGTATCTAAACCACAAAGCCCCGTGGAACAAAAGTTCCACGGGGCTTTGTGGTTGCGCTGTTTTCATTGCCTATTCGCGGGTGGAGAGGATCAAAAATATACTCAGAAGCAGGAAGATAACATTCGCTGCCCATGCCGCCAGCACGGGAGGGAGGATCTCCGCATGACCAAATGCGATAAGGGTAGATTGAGTGACGAAAAAAGCCATCCCAATCATGATGCAGATGGAGATTCCCAGTCCAAGGTTGACATTGCGTGATTTTTGCAATGCAAATGGGATCCCCAGCAAAGCCATGATGAGGGATACTAGCGGCTGGGCGATCTTGGAGTGCATATCTACAAGGTATTTCGAGTTATTGAGTCCGGCTTTCTCCAGCTGACGCGAGATGTCGCGCAGCTCTGCATAACTTAGTTCTTCCGCTTCATTTTCGGTTGAGCTGAAATCGTCCGGAGTCTTGTTGAGGCCAATATCTATCGTATCCGCGTGAAACTCGCGGACCAGTAGCCCTGTCGTGGGATCAAATTCGCGCACCAGTGCTTCTTGTGCGTGCCAAGTCTTGCCAGTGTAAACTGCCTTTTTCGCCTTGATATAGCGGATGTGTTCAAAGTTGGCGTTGAGTTTGTACACGCTTATCCCGTGGAGAGACTCGGTGCCACTTCCTGTAAAATCTGCGTGAAACATGGTGTCGCGATCACGAAACCATAAGTTCTGCCGCTTTCCCAGTGCAGCCGACTTTCCCTTAACCTCTACCCGCATAACATAGTTGAGCTTTTTTACCCCGGCTGGCACAACATATTCGTTCAACATGAAATGTCCAATCCCAAGAAGACACGCAATCCCGATAATTGGGGTGACAATGCGCGGCAGGCCGATGCCTCCTGCACGCATGGCAGTGAGTTCGTTGGTTTTGGAAAACCCTCCCAGGGTAAGAAAAACTCCCATCAATACGGCGAGAGGGAGAACTTGCGAGACTATTAATGGAACTTTTAAGCCAAAGTAGATCAGGTAGAGGGATAGTTTGGCATTGTGTTCAAGGAAATTGTCCACACGCCCAAAAAAATCTATAAGCAGGTATACCCCGCAAAACGAACTTAGGGAAAGGACTACAATGCGGGTAAAGGTACCAAGCAGATATCGCTGGAGAATGGTCATGCTATTTATCTTTTTTCCCAAGTCTGTTTTTAAGGTAGAAGAATCCGCTCCTGATAGGCTTGAAGGGACGCTCTTTAGCGCAGGTAATAAGTAAAAACCCGCCACAAATAGCAAAACCGATACTCGGAGACCACATGGTTGCACTAATCGGCCACCCTTGTTCCACCACCAGAGTTTTGGCAATACTTAAAAACATGTAGTAGATCATGAACACCGTGAGGGAGAGGGCAAATCCAGCCCCTTTGTTGGAACGGTGCGAGCTGATTCCCAGTGGAATGGCAATCAGACCGAAAAGCAGAGGCGACAGAGGCATAATAAGACGTTCGTGAATCTCTGCCAGGATCTCGCGCCGTTCCTGGTGTAGCTGTGGGTCTGTGTTTTGTTTCAATGAAGCAAACAACTGCAACAAGGTTTGCAATTTAGGACGTAAAATAGCACCTGAAGCCTCAGCGGTAGAGTCCTCCATGGTTATGTTAATATCATAAGTGGAAAAGTTGATGATCTGCAAGCCACCTTTCTGCGCATTATCGGCATCGCGGTGGATGGCACCATCTCTTAAATGGAGCAACAGAGTATTGTTACCCTTGTCTGTCACAAGCTTTCCACTTGTAGCTGTAATAATAGTCTGTTTGTCCCCGATGCGGTTATCGCTTATAAAGACCCCCTCGAGTTGGTTGGTGTCCTTAAATACCTTGTCTGCAAAAATTGTCAGCCCTGGGAACTCATCATTAAAAACCTGCGCTCTTACAGCACTTGAAGCTTTGTCCATGGCTACATTTATTGCAATGCTTCGCATAGTG
Source organism: uncultured Desulfuromonas sp. (assembly GCA_964508035.1). Classification (GTDB taxonomy): domain Bacteria; phylum Desulfobacterota; class Desulfuromonadia; order Desulfuromonadales; family Desulfuromonadaceae; genus JAIVHC01. The sequence goes on from CAZDRL010000007.1 coordinate 22,704, forward strand.
CGGCGTCCGGTAGGTTCTGCGTAGGTTGAAAGATACGCAGTGGCGCCGCACACAAGCAGTGCCAAAATCATTACTGGGTGCGCCATTTTGTACACACTGATACCGCACGCTTTCATTGCTACAATTTCACTATCTGCGGACAGGCGTGCAAAGGTGAGGAGAACCGCAAGAAGTAGAGAAAGCGGCATAGTAATAAGCATGAATGAAGGCATCATCGCTAAAAACAGCTTAGCCACAGAACCTATGGAGACACCACTACCTATTACTAAGTCTGTAAGTTTGAGTAGTCGGCTTAGCAGCACAATAAAAGTGAAGAGGGTCAGACTTAATATGAAGTTGACCACAATCTCATGCGCAATATATTTTTGAATCCTGAATGCACTCATCGTGAGCGGATAGTAGTACAATAAGGTCAGCTTGTAAATCGATTCTAGCTTAATTTCCTTGCGCTGAACGGGGTCACTGTGTTATCTAGCTCTGATGTGTAAATACGCACGCCCTTGTGGACATGTGCCTAGGTTTTTGCTGCGGCAAGTGGCACTGTTGTGAGCACAAGAGGCGGAGGACTAAACCACCATATTGTTACATGGAAAGGGAAAGACATGGCAAAAGTATCAATGAAACAATTGCTCGAAGCAGGTGTACACTTTGGTCATCAGACCAAGCGCTGGAACCCGAAAATGAAACCTTATATTTTCGGTGCCAGAAACGGCATCTACATTATCGATCTTCAGCGCACTGTGCGCTACTTCCGTACCGCATACGACTTTATCAAAGACGTAGTTGAAAGTGGCGAGACCGTACTCTTTGTCGGGACTAAAAAGCAGGCACAGGAAGCGGTACGTGAAGAAGCCGAACGTGCAGGACAGTATTATGTTAATAATCGCTGGCTCGGTGGGATGCTCACCAACTTCTCTACCATCAAGGGGAGCATTGACCGCCTGAAGAAGATTGAGGTTATGGCTGAAGATGGTACCTTCGATCTGTTGACCAAAAAAGAGGCGCTGGAACTTGAGCGCGAGCGTGTGAAATTGGAACGCAGCTTGGGTGGAATCAAGTCTATGACTAAACTTCCTGGCGCTATGTTCGTAATAGATCCCAAAAAAGAAGCCATCGCGGTAAAAGAAGCTAGAAAATTGGGCATTCCGGTTGTGGGTGTAGTGGACACTAACTGTGATCCTGATGAAATTGATTATATCATTCCAGGCAACGATGATGCTATCCGTGCCATCCGCCTTTTTGTTTCTACCATGGCCGATGCATGTCTTGATGGCAAGCAGGCGGCACAGGCTGCTGCAGTATCTGAGAACGAAGGTGCTGATCCAGTAGAAGAGCAGGAAAAGCTCGCCGCTAAAGAAGCCTAGTATATAAATTTGCAAGCGAATCTAAGAGCGACCTGAACGACATTATGGTCGCTCTTAGTGTGTTTATTTTTGAATGTCTGAATATATGGGCGTATGTCCCAGAACAACATATAAAGCACAGGAGATTTGATCTATGGCAAAAATTTCTGCATCTTTGGTTGCCCAGTTGCGCAGCAAAACTGGCGCAGGTATGATGGATTGTAAAAAAGCTCTGACAGAAACCGCTGGTGATTTAGACAAAGCGGTCGACTTCTTGCGCAAGAAAGGGCTGTCAGCTGCCGCTAAAAAATCCGGGCGTGCCGCAGCCGAAGGGCTTGTCGTAGTAGCGGGATCTGATAAAGTCGGAGGAATGGTTGAGGTTAACGCTGAGACCGACTTTGTTGCTAAAAACGATGCATTTATTAGCTTTGCTACCAAAATAGCTGAGGTGGTTGTTGCAGAAGCCCCGGCGGACATTGATGCATTGCTGGCTCTGCCGTTCCCAGGTACTGACCGAAGCGTGAGCGAAGAGCAAGTTCATCAGATAGCCACCATTGGCGAAAATATCAATATTCGTCGTTTTGAGCGTCGTGCTACTGATGCTGGCCTTATTGAGTCTTATGTTCACGGTGGGGGCAAGATTGGAGTTATGATCGAACTCCAAACGGATAAGTCTGACAGTGAAGCGGTACAGGCTGTAGCGAAACAGCTTGCTATGCACGTTGCTGCTGCAGCACCCCAATATCTGAGCCGCGAAAATGTGCCTGCCGACGTGGTAGATAAAGAAAAAGAGATCATGCGTATCAAAGCCCTTGAAAGCGGTAAGCCTGAGAATATCGTGGAAAAGATAATTGGTGGACAGATAAACAAATATTTCGGGGAAATTTGTCTACTTGAGCAGGCATTTGTTGTCGACCCCGACATCAAGGTAAACAAGTTGCTCGAAAAGACGGCTAAAGATGCAGGCGCTGAAGTTAAGCTTGTTGCTTATGCACGTTATCAGCTTGGTGAGGGGATCGAAAAGAAACAAGATGACTTTGCCGCTGAAGTTGCATCTATGACCAAGTAATTTTTCATCCAGACTCCTTACTGTAGTTTTGTTAAACCGGGCACCTGACCAGTTGATTTATGCCGATCTGGCAGGTGCCGGTTTTGTTTGAGCCTAACGATCCAACTTTTATTGAGGACCCTATGACGCATCCAGAACCGCGCTATAAAACTATACTTCTCAAGCTCAGTGGTGAAGCACTGGCAGGGGAGCACGGGTACGGCATTGATCCCCAAACCATCAGCGGGATTGCTTCTGAAATTAAAGAAGTTATTGACCTGGGGGTACAGATCTCCCTGGTTATTGGCGGTGGGAATATCTTTCGTGGTCTTGCCGCGTCTGCAGCAGGCATGGACCGTTCCAGTGCAGACTATATGGGGATGCTGGCTACGGTGATGAACAGCCTTGCAATGCAGGATGCCCTGGAAAAGGTAGGGGTGAAGACACGGGTGCAATCTGCCATAGAGATGCGCGAGATTGCTGAGCCGTATATTCGCCGCCGTGCAATGCGCCATCTGGAAAAAGGGCGCGTGGTTATTTTTGCGGCCGGAACCGGCAACCCCTATTTTACTACCGATACTGCAGCAAGTTTGCGTGCCATGGAAATAGGTGCGGAAATTATCCTTAAAGCCACCAAGGTTGATGGTGTGTTTAATGCTGACCCGAAGTTGGACGCAGAAGCGGTAAAGTTTTCTTCTTTATCATACCTTGATGTACTTAAATTGGGTCTTGAAGTGATGGATTCTACTGCCACATCGTTGTGCATGGACAATAAATTGCCCATTTTGGTGTTTAACTTGACTCAGAAGGGCAATATCAAAAGAGTGGTTCTGGGTGAAGATATTGGAACTATTGTTAAAGGAGATTAGCTTATGATCCAGGATGTTGAGAAACAGGCAAAGAAGTCAATGGAAAAGGCGATAGATGCTCTTCAGCGTGAGTTCCGCCGCGTGCGTACCGGGCGCGCCTCTGCTGATATCCTGGATGAGGTGCGTGTTGAGTATTACGGTTCACCTGTACCTGTGAGCCAGGTTGGGACCATCTCAGTGCCTGAAGCGCGTTTGATCACTATTCAGCCGTGGGAGAAAAACATAATACCCGATATTGAAAAAGCAATCTTCAAGTCAGATCTTGGGTTGACCCCTTCTTCGGATGGCAATATGGTTCGTATCCCCATCCCCCCCCTTACTGAGGAGCGGCGCAAGGAGATGGTCAAGCAGATAAAAGGGAAGACTGAGGAAGCCAGAATTAGTATTCGCGCTGCGCGTCAAGAGGCTAATACATACCTTAAAAAACAAGAAAAAGATAAAGAGATAACTGAAGATGAGTTGAAGCAGGGAGAGAAACAGATTCAGGATCTTACAGATGCGTATGTCAAGAAGGTTGACGAAGTGTTTGTTGCTAAAGAGAGCGAACTGATGGAAGTTTAACCTGCACTTAAACAGTTTTGTCGTATATAAAAGGGGGGCTCAGAGCCCCCCTTTTACGTTTAACGCACAATTCTGTGCAAAACTGACTTAAGCCCCGTGTTTATAATTAAAGTTGCCATAATAGTATTCGCCGCCAATGAGACAGTTGGGATAGGTTGAGTGCTTGCCCCTTTAAGTATGAACATGTTAAAAGCTTAGAGTAATTTGCTTCTATAACGCTTAATCCAAAGACATGTGGAATTCTGTATGGGGATGCCGGAACATATAGCTATTATAATGGATGGTAATGGACGCTGGGCACGCCAGAACGGATTGCCTCGGTTTGCTGGACACCAGGAGGGGGTTAATACTGTGCGACGCACTGTACGGGAATGCGCGCGTCTCCAAATAAGATATCTCACCCTGTATGCTTTCAGTTCAGAAAATTGGCAGCGCCCAGAGGAAGAAGTGCAGGCGTTGATGGGGCTTTTAGATACATATCTTGCGAGTGAAATATCTCTTTTGCAGCAAGAACATATCCGTCTGAATGTAATTGGCGATCTATCCCGCTTATCTGCGCCACTGCGCGAAAAGGTAAATGAGAAGGTGCGTCAGACTGCGAATAATACTGGCATGACCCTCACTTTGGCGCTTTCGTATGGAGCACGGAACGAGATTATACGTGCTGTGCGCCGCGTTTGTAACGCTGCAGTAGCTGGCGCTATTGATCCCACTCAGATCGACGAACAGATGTTTTCAAGCTACCTTGACACCACTACACTGCCCGACCCTGATATTCTCATCCGCACCAGTGGGGAGCAGCGCATAAGCAATTTTCTCCTCTGGCAGATAGCCTATACAGAACTTTTCTTCTGTTCTTGCTTCTGGCCCGAGTTCAATCTTGATCACTTAGACGCGATTTTAAAAGAATATCAGAATCGCTGCCGCCGTTTCGGACGTGTAAGCAGCGAAGCCTTTCCTCAATAATAAATCAGCATATAAAAGGTATATTTGTGCTTAAAGATAGAATTATAACAGCTTTAATCGCCTTGCCTCTGGTAGTGTTATTGACCTTACTTTCCAGCACTAGCGTTTTTTTTGCTGCGACTCTTGTTGTGGTAACGCTGGCAGTGCTGGAGGCGTTGCATATGTTTCGTCCTCAGGCAGATGCTGCCCTGAAGGGCTTGGTCTTGTGCGGCGGGCTTGGACTCTATACGACCATATGCTGGTATCCTGTTTTTATTGCCCAAGTCTTCAGCGTTGCGTTTTTGCTGTTAGGGATTTTCTATCTGTTTCGCTTCAAAGATATTATCCTGGCTATTAATGACTGCGCTGTAGTTCTTCTTGTATGGGTATATGTGCCGGTTTTGTTCAGTCATATCGTTCTGCTTCACGCTCTTCCACAAGGACATAAGTTAGTACTTTTAGTGCTCCTGCTAACCATGGCGTGTGACTCCTGTGCATATTTTGTTGGCACCAGGTGGGGTAAGCATCGGCTATATCCAGCGGTCAGCCCCAAGAAAAGTATTGAGGGGGCGCTCGGCGGTATCTGTGGTGCAGTGCTGGCAGCCCTAGCATCAAAGTGGGTTTACCTCCCCGAATTCAGCGGCGTTATGGCTTTAAGTTTTGGCATCATAATTGGAGTTTTTGCCCAAGTGGGCGATTTGTTTGAATCATTGCTCAAACGCTCCGCACAAATCAAGGATTCTGGCCATCTGTTCCCTGGTCATGGCGGGATGCTTGATCGCCTTGACAGCCTTTTATTTGCATTCCCGCTTGCCTATATCTTCGTCAAGCTGGTGTTTTAATGGAACCGAAGCGTATCGCAGTACTGGGTTCCACTGGTTCCATTGGGGTGAGTACTCTTGAGATTGTTCGCGCTTATCCAGAGCGCTATATCGTTGAATCCCTCGTAGTGGGGGAGAACATCGATGTGCTTGAACGCCAAATGCGCGAGTTCAAACCGCGCTTGGTGTCGGTAGAAAATCTCGGAGCTGCTAAAGTGCTCCGCAATCGGGTTAAGGACCTCGATATCGAAGTATTGACTGGTATCGATGGGGCGCGGATCTGTGCTGTAACCCCTGATACTCAGATGGTGGTATCTGCTATTGTGGGTGCGGCTGGACTGGTGCCCACCATTGCAGCCATTGATGCAGGTAAGGATATCGCCTTAGCCAACAAAGAGGTGTTGGTCGCGGCCGGAGAACTGGTGATGCGTGCGGTCAAAAGAAATGGGGTGCGCCTGTTGCCGGTGGATAGTGAGCACTCTGCGGTGTTTCAGGCCATGGCGGGGCAGCGAAATGAAGATATACGCCGCATTATCCTCACTGCTTCTGGTGGAGCGCTGTGGCACTGGGATAAACAGAAGTTACACAAGGCCACCCCTGAACAGGCTCTGGCTCATCCTAACTGGGTTATGGGACGGAAGATAAGCGTGGATTCTGCCACTATGATGAACAAAGGGCTTGAGGTTATTGAAGCGGCCTGGTTGTTTGATATGCCGGTTGAGAACATCGATGTGCATATCCACCCTCAGAGCATTGTGCATTCCATGGTTGAGTATATTGATGGTGCCGTGCTCGCGCAGTTGGGGGTGCCAGATATGAGAGCTCCCATCGCTTACGCCATGGCGTGGCCTGAACGCCTTCCCCTTGAACTTGAGCCGTTAAATCTGTGCAAACTGTCTGGACTCAATTTCTACCCCCCTGATAATGAACGCTTCCCATGCCTTTCTCTAGCATACCAGGCCATGCAGGACGGAGGAGGGGCTCCAGTAGTGATGAATGCAGCGAACGAAATTGCTGTGGATGCCTTTTTGCATAACAACATAGGATTCATGGATATCCCGCGCCTAATTCAGGAGGTGTTGGAACAGATACCCACCCAGAGCATAACCACTCTAGATGAAATCCTATATCTGGATTCCGTAGCACGAAATAAAGCCTTTAATCTCACTCGGACATCAAAATTTAAACGGAGTATGTAATGACTACCATATTTGCCGGCATCCTGATGCTGGGTGTGCTGGTGTTTGTACACGAGCTAGGGCATTTTGCCGTTGCCAAATTTACCGGAGTAAAGGTGCTGCGGTTTTCTCTGGGGTTCGGGCCTAAAATTGTTGGGCGTATCTGGGGAGAAACAGAGTATCAGATCAGCCTTATCCCCTTGGGTGGATATGTCCAAATGTTAGGCGAAGGAGGGGGCGCTGAAGGCGAAGAGCGTGAGCTCACCGCGGCTGAGCGCAAACGCAGCTTTGCACATAAACCAGTAGGACAACGGATGGCTATTGTGGCGGCGGGTCCGCTGATGAATCTGCTTCTGCCGTTGTTTCTTCTCCCGTGGGCGTATTTCATAGGGGTTAATGTCCCCGCATATCTCGATGAACCTCCCTGTGTTGGCTATGTTGTAGAACATTCCGATGCGCACCTGGCTGGATTTCACGCTGGAGATTGTATTCAGGCTTTAAATGGCAGGTTATTGCCAAGTTGGAATGAAACCAATAAAGCGCTCATCCCTGCCGCTGGGGATGAACTGGTGTTTGAAGTGCAACGCGCCAACGAAATTCTAAACCTGCGCATTGATGCTGACAACAACAGTCTTGAAGGTTTGCAGTCGCTGGGGATTTTTCCACCTCAGCCCCCAATTATTGGCTCTCTAAGTGCGGGAATGCCTGCCTCCATCGCAGGGATGGAGCAGGGAGATGTTATTGAGAGTATCGGGAATGTAGAAATCAACTCTTGGTACGACCTGCATAACGCTATTCAAGAGCTTAAGGGAGGCGTGACCACATTTGTTGTGAACCGCAATGGCGCATTGTTAGAATATGAAGTAAACCCCACACATGATGCGCAGCGGGGAGTATGGCTTGTGGGGATAACTCCGCAACAGCAGCGTGTGCTTCAGAGCTATTCCTTGGGTGGGTCAATAAAAGCTGGATATGAGCGCACCAGAGAGCTTGTTTCTCTGACAGTAACATTTATCCGCAAAATGGTGGCGGGTGATGTTGCCACCGATAACATTGGTGGACCCATCATGGTGATGCAGATTGCGGGACAGGCGGCGCAGACCGATTTGAGCACCATCCTGACGGTGCTCGCTTTTATCAGCATTCAGTTAGGTATTCTTAACTTACTCCCAGTCCCGGTTCTTGATGGCGGGCACTTGGTGTTTTTTACGTACGAACTTATCTTCCGCCGCCCGTTATCGTTGCGTGCACGCGAGATAGCCCAGCAGGTAGGACTTGGGTTGTTGCTCTTGCTGATGTTGCTGGCTTTTTATAATGATCTTGCGCGCCTGTTCTTGCAGTAAGAACATTGTCTCGCGGCGCTGAGGAATAGATGAAGCATCTGCTGTTAAGCTTTGATACATCGACTCCACGCGGGAGTGTGGCGCTGGTGCGTGATACCGTGGTAGTTGCAGAGATTGCTCTTGATGTCAAACATCGACCTCATTCAGACTATCTGTTGCGCCACACACGTTTTTTGCTGCAAGAAAGTGGAGCAACATTAGCCGATCTAACCGGGCTTTGTGTTGTCAATGGGCCCGGTTCCTTTACCGGACTCCGTGTAGGTCTTGCTACAGTTCAAGGGCTGGCGCAAAGTCTCAAGCTGCCGGTGTATCAGGTTTCCTCCCTTCTGGTGCTGGGTTTCATGTATGGCAAGGCTCCGTATGTCCAATATTGCCTTCTCGATGCGCGAAAACGAGAACTCTACGGGGCTACTATACAATGGCATGCAAACGGTCCCCATGTAGAGCAGATGTTTGTCCTTCCGCCACCGGCTATATGTGAGCATATCAACACTTATCATGCAGCGACGCCAGTGATCATGGTTGGGCAAGGGGCAGAATTATATCGCGAATTATTTGAGCGTGAATGTAAGGCAGATCTCTTTTTCGGCGGCGCAGCATCACATATACCTGCGGCATCAAGTGCAGCTCAGTTGGTATTGTGCCAGCCAGAGATATTCTCCCCTGTATCGGTGTACGCAGTTCAAGCCCAGTATGTACGTCCCTCCGATGCAGAACTGCATCAAGGGAAGAGATAGAAAAGCTGACAGGCAATCCCGTATTTTGTTGAGTGTTAGTGCCGTAACACAATGTTAGCATCCAACATCTACGTTGTTGACATTGTGCCTGCCCGTTGGGTAATCTGTGAACAAGCTCAATGCTTGTTTGGGTTACTCTAACGCAGGAGGTGTCTAGATGGATCTTAGCCAGGAAGATATAACTCAATTAGCTGCAGATGATCCGCATTTTCGGATGCTATACGAACAGCACCGGATCTATGAAAAGCAACTTAAAAACTTCGATAACAGCACTTACCTTTCCGCGGATGACGAATTTGAACGCAAAAAAATTCAGAAACTTAAGCTTGCTGGTAAGGATGAAATGAATATGATTGTGACTCAAGCTAGAGTCCAGTAATAAACGCTTTAGCGCTGATTTGTCAGTTATTAAAAAGGGTTTGGGAGCTCCCAAACCCTTTTTCTGCTCTAACCCCTTTTTCGTTATGTTGAACGTATGTATTTTAAGGTCAAACAGAGGTTGTTTAATGTCCTTTGAGTGTTGACACGCAAATTTGTATATAAAGTTAAAATCAAGGTGAGGACACATGGGTAAATATCGATCAGAGGTATCTGTATCAGGAAGGAATATGGCCGGAGCGAGAGCATTGTGGCAGGCTACCGGAGTGAAAAAAAGTGATTTTGGCAAACCGGTGGTGGCTGTGGTGAACTCTTTTACCCAGTTTGTCCCTGGGCATGTCCACCTTAAAGATCTAGGACAACTTGTTGTCTCCCAGGTTGAAGCGCACGGTGGTATTGCCAAAGAATTTAACACCATGGCTATCTGCGACGGTATCGCTATGGGACATGGCGGCATGCTCTATAGCCTTCCTTCACGTGAACTAATTGCGGATACGGTGGAATACATGGTCAATGCCCACTGCGTCGATGCCATGGTGTGTATCTCCAACTGCGACAAGGTTACGCCGGGGATGTTGATGGCATCCATGCGCCTGAATATCCCTACTATCTTTGTTACCGGTGGACCAATGGAGGCCGGACACAGCCGCATTGGGGGTAAAGATGCCGCGCTTGACTTAGTCGATGCCATGGTTGCCGCTGCTGATCCCAATGTCACTGATGCGCAGGTAGATCAGTATGAAGAGCATTCGTGCCCTACGTGTGGGTCGTGTTCGGGGATGTTTACGGCGAACTCCATGAATTGTCTCACTGAAGCTCTGGGGATGAGCTATCCTGGCAATGGCACCTTGCTCGCCACTCACCTTGAGCGGAAACGGCTGTTTTTGCGTGCCGGTGAAGAGATCGTTTCTTTGGCTAAACGCTGGTATGAGCAGAATGATTCTTCCGTGCTACCACGCTCTATTGCTACCTTGGATGCTTTTGAAAACGCTATGCGTCTGGATATCGCAATGGGAGGATCGACCAATACGGTGCTGCACTTACTGGCGGTTGCGCATGAGGCCGAGGTGGATTTTAGTATGGAGAATATCAACACCTTGTCACGCCAGACCCCTAATCTATGTAAGGTAGCTCCTGCAGTACAGCACTACCATATTGAAGATGTCCATCGTGCTGGGGGGATTTTTGCCATTCTGGGTGAACTGGATCGAGCAGGTCTGGTGAAACGCGATGTTCCAGTTATTCATTCCAGCAGCATGGGGGAGGCGATCGATACTTGGGATCTGCGCCGTACTGATTCGGCTGAGGTAAAGCAGATGTATCTTGCCGCCCCAGGGCGAAAACGCAATCTGATTCCATTCAGCCAAGAGGAGCGCTGGCCTGAGGCGGATCTGGACCGAGAAAACGGTTGTATCCGCGCAATGGAACATGCTTACAGTAAAGATGGTGGTCTGGCAGCGTTGTACGGCAATCTTGCTCCCGATGGCTGTATTGTAAAAACTGCCGGCGTGGATGAATCTATCCTCACCTTTTCAGGTCCGGTAAAGATTTACGAGAGCCAAGAGGAATCGATTGACGCGATTTTAGCTGGTAAGGTAGTTGAAGGAGATGTCGTTATAATCCGCTACGAAGGTCCAAAAGGGGGACCTGGGATGCAGGAGATGCTTTATCCCACAAGCTACCTGAAGTCCAAAGGTTTGGGGAAGGTCTGTGCTCTGGTTACGGATGGACGCTTCTCTGGGGGCACTTCGGGGTTGTCTATTGGGCATGTTTCACCTGAGGCAGCGGAACAGGGTGCCATAGCGCTTCTCGCGCCTGGAGATATCGTAGATATCGATATCCCTGCCAGAAGCATTAATATTCGCATTGAGGCACAAGAACTGGAGCAACGGCGTGCCCGCATGCAGCAACGCGGTAAGGAAGCATGGCGTCCGCTGAAGCGCAAACGAGAAGTAAGTAGAGCTCTGCAGGCGTATGCAGCCACAACGACCAGTGCTGCACAGGGTGCGGTACGCGACATAACTCAACTGCGTATTGATTAAATGATGATTTGCATAGCGCAACTTCAACAAGTTGATTTATCCAATTACATATCTGATTAGTTTTGCCGGAGGTGAAGTAGTGAAGATGACAGGGTCTCAGATTTTACTCGAATGCTTGCGACTCGAAGGAGTTGAAACGATTTTTGGCTACCCAGGCGGTACCGTTATCAATCTATACAACGATTTGATGGATTCGCCTATCAACCATATCCTTACGCGCCACGAACAAGCTGCTGTCCATGCTGCCGATGCATATGCACGCTCTACAGGCAAGGTTGGGGTTGCTATTGCAACCAGCGGTCCCGGCGCGACCAATACCGTAACCGGAATTGCTACCGCATACATGGACTCAACCCCCATGGTAGTAATCACCGGTCAGGTCCCGACACCTTTGATAGGCAACGATGCGTTTCAAGAGGCCGATATAGTGGGGATTACGCGCCCCATAACCAAACACAATTACTTGGTGCGCGACATCAAAGATCTGGCGCGGATTGTCAAACAGGCGTTTCACATTGCCCGTACCGGGCGCCCTGGACCGGTCTTGATTGATCTGCCCAAAGATGTTCAAGTTGCCAGCACAACCTTTAAGTATCCAGATAAGGTGGAATTGCGCGGATATAAACCCACTATAACTCCAAATCCCCGCCAGTTGGATAAAGCGGTGGAGATGATGTTGGCAGCGCGCAAGCCGGTACTTTATGTGGGTGGAGGTGCGACTCTGTCAGATGTGGATAAAGAACTGCTCGCTTTGGCAGAGGCAATACAGGCTCCGGTTACTACGACCCTGATGGGGATGTCGAGTTTTCCCAAAACCCACCCGCTCTCTATGGGGATGTTAGGGATGCATGGAACCTTTTATGCGAATATGGCGGTTACCAGCTCCGATCTTTTGATTGCCCTTGGGGCACGCTTTGACGACCGAGTCACCGGGAAGATCGACACATTTGCTCCTAATGCCAAGATTATTCATGTAGATGTGGACCCTACCTCAATTAAAAAGAACGTCCGCGTTGATCTGCCTGTCGTAGGGGTGTTGCCTGAGGTATTACCAGCTTTAGTAAAAGGTTTGAAAAAGAAAAAAGCGGCACTGGATGAGACCGTTGCCGCAACGCAGGAATGGCGTGACCAGGTGAATGCGTGGAAACAACAGCATCCGATGACGTACAAAAATACCAAAACTACCATTAAGCCACAGTACGTGATTGAAAAACTGTGTGAACTTGCCGACGACGATGCCATCATCACTACCGAAGTAGGGCAACACCAGATGTGGACTGCACAGTTCTATGATTTCACTGTGCCGCGCACATTCATAACCTCTGGCGGGCTTGGAACTATGGGATTTGGTCTTCCCGCTGCCCTAGGGGCGCAGGCTGCTTTCCTCAAACGTCAAGTAATAGATGTCTCTGGTGATGGTTCCTTTCAGATGAACTCCCAAGAAATCGCTACTCTGGTGCAGTACCGTCTGCCAGTTAAGATAGTGATTCTGAATAACAACTTTTTAGGAATGGTGCGTCAATGGCAACAACTTTTCTTTGATAAGCGCTACAGCCAGACATGCATGGAACTTCCTATAGATTTTATAAAACTCGCACAGGCGTATGGTGCGCAAGGTTTCAGAGCCACCAAACCTGAAGATGTTGAGAAAGTGTTGCGCCAGGGTCTTGAAACTCCCGGCCCGGTTATTATGGAATTCAAGGTAGCACGGGAGGAAAATGTTTTGCCCATGGTGCCTGCAGGAGCGGGGCTGAACGAGATGGTGCTTGCCTCCTGACCCGGGTGCAAACATCGGTAGATACAAGTGCGAATACCCATACGCCAAAGTGTGGACATATTAAGCTGGGAGTTTTAGCATGAAACATACAATTTCAGTTCTGGTGGAAAACGAATTTGGTGTCCTTCCGCGAGTTTCCGGGTTGTTCTCCGGACGTGGATTTAATATTGAGAGCCTCTCTGTGGCTCCAACTTTAGATGAAACCATATCGCGCATGACCATTGTAACCAGTGGTGATCACCGCATCCTGGAGCAGGTTACTAAACAACTGAACAAACTTGTCGACGTAATCAAAGTGATCGATTTTACCGATCAACCTTTTGTAGAACGTGAAATGGCCATGGTGAAGATAACTGCAGATATGCAGTCACGTGCGGAAATACTACGTATAGTGGATATTTTTAGAGCCAAAGTGGTTGATGTAACGCCCCGATCTTACTCTATTGAGGTTACCGGAGCACCAGGGAAAATTGACGCTATGATTGAGCTCTTACGCCCCATGGGGTTGAAAGAGATTGTGCGCTCTGGGCCTGTAGTGCTCGGACGTGGTCCGAAAGCATGGCGCAACGAAGATTAGAAAAAGCTTTTTGTACGTATGACGTGTAGCACGGGCCTCCAGATTTGCCGCGGGAGGCCCGTGCTGTTTTCTGGATATGCTAAATATTTTGCCGTACCCCATGCAATTGGTGTATATTGACGACGTTTAAAATTCTTAGCGTACCAATCATCATAGGATGGAATATATGCGAAACCAGAACCAGCCAGTTGCAGTTGAGGGATATCCTTTTATTGCGTTATTTGCGTTTGTAACTTTGGTGTTTTCACTGTTGGATTGGAGTTTCCTCGCACTCATTTTTTTGTTTCTGACCCTTTTTACGGTGTACTTTTTCCGTAACCCGGATCGCACTGTCCCGCAGGGTGAGGATATTGTAGTGGCTCCGGCCGACGGCAAGATAGTGTATGTCGGGAAGGTAAATGAAGACAGGTTCCTGCATGGGGAGGTGTACAAAGTTAGCATCTTCATGTCGGTGTTTAATGTGCATGTAAACCGCGTCCCCGTTTCGGGCAAGGTAGTGGATCAGTTTTACACCAAGGGGAACTTCATGAATGCGTCGCTGGATAAAGCCAGTACCGAAAACGAACAAGCAGGGATGGTTATCGAAGACAAAAAGAAGAACCGTTTTCTTGTGGTGCAGATCGCAGGTCTAGTGGCACGCCGTATCGTTACCTATCCCGTTATAGGCGAAATACTCGAACAGGGGCAACGGTATGGCCTTATTCGCTTTGGTTCGCGCGTCGATGTGTATATGCCGGTTGAGGCTCAACTTCAAGTTAGCCTTGGTGATCGATGTGTCGGCGGTGAAACCGTTCTGAGTAGATTAGGATGATTGAAGAAGAGCTAGAGACAAAGCGGGGCAGCCTTCGCAAAGGGGTGTACATACTCCCGAACCTGATCACTACAGGGGGATTGTTTGCTGGATTTTATGGCATAATCGCGAGTATTCACGGTTCATTCCACATAGCAGCGTGGTTTGTGTTGATCTCCGCGGTGTTTGATGCCCTCGATGGTAAAGTTGCGCGCATGACCGGTACAACTAGCCGTTTCGGGGTAGAGTATGATTCTCTGTCAGATCTGGTCGCGTTTGGAGTTGCTCCCGGGATACTCATGTATTCATGGGCGCTGGAACCATTTGGACGTTTCGGATGGCTCGCAGCATTTTTGTACGTTGTATGTGGCGCGTTGCGTCTAGCGCGTTTTAATGTGCAGGCAAACACGGTGGAGTCGAGAAACTTTATTGGCCTGCCTATTCCGGCCGCAGCATGTACAGTAGCATCATGCGTTTTGCTGTTTTACTACCTCGGTGGTTCAGGCACCATCCGCATGGTTTCGGTAGTTGTTCTCATTTATGTCCTTGCCTTTCTGATGGTAAGCAACATTACTTTCTACTCTTTTAAAGATCCAGCGTTGTTTAAACGACGTCCATTTTGGAACCTGGTGTTGGCGGTATTTATCATTTTGATTATAGTCGCTCGCCCCGAGGTGATGATCTTCATTCTCTGTCTTATTTATACACTGTTCACTCCGGTGTTAGCAGGTTTGGCGCAACTACGCAGATACCGAAAGGCCAAAAGAAAAGAGGAAGCGAAGGTTTAGCGAGTCAGAACATAGTTTTGTTGAAAGTTAAAAAATGGCTTTAAATGGAGTGGTTGTCATTTAAACCATTGACTGCCATCAGAAAAACAGGCAGATTTGAACTACACTACAAAAGGCAATGAAGAGGAGTAGTAGGTGTCTATGTTCTGACGAGAGAGCTGACGGTTGGTGTGAGTCAGCACAGAACAGCATTGAACTCGCCTTGGAGCCGCAGCAATGAAATCTATCTTCCGTTTGGAAGTAGGCTTAGTTGCTGCCGTAACGCCGACGTAACCGGCTAAGTAAGCATTCTTCGGTACCTTCAAGTACCGCATAGAGTGGAATCAGGGTGGTACCGCGAAGCTTTGAAGCTCTCGCCCCTGTATGTAAGCATACAGGGGCGAGAGCTTTTTATTTGGTTTTAATGGAAAATATTCGTATTCAGTTAATCCAGCGAAAGGGGGTGGTTATATGGAATCGGACCTAGGTGACCTAGCTGGTCAAGGTCAGCGTGTTAGAGTGCAAAAAATGTATTTCATAAGCCGCCCTTTGCCTTTTTTAAGGGCAATAAACCAGGAGAAACAGTATGAGTGACACAAGAAAAATTATAATTTTTGACACTACGTTGCGCGATGGAGAACAGTCTCCGGGCGCGAGCATGAACATTGACGAAAAATTGCGCATAGCCGCGCAGCTTGAAAAGATGAATGTTGATGTAATAGAGGCGGGCTTTCCCATCGCCTCACAAGGTGATTTTGAGGCAGTTAAGCGCATAGCTCAAAGTATAAAAGGCCCGCAGATCTGCGGCCTTGCGCGTGCAAGCGACGGTGACATCGATCGTGCGTGGGAAGCGTTGCAGTATGCAGGTGAGCGCGGAAGAATACATACGTTCATTGCTACCAGCGACATCCACATGAAGTACAAGCTTAAAATGACAGAGGATGAGGTGGTTGAAGCCGCAGTGAAAGCGGTAAAACGGGCTGCCGGGTATACCAAGAACGTAGAGTTCTCCGCTGAAGATGCGGTGCGAACCAAGTTACCCTTTCTGGCGCGCGTGATTGAGGCAGTGATCGAGGCGGGCGCCAAAACAGTAAATATTCCGGATACAGTGGGGTACACCATTCCGTCGGAGTATTATGACATTATTACCTACTTGAAAAACCATGTTCCTAATATTGATCAAGCGGTTATCTCTGTCCACTGTCACAACGATCTGGGTTTGGCAGTAGCTAATTCCCTTGCTGCAATCCAGGCAGGCGCCGGACAGGTTGAATGTACCGTAAACGGTATTGGAGAGCGTGCTGGTAACTGTTCATTGGAAGAGGTTGTAATGACCCTGCGCACGCGTCAGGATATTCTCCCCTTCCATACCGATATTGTCACCGAACACATCTACGCTACAAGCCGACTGTTGACTACAGTAACCGGCATGCAGGTGCAGGCGAATAAGGCTGTAGTTGGTGCTAATGCGTTCGCGCATGAAGCCGGTATTCACCAACATGGGGTGTTGATGGATAAATCAACCTACGAAATAATGACACCTGAGTCTATCGGGTTGAATCAGAACAAGTTGGTGCTGGGCAAACATTCGGGACGCCACGCATTCACTATGCGTTTAAAGGACTTAGGCTACAACCTCTCCACTGAAGATATTCAAAAAGCCTTTGTGCGCTTTAAAGACTTGGCAGATATGAAAAAAGAGATCTTCGATGAAGATCTCGATGCAATTATCGCTGACGAAATTATCCGCGTGCCTGAGTGTTATAAATTGCTCCAGCTCAACGTGTCGTCAGGATCTTTTGCTGCTCCTACCGCCACGGTTCAGATGGAGGTTGATGGCGAGGTGGTTAAGCACGCTCAGATTGGGGACGGTCCAGTTGATGCAACGTTTAAGGCGATTAAGGTTCTCACTGGGACCGATGCGCATCTGCTGCATTTTTCTGTAGGTGCAATTACTGGCGGCACTGATGCTCAAGGGGAGTGCACCGTCCGTCTGGAGAAAGATGGGCGCGAGCAGCTGGGGCAGGGGGCGCATCCCGATATAATTGTTGCGGCAGCGAAAGCCTATATCAATGCTTTGAATAAAATCGTTTCAATCCGAAAGCGTACAGGGGTGAATGTGTAGTTTGGTCTGGCAACATAAATCATATGCGCTTCAGTATGTCTTTTGTTGTTGCTTTTGGTTATAGTAACGCCACGGTGAGGCAGGACGTAGCGAATTAAGGTTACGTCCTGCCTTGTGTTTGTCCGGGGTTCCCTGGAACATTAATGTATATATGTAAAAAGTAGGAGAGAGTATGGGCAAGACAATCGCAGATAAAATATTTGCTTCACACTTGCGAGATGAACCATTTGCGGGCACTAAAGTGCTCAATCTCGACCGTGTGCTGTGCCATGAGATCACTACGCCGATCGCTATCGCCGATCTTGAATGGCGTGGCAAGGATCGGGTGTTCGATAAAAGTAAAATTAAAGCAGTAATCGACCACGTGACCCCTTCCAAAGATACTAAAACCGCGATCCAGGCCAAAATGATCCGTGACTGGGCACGCCGCCATGAGTTGGAAGATTTCTTTGACGTTGGCAGGAATGGGGTGTGCCATGCACTTTTCCCTGAGAAAGGGTATATCCGCCCTGGGTTTACTGTGATTATGGGAGACAGCCATACCTGTACCCACGGTGCGTTTGGAGCCTTTGCTGCCGGAGTAGGCACTACAGATCTGGAAGTTGGTATCTTGAAAGGGGTGTGCGCCTTTCGCCATCCTGCCACTATCCGAGTAAACCTGCGCGGCACCCTGCAACCGGGAGTGTATTCAAAAGACGTAATACTATACGTGATTGGCAAACTCGGGGTGAACGGTGCTACCGACGCAGTACTGGAATTTGCCGGACCAATTGTAGATGTCATGAGCATGGAAGCACGCATGACCCTGTGCAATATGGCGATTGAAGCTGGTGGTACGTGCGGGATTTGTATGCCGGACGAAATTACTGCGGACTACCTATGGCCCTTTATTCAGGACGAGTATCCTAGTAAAGAGGCAGCGGTAGAAGATTACAAAAAATGGCACTCCGATCCGGATGCCGAGTACAAGCAGGTTCTTGATTTTGATCTCTCGGATCTGGAACCTCAGGTCAGCTACGACTATAAACCCGACTGTGTTAAACCTGTGAGTGAGTTGGCGGGGACCAAGGTAGACCAGGTATATATTGGCACTTGTACCAATGGGCGTATTGAGGATTTGCGTGTAGCTGCCAAAATTCTTGACGGCCGCACCATTGCCGACTCAGTCCGGGGGGTAGTGTCGCCTGCGACACCCAAAATATTCCGCCAGGCTCTTGATGAGGGAATTATCCAGATTTTCATGCAGTCTGGGTTTTGCGTAACCAATCCAACCTGCGGAGCCTGTCTGGGAATGAGTAACGGAGTGCTGGCTCCCGGTGAGGTGTGTGCCTCCACAAGTAACCGCAACTTTAACGGACGGATGGGGAAGGGTGGTATGGTCCACCTTATGAGTCCGGCAACGGCAGCGGCAACCGCTGTAACCGGAGTTATAACTGACGCGCGCACTCTGTAGTTTGAAAGATGAGCAGATTGTGGACCGATGCAACCTAAGTTTATGGATGGAATTATGGAAAAAATTTTCAATGGACCGGCACTTTTTCTGGATCGAAACGATATTAATACCGATGAAATTATCCCGGCTAAGTATCTTACAGAAGTAACGAAAGAAGCCCTCAAACCCTATATCCTTGAAGATCTGAAGCTAGATGGTTTTGATCCCAACGGGGAAGCGCTGCAAAATGCGCGTGTCGTTGTCACGCGGGAGAATTTTGGCTGCGGCTCATCGCGCGAACATGCGCCGTGGGTGTTTGAAGTTAATGGCGTTCATACCATTATTGCGCAGAGCTATGCGCGGATTTTTCGGCAGAATATGTTTAACGGCGGCATGCTTGCCGTCGAGCTACCGCAACAGGATATTGACGCGTTGTTTGAATTGAGTAAGCTGGGAAGCGTAACTGTAGATGTCGATGTTGATGCGCAGATTATACAGGCCAGCGTAGCGGGACAGAAAAGTGAATTCCCGTTCGAGATTTCAGAATTTGACAAGGCGCTGGTAAAAGCCGGTGGTTGGGTTGAATTTGCAGATGCGCGCTATTGATTAGATAGCAACTGCATCCCTGATGTTGGGTAGAGCTATAGTGTAATTGGTTTACGGCAGCTGTGTCATTCTTGACACAGCTGCCGTGTCGTATGTGGCACATGTGGTGATTGTGTTGAAGTTATCGCAGTAAAGTAATTGACATTTATTCTTCTGCACAACACTATTTATTCCGCGATGCAACTGCATCATGCAGGATGCACATCGATTTTATTTACTAGTTAGGAGAGACACGTGGCAGATAAATCATGGAATGTTGCTGTACTTCCGGGAGATGGGATAGGTCCGGAAGTGATGATAGAGGCACTGAAAGTATTGGATGCAGTGGGGGAGAAGTTTGGGGCTAAGTTCAGCTACACCCATGCAAATGTAGGGGGCGCCGGAATTGACCATGAAGGCAAAGCTCTGCCCGAATCCACAGTTGCTGTATGTAAAGCGTCTGACGCTATTTTATTCGGGAGTGTTGGTGGCCCTAAATGGGAATCTCTTCCCCCAAATGAACAGCCAGAGCGCGGAGCGTTGCTACCACTACGGAAGATTTTTGGTCTGTTTTGCAACTTGCGTCCGGCGATAATTTTCCCCGCCTTGACAGGGAGTTCGTCACTCAAGGAATCTGTCATTGAGGGTGGGTTTAACCTTCTGGTAGTGCGTGAACTCACCGGCGGGATTTACTTCTCCGAGCCAAGCGGAATTGACGAAAAGGATGGCGTGCGCCGTGGCTTTGATACCATGCTCTACACCGAACCCGAGATTGAGCGCATTGCCAGAGTTGCTTTTGAAGTGGCACGCAAACGGGATAAAAAAGTATGTAGTATCGACAAGGCCAATGTCCTGTCTGCTTCTGTGCTCTGGCGTGAGGTTGTAATACGTGTAGCCAAGGATTACCCAGACGTTGAACTGAATCATATGTATGTAGACAATGCCGCGATGCAGTTAGTGCGCTGGCCCAAGCAGTTTGATGTTCTGCTGTGTGGCAACCTGTTTGGCGATATTATCTCTGACGAAGCTGCGATGCTTACCGGCTCGCTAGGCATGCTACCTTCCGCATCCCTTGCTGAAGGTAGCTTCGGGATGTATGAGCCTTCCGGCGGTAGCGCCCCAGATATTGCAGGGCAGGGGATAGCCAATCCCATTGCACAGATTCTTTCTGCGGCAATGATGCTACGTTATTCATTTAACCTGCCGGATGCCGCAGATGCGGTAGAAAAAGCGGTGGAAAAGGTGCTTAATCAGGGGCTTCGAACAGGTGATATCCATCAAGGCACAGAAAATGAGACCAAGGTAAACACCGCACAGATGGGTGATGCTATAGTTAAGGCCCTTAGTGTATAATTACGAGCGTAACAGAGGTGTTGTCGATGGCGGTTTGCATATGTTATGCAAGTTTGCCGCGCAACAACCGGTTAGCTTCAATTGACTATAAAGGATGCGCTTATGAAAGTAGGATTTGTTGGCTGGCGCGGTATGGTTGGATCTGTACTGATGCAGCGGATGCAGGAAGAAAATGACTTTGCTCTCATAGAGCCGGTGTTTTTCTCCACTTCTCAAGCTGGGGATAAGGCTCCGTTTAATGCGGGTACGCTTCAGAATGCAACAGATATAGATGCGCTGAAAGAGCTTGACGCGATCATAACTTGCCAGGGGGGAGACTATACCAAGGAAGTTCACCCCAAATTGCGTCAGAGTGGCTGGAATGGATACTGGATTGATGCCGCCAGTTCTTTACGCATGAATTCAGACGCAGTAATTATTCTAGATCCGGTTAATCGCCAAGTTATAGATCAAGCTCTTAACGACGGGTACAAAGATTTCATTGGGGGTAACTGTACCGTGAGCCTTATGCTGATGGCTATTGGCGGGCTGTTTCGCGCCGGAGCAGTGGAGTGGGTATCTTCTATGACCTACCAGGCCGCCTCTGGTGCCGGCGCCCCCAATATGCGAGAGCTCTTAGCCCAGATGGGGGTATTGAGAGACTCGGTTGCCGAACTTCTTGCAGATCCGAGTTCAGCGATTCTTGATATAGATCGCGAAGTAACTGCAACCCTGCGCGGAGATCAATTCCCAATGGTGGAGTTTGGATACCCCCTTGCTGGTAGCGTTCTTCCCTGGATCGACCGTGAAGTTGAGGATGGTCAGAGTCGTGAAGAGTGGAAGGGATATGCTGAAACCAATAAGATTTTGCGCTCAGAGCAACCAATCCCCATTGATGGTGTGTGTGTGCGGGTTGGGGCGATGCGTTGCCATGCACAGGCGCTCACAATCAAGTTGAAGAGCGATATCCCCATCGCTGAGGTGGAGCAAATAATTGCCACAGATAACGACTGGGTTAAGTTGATTCCAAACACTAGGGAGGAGACTCTGAAGGGGCTAACCCCAACTGTAGTATCCGGTAGTTTAGATATTCCCATAGGGCGGGTACGCAAAATGAAAATGGGACCAGAGTACCTCTCTGCATTTACCTGTGGAGATCAGTTGCTTTGGGGTGCGGCAGAACCGCTGCGCCGCATGCTTCGTGTCTTGCTTGAAGAATAGTAGATCGTCTAAAGAAGCCTTACGATAAACTCAGCGGGTCGGCCATGTGGTCGGCCCGCAGTGCGTTGAAGCTGAATTGCTTAGGATGAGAACATAGATGGAATACAATATTGTTGTCGTTGGTGCCAGTGGCCAAGTTGGGTGTCAGGTAGTGAAAGAGCTTGAAGAACGCTCTTTCCCAGTTAAGAAGTTGCTTGCTTTTGCATCGAAGGGTTCCATTGCTGAAAGTGTGGAGTTTCTCGGGGAAGAGATTGCGGTGCAGGAACTTGACTCCAGCGCTTTTACTGGGGCGGATATTGTCTTTTTCTGTACTCCATCTCAGGTCACCACAGAATATCTGCAAACAGCAACACAGGCTGGCGCTTTTTGCATTGATCTGAGCCGAGCCAGCATTGGTGACAGTGCAGTTCCATGCATAGTGCCAGAACTATCTTCAACTGCATTGCTTAAGTCATTGAACAGGGTTGCCAATCCCCCGGTAGCGGCAATTCAAGCTGCGCTTATCCTGGCACCCCTGCAGGAAAAGTTTGGTCTCACGCAGGTCTCTCTTACGGTGATGCAAAGCGCTTCAGCCCTGGGAAACACTGGTGTTGAGATGTTGCGCAAACAAAGTGGAGCGCTCCTTAACGCTCGCCCTCTGGATAGTGCAGAGATAGAGGCTAATGCTCCCGCGCAACTGGCATATAATCTTGTTCCAGTACATGCAGGGGGAGAGAACTATGCAGGAGCAGATGAAATCGGGAGCATGTTGCGCCAGTTGCTTGCACATACAGATGTGCAGGTGCAGGTGGAATTGGTCCAAGTGCCAATTTTTTATGCCACCGCCTTAAGCCTGGCCTGTCAGCTTGAAGCCGAGGTAGATGAGACTTTAGTGCGCCGCACGTTGCAGGAGCAACAGGGGCTAGAACTTCTTACTCAGGCGCCACTAGATACCTGTGGAACTAACGTCGCGCCTGAGTACGACACGGTTCCTGTGTGTCTAACGCAGATGGGGGAAAATGGACGCCTTAATTTATGGTCTGTAATTGACAACTTGCGCAAAGGTAGCGCCCTCAACGCAGTTCAGATAGCAGAGTTGTTTACAGCGGGATAGCCAGCATATAAAATGCTGGCTTAAGATAGGTTTTGGGGTGGGCTAACCCCCTGCATTAGGAGATTGTTGTCTGATGGCACGTGTGTGCTTAACCATAGAATATGATGGCACTGCCTATCATGGCTGGCAGGTCCAGCCATGCAGTCAAGGAGAGACTATCCAGGCAGTGGTTGAAGGGGCTCTGCAAAAGATTGTAAAACATCCGGTACGGCTACATTCTTCGGGGCGTACTGATGCTGGCGTACATGCGCTTGGGATGAAAGCCCATTTTGATACTTCAACCAATTTGCCAGAGTCTGCCTATTGCGAAGGAGTGAATGCGCGCCTGCCCCAAGATATTGCGATCAACAAAGCTGTTTTTGTAGCACATGATTTTCATGCGCGTTTTGACGCCGTAAGTAAGCTCTACCGCTATACTATATATACTGCTTCGATCCACTCCCCATTGCAGCGTTTGTATGCCTGGCACGTGCGCGACAGCCTGGATCTAGGTGCCATGCGTAAGACTGCTACCATCTTGGAGGGTAAACACGATTTTGCCGCGTTTCGCACCTCATCGTGTGCAGCACAGACCACAATTCGCACCCTCCACTCTATTCAGATTGAGCAAAAGGGGGGTTTTATTACGGTCGACGTATGCGGAGAAGGGTTTTTGAAAAACATGGTGCGTATAATTGTTGGGCTGCTTGTGGCCACGGGTAGAGGTAAAATTAGCCTGGCAGCGGCACAACAGATGCTTGAGCAACAACAACGCCCGCGCGCAGTGTTTACCGCTCCTGCGGCGGGTTTATGCCTGGTGCGCGTTGATTATTAAAAAACGGCATAGAGCAGGGTATAAATACTTGACGTAACTGTATAGATCGGCTAGTCTTTGCGCTTCTGTGAGCCCCGTACAGCTACGCAGAATTTATATACATACGAGAGGATAACAATGAGCACGCAGACAGTTAAACTTAAAGAGATTGAACGCAACTGGTATGTCATCGATCTGGATGGCAAAGTACTTGGTCGTACTGCCACAGAAATAGCGCGTATTCTTCGTGGTAAGCATAAGCCGATTTTTTCCCCCAGCGTTGACACGGGAGATTTTGTTGTTGTTATAAACGCCGAGAAGCTGCTCCTGACCGGCAATAAAATCAACAACAAGATGTACTACCATCACACTGGGTATCCGGGGGGCATTCGTTCTATCAATGCCGCACAGCAACTGGAGAAAAAACCGGAAGATTTGGTTTTCAAGGCCGTTAGAGGCATGCTGCCCAAAAATAGACTGGGGCGCCAGATGCTGAGTAAGCTGAAGGTTTATGCCGGTTCTGAGCATCCGCATGCTGCTCAGAAACCCAACGTACTTGAAATTCAATAGCGCAGGAGATTGACAGAATATGGCTGAACAGTGTTTTAGTGCCACCGGTAAACGCAAAACTTCCGTAGCTCGTGTACGGATGAAGCCGGGCAGTGGCAGTATTGTAGTAAATACGCAAGATTATAACGACTATTTCGGACGTGAAACCTCTAAAATGGTTATTCGTCAGCCGCTGGAGTTGACAGACACCCTCGGCAAGTACGATGTACTTGTTAACGTACGGGGTGGTGGTCCTTCCGGGCAGGCAGGTGCCATCAAGCACGGCATAACCAAGGCCCTGCTGGAGATCGACGCAGAATTGCGCCCCGTTCTCAAAAAAGCTGGATTCATTACGCGCGACAGCCGCATAAAAGAACGTAAGAAGTATGGTCGTGCTGCAGCGCGCCGTAGCTTCCAGTTCTCAAAGCGTTAATATCAATTGTAGTGGTTTTCAGCGAGTTAAGCGTAGTATTGAAAAAGGGTGGCCTGTGGTCACCCTTTTTTTATTCGAAGTGCAGCATAACTTCTGCCTGCACTAAAATAGGTTATTCTGCTACCCTATGTGTCAGATTTAATTACGTACTTTAGCTAGCTGAAAGCGGGTCTTGATTTTCTTTAAACTTTATATTGCGGGAGAAATTGTCCTATGTTGAAGGTTGCTGTTGTAGGTGCTACCGGGTATACCGGCGTCGAACTTATCCGTTTGCTTCTGCGTCACCCTGAGGTAAAAATTACCACACTTAGTTCGCGCCAGTATGCCGATCAAAACATCGCGCACATCTTCCCCTCTCTGGCAGGTCATATTGACACAGTATGCGCAGAGCTTGATCTCGATGCGCTGGCGAAAAATGCCGATGTGGTGTTTACTGCCGTTCCTCACAAAACTGCTATGGATGTAGTGCCAGAGCTGCTGAAACGCGGTGTTCGAGTAATTGATCTATCAGCAGATTTTCGGCTGCAGGATGTTGATGTGTATCAACAGTGGTATCAGGCCCACTCCTGTCCTGAATTGATACAGGATGCGGTTTATGGATTGCCGGAGCTGTATCGCGAGCAAATTAAAGGAGCGAAACTTGTTGCAAACCCTGGTTGTTATCCTACCAGTATCGCGGTTGCGCTTGCCCCTTTGCTCCGGCGAAACCTTGTTGTTGCAGATACTTTAATTCTTGACAGCAAATCTGGTGCTACCGGGGCAGGACGCAGCGCTAAAACTGCAAGTTTGTTCTGTGAAGTTAATGAAGGCTTTAAAGCGTATGCAGTTGCAAGTCACAGACATACACCTGAAATTGAGCAGGTTTTAAGTGAAGTGGGGCAAAAGGAGATAAAAGTCAATTTTACCCCCCACCTGTTACCGCTAAATCGTGGGATTCTCTCCACCTGTTATGCCACTATTGCCGAGGATGTGACCTCTAGCCAGATTGCAGCGGCGTTTCAGGATAGCTACGCCAATGAACCATTTATACGCGTGTGTCCTGAAGGTCAATTGCCCAATACCGCATATATCCAGGGGAGCAACTTTGTTGATCTGGGTTGGGTGGTAGACACCAGAACCGGACGGGTAATTGTGATTAGCGCTATCGATAACTTAGTTAAAGGAGCAGCGGGGCAGGCAATACAGAATATGAACATCATGTGTGCGTTTGCCGAAACAGCTGGTTTGGACGTAGTTCCTCTGTTCCCTTAAGATCAAATTTCATTTAATACATTATAAGTATAAATCACCAGGCTAATGTTGTTGTGTGTTTGGATTAAATGTGTACACTGGGGGATGAGTTAGGTAATATATACCTTTATAAGGCACAGCTTTTAGGAGTAGCACCGCCTATATCCAGCTAGAAGCAAGACTTTATCGGTAATTTTGCAAGCTATTTGCTGCACTAAACTCAATGGCATAGTCGCTATAAAGAAATGCTGAGTAGATTTGCACGGGAGGGGAAAAATGAATAATAACCGTCAGGCCGCCCAGGAGAATGAAATAGATTTTGAATCTGAAGATACGCAGGAAGGAAAGTTTTTGACTTTCCATATGGCGGGAGAAGATTACGGCATCGAAATTCGGCATGTGACAGAAATTATCGGCATTCAACGTATTACTGAAGTCCCAGACATGCCCCCCTTTATAAAAGGGGTTGTAAATCTTCGGGGCAAGGTTATCCCTGTAATGGATGTGCGGGCACGTTTCCACCTCCCATCGCGTGATTATGACGAGCGCACATGTATCATTGTCGTAAATTATAATGACGCCTCGGTAGGGCTTGTGGTTGATCAGGTCAATGAAGTTGCGGATATCCCCAAAAAGAACATTGAACCACCCCCCCGCTCAACTGCAGGTGAAAATTCGCAGTACATTCAGGGGATGGGGAAAATGGGAGAACAGGTCAAGATCCTTTTGAATGTTGGAAAACTTCTGTATGACTCAGAGCTTGAAACTGTTGAACAGTAGATGAATCTTCACCACAAGCTTTCGAAGTTGCCTGTGTCCGATGAAATCACAGAGTAAGTGTCTGTTTAATTGTATGCGAACTGGAATGCATTTTTACTATTTATCTAAGGATATTACTATGGGTATACAAAATAAGGTTTCTGGAATTCTCATACTCCTTCTTATTCTGGTTATGGGCACCATTGTCTTTGTGGTTAATGTGCAGATACATACTCTCCTTAACGCTCAGGTTGACGGCGAAATTGAATTGCTTCATGCAGCAAATGCGAAACAGGCTGAAACAGTATTTCATGGTTTCGAAATTGGGTCGCGAAGTTCAGTTGAGTTGGGAGAAATGGATGACTTTGCAGCCCTGCTCGTGGAACTTTCAGCGATAGAGTATGTCAATGAGCTTGGTATTATTGCTCCGAACGGAAAGGTAAACTACTCCAGTGAAGAAAGCTTAAATGGACGCTACTTTGATCGTGATATTTTCTCGCGCGCACGCAGTAATGATGAGGTCCAGCTCTTCGAAACCGACTCGGAGATGATTGTCACTCAGCCAAGTATCCTTACTGAACCGTGTCTTATATGTCATGACACGTCTAAGTCTGGTGACTTGGCTGGAGTTTTCTTTTTACGCTATGACATGAAACATCTGCATGAATTAGGCGAGTCAATACGGGTTGAAATGGATGAACAACTTGGGAGCGCGTTAACTTCGTTAGCTTTTACTGGGCTTGGCGGAACTGTTGTATCGGCGCTGGCCATTTTCTTTTTGCTTGGTGTGTTGATTAAGAAGCCTCTTCTAGCAGTAGAAAGCATGTTCGACAAAATGGCTGCTGGGCGTTTTGATAGCAGGCTGGAGGTTAAGTCTAAAGATGAAATTGGACACATCAGCGGCACTATAAACAATTTTGCCGACTTCTTGCAGACCGATGTCCTGGTTTCTCTACAGAAGTTAGCTTCCGGCGACCTGACGTTTGAGTCTGAACCGCGCAGCCAAGATGATTCCCTGCGTATCGCACTGCAAAAGGTGCGCGATGATCTTACACGACTGTTGATGCAAGTTCAGGTGGGGGCAAATCAGATCGCTGCAGGGTCTTCGCAGGTTTCAGATGCAAGTCAATCATTGTCTGAAGGTGCAACCAGCTCTGCCAGTTCTGTGGAAGAGATATCGGCATCGATGAGTGAATTATCCGGACAGACTAAAGCCAATGCTGATAACGCCAATCAGGCCAATAAGCTTGCTTCACAGGCACATAAGGCTGCAGACGATGGTAACCAACAGATGCAGCAGATGGTTGCCGCGATGCGTGATATTAACGAGTCAGGGCAGAATATCTCTAAAATCATTAAGGTAATTGATGAGATCGCTTTCCAGACTAACTTGTTGGCACTGAATGCTGCGGTAGAGGCGGCACGAGCTGGTCAGCATGGTAAAGGCTTTGCAGTTGTTGCTGAAGAAGTGCGGAATCTTGCCGCTCGTAGTGCAAAGGCTGCGCAGGAAACTGCTGCACTGATTGAAGGTTCGGTTGAAAAAGCAGAGCATGGAGTATCCATTGCAAATAGCACTTCAGCGGCCTTCACTGAAATAGTTGGCCAGATCCAGAAGGTCAATGATCTTATATCAGAAATCGCAGCATCTAGCAGTGAGCAGGCGCAGGGTATTTCAGAAATAAATGATGGGATTGCACGTATTGACGATGTAACTCAGCAGAACACTTCTAATGCCGAAGAGGGCGCAGCATCTGCTGAAGAACTTTCCAGCCAGGCATCCCAGCTGAATGGGCTGTTGGCGCACTTTAAACTGCGCGAGGCTGCAAGTTCAGATCATTATTCAGCCGCAATGAACCGTGGTAACCGTAGTTTTTCTGCGTCAAACACTGGCGCCCCGCGCAGAGAACAAAAAGCTCTTCCTGCAAAACCTAAAACCATTCAAGCTGGTTCTGATGGATGGGGTACCTCTGCAAGCAAGAAAAAGGATGATATCCATATCGCATTGGATGATTCCGAATTTGGTAGATTTTAAATTTGCGTACAGTCCGACTACGTATTAAAAAACGTAGTCGGATCTTTTTCGAAACAGGTGGATAGATGCTTGACTACAACGCAATAACCGGAGAGATCGGTGATCTTCCCGCAATGCCTATAGTGGCAATTAAGTCTCTTGAACTTCTACAGGATTCTGACACCTCCATTAAGGAGCTTGCAAATACCATATCTATGGATCCAGCAGTGTCTGCACGTATTTTAAAAATCACCAATTCGTCGGTGTATGGTTTGGTGCGTAAAATTACTACACTCCAAGACGCTTTGGTACTCTTAGGGGAGCGTACTGTACGCAGTCTGGTGCTGGCTTCGAGCATGTGCAGTGTTAATAAGCAATTCGGTTTGCTGGAGAAATTACTGTGGGAAGAATCTGTCGGTAGCGCTATTGCATCTAGATATATAAGTAAGAGTCTCGGCAAAGGTGACTGTGAGGAAGCTTTTTTGGCGGGTTTGTTCAGCAACCTGGGGAAAGTTGTCCGCAATAACAATAACCCTGATGAGTACCAAAAGCTGACAGAAGCTTTGTACAACGATGGGTCAAACAAATATGTGGAATTGGAACACAACTACTTCCCTCACCCATATAACCACGTAGGTGCTGCGGTTCTTCACTCTTGGGGGATTGCTGAGCTGCTTGTAGAGGTAGTGCGTAGACATGTCGATGTTGATCAAGTTGACGCAGATGCGGATGTGTTGCTGCTTGCTGCAATTGCCAATCTCGGGGTTAACATGTGCTACAAACACGGAATTGGCACTAGAGTACCGGATGAAGAGATGGATCTGACCCAAACTCCGGGTGGAATCTATCTGAAGCTTGATCAGTCCAAGGTCGACCAACTCTTGGAAGAGTTTGATGAAATCTATGTAGAAAGTCGAGAGGCTTTTAATGCATGATTTTTGTGCACAATACAGATTCTAGAAGAAAAGCGCCTTCAGGGCGCTTTTTTCGTGAGATGTTTCTATGCTAAGTTCTTTGCCAATCTTGTTGCGTAATCCCAATATTCTCTTGCTCGGTGCAGGCTCTGTTGCGGCACAGAAAGCCAAAGTGCTGCGGGATAATGGAGTTAAGTTCCACGTTATTGCAAAAAAAAGTTCTCTCGAGTTCGGACGCTTGAACATAGAGGTTGAATATAAAGAGATCGAAGCGCCCGATATTGAAGGTTTTAATATTGTGGTAGATGCAACTGGCGACGATCAGGTTGGCGCGCTGCTCAGGGAGATAAAAGCTGTCCGACACATTCTGCTAAACAGGGTAGATAAGCCGGATCAATGTGATTTTTACTTTTCATCTCTGTTGCGCTATGGCCCTTTGAAGATAGCTGTCTCTACGGATGGTGCAAGTCCAGCGGCAGGCCAGGTAGTGCGAAATAAAATCAAACGTATCCTTCCGCATGAAATTGGCGATACGTTGAATGCAATTGCCGCACAGCGCCACAGGGGCATTATAGATCCCGATCGTTCAAGGCTGAAGATCAAGCGCGACCTTGTGCGAGTTTACCTCCTTGGATGCGGACCGGGTGATCCTGACTTATTGACGCTGCAGGGGTACAAATGTTTGCATCAGGTTGATGTAGTGCTCTATGACCATCTTATTAGCACTGAAATCTTAGAATTGGTGCCTGAGGGCACTAAAAAACATTATGTAGGGAAAGAGAAGGGGCGGCATAGTTATACGCAGGAGGAGATAAATGCACTTATTCTAAAGTATGCCCGGCAGGGCTTAAGTGTTGCACGCCTGAAGAGTGGTGACCCGTACGTTTTTGGTAGAGGTGCTGAGGAACTCAAATATCTCCTCGGTGCTGGAATCAAAGTGACTGTAGTGCCGGGAATAAGTTCAGCCACTGCAGGTCCGGCTTTGGCAGGAGTTCCTCTCACTGCACGTGGATATGCTACCAGTTTCTCTGTGGTATCTGCACATCTGGCGGGGAGTAAGTTTAATACAGCTTGGATCCCTCTCTTATTGCAGCAGCGCCACACCACCGTGGTATTAATGGGATTGAGCTTTGCTGCAAAGATTAAAACTGCCGCCTTGGAGGCTGGCGCCGCCCCACAAACTCCGGTTGCAGTTATTTCCAACGCAACCAGATCAAATCAAGATGTTTGTATCACCTGTTTAGCGGACCTCGACACTGCTTGTGCTGCGATGGCAAGGCCCGCGATAATGGTTTTTGGTGCGGTGGTTGATCTGTACGCGGTGTTAAGTGTACAGAACTAAGATGCTTAAGCGTTTTCTTCGGGGATTTTGAATACCACAAGAACCCCGAGTAATTGCTCGAGCTCAGTGGTAGCAAATGCTGCGGTATCACCGATAACGCCGATGATTGTATGGTTAGCTCCGGTGGACTGGTGGAAGTCAAAGTCATTATTAATGAGATATTGCTTTACCTGGTCGATTTCGCTTTGTGTTGTGTTTTTCTGCATAACCACTAACATTTTTAGCGCCCCTTCGATTTTATACGCTCGAGTGTGCGTGATTCGTCAATTACGCGCTCGAACAAACGCTTAATCGCCTGATCATCTAATGGCCCCGGGTTAAGCTGCTGCATTTTTTCAAAGATATGCTGTTCGCGCTTGGGGTTGTAAATTGGCATATCAAGCTCTTTTTTTATATGTCCGATCTGCAATGCCAATGCAGCTCTCTTGTTGAAAATTTGCAACAGTTCTTCGTCCAGAGCATCAATCTCTACGCGTAGATTTTCAATAGTCAATATGCTGCTCCTCTCAGAACGATTTTCTTAAAATTGTGTTTTTCTTCCAGCGCACGTCATCGGTTTCCGGATAGTCCAGATTGTAGTGCAGACCGCGACTTTCTTTACGTTCCATAGCGCTGCGAATAATCAATTCTGCGACAGTGGCAAGGTTGCGCAGCTCTATAAGGTCGGATGTAACATAAAAGTCCCAGTAGTATTCGGTAATTTCTTCCTCAACCATATTGATGCGTCGCAGAGCTCGCGCAAGGCGTTTATTGGTTCTTACAATTCCCACATAGTTCCACATACAGCGCCGAATCTCATCCCAGTTCTGTGCAATAACAACCTCTTCATCACTCGTTATCGCTTTACCATAATCCCACGGATCGATGGGAGGGCAGGGGGGATGTTGCTCTTGAATACGCTTGATGGAGGCTTTGGCAGATAATGTTCCGTAGACTGCCCCTTCAAGGAGACTATTACTCGCAAGACGGTTTGCACCATGGAGACCAGTGCAGGTAACTTCCCCGGCAGCAAATAAGTTTTTAATTTCGGTTTCGCCGTTGGTATCAACCACAACTCCGCCGCACAAATAATGCGCTGCGGGTACGACTGGGATAGATTCGTTGACCATGTCTATCCCGTATTCTTTCAAGGTAGAGCAGATGTTGGGAAAGCGGTTGTGGATGTACTCTGTACTTTTATGGGTAATATCCAGATATACACAGTCATCTCCATGGGTTTTCATCTCGTTGTCGATGGCGCGTGCGACAATGTCGCGTGGCGCCAGGTCCTTGAGATGATGGTATTTTTCCATGAATGCGGTGCCGTCTGCGCGGCGCAGTATTGCGCCTTCCCCGCGCACTGCTTCGGAAATAAGAAATGATTTAGCGTAGGGATGGTACAGGGTTGTGGGGTGGAATTGCATGAACTCCATATTGGCAATGCTCGCGCCAATGCGGTATGCCATGGCTACTCCATCGCCAGAAGCAATGTCGGGGTTGCAGGTGTATAAGTACACTTTGCCCGCACCACCTGTAGCAAGCATGGTTATGGTGGCACTAAAGGTAATTACTTTGTTGGTTTCACTGTTGAGTACGTACGCACCTAAGCAGCGATTATTCTGCAGTCTGCGATGGAGCATTTTGGCCTCGGTGATGAGGTCAATGGCGCAGTGACGTTCGTAGATGGTTATGTTTTTGTGCTTTTGCGCTGCAGCGACTAAGGCACGTTCAATCTCTCTGCCGGTTATGTCAGAGGCATGGAGGATACGCCGATGGCTATGTCCCCCTTCCCGGGTAAGGTCGTAGTTACCTTCTTCGTTTTTAGTAAACTCCGTGCCGATCTCTATCAGGTTGCGGATTGCTTCAGGTCCGCTGCGTACCACGAGATCAACAATGTCGGGATCAGACAGGTATGCTCCGGCTACGATGGTATCTTCTGCGTGTGATTGGAAAGAATCTTGATCTGAGTAAACGCTGGCTATCCCTCCCTGCGCGTAACATGTGGCCGTTTCGCCAATTTCCCGTTTGGTTATAATAGACACTGTGCCATGATCAGCAACCTTGAGTGCATATGAAAGCCCGGCGATTCCACCACCGATAACCAGAAAGTCAGATGTAATTTTCATTGTGTGATTCCAATCGTAAAGCAATAAATGTAAATAGAATACCGGCGTCAAAAACCCATTCGGCATTATTGCACTGGCTATAATTCTGTCAAGTTGTTTGATAGATGTGTATTATGGCAGCGTAGCTCTTGCATAATTTGAGGAGGAGAATCATCAGTGTGGTCTTATCGCAGGGGTAGCAAGGACATTGCAGGATGGCTTGTGGCTGTACTCTTTATCCTGATGTGCACGGGGGTAAAGTCAGGTTTTTGCGCGGTGTATAAATGGATAGATGCAGCAGGCAGAGTGCATTTTTCTAACGTTCCGGTTCAGAGCGGGTTTACATTTTATTGTGCAGAACCGTCTGACGCTAACGTTGAATCATCTTCTATTGATACTTTAGTAGAGCATTATGCTAAAAAACACGCTCTGGATCCCAATCTTGTGAAGGCAGTGATGAAGGCAGAAAGCAATTTCGATCCAGATTGTATATCATCCGCCGGTGCCAGGGGCCTTATGCAAGTTATGCCAGCTACAGCTGCAGAAATGGAAATTTACGATCTATTCGATCCATCCCAGAATATTGCTGCCGGAAGTCGTTATCTAAGCCAGATGTATAAACGTTTTAGCGGCGATCTTGATCTGACTCTGGCGGCATACAATGCCGGCCCCACAACAGTGGATGAGTATGGTGGGGTGCCCCCTTATGCTGAAACACAGAAATATCTGGAAAGAGTTAAAAAATATTTCAACCAATATCGCAGTATGGCGGAAGAGAGATAATCAAATATGTCGAACACCGGTCCCTTTAACTTACCCAATATGTTGACACTAGCCAGAATCGCGTGCATTCCGATTCTGGTTTTGACTTTGCTTAAAGATACTCCAGGGATGAGCCTGCTAGCAGCATTGATTTTTTCGCTTGCAAGCATCACCGACTGGCTTGATGGATATTTAGCGCGTCGACTGGATCTGGTGACAGTTATGGGGAAGTTTCTGGATCCGCTGGCGGACAAGTTGATTGTGATGGCAGCGCTAATCATGATGATTCCGCTCGGCAGGGTGCCAGCATGGGCAGTTTTTCTCCTGATCGCAAGGGAGGTGATCGTTACTGGATTGCGCTCTGTTGCTTCATCTGAAGGGGTTGTGATCGCGGCAAGTGATCTGGGCAAATATAAAACCATTTTTCAGATGGTCGCCATAATAGGGCTGTTAATCCATTACGATTACTGTTGGTTTTTTGGCCTTGATATCTCGTTGTTGTGCGCAGATTTTCATAATGTGGGGACATTCTTCTTTTATATTGCTCTGTTTTTGACCCTTTGGTCGGGGCTGGATTATTTGATAAAGTTTTTTCGCGTTTTGGAAGGGTAGCCTAGAACAAGTTCTTGAGCCATCCGAAGGCGACAAATGTTCCTATGGTTGAGCCTAAAGAAGAGAAGAAAAACACTAAGATGATTCTGGTGACGCGGTTGTGCCACCAGCCACGTATGTTGACAATATCGTCGGCGACGTTCTCCATGTCTGCTACGGTTGGTGCAGAGCAATATGCCTGGACCAGGGCTGTAACAAATCCGGCACCAATGGTGGGGTTCAAGGAGGTCAAGGGCGCAGCAACGAATGCAGAAATTATTGTCAGAGGATGACCAAATGCCAACGCTGCACCTATGGCGGAGAGAATTCCGTTGGCTAAAATCCAAGCTGCGGCAGCCTCATAGAGCTGTGATCTGTCGGAGAAAAAAAACCCTCCAATGAATAAGGCCGCAACAATGATGGGAATTATCCATGGAATCGCCCTGGAGAGCGCCGGCTTTTCAGGGATAGTTTCAAGCCCACCAATATCAATAGGGGCGTTCGATTCAAGGTGACGAATAATTCCAGGAACATGTGCTGCTCCTACTACGGCAACCACTTTGTCTCCTGGCGCCACGCTAATGTGGTGTGCCATCCAGCGATCTCGTTCATCTACCAGGGTTATTTTAGCCTGAGGCAGAACCTCTGCCATCTCCTCAAGCATAGCTGAAAGGGTGTCGGTTTGGCGGATCCGGCTCAGCTCTTCTTCGTCCAGCTCATGCTTCTCAAACAGTCCAACAAACATGGTGGAAACGAGGTGCATTTTGCGCATAAATCCAGTCTTGCGCCAGGCACGTAGAAGTGTAATGCGGATGCTTCTATCCACCAGAGCTAAATGTATATTTTGTTCGGTGGCTTTTTGCGCTGCTGCTGCAAGTTCTTCCCCAGGTTTTACCCCCGTCTGCAAACCCATCCGTTTTTGAAAAGATGACAGCGCCAAGTTCGCCATCAAAAAAGGGATTTGCCCCTGTTTTATCACCTGAATTATATTTAGATTTTCCCAGCGGTTCTTTTCTGTCAAATGCTGATAACGCTGTTCGTCCAATTCCACACACACGCTATGGGGCTTTTCCGTTTCTATGGTGTGCGTAACCATTTCCACCGAAGCGCGCGAGATGTGGGCAGTGCCGACAAGGATAATCTCGCGTCCATTCACGCGTAGGCGGTGCAGATCCTGCTCTGGGCTGGGCTGTTCCAGATTCTGTTCTTGGCTCATGGGATAAGTTGACCTTTAGAAAGTATAACGATCACCTGTCTGTTGTGGCGTTGCAAGGATGATCACTAGGTGAGAATTGGATAGATAAGGAATTAAGGGTAGAATTACGTCCAGGATTTTTTGTTTACCAAAGCTTCGAAAATTGACACTGGAGGGTCTAAAAAGCAACAAAAGGCATCGGATTAATCCTGATGCCTTTTGTCTTTACTTGAGAAGCTCTCCACACCAGCCGTGAATCTTTAGCCTCACTGCGAGAGACTACCAGGTGGGGTTCTTTGTTAGCACGTCAGGCGTCCCTTTACAAGAAGGGCTGGCACACAGTGCTATTGGTAAAAACCCCGTGTATTGCTTATTCCGCGTGGGCATTTAGAATACACGCACCGGGCAGAGAGCTAATCGTTTCCTTAACTGAGAGTATAGGAAAATTACCTCCAATATGCAAGGGAGAAAAGGGCGACTTAATATTTAAAATCTGCTTTCATTTTAAATAGATGCGTGCATTGAGTTTTGCCTTGCTCTTGTGGTACAATTGAGGTTTGGCGTGGATTTCTGGCGGTGACAGAAGGTGCTTGCAGCCTGGTTAGTGTCCTGTACTATTCATATTGCCCGCGACCTAAGAACGTACGCTCTTCAAAACTGGTTTACGTCAAGAAATCTAGGGAAGCTGTAATGATAAGTGGTTTTTTCAACGGCTTGTTTGCTATTGCTCGCGCATGGACGTTCGTATATCGCAATCCTAAACTATTACGCTATGCCATAGCTCCGTTTATTATTAATATTGTAGTTTTTAGCGCCACTCTTTACTTTGCCAACACATACTTTTCCAAGATTGTCGATCAATACCTTATCTATGGAGAGGCGTGGTGGTGGCAGGCATTGGGGTGGCTTGCACAAACTATGCTGTTAGTGGTGATGCTGGTGATCAGTTTCTTTGCCTTTACCGTTGTGGGTAATCTTATTGCCGCCCCTTTTAACGATGTGCTCTCTGAAAAAACCGAACAGATGATTCGCGGCACCAGCTCCGAGGAACCTTTTTCTGTTGTGCTGATATTTAATGACGCCGTGCGCAGCCTGGTTGATGAAGTAAAAAAACTCTTTTTGTTTGTTGTAGCTATGGGGATGCTTCTGGTAATTAATTTCATCCCCTTTGTTGGTCCGCCAGTGTTTGTGGTGTGTTCGGTTTTTCTTACCTTGTATTTTCTAGTTATAGAATACACCGGCTTTGTATGTTCACGTAAAAGGATCCGTTTTGCACAGCAGCGCGCTTTTATCCAATCCCACCGCTTTCAGGCGCTTGGATTTGGGATCGCGGTAATGTTTACCCTGATGGTGCCGTTGCTTCAGTTTCTGACTATTCCGTTAGCGGTAGTAGCAGCCACCCATTTTTGTGTGGATAATATGGATCCGGCCGTTTTTCAGTAGTTTTGGCAACAGTAAAGTTCAATTCTCTCCATGATTTTATATAAATTTTTTTTACATTTCTTTCAGCGATAACCACACACAGGAGTTTCGTATGCTAGAAGAACGTGGGAGCACCAAATTTCAAGTCGATCTTCGCCGTCATTTGCGTGAAAGTGGTGTAGAGCGCAACCTTATCCGCCTGATTTGTGAAATTGCAGAGGCATCTAAATATATTATTAACTCCATCCGCACAGGCGATCTTGGCGTTGCAGGTACTTCAAATCTGTATGGCGAAAAACAATTAGCTCTGGATGTACTTGCAGACCGCATCTTGGAAAAACGCCTGAAACATTCAGGGGTTGT
This sequence comes from uncultured Desulfuromonas sp., assembly GCA_964508035.1. Classification (GTDB taxonomy): domain Bacteria; phylum Desulfobacterota; class Desulfuromonadia; order Desulfuromonadales; family Desulfuromonadaceae; genus JAIVHC01. The sequence continues at coordinate 60,116 of CAZDRL010000007.1, forward strand.
TTCCAGTGTTGTGTCGGAGGAGCAAGATAAAATTATTAGCTTCGAACCAGAACACTCCACGTGTTATTCAGTTGCATACGATCCCCTTGATGGCTCCTCCCTCGTGGATGTGAATCTGGCAATTGGTACGATCCTATCAATTTGCAAAGGCGATGCACTGCTGGGTAGGGGGCGTGATCAGGTGGCAGCTATGTATATCCTTTATGGCCCCAGAACCACCTTAATATACTCCACTGGGAATGGAGTACATGAGTTCGCTATGAACCAGCTTATGGAGTATACCCTTGTACAAGAAAATATCACCATTGCCGGTGGAGCAGGGATTTACTCTCCTGGGGGCCAACGCAATCTGTATACGGAGGGGACTGAGCGCTATGTGAGACTGCTCGAAGAGCAGGGGTCTAAATTGCGCTATAGCGGTGGATTCGTCCCTGATATTAACCAGATTTTAATTAAAGGGAAGGGGATTTTCATGTATCCGCACCTTAAAGGTAAGCCGGAAGGGAAGTTGCGCCTCCTATACGAACTGAATCCTATGGCATTTCTGGTAGAGCAGGCGGGTGGTGCGGCTTCTGATGGAAGAATGCCCATTCTAGACATTGTGCCAAGCGCTATAGACGCCTGTTCACCGGTATTTATAGGGAGCAAAAAAGAAGTTGCGCTGGCGCAAGAGTTTGTTACCCGCGAAACAAAGTAGGTTTTTGCAGCAAGCTAAATAATGAAACTGTCAGACTCAGATCCTGACGCAGGTGCATTCGAGTGCGGGCGTGAATATTGAACAGGAAGTCTGTATGATATCTGATGCGCTTGGTCACAGATGATAGATAGTCACTAGCCCCCGGTCTCTTTAGCCCGGGGGGATGTTAACGTCTAGCTATTGCCTGTGCTCTCATTTCCTGCGCTGGATCCGGTTTTTCTGTTTCCCTTGCTGGGCCCGAACCTTTGCAATAAAGGTGCGTACAGTGTTTGCAACCCCCTCCTGGTCTAGGCCGTATATGCTTCGCAACTCGTCCTGGGTTCCCTGTTCTACAAAATGATCAGGCAGTCCAATCCGTTTCACCGAAGTCACAATCTCGTGTTGTTCCAGCATCTCCATCACGGCACTGCCAAATCCGCCTGCCAACACATTTTCTTCCAGGGTGATGATCGCCTCAGTTTTCTGTGCATATGCGCTAATGGTTTTTTCGTCCAGAGGCTTTAGAAAACGCGCATCTACCACTCCAATGTTGAGTCCCTCAGAGGCAAGGATTGAGGCCGCCTCCAGTGCGGTATATACACACGGTCCCAGTGCTATGATGACTGCATGTGCACCATCTCGCATAACTTCGGCGCTACCATGTGCAAAAGGAGTTATTTCTTTGGGTTCTTCAAGGTTTAATCCAGCGCCGCGCGGATAGCGATAGGCGTACGGGCTCGTGCTGCTGGCAGCACTTAGCATTGCGCGCTTGAGTTCGATTTCGTTTCTCGGTGCAACCATGGTGAGATTTGGGATGTGGCGCATATAGCTAAAATCAAACACTCCGTGGTGGGTGGGGCCATCGGCTCCGACCAGACCGCCTCGGTCGATGGCAAAGGTGACCGGCAGGTTTTGCATGCACACATCGTGAAGCACATTGTCATAGGCTCGTTGCATAAAGGTGGAATATATCGCTACCACGGGGCGCAACCCTTCTGCTGCCATCCCCGCCGCACAGGTTACCGCGTGTTGCTCTGCAATTCCGACGTCATAAAAGCGCTCTGGATATAGTTTGGCAAATTTGTTAAGTCCGGTACCTGAACTCATAGCTGCAGTTATTGCTGTTATCCGTTTGTCATGGCGCGCTATTTCACATAAATAATCACCAAATACACTGGTATAACTGGGCGCATTTCCACCATTAACCCGCACCTTGCCGGTTTCTTTATCGAAAATTCCTATACCGTGATACTGAGCAGGGTTGTCCTCTGCTGGCGTAAAGCCACGTCCCTTTTTGGTGATAACGTGCACCAGCACCGGCCCCTGCAGATCTTTTACATGTTGCAGGGTTTCTATAACCTCTTCAATCTGATGTCCATCAATGGGGCCAACATAGTCGATGCCGAACGCCTCAAACAACATTCCTGGGGTGACAAACGCTTTGAAGGAGTCTTCTGTGCGCTTTGCTAGTTGCAGCAGATCTTTGCCGAAATGGGGTACGCTGTTAAGAAAGTTTTCGGTTTCCCGTTTGAAGCGCACAAACAGGCGCGAGGTCATCTTGCGGCTTAAGAAAGATGACAATGCACCAACGTTGTTGGAGATAGACATCTCGTTGTCATTGAGGATTATAATGGTATTTCTATCCAAGTGCCCGGCGTGATTAAGTGCCTCGAAAGCCAAACCCGCAGTTAGAGAGCCATCTCCGATGATTGCAGCGATCTTATGGTTTTTGTGCTGCGCATCACGCGCAATAGCCATCCCGGTAGCAGCGGAAATGGAGGTGCTAGAATGCCCTACATCAAAACAATCATGCGGGCTTTCACTGCGTTTGGGAAATCCACTCAAGCCATGTAATTGGCGCAAAGTTGAAAAACGCTCTTTGCGTCCGGTGAGCAATTTGTGGGCGTAAGCCTGATGCCCCACATCCCAAATTATCTTATCTGAAGGCGAATTCAGCACATAGTGCAGCGCAACTGTGAGCTCTACTGTGCCGAGTGAGCTAGCCAGATGCCCCCCAGTGCACGAAACCGTATCTATTATAGTTTGGCGCAACTGCGCGGCGACTTGCTCAAGTTCAGCAATCGAGAGTTGCTTAAGGTCATCAGGTGATTCTATGCGGGATAAGAAGTCTGTCATAGTTATTCATGCTGGCATGCCAGCTATACGCCTTATTTGTTACGGTTGATAATATACGCCGATATTCGGCGCAAGGGGTCAGCTGCAGCAGAAAACGTAACCAAGGCATCGAGCGCGGCCTGGTGTAGCTCAGCCGCCTGTTGCCGGGCTTTCTCTACACCGACAATAGCAGGATAGGTGGCTTTGCCCCGTTGCTGGTCACTGCCTACATCCTTGCCTAGCTGAGCGTTAGTAGCTTCTATGTCCAGCAGATCATCTGCAATCTGAAACGCCAGCCCCGCGTTGTTACCAAAGGTAGTTATGTGCTGCAGTTGTTTTTCGTCAGCTCCCCCGATAATTGCACCTATTTGTAGCGCTGCAAGAACAAGGGCTCCTGTTTTGTGTTTATGGATGTAGTTGACGGTGTCTATGGTGCTATCTTGCCCTTCGGCGATCATATCCGCCATTTGACCTCCAACCATACCGTTTCGGCCTGAAGCGCGCGCAGCAATATCGATAAGTTTAATCTGGGTGGTGGCACAGAGTCCTGGACTAGGCTGTGCCAAGAGAACAAAGGCTTCGGTAAGCAATGCATCACCAGCCAATATAGCACTGGCTTCGCCAAAAACCTTATGATTAGTAGGGATTCCGCGTCTGAAATTGTCATCATCCATTGCAGGAAGATCATCGTGAATCAGTGAGTAGGTATGGATCATCTCCAGTGCACATGCAGGTCGCATGGCAGGTTGAATATCCCCTCCCACCGCTTCACAGGCAGCAAGGACTAAAATAGGGCGCAGGCGCTTTCCCCCTGCAAAGAGTGAATAGCGCATCGCTTCAATCAAGTTTGCGTTCGGACCTTCACCTTTAGGTAGCAGCTCCTCTAGGGTCGCCTCAACGCGTTGCTGCTGCTGTGCTAGATATCTCTTGAGCTCCATAATCTTACTGATCCTTGAGTTGTTCTTGGGTAGTAGCTGTCGTAGTTACCGCTCCGTTTGCATCTTGCTGGAGCAACTCAATCTTGTTTTCAATCTGCTCCAGAGCTTTCTGGCACCGAGCTGCGTTTTTTACGCCACTTTCATATACTGTAAACGCATCTTCAATGCTCAGTTCTTCATGTTCTATTTTACGTACGCACGCTTCTAATTCACTTAACGCGTCTTCAAACTTAATTGTTTTGCCCATGTGTATCACTTTCGGTGCTTTAGGTTTATGCCCGCTTTGTGGTTTGTTTGCCCACCAATTAAAAAACGCCCAAGTTGAGCGCTGCGCTTGCCGGGGGCAAGGGAGGGAAAATGAATATGTTTAATACAAGAGTGATCTGCCCCTTTTTGGCATTATGTCAGGACTAAATTAGGATAGTCAAGCAGCCAGCGCTAAGGGGGACATTTATTCAACTGTTGCAGATGCGGTTCCGTCATGAAAGCGAATCTTAATAGACTGGCCTGTTTTAAGGTCTGCTACGCTAGTGATGATTCTTGCTGAATCTTTTTGCTCCACTACGGTGTAGCCACGCTTCAGGGTCTGGAGCGGAGAGAGGGCCTCAAGAGCACGGGCGCAGATATCGAGGCGGTAATGGCATCCTTCAAGTTTCCGTTTAATCCCCTCATCCAGACGTTGGCGCAGGTTTGTAAGTTCCTGTTTACGCCATTGCAGTTGCTGCTCAGGCGATTTGAGCCTGTGCCGCATGGCCTCGAGTGCTGCATGGGCGCGCGCCAGGGTATGATTAATAGAGGTGTCTAGGCGCAGGCGTAGCTGATCCACATGTTGCTCAACTTCATTGCGGTTTTTTACCACCAGTTCTGCAGCTGCGCTTGGGGTTGGAGCCCTCAGGTCAGCAACAAAATCTGCGATGGTGTAGTCGGTTTCGTGCCCCGTAGCGCTGATAACGGGGATGTTTGAAGCGAAGATCGCTCTGGCAACCTCTTCGGTGTTAAACGCATGCAGATCTTCGAGTGAGCCGCCTCCACGCCCTACAATCAGAACATCGACAATAGCTGTAGTATTAAACTCCTCAATCGCAGCAACAATGCTGCCTGCGGCTTCGTCTCCCTGGACGGGGGTAGGGCGCAAGATAATACGCAGTCCGCTGGCACGGCGCTCAAGGATGTTTAAGATATCGTGGATGGCAGCCCCGGATGCAGAGGTGACAATGCCGATGGTTTGGGGATAGGGGGGGAGAGGGGTTTTGCAGTCATCCGAAAAGAGTCCTTCATGTTCCAGCTTGGTTTTCAGCTGCTCAAATGCGACCTGGAGTGAGCCAACACCTTCTGGTTCTATCTCTTCTACGATGAGTTGCAGATCTCCCCTGGGGGTGTATACCGATGCACGGGCGCGACATAGAATCTGCTGGCCATTTTCCGGAGTAAAGGGTACGCGGCGGTTTGCGGTGCGGAACATCACGGCCCGAATCTGGCTGTGCTCATCCTTGAGGCTGAAATACCAGTGTCCGGAACGGGGTTTGGCGAGGTTGGAGATCTCTGCCCGCACAAGGAGTTGCGCAAGGTTGTCTTCCACAAGTTCCTGGGCTAATTGGGTTACCCTGGTAACACTTAGTATGGGCATGGAAATGTTGGGAGTGTCAGTCATTTATGTTTCCAGAAAATCGTAAACGTTTACGTTATCGCACTAGCTGTGATGCTGGCACCACTTCTACTCCATATTTTGCGGCAAGCGAAGCACAGCTATCCAGTACAACCATTGTTTCAGGATAGGGGTGGCAGATGCCAATTGCGCTGCCGTTTTTCTGTGCGATGCGCAACAGCTTAGTCAGTTGACTCGTAATCTTCTCTACATCGCGTTCATTGTCAAGAAATACATCCCGCGTGGTGCTCGGCACCGCTAGGATGCGTGCCTGTTCGGCCCCCACAGAAGTAGCACTGGTGAGGCTGTCAACAAAATAAAGTCCGCGCGCAGAGAGCTGTTCCAACACAGTTGCCATCTGGTGCGGTGCTTGGGTGAAGGCCGAGCCCATGTGATTGTTACACCCTTTAGCCAGGGGAAGTTTTTGCAAGTAATAGGCAGTTCTTCTTCTAAGTTCAACGTCATTCATATCGAGCATCAATGCCATCTCACCGGGGTTGTGATCTGGATAGTTAATTGGTTCCATGGGGAGATGTACCATCACTTCTTTTGCGTGCTGGGCAGCTATATGCATAGTTTTGTTGGCATAGCGCAGGTCTGGGATAATGGCCAGAGTAATGTGCGAGTCCAATGCTGCAGCCCGTTGCGCAACCTCTAGATTTGCGCCCAGATCATCCATGATGATGGCAACTTTGGGCTGCGCGGGTAGTGATACAGGCGCAAGGATGGATGTTGTTTGAGGCTTATCACGCATTTCAGCGCTTCTATCAGCTGTGGAGGGCTCAGGATAGCTGCCATTTGTACCTTCGGGCTGGAGTCCGTGCGGCAAGGGAAGGGCGGGACTCTTGCCTCGATCGATATCTGTACGTTGGGTCACCGGTTGATGGCTGAGAATAAGCAGCCCAGCAAGGATAGTCCCAAGCATAAGTGTGATGGCAAGCAGAGTCTTCAGCTGGGGATGTTTGCGCCGCTGTGGGCGCCGAGTTTTTTTGTTCTTCTTAGAGGACATGAGCTATTTTTTCCGTGCAATTTTATAGGGCAGTTTAGCCATAGTTGGCTCAATACGTGCGTGGCTTTAGCCATTGCATCGGGTCTAAGGGGGTTCCGCGGTGGCGGATTTCAAAATAGTAACTATCACCATCACCATAACCTGCGCTGGCAACTACCTGTCCGGCCTTGACACTCTCACCTTTGCTGAGATGTAATTTCTCCGCATTGGCATAGAGACTGTAGTATTTCCCCCCATGATCAAGAATCAGCATATTACCGTAGCCTTTAAAAGGGGCAGCAAAAACAACTTTTCCTTCCCATATCGCCTTGATCTTAGTGCCTGTCACGGCGGTGATTTCCAAGCCGTTAGTTTTTATCTGGCTACCGAACTGCTTGTGTTTATGCACTCCAAATCCACTTCTTACCGAACCAGAAGAGGGCCATTCCATTTTTCCTTTCAGCGATTCAAAGGATGCTCCGCTGGGAACAAACACGCTGCTTTTCTGGCGTTCGAGAGAGGCCGTTAATGCCTTCATGGTTTCCGCGCGCTCCTTAAGGTCTGCAAGGAGATTTTCCAGCATCTGACTGTCCTGACGGATCTTTTTCACCAAAGATGCCTGTTCCCGTTTGGCGTGCTCTAGCTCTTGCCTGCGTTCCTGCTCCTGCTTTAGGGTCGCAGTATAGCTGCTCTTTTGTTGCTCTAATGTGTCTTTGCTCTGCTTGAGAGTTTCAACCTGCCTGCGATACTGCACCACTAGCTCTTTGTCGTGTGCAGTTATGCGTTGTAAAAATTCAGTGTTTTCCGCAATTACTGCGGGGCTGGCATCGGAAAAAATCAGGCGCAGGGTGCCAGCATCACCGGTGGTATACAGCACGCGTAGGCGCTTCTCCACATCTTTGCGTGAACGCTGAAGGATCTCTTCATAGCGGGCGGAATTTTTTTGTGTTTCCGCAATCTTTTTTCCCAACTCCTCCAACGCAGCGGAACTTTGACGCAACTGAAGGTCGCTGGTGTTGATGCTGCGTTCTAAGTCTTCCAGACGTTGTAGTGCCGAGCGTTCTGTTGCTTTTTTATGCGCAATTTTTTTGGATGTGGATCCAATCTGACTTTCCACCTGTTGAAGCTTTTCTCTGCTCTCCGCGAGTTTGTCAGCTGCGTTACATTCGTTAATAGCTCCAAATCCTATGCACAATAGCAAAAGAAAGAGGGGTATACGTGCTATTAGCAATAGCTTTAACGTAGAGGTATATGTGTGCATAGAGGTATGCATAACGCTTACATTCATGTGGTTTATTGACTTAATACGCATTTGGCTTGGGTGTTTTTTGCCTGGTAAAATTCGCACCTATATGCGCACAAATTTACGTAGCGGCAACATGCTGCCCGTAACTCCCAAAAGTAGCCCAAGTAATATAACGCCTAACTGCACAGAGAGGGGCAAAAAGCTTATGTTGCTGGCGGCTGTGGTTGTCAGAAGGGCGGATAGACCTTTTTTAAGGAAAAAATAATATAGGACATGACAGCCCCCAAGGGCTAAGAGCGCACCTGTAATACCTTGAAGCGCCCCTTCAGCGAGAAACGGTATTTTGATAAACATCGGGGTGGCGCCAATTAGGGACATTATCTCCAACTCATCGCGGCGCGCATAGATCGTGAGTTTGATGGTGTTTGAGATAACAAATAAAGTGGCAAAGATGAGAAAACCACCTGCAAGGGTGCCGGTCAGTTTAAGTAAAAACATGAAAGCATCGTAGCGTTTGAGCCAATCCTGCCCGTAACGGAAATTGGAAAAAGATGGGTTTTTCTTCAAATCCTGTACGAGAGTTTCTGCCCCATGCTCGCTTCTGGCCTCTTGTGCCAGACTCAGTTCAAATGAAGCTGGAAGTATCTCAGGGAGCAAGCCATCGAGCAGATCAGCGTTCTGTCCAAGACGGGTACGAAAGCGTTCAAATGCTTGATCCTGGGTAACGTAGGTGACATTTTCCACCATCGGGTGGTTCTCTATCTCCTGTTGCCATTGTTCCAGTTTTGTCGTGGAGGGGACTTGCTCCAGATATACCGTAATCTGGATATCTCGGCTCCACTGACGTGTAATATTTTGTACATTCAATACAATGAGGGTGAAAAAGGCCAACAGCATCAGCGCAACCGTAATGGTGCCGATAGTTGCCCCATTGAGGAGCGGGCTCTGAATCATGCTCATAATGGTGCGCCGGATGAAATAGCGGAGTCGTTTCATTTAGTGCGCCTCCTGCAGCGCAATGCTTTCTGCGTTGGCATCCGGGCGCGAATCAGATACCACATGGCCATTTTCCAGCGCTATCACCCTATGAGGGGTCTGATGGATTAACTCTTGGTCGTGGGTTGCTACCAACACTGTAGTCCCCTCTTTATTGATACGGGAAAACATCCCCATGATTTCAAGGGCGAGACTGGAGTCCAGATTTCCTGTCGGTTCATCGGCGAGGAGCAACTTGGGGCGGACAATCATGGCTCTGGCTATGGCAACGCGTTGTTGTTCTCCGCCAGATAGTTCCAGGGGTTTGCGCTGCATTTTGTACTCCAGCCCCACATATTGCAGGAGTTCAAACGCACGTGTTCTGGTTTCTTCAGTGCTAATCCCTTGAACGTGTAAGGGGAGTGCAACATTTTCCAGTACCGTGCGATTTAGTAGAAGTTTGAAGTCCTGGAATACGAAGCCGATTTGGCGGCGTAAAAATGCAACATTGCGTGCGTTTAAACGGGTGATGTTTCGTTTCCCCACCAGGATTTGTCCTCTGGTAGGGCGATCCGCACAGTAGAGCAGGCGCAGGAGGGTAGATTTTCCCGCACCAGATGAACCGGTGATATAGACAAATTCTCCCGCAGGGATTTTCAGATCTATATCGTGGAGCGCTGGGGCGCCATTGGGATAGATTTTGGCGATTTTGCACATTTGGATCATGTTCATAGTAGTTTCCTGATTTCAAAAAATGCAAAAGTGTTAGAGTAGAAAGAATCAGGGACTTCTGCAGGGCAGCTAGCCTGCAAAACGTCTGTGCCAAGAGTCAAAAATTTCAACCTTGGCGGTGGAAAATTTTTTCAGAGAGTTGCGCACCTGTGTCGGTGTTTTTTCCAGTTCAAGCCTGTCCGGGTGCTTGGAGAAAAAAAGATCTGCATATGCAACAATCTGGGTTTCAATATTTTGTGGAAGCATATTTCGTTGCGGAAGAGGAAGCTGTTGTTGCGCAATATCCTCTATAGTAAGTCCCACTCCTATGTGGTTTTCGCATACGGGAGCATGACGTTCCAACCCTTCAGCACGAAGCAGCTTTGCGCCACAGACACCGTGCATAATGTATGGGTGTTCACCATAACACCCGAGATCAGGGGCATGCACAAATAATATGCCAATATCATGGAGCATTGCAGCCTGATACACAAAGTTTATATCAACAGGTTCAGTTTCAGCCACAGTGTGGGCTATGGCACAAGCTTTTTCAGCCACAGCATTGCTGTGGCGCCAGAGGATAGAGAAGGCATACGTATGGGGAGGATAGAACCTGGGTATAAGCTCTGCTGGGTCAACAAAGTGCAACGTGCTGGTATCCTTATCTTTTTTAAAGCCATCCGCTCTTTTTGTGTGCTCTGATGGTGGCGGCTTTTTACTTGCAACCGCATCGGCGGTCTGTTTATATGTCCGCTATCGATGCGTA
>CAZDRL010000007.1:70275-75944 GCA_964508035.1 uncultured Desulfuromonas sp.
TGCGATACTAGCGTATTTCAATGTCAGTCGCGAGTTAATTCGTTTGTGTGTAACTATCTGCGTGCTGGCTTGAAAGGAGAGTCTTAATGTCTGAAATTGTTTCATTTGGTCAATGCTCTTGTGCAGCTGCACATGGAGAGGCTGATACCGAAGCGCAATCTGAACCTAAGATCAATATCGAAGGGGTAGACCCTGAACGCGTTCCGAACTCCGATTGCGCCTTGCTGCTATATGAAATTCAATTTGCTATAGAGGGAAAATCAAAAATCCACCGTGGTATTGTGGCAGCGGTGTACTTAGAAGAATTAACTTCGGGTAGGGTTCTTCCCCTTGAGCTTCCGGACGAAGAGGAGATTGCACGTCATCTTCATAACCTTGAAGTTTGCAAGACTCAAAATAACACCGTCTCAGCACTCTATACCGATCCATGCTGCGTGCTGGAAGCTTTGGGAGAAAATGAAAAACAGCGCCCGGCGGATGTAGAAATTTCTTCCGAAGATGGAACTAGATGCCGGGTGTGGAAAGTTGCTGACAACGCTCTTCTGTTAAAGGTACAGGCAGTATTAGATACAAAATCCCTTATCCTGCTGCATGGGCGTTCTCTGTATGAGGGGATGTTGCGCTATCGTGATGAGTGTCGAGAAGCAAAGCAGGAATATAGCGGGAAGGAAAGTTTCAACTATGCAGCTATAGCGTTGAGCAATATAGATGACTTCACGGCGGAATATGGGATGGAGATAGGACCTGTCATTTCTACCTGTTCTTTACCCCAGTTGCGAGACTTTCCGCTCCTGCTGGGGAGGTTGGGCGAGTTTTTCAACGTCGATAGTACAGAGATTGACTCGGGGTGCGAATCTGTTGCTGCGTGTGTGCAACAAAAATTGAACGATGCGGAAAATCCTGCCGATATAATATTGTATCCGGGTGGAAAGGATATTTACTCCCTTCAACTCCGAACCCATCAACAACTGCAGAAAACACCGCTGGATGAAAAACAGCTCAGTGGAGATTCTGCGGCGGTACTCTATCAACGCCTTGTCCTTAATCACATTCTCGAGGTTTCCCCTGAAGAACTGCATAACGGCGAAGTTTTTAATATGCCAGAGAGTATCGCTGCTGCGTGCGAAGATGCTGCGCACACTGAAAACTGTATCGCCTTCTTTACCCCGGGACCAAGTATCTCCCAGATTCGAGATATAGCATGGGATGATATCCAGGTACCTGCAGGGCTTATCCGCTGTAACCCTTTATTTCCCTCCGACCTGGTCGACTTCTCTGTGCGTGATTGATGTTGCCATATAAGGGCAACTATTCCAGGTTGCTGTGAGATATCCGCTAGCATTGAAAGGTACATCCTTAAGTATGAGTTCCAATTTCGCTCCATCGCTACACAACGCGCTGAAAAAGATTGCAAAAGTGTTCACTATCGCCGATTTGATTCAGGCTCTGGGGCCAGATGCTCCGCGGCGCGGAAAACTTCAGATATATTTAGATTTTCTTGTGTCTTATGAGGTGTTGCGTAAAGGGAAAAAAGGGCGCTATACCAAACGTATACTGCCACCTCTATTACGCGGGCATGTGCGCGTGCGCAAAAATGGACGGCGCTCGTTTCTGCCTGCAACTGATGGATCTGAACGCGAAGAATACTTTCTCCCCGCGGCGCAATTGCACGAACCAATGGACGGAGATCGGGTATTTGCTCTTAATGTGACGCTGCGCCATGAGCGTCGCCCTGATGTCATTATCCTTGGGATAGAAGAGCATGGACAGGAAACCATTGTAGGACGCTGTAACTACAATGAAAAAGATAAAACATGTCTTGTCTATGCGCAGCCATCCGAGGCCGCATTTATTCTTTCGCCAGTGGATGGAGAGGATGATATCTCCCATCTGAACGGGATGATTGCGCGTCTGAAGATATCCACCTATCCCACGGGGGGGAGCGCTGGGACAGCAACACTGTTGGAAGTGCTGGGACCCGAGGGAGATCCGCATGTTGATATCCTGACTGCGGCGGCGCGTGTAGGTTTACCCTTGCACTTTAGTGCTGAAGCACAGAGCGAGGCAGATGCCCTTAGTTCTGAAGTTACAGCACAAGAACGTGAGGGGCGCACCGACTTGTGCCACATTCCGCTTGTAACCATTGATGGTGCTGATGCCAAAGATTTTGACGATGCAGTAGCGCTTGAATCTGAGGCTGATGGGTCCCATACTCTTTGGGTGGCTATTGCCGATGTGAGTCACTATGTTTCTGTGGGTTCCCAGCTTGATCTCGATGCATATGCTCGGGGAACCAGCACTTACTTTCCCGGTTTTTGCCTCCCAATGTTGCCCGAAAAACTAAGCAACGGTATCTGTTCCCTGAATCCACAGGCGCTACGCCTTGCAGTGGTTTTGCAAATCAAATGTACAGCTGAGGGCAAGGTGGAGAAGATGACTCCACACCAAGCTCTGATTCGCAGTCGCGCCCGGCTTACCTACACGCAGGTGCAACAGGTTCTGGATGGGAACAGTGACGCTGAAACAGAAGAGCAGGGAGTCCCACCCGAACTTGCGGCTATGCTACGGTCGTTTCAAGGTTTTGCCCGCACTCTTAATCGCAGGCGCAATGCCAGAGGGGCGCTGGATTTTGATTTGCCCGAGCCCTTTATTGGGTTGGATGAATCTTCGGGGCAAGTGACCTCTGTCACGCGCCGCGAACGCCTTGAGGCGCATCGAATCATCGAAGAGTGTATGTTGCTTGCCAACGAATGTGTGGCCGATTATCTGCAGCAAGCACAAGTAACAGGAATATATCGTCTGCATGACAAACCTGAGCTTGATTCCATGCAGCAATTTCAGGAGTTTCTCGCTGCGTTTGATATCGGCTTCAGTCTCGAGCGTGGCGGAATAAAACCTGCCCACTTGCGCGCGGTGTTGCACCAAGTAAGCGATCCAAACCAGGCGTTTATCATTAACCGGGTGTTGTTGCGTAGCATGAAGCAGGCTTACTATGCTCCCCACCCTGGAGAGCACTTTGCTCTGGCAACCTCCAGCTATGGACATTTCACTTCACCTATCCGGCGCTACCCTGATTTAATTCAGCACCGCATGCTGCGCCATTGTATGGAGCGGGGCGCAAAAGTAGAACCGAACCCTGGCCCTGCTTCGATGGAAGCTATGGCAGAGCATGCAACCAGTTGTGAACGGCGTTCAGTTGATGCTGAAAGGGAAATTGTGTCTCTGCGTAGTTGTCAGTTTATGCAGGATAAAATTGATGAAATATATTCAGGCTTTATTACCGGCGTCACCGAATTTGGTTTCTTTGTAGAGCTTGATCCGTTTTTTATTGAAGGTCTTGTGCATATTAGAACCTTGGGGGACGACTACTACGAATATGATCCGGTTCATCGCACTCTTGTGGGGCAGAGACGCCGGCGCCATTTCAAGATCGGGCAAACCCTCGATGTTATGGTGCAGGATGTACGGCTTAAATCCCGGGAGATAGACTTTATCCTGCCAGAATCCCTACCAAGCACCGGCGGAAGAATGCCGCATAAAAAACGCCGCAATAAAAGCAGGAATAGATAAATAACAGATTTTATATCCCGCAGGAATACTAGCTATCTATGGAAATTATCCGCTCACTAGATGAGATTAAAACGCCGTTCCACAAAACAATCGCTACTTTAGGGAATTTTGACGGCGTTCACTTAGGACATCGTGCTATTTTCCGGAGTGTTGTGGAGCGTGCGCGCACGGAGGGTGGGGTTTCGGTCGTATGCACCTTTGATCCCCATCCGTTAAAGGTCTTGGCGCCAGATAATGCGCCACGCCTTATAAACACCCGAGAGGAAAAAGAACGCCTGATCGCAGCCTCGCAGGTGGATGTTTTGGTGCAAATCCCGTTTGAGCGTAACTTAGCTGCGTTGTCACCGGTTGCTTTTGTCGATGAGATCCTCTTGGGTAAACTTGGGGTTCGGCATCTCATCGTTGGATACGACTATGCCTTCGGCAAAGAGCGCGCAGGCAGTGTTGGATTTTTATGTGCGCAGGGGAAAGAGAAGGGGTTTGGGGTAGATATCTTTGGGCCGGTACAGTATGACGGTAAGGTTCTAAGTTCAACCCAGGTGCGTCAGAGCGTACTCCGTGGTGACGTAGAACATGCGTGTGAACTGCTCGGGCGCCACTTTAACCTTGAGGGGAGGGTGGTACATGGAGATCGACGCGGCAGAGTTCTAGGCTTTGCTACTGCCAACCTGGTAACCGAGAAAGAACTTCTCCCCCTCGGTGGAGTCTATGCCGCAAAGGTTAAATACAACAACTTAGAGCACAATGCCGTAATCAATATAGGTTATAAACCTACATTTGGAGATAACAGTTTAAGTATTGAAGCGCATATCCTTGATTTTGAAGGTGATTTGTACCACAAAGATATGCGGGTGTATTTTTTCGAACGTCTGCGGGATGAACAGAAATTCTCCAGTACTGAAGAACTGATTCAGGCGATTAAAAACGATATCTGGCGTGCGCGTAAAATTCTCGATGGTTGTAGCGTCGTGGAATATGGCGCATACCTTGGCAGTTAGCTGCAGGTGGATTTGCTGGAGTTTCGCGTGAGCGTTATTGTGCATAGACACCCGAAATGTTTAGAAAGGAGATCCACATGACAACAGCTGCCACAGGTGGGTCCAGTTTTTCATGTGCGGTTGATGGGCACACAGAGGTTTACGCCATCCTCGGCTGTCCGGTGGGGCACTCCCTCTCGCCTATTATGCAAAATGCAGCTTTTGCCGCCGCTGGAATAAATGCCATATATGTCCCTTTCCTTGTGCAAGAAGGCAACTTGGCCCATGCGGTAATGGGGCTACGTGCACTGGCGATTCGGGGCTGTAATGTGACTATCCCCCATAAAGAAAAAATAGCGGCGTATCTGGATTATTTAACGCCGGAAGCGGAAGCGATAGGGGCTGTGAATACAATAGCCCGGGTGGGAGAGCGCCTGGAGGGGCATAATACTGATGCCATTGGTTTTTTACACTCACTTAAGTATGATCTTGGTTTTTCCCCCGGGGAAAAACGGATCGTCGTTCTGGGGGCAGGCGGTGCTGCGCGCGCGTGCGTATATGCTCTGGCGCACGCTAAAGCAGCACATGTATGCATCGTCAACCGCAACATTGAACGAGCTCGATCTCTGTGTAGAGATTTTTCCAAGATTTTCCCAACTACTCCTTTAGTTGCCCATGAACTAGATATTGCGTCCCAGAAACAAATCTGGCTCCAAGCGGATTTAATTGTAAATACCACATCAATTGGGCTCAGCTCTAATGAAGAGGGCCCGGTGCCATGGGAAAATATTAATAGCAATACGTTATTTTACGATGTAGTATACAGATATGGTTCTACAGCTATGGTAAATTGTGCCCGAAAATATGGTTTACAGGCCGCAGATGGGCTTGGGATGTTGATTGCACAAGGGGAACAGGCATTTCGTATTTGGACTGATATGGATCCAGGCAATTCAATGCGCAGTGCCCTAGAGGACTTATTATAGCCACTATTTATTTGCAGATCTTTTATCCAACAAGCTGGTTAAACCTTAATTTTAAATGTAGCCAACTTTATCAATACGGATCCTGGATTCAAGTCACAAGTGCAACAGTTGGCTTGATTCCCATCAATACCTGATT
>CAZDRL010000008.1:0-58234 GCA_964508035.1 uncultured Desulfuromonas sp.
CATATTAAAAAAATAAGGGTGGTTTCTACGGTTACATACTATTTGTCTGACTAGAGCGCGCGGTTAAGGAAAGCGCATTAAGCTATTTGGAACGTTTTGGCAGGGTGGGGCAGAATATTGTAATACAAGCCCCCACCCTGCCAATTTTTGAACATATGCTGACAACCTAATCTTTTATGTCTGGCTTATGCTGCGCCCTGTAGATGACTTACCACCCCTACAACCGTACCCTGAACTACCACCCGATCTGCAGCATAAAATTGCGGCAGATAATTGTCATTGGCTGGCTGAAGCCGAATCTTACCATCTTTCTCCCGAAAGAGGCGCTTTAGGGTAGTAGCAGTGTTGTCTACCAGCGCAACCACTAGATCTCCATTGCGGACCTGCTTCGCAGGTTTGATTACCACCAATGCTCCATCCAGAATCCCATCTTTTAACATCGAGTCACCATTTACCTTAAGCAGATAATGTTCCGGACCTAAAAGCAGATTTCCAAGGTCAATCCTTTCCTCACCTTCGGATTCTTCCATGGGGAGCCCCGCACTTATGTAGCCAAGCAAGGGCAGGGAGGTGGTAGACGACATTTGCTGTGCCGCATCTCCCAGCATCAATAGCCCATCGCCGTCACGCGCTAACAATTCCTTGGCAATTAGCGTCTGCACTAGACGGTGCACCCCATTTATTGATGAAGACCCAATTCCGCTAGCAATATCCCTGATGCTGGGGCTGATGTTTCTGTGCTCGATCGATTCCGCTACGTAGCGAAACACCTTCTCCTGCTTAGCTGTCAACGCCATATTGTCTCCTCTTCTGCTCTGGATAGCAATAAGTACAAAGTGGAACGGTATTGAAACAGAGTGACTATAGGAACAGAAGTGGAACAGAGTCAAGGAAAAGAAATCTTTATAAGCGGTGAAACCCCCCATATGGCGCAGTTATATAGGTGGACAGCATAAAAATAGCTGCGTATTTGGGAAAAGTGGAGAGCTATGCTCCCCTCATAGTGACGGAGGGGGCAAAAGTAGCTCAATCGTTGCGAAAAAGAGGGCACACAGCTGTGGGCCTGCTTGCATTTCCTCCAAGTAGTGCCGCTCTGACCCCGCTTGTTGGTCGACAAGTTATCCTGAGGCCGGGCATATCGAAAACTCGCCCCATCTGGAGCATATCCGCGAGAATTTACCCAGAGTTCTTGATGGCGATCTTGAAGAGTGGATCGTAAAGAACGAGCTTTGAGATGATCTCGCTGCAGCACGGTGTTCTCTATCTATTGAAGGTCTGTATTGATCGTTGCAGTTTAGCTGACAAATGAGCGTAGAGTTTTTATCTCTTCTGCCCAGCGTTCCGGTTCTGGAGTTTCGAGGATCAGGGGAATATGGTCGAAACGGGGGTCCTGCATAATGTATTTGAAACACTCCCACCCAATGGTTCCATCACCTAGGGGGGCATGGCGGTCTACGCGGCTGCCACGTTCCTTTTTCGAGTCGTTGAGGTGCATCCCTTTGAGATACTTAAACCCTACAACGCGTTCGAATTCTGCGAAGGTCTCGGCGCATGCAGAGGCTGTGCTGAGGTCGTAACCGGCGGCAAAGGTGTGACAAGTGTCTAAGCACACCCCGATACGCTCTTTATTCTCCACCTGTTCAATAATTTCGGCGAGGTGTTCGAAGGTGTAACCCAAGTTAGTCCCTTGCCCCGCAGTGTTTTCTGCTACTGCAATGACGTGCGCTGTTGCATCCAGGGCGAGATTGATTGATTCTGCTATAGTGCGCAGAGATTCGGCTTCACTGTGCTGCTTCAGGTGGCTGCCGGGGTGGAAGTTGAGATACTGCAGCTCCAGTTGTGCGCAGCGCTGCATCTCGTCGATAAACGCAGTGCGGGAGCGTTCCAGCTTTTCCGCTTCTGGATGACCGAGGTTGATGAGGTAGCTGTCGTGGGGGAGAATCTGTTCTGGTTTGAAATCCAGTTCGGCGCATTTCTCTTTGAATTTGTGGATATCTGCACTGCTGAGCTCTTTGGCGTGCCAACGTTTCTGGTTTTTGGTAAACATGGCAAAGGCGTTGGCACCGATAGCGGCAGCATTTTCAGGGGCGTTGAATACCCCTCCGGCGGCGCTTACGTGCGCTCCAACATATTTCATCTTTCCTCACTTTCAGGGTTAAAATTCTGTTTACGTGCGTATTCTTTTAGCCACTCCCACGCTTCGGCACTGTTGCTGATGTTGCCGTGGCGCTCTGCGGTGTTGAGGCTTTCCAGGCAGGAGCCAAGAGCTTTGCCCTCCAGCTTGGGATAATATTGCTGAATCAGCGTAGCTGCAAGCAAAGGGCGCAGCCGACCTTTGTCGAGGCAGGTTTCCGTTGCATGCCACAACTCAGCGAGGATGTGAAGGTCTGCACTGTTGCGGCTGAAAAACGCCAGGGCTGCGAGCCCATGGGGCAGGGGAGCGCCTGCATGGGCAAGGTATTGCATGGTGCGGCGCGGATAGTGCTGCGGGTTCATGCGGTCCAACTGTGGCAGGATATCCTCAGGGCAGGTGAGAAACCACTGTAACCACGCCTGTGCTTTGCGACTTAGTTTGAGGTCTGGCACCGCAGTTGGGTCGTGTTGATCTGCTGCCGTGCTGCTACGAATCCAAGTGGCAAAAAGGCCAAGAGTGCGGTAAGTGAATTCGTCCCCAGCACTCCACTGCATCCGCGTTGCTATGTAGCTGCACTTGATGCTGCATAGATCAAGCAGAGTAAAAACACGTTCCAGCTCGGGAAATGTGCGTGCGGTTAAGGTGGTGGATGTCGGGACTGGGAAGCCCAGTGCTGCTGCGGCACCACAGGTGTGAAATTCAGTTAGAGCGTCGCGAAGGTGAGCGAAGTTGGTGGTGCTGAATATTCCTGCTATTTCGCTGCGGAGACGTTCTGGGGCAATTTGGGACAATCCCTGCACGGCAGCAATAGATGCGGATCTGGTTGCAGCACTGAAGGAAAATCCGAGGGTGGCGCAGTGGCGCAGCCCTTTAACGATGCGCAAGGGGTCATCCTGTAATACAGGCGCAGAACATAGGTGCAGGCGTTTACGTTTTAAATCGTGCAGCCCATGTAGTGGATCCAGAATTGGCAGAACAGGGGGAGATGACGCCGTGTGTGAGACATTTGTGTCTGTCGTCTCTGCTTCGCCAGCTCGGCTTGCTGTTTCAGCCAGAGCGGCTATTTCAGCTAAATCTATGGCCATAGCGTTGATGGTAAAGTCACGCAGGGCGAGATCGCCATTTAAGTCCGGGGCGCGGAAGGGGGAGAAATCAAACTGGAATGTATGGGGCGCTGGGAGTATTACCCGGCTGTAGTTGCGTGCGGCATCGAGGCTAAACCAGTGCCCTTTGAAAGTGCGCGCGAAGTTTTTTGCTATCTCAGTCGGGTCTTGGGCGCTTACCAGGTCAATGTCAGCACATGCACGTCCGAGCACATAGTCGCGTACACTTCCACCCACCATAAACAGACGCAGGCCTGCGCGGGGCGCTTCACGCGCTAACCACAACAGGCCTGCATTTTTGTGCCACTTAGATGCTGAAACAGTATCAGAACAGTCTTGCACCGTATGTTGCTTTCTACGCGCTAAAATCTATGGTTGCTTCTTTTTTAAGCTCTTCAACCCATTTTTGCAGGAGTTTAGCGCCATTTTGCTCCTTCAGAAACTGGGCAATCTGAGGCTTTGCTTCTTCAAAGTCCAGCGTTTGTGGTTCCTGAGTTTCCGTGACCTTGATGAGATGAAGACCAAACTGGGTTGAAACTACATCGCTGATTTCACCCGGCTTAAGAGCAAAGGCTGCTTCTTCAAAGGGTTTAACCATGGAACCTGGGCCAAAAAAGCCCAAGTCGCCACCTTTTTGCCCACTGGGGCAGGCGGAGTGCGCTTGTGCAAGAGCAGCAAAGTCCTCGCCGTTGGCGAGTTTTTCCTTGATTTCATTGATTTTGGATTGCGCCTGCGCCTGAGCTTCAGAGTCCGCTTTCACTAAGATATGGCTTGCTTTCACCATTGCAGGTTTGACCATCTTGTCCGGATTTTCATCGTAAAACGCCTTGATTTCAGTTTCGCTTGCGTCTTGCGCCCCAATAAGTTTCTGGTCGGTCAGCATGTTGACAGAGAGATCCTGACGGATCATGCGGTAGTACGCTTCTTTGTCTACTCCAGCTTTTTCCAAAGTGGCGTAGAACTCCTCTTCGCTAGGGAAGTTCTGCATAACCTTTGCGGTCTCCTGCTGGATCTGCTCTTCGCTGGCTACAACCCCTTCTGCTAGTGCCTGCTGGAAGATCAATTCGCGCGCTATGATGCGCTCAACTGCGATCCCCTGCACCTTCTCTTGCTCTTCTTCATTAAGTTGATCGACTGTTTTGCGATACAACTCCATAGAGTAGCTCTGCAGAGCGTTCATAAAATCAAAGTGACTGATAGGTGTTCCGTTGACAGTAAATGTTTTTTCTTGCACTGAATTTCTCCTGAAAGGTTAATGTGTTACCCCTATACGGTGCGCCTGTACGCCGTATGTTGCGGCAACCTGGGTGAGTAGTTTGTATGTTCAGACGTTGGAAATACCGATGGGTTTAACGGATAGATTCATGCGGAATGTTGAAATTGACTTAGAGCTTCTGTCAGCGCGGCGAATTCTTTCAGATCCAGGGTTTCACCGCGGCGTTTAAGATCCATGTTGATTTGCGCAGCGGCTGTATCAATATCTGCAGCGGCAAAGCCCTGACTTTGCAGGGAGTTACGCAACGTCTTGCGCCGCTGTGCAAATGCTGCTTTTACTACGCGGGTAAACAAATTAAAATCTTCCACCGGTGCGCGTGGTTGTGCACGCCGAGTGAAAAGCAATACTTCCGAGTCCACTTTGGGCTGTGGCGTGAACGCTTGCGGTGCCACATTAATAACGGGATCGACATCGAACCACAGTTGACACAATACTGTCAAGATTCCGTAGTTTTTTGTCCCCGCCTGCGCACGCAGGCGTTGCGCTACCTCCTTTTGAAACATCAGTACCAGAGTGGAGAAGAGGTCGCGGTGAGCTAAAATCTTGAACAGTATCTGGCTGGAAATATTGTAGGGCAGGTTTGCTACTAATTTGTAGGGGGGGTGTGTCAAAAACGTTTCCCAGTCGATCTGAAGAGCATCTCCTGTATGTACCACAACTCCTGCATGGGGGCTGGTTTCCCACGCGGCGGCGAGATCGCGGTCGATCTCGATTAAGTGCATTTGTGCTACCGCTGGTGCAACGACATGGGTGAGGGCACCACGGCCAGGGCCAATTTCCACCACCTTGTCTTCTGGTCCCAGCTGTGCCGCCGTAACAATGGCATGAATTACATTCTGGTCGCGCAGAAAATTCTGCCCGAACCGTTTTCGCGCTCTGTGGTTCTGAGTCATGATTTCAACTTATGGAATAGATAGAGGTAAAGTGGATACATAGTTTTACTCCAGCGCACTCACTAAACACAAAGCGTTGGAACTGGGACATGCAGTTCCAACGCCTGGGTGGAAAATACGCTGATTTCAACGGTTACAATGCGTCATCTTCAGTTTTTGCTGGTGTGGTTTTGCGCGTGGTAGTGCGGCGCCGTTTTGGAGCTGTATCGCTCTTTGCCTCTGTAGTGGACGCTGAATCCGCAGCTTGTTTATCGCCTTGATCCTCTGGTGCTGCGGTGATGCTTTTATCTTTGGCACTGGTGGCAGCTTTACTTGTAGTGCTGCGCCGCGTTGTAGTACGCCGAGGAGTGCGCCGGGGCGCACGCTCTGGCGCTGGTTTCGGATCTCCCTCTTGGGTGCCCTCGCTGGGCTTTGTCGCTGGTACCTGCGCTTCTGCCTCTGGTCCTGCAGTGGGAGAGGTTGAAGGGGCTGATTTGCTCCGAGTAGTAGTTGCGCGCCGGCGCGGGGTCTTCTCAGCGGCAGGCGCAGAGCTAGCGTCTGAGGCGGTGCTGTCCTCTGTGGTGACGGCAGCAGGAGAGGCACTTTTACTGGTAGTCCGACGTCTGCGGACCGGGGCTGTCTTCTTCTCCGCTGGGGTCGTTGTATCTTTTGCATCAGCGGAGACCGCCTGCTCTTTAGCTTCTGTTGGAGCGTTCTGGTCTGAAGCAACCATTGCAGTTGAATCGGATGCTGCATCCGCCACCTGTTTAGACGGTGTGCGTTTGCGCGGAGTGCGCTTGCGTGGTGCAGGCGTTTTCTTGCTTTCATCCTCAGTTGCGGGAGCGCTTGCCACCTCTTGTGGCGGTGTTTTTGCAGAAGTGGAAGCTTTTGCAGAGGTGGTTTCTGCAGGAGGCGCGGACGCGGCACTGTCCTGCTTGGGGGCAGTACGCCGTCGCGCTGGAGCACGTTTTCGTACCGGAGCTGTCTTTGGTTGTTCTTGTGCACCCGCATCATCCTGCTCCTGCGTGCTTTTCGCTTCGGAGGCGTTGCTCTGCGTCTTTGCTCTGCTGGGGCTGCGTCTGGGTGTGCTCTTTGGTTTGGGTTTTTCTACCCCCTCCTCTGGGGCAGACTTATCCTCCGGGACAGCGGTATCTTGGCTCTGTGGCGCAACTGCTTTTGTGCCTTCTGGCGTACTGCTCTGCGCGTCAGCTTGAGTTTTGGCAGGCGTGTCAGGTTTTGCGCTTGAGGTGCTGGCTGAGGATTTGGCCGTGCTTTCTTGTTTGTCTGCGCCTGTGCGTTGTGGTGTTTCGCTCCCCTTGGTCACATCTGCGCGAGCTGGTTCAGCGACGGAAGAGTGTTGCTCTTCTTTGCCGGTGCTTGGGCTGGCCTGAGGAGTGCCGGCAGCGTTGGCTGTTTCCTTTTGGGCGGAACTCTCTTGCGCAGATTTAGATTCGATCAGTGCCTGAGGCTGCTGCTCTGCCGCTGGCGTCTCAGGAGTTGCGGCGCTCTGATTCTCCTGCTCGTGTGTTTTTGCATCTGAGCGCGAGCGCCGGTGCCGCGAGGAGCGGGAACGGCGTGGGCGTCGAGGTTTACTTGAGTCTCCGTTTTGAGAGTTCTCATTTTGGGAGCTTCCGTTTTTGGACTCCTCTTTCTGGTTTTCTGCTGGCGCAGAACTTTTGTCTTGCGGCTCGTCTGCACTTTTCTCTTCGGTTTTTGTGCTCTCCAGGTCAACGGTGTAATCGCGACTGCGCTCGGAATAGTCCATATCTACCAGGGCTTTTTGCTCCGTACTGGTATCATCGTGGTCTCCGGCGTCCTTAATAAAGTCGAGATCAACCTGGTCTGGAAGGTAGTCAGGCTGGGGGGTGACCCAGATTTCGATATTTTGCTGTTGCTCCAGCTCTTTGAGTTCTGAGCGTTTCTGATTGAGAAGCATGGTGCCAACATCAAGAGCGACACTGGCTACAACTCGGTCTATCTTCCCTTTTGCCGTTCCTGCCTGAATGCGGCGCAACAAGCTGATGGCGCGCGATTCGCAGCAGCGAATTCGACCGCTGCCACTGCAGTGAGGGCAACTTTTATATGACGAAGCGCCGAGGTTGGGTTTGATCCGTTGCCGGCTCATCTCCAGCAGGCCGAACTGGGAGCTGATGCGCCCCTGAGTGATGCGGGCTTTGTCCTGCTTTAGTGCCGCTTCTAGCGTTTTTTCCACCTTGCGCGCGTTTTTGCGCTGGCGCATGTCGATAAAGTCAATGACGATCAGCCCACCAAGGTCGCGCAGACGCAGCTGGCGCGCGATTTCGGTGGCGGCTTCAACATTCACCAGGCACGCGGTCGATTCAATGCTTTGCTCGCTTGAGACCTTGCCCGAGTTGACATCAATGGCGACCAGTGCCTCAGTCTGGTCTAGGACGATGGAGCCACCGGAAGGGAGATTGACAGAATTTGTCGCGAGTTGGGCAATTTGTTCTTCAATCTGATAACGTGAGAATATTGGGCGCCGCTCTTGATGCAGTTTTACCAGTTTGACATGGTCGGGCATTACGGTCTTAAAGAAGTCGCGCGTCTGTTTGAAGACCTCTTTGTCATCGATCAGCACTTCGTCCATATCTGGAGTGAAGTAGTCCCTGACGCTGCGCAGCACCAGGCTTGATTCCTGATATACCAGCGCGGGAGCAGAGGCATTTTCCGCCTGCGATATGATGTTTTTGTAGATATTAAACAGATAATTGAAGTCGCGCTTGAGTTCTTCAGGAGATTGGTCGATCGCTGCAGTGCGGATGATGTAGCCCATCTCCTCTGGGAGATTGAGCTCTTTTAAGGCTTCTTTTATTTTTTTGCGGGTAGAATCATTATCTATTTTGCGTGAGATACCACGTGAACGGCTGTTGGCCATCAGTACCATGTAGCGTCCAGCGAGGGAGAGTTCAGTGGTTACCGCTGCCCCCTTGGTACCGCGTTCTTCCTTAACAACTTGAACTAAAATCTGCTGCCCCCGGCGGAGAATTTCATTTATAGGGGGACGCTGGCTGTTGTTACCATCGCGTTTGGGCCATAAGTCGGGGTGGATATCTCCAATCTGGAGAAAGCCATGGCGCTGGGCACCATAATTTACAAAAGCCGCTTGCAGCCCAGGTTCTATGCGGACTACCTCCGCCTTGTAAATATTTCCTTTGGTGTTTTCACTTCCTGCTACTTCTATGTCTAGCTCAGTGAGGAGTCCGTTCTCGACAATCGCAACGCGTTCTTCTCCGGAGAGGGTTACGTTGATCAACATTTTTTTGTTCATGTAAAACCTTCTGCTGCTGTAGCGTTTTCAAGGCGCTCAGCAACACATTGCACACCCAGCCACTTAGTAAAGCAGGTGGGTACGAAAATTAATAATCTAAAGTGCGGGTACACTGCGTGTTTGAATGCAGCTTTCCATCCTGGCGCACTTCATGCCGTAATTGCAGGCCCGTAATTGCATGCTTATATGGGGGCGGATTAGTTGGTCACGCGCTGCCATTACGGTTCAGACTTGGTAGAAAAATTGACCCTTAACATGTATTGCTACGCCTCGCGACACTGAATACGTATGCGCGCGCTTGGGATACCTGTGTATATCTCCTCACTATCTAGTTCTTGAGCCTCAGAGTGTAGATAGCGCGGAGGGAAAATCTAGATTCTGGTGCGTGAATTATAGCTGGTTTGAATCATTTGTCACCAGTGCAGTTTACTTACCCTTTATTTTTTGTATGTTTTAGCTCTCTGTGCAAGGCGTTCCCACGCCGGCATACTGCGTTCGATAATGTCGAGATCGATGCAGTATGCGATGCGGAAATGACCCGCTGCGCCAAAACCAAGCCCAGGCACAAGAAGGATCTTTTCTTCTTGTGCCATCTTTACAAATTCAACATCATCTGCCAGCGGCGATTTGGGAAAGAGGTAAAACCCTCCTTCTGGTTTTACCATACTGAAACCCATGGCGCTTAGATTGTTGTACAGCAGGTTGCGCTTGTGTTCGTATGCGGCGATATCTACACTTTCGTTTTGGAGTCCGCTAATAAGGCGCTGCATCAGTGCTGGGGCATTCACAAACCCCAAGACCCGATTGCTGAAAACTGCCCCTTCAATGAAGGTGTTAGCTTCCTCTAGCGCTGGATTGATCGCGAGATACCCGATGCGCTCTCCGGGCAAAGCAAGATCCTTAGAGTGGGATGTTGCTATCACGGAGTTTGCAATGTGGTTGAAAATGCATGGTACCGTCGAATTATCATATGCTAGTCTGGCGTAAGGTTCATCCGCAATCACATAGATCGCATTGCCGTATTCGCGCTGTTTTTGTTCCAACATCGCGTTGATGGAATCCAAGATATGTGCGGGATAGATAACCCCAGTAGGGTTGTTGGGCGAGTTGAGAATGATAGCCTTGGTACGTGAAGTGATGGCGCTGGCAATGGCGTCTACATCGGGGAGGAACGTGTCGGCGCATGTTTCCACCACAACCGGGGCACCACCGTGGTTGTCGATATAGAACTTGTATTCCACGAAGTAGGGCGCCAGAATAACCACCTCGTCGTTTGGGTTTAGGATAGTTTTAAGGGCGATATTGAGAGCTCCGCCGGCACCGCAGGTCATAATAACATGTTCCGCCTGCAGAGGGAGAGTGCTAGACTTGCTCAGGTGTTGCGCTACTGCTGCTCTGGTTTCCGGATAACCTGCATTGCTCATGTAACGGTGCATTCCCGGAACAGGATTGTTAGCGAGTTGTTGCAGGGCGCGCTTGAATGCGTCTGGCGGTTCAACTGCGGGGTTACCGATGGTGAAGTCGAACACATTATCAGCACCGAACTGGGCGCGTAAGCGGTCGCCCTCTTCAAACATCTTACGAATCCAGGATGACTGTTGTATGCAGGTTTGTATTTTAGTGGCTATAGCCATGAATCTGCTCCATATATATTGTTGAATAATGTCAACGGTATGTATAGGTTGTGGCGCTTCATGTTCTAGGATGAAAATGCGGTTTTGATAGTATCTATGGAGCATATCACGGTCAAGTTTAAATAAATGCCCCTATTTGCATCGAGATATTTAATCCCTGTGTTGCAGCCCAACTTCTGCGGGCGCACACAGTTTTGTTGGAGAACGGTATATGTCGATATATGTTTTTACGCGCTACTGCTACACATGGGGATTGGGGGGTAGATGTATGCGCCCAAAGTAGAGACGTTAGATGCCCACATGCGGTGTTGGTTGCTTCTTGTTGTCTTATTGTGCGGCACGGGTGGATGTTCTGCCCCGCATTTAAAACAGGATGGCAGCGAACAGGAGATTAGAGCGCAAACCAATACGCAGGATAGTTTGCTCTATGCAGAGGTATTCGATGCACGCGCGGAATGTGAAGATGCTGCGGTTGTGTATCAGGAGTTTCTCCATGTCTGGTTAGGGGAGGAACAGGCCGCGCCGTACCTTGAGGTTGTTGCCAATACAGAAGAACCCTTTTGCACTCCAGCTCTGAGTGTGGAGGATGACTACACGCGTCTTGTGAATTACCTGTGTGCGCAGGCATGCGTCCAGTTGCAGCATGAAAATATATCTCAGGCGCTTCAGCATGTGCAGCGTGCCTTGGAGCTGAACCCGGATTTTCTTCCGGCACAGTTACTTCAGGCCGAGGTTGTGGCTGCTCAGGGAGACACGTCTGGGGCACTGATGCAAATTGAACAGATATATGCTGCGAATCCACACCTGAATCGCCTCCATCTGCGTATGAATGCCTTACACATGGAGCAGCAGGATTACGCTAGCGCAGCGCAGGATCTGCAGCGTTATTTATATGTGCAGCCAGATGCAGAAGCGGTGCTGTTGCAATTGGGGCGGATCCAGGCACAGCAGGAACATTTTGCCGATGCTATCAAAACCCTGCAGACCCTTATCGATCTTGCCCCCAATGAGCCACTTGCCTATTTTGAGCTGGGGCAAGTTTTAAGACAGCGCCACGAATTCCGTCGCGCCCTCGATCTGTACAAAACTGCGGCACAAACCTTGGAACATGGGGTGCAGGAGTTTGAATATCTACAGGCAGAGTTGCTTCTGGAGCAGCATGAGTACGCAGCTGCTGCAGATGTGTTGCGTTCTTCTCTGGCGCGTGAAGAGAGTGTGCCTTTACGCCTACTGTATGGTTACGCTTTGCTGCAGATGGAGCAATATGCGGCTGCGATCCCAGAGTTGCGCAGCGCTGCAGAAGCGCTGGAATTTAATTCCATGGCGTGGCTGTGGTTGGGGACGGCGCTTGAGCGCCAACAGCAGTGGTATGACGCTATTGCAACATTTCAGCAGGTGGATGAAGGTGATCCCCGCACTGTTGCCTTACTTCATTTGGCAGGGCTATATCACGTGGTTGGCCGCAATCAGGAAGCCATTGCCGCGCTGGATGAGCTGCTTGATCTTGGGGTGTCAGATCCACTTATGTACAGGCAGCTGAGTTATCTACACATTCTGGGACAGAACAACTTCGCGGCGATAGCTGCGCTCGAACAAGGTTTAGAGCAACATCAAGACAGCGTAGAGTTGAAAAATCATCTGGGTTTGCTTTACGCCATGTTGGGAAAATACACGCCAGCACTTAAGTATATGGAACAGGTAGCACAACAACGCCCAGACGATGTGGAGGCGCTGAATAATCTCGCGTTTCTGTATGCGGAAACGGAGCAAAAACTTGAATATGCGCTTGCGCTGGCACAAGTTGCATTAGAGTCGGAATCACGTGCAGAGTTTCACGACACCCTGGGCTGGGTGTATGTCAAACTGGGGCGCTATGCTGAAGCTCAAAAACAGCTGCGCCTAGCACATGCTATGCAGCCACAGAATGCACAGATACTGGAGCACCTAGGGGATATGTATATGGCGATGGGTGAAAGGGCACAAGCTAGGGAAAAGTATTTGAAGGCATTGGAATTGCAGCCAAACAATAAAAATTTACAGCAAAAAGTTAATCTGAATTCTACAGAAAGATAGAGATGGTTATATCAACTGGTGGTGTATCGGTGCCGCAATCCAGCAATGTTTCGCCCCAGATTCAGGTGCGTATGCGAGCTGGGTGGCGTGTTGCTGTTTTGTTGGTCGTGGTGTTGCTCGGGGCAGGCTGTGCCAGACTTTCACCGCCGCAGTTAGAAAAGGTTCCGGAGGTTGAACTAAGTAGCGCACAAATGTTGGAAGTTTTGGAGCGCTCATATGCCCACACCAGTCTACAGGCGCTTGCAGAGGTGCGGTTGCGCCGTGGGAAGGACAAGCAGAGTTCCACCCAGGCTCTGCATGTTCAAGAGCCGTATCAGTTACGTGCCGAGGCGTACAATTTTATGGGGCAGATGCTTGTGCTTCTCACCGCCAATGGCGCCAATCTTGAAGCATATGTGCCGAGCCGGAAAACCCTGTATTTTGGTATGGCGACGCGTGCGCGCATGGAGCAATTTGCATATGTACCTCTGACGCCTGCGGATATGGTGGCGTTGTTGTTGCAGCGTCTGCCCCCCGGAGTGCTGCAACTGGCACAGGTGCAGAAGGGGGAGGGCAACAGTCTCCACTTTATCCTTTCTGCGCAACAAGAGTATATAGTTCACTTTGGCACCGATCGGGTGGAACGCATTGTGTATCGCGAGTTGGAACGCGAAGTGTTCACTATTGCGTATACCGATGTGAGACCTACAGCTGAAGATGGGGGTGTTTTCCCTCGGCATATGGCGCTGCGGATGCCAACCCAAAACCTTGATCTTTCAATCGAACTAGAGGATGTGCAGCTTAATCCCGTTCTTGACCCAGCTCTTTTTGAAATTGAGGTGCGTACTGGGGTAGCGCTAGTCCCTCTGGAGGAACTCTAAAGTTATGCAGGGATGTTTGTTTTTCCGCCAAACGCGGCAGCTATGCCTGATTTTCATATGTGTTTTGCTGGGTTTGGTTGGCGGATGTCGGGAAGCTGAATTTATTGCAACAGAGCGCAATGAAGACACTGCGGTGGCTTATGGTGACACCATCATCATGGGCACCATTGGAGATGCGAGCAGTTTGATCCCCCCTTTAGCTTCCGATTCCTCCTCTTCTGCCATAATCGGGCATGTATATAATGGTCTGATCCGCTATGACAAAGATATGCTCTTCGAGGGTGATCTGGCGGAATCATGGGAGATCTCAGATGATGGGCGTGAGATAACCTTTTATTTGCGCCAGAATGTCAAGTGGCACGATGGGGAACCGTTCACCTCGGCAGATGTGCTGTACACCTATGAACTTATGGTAGATCCGCAAACCCCAACGGCGTATGCAGAGCGCTATAAACAGGTAGAGCATGCCAGTGCTCCAGATCCGTATACGTTCAAGGTACGCTATACGCAGCCGCTGGCTCCGGCTTTGGTGAGCTGGGCCATGGGAATTTGTCCCAAGCACCTGCTTGAAGGGGAAGATATCGCCACCTCGAAGCTTGCACGCAATCCGGTGGGTACCGGGCCGTTTCGATTTGTAAAGTGGGATCCAGGCGAGCAGATTGTGCTGGAGCGCAACGAGGACTACTTCGAAGGCGCACCCTATATCAAGCGGATTGCGTATCGCATTGTGCCCGATACCACCACCATGTTTCTCGAACTTCAGTCGGGTGGACTCGACTATATGGGACTCACTCCCCTGCAATATGCACGTCAAACCGATACCCCCGCGTTTAAGCGCCGCTTCAATAAGTACCGTTATCCCGCGTTTGTGTATACCTATCTGGGATACAATCTGCGCAAGCCCATGTTTCAGGATAAGCGGGTGCGCCAGGCGATAGCGTATGCCATAGACAAGCAGGAGATTGTCGATGGGGTACTCCTGGGCCTGGGACAGCCGGCTACCGGACCGTATAAACCTGGAAGCTGGCCCTACAATGAGGATGTGCAGCGTTATCCGTATGCGCCGGATAAAGCGCGTGCCCTTCTGGATGAGGTGGGGTGGAAGGATGTGGATGGGGATGGGGTACGGGAAAAAGATGGGCACAAACTTGCGTTTACTATTCTGACCAACCAGGGCAATGACCAGCGCATCAAGGCGGGGGAGATTATCCAACGCCGCCTGCAAGAGGTAGGGATAGATGTGAAGCTGCGCGTGATAGAGTGGGCGTCGTTTCTGAAGGAGTTTATCCAGCCCGGAAAATTTGATGCCACAATCCTGGGGTGGACCATCCCCGTTGATCCCGATGGCTACAATATCTGGCACTCAAGCAAGACAGGAGCGCGTGAGCTCAACTTTATCGCCTACAGCAATCCCGAAGTGGATCAGCTCCTGGAGCAGGGGCGGCGGGTGCTCT
Source organism: uncultured Desulfuromonas sp. (assembly GCA_964508035.1). Lineage (GTDB taxonomy): Bacteria > Desulfobacterota > Desulfuromonadia > Desulfuromonadales > Desulfuromonadaceae > JAIVHC01. Next base: position 14,696 of record CAZDRL010000008.1, read on the forward strand.
CCATCGAAAAACGGCGCCCCATCTACCACCGCTTGCAAGAGATTTTGGCCCAGGATCAGCCCTATACTTTCTTGTATGTACCCGACTCGCTCCCGGTGGTGGCGCGGCGTTTCCACGCCATTGAAGAGGCGCCCGCAGGGATTATGCATAACTTCAACCACTGGTATGTGCCCGAAGGGCAGCAGAAATATAAACGCTAAAGGGTAGCTTTTCTGGCACCTCTGCGTTGGTGGATGGCGAACCGTAGTAAGAGTTATTGCTAACCATAGAGTAATGGATTGTAGATGCTTGTATACATAGCTAAAAAACTGCTCCAGATGGTGCCACTGCTGTTTGGAATTACCCTGATTTCATTTGTGGTGATCCACCTTGCACCCGGAGATCCCACCGCCTTGCAGACTGAGATGAACCCTGAGGCTGGGGCGGAACTTGAAGAGCGCCTGCGGGCTGAATACGGCTTGGATGAACCTCTGCTGGTGCAATACGGCACATGGCTGAAACGGGTGGTTCAACTTGATTTCGGGCGCTCCTTCTCCCAAGATCGTCGCCCCGTGTGGGATAAAATCATGGAGCGCCTCCCCATCACCCTCATGATCAATGTATTCTCCATGGGGCTGATTATCCTCACGGCGGTACCCTTGGGGGTGATCTCTGCAGTGAAACGTGACAGTTGGTTTGATCGCACCACCACGCTGCTGGTGTTTATCGGTTTTGCCGCCCCCTCTTTCTGGCTCGCGTTGTTGTTAATGGACTGGCTTGGAGTGTATCTGGGGTTGGTGCCGGTTTCAGGGATCAAGTCGTTTGGATATGAATACCTCTCCACCTGGGAACAGATTCTAGATGTTGGCCATCATCTTATTTTGCCGGTGTTTATTTCTGCCATCGGAGGGCTGGCAGGCTTTTCCCGTTACATGCGCTCCAATATGCTTGATGTGATCCGGCAAGATTACATCATGACAGCACGTGCGAAGGGGGTGCCAGAGCGGGTGGTGATCGGCAAGCATGCGCTTCGCAATGCACTTCTGCCGTTGATCACCATTCTGGGGCTTGCAGTTCCGGGACTGATTGGGGGAAGTGTGATTTTCGAAAGCATTTTCGCCATTCCGGGCATGGGAAAGCTTTTCTATGATGGGGTGATGATGCGGGACTATCCACTGATTATGGGGATCTTGGTTATCGGTGCGGTGATGACCCTGGTGGGTAACATGCTCGCGGATGTTGGATATGCTCTTGCCGATCCACGTATCCGCAAGAGTTAGAGGGTTCGGCGGCGTCTGGCCTCCTGCTCTGGATTAATGTTTGACTCCCGTTTTGTCAATCTGATAGATTGCTGCGCCGGCGCGAAGTAGCTGGCGGGGCGCTTCCGCAGTTCTCCGCCGGTGGTTTGAGCAAAAAAGTGAAATTTCTGCAGCCGCGTACTATCTACAGCTGCTGCGCTGGTTGCTTCAGCAGCCCCGTTTGAAAATTCCACGACTTTATCTTCCAACAAGGAGCCGCACGTGGCTAACAGAATAGTAATTGACGAACAGCTGTGCAAGGGGTGTGGACTGTGTACTGTTGCTTGCCCACATAACCTGATTGAGATGAGCAAAGAATTAAACAAACACGGTTTTTTCCCCGCAGTAATAAGTGCTGATGCCCTGCTACGCTGTACCGGGTGTACCTTTTGCGCCCAGGTATGCCCAGATGTGGCGATAGAAGTGTACCGTGAGAAAAAGGCTTAAGCCGTTGACGATAAGCACTAGGGCTGGTGTGAGCGCCAGCTGCAGATGGAGGGATGTGTGACCAAACGACTATTTGTAAAGGGTAACGAAGCGGTGGCGATGGGGGCTCTTGAGGCCGGATGTCGCTACTACTTCGGCTATCCTATAACACCACAGAGCGATATTCCCGAGTATATTTCGCGCGAGATGCCTGCCCTTGGGGGAGAGTTTATTCAGGCAGAGAGCGAGATCGCCTCGATAAATATGTTGCTGGGCGCGAGTGCGTGCGGCGCACGTGCTATGACCTCCTCGTCCAGCCCCGGCATCTCCCTTAAGCAGGAGGGGATCTCATACATGGCGGGGAGCGAATGCCCCGGCTTGATTGTTAATATCTGTCGTTCCGGTCCCGGTCTGGGAGGGATTGACGCTTCACAGGCGGACTATTTTCAGGCGGTGAAAGGGGGTGGGCATGGAGGCTACCATATCATCGTTCTGGCACCGGCGTCCGTGCAGGAGATGTATGATCTTACCATGCACGCGTTTGATCTATCTGATCGCTATCGAGTTCCAGCTATGATTCTCGCGGACGCGGTTATCGGGCAGATGAAAGAAGCGCTTGACCCCCATCCCTATAAAGCCTCCGCTGATTTACCTCCTAAAGATTGGGCCTTAATCGGTCCTGGCGAGCGCGAGGTCAACAAAGTGGTTAAGTCACTGTATCTGGGCGTGGGCGAGCTGGAGCAGCACAACCTGAAATTGCATCGCAAGTATGCACAGATGCAAGAGCATGAAGTGCGCTACGAAGGCTACGAGCTCGAAGATGCACACCTGGTGGTAACTGCATACGGCAGTACTGCGCGCATCGCACACACTGCGGTACGGATGGCACGGCAGGAAGGGTACAAAGTAGGTCTTCTGCGTCCGATCACTCTGTTTCCGTTTCCGAAACAGGCATATCGCGATCACACTGCCAACGGCCAGAAAGTGTTGTGTGTGGAGCTTAATACCGGTCAGATGGTTGATGATGTGCGCCTGGCGGTGCCGCAAGTCGAGGTTGAGTTTTACGGGCGCGCCCCTGGAGCAGGTTCGTTGCCTACTCCGGAAGAACTTTTAGCGCAGATCCGTCTCCACTGTGAGGTGCACTGATGAAGACTGAAGATATGAAACAAGTATTTACCCGGCCCCAGGCGCTTAACCCAGTGCAGACCCATTTCTGCCCCGGGTGTCAGCACGGTGTAATCCACCGTCTGGTGGCGCAGGCTATGGATGAGTTCAATATTCAGGGGCAGACCATCGGGGTTGCCTCGGTGGGGTGCAGCGTGTTTCTGTACGGCTATTTCGGCATCGATGTAATTGAAGCGCCGCATGGGCGTGCCCCTGCAGTGGCCACCGGAGCAAAACGGGTGCACCCGCAGCGTCCGGTGTTTACCTATCAGGGGGATGGCGATCTTGCCGCCATTGGTACCAGTGAAATTCTTCACACTGCTAACCGCGGGGAGCCGATTACAGTTATCTTTGTCAACAACACCACCTATGGTATGACCGGCGGTCAGATGGCGCCTACCACCTTGCCGAAACAAAAGACCAGCACCAGTCCCTACGGGCGCAATGCAGCCAAGGATGGTTACCCTATCAAGATGACGGAAATTCTTGCCGGACTTGAGGGGACTGCATATGCAGCGCGTGTCGCAGTGGATACACCACAACACATCATACAGGCAGGGAAGGCTATCAAAAAGGCGTTTCAAACTCAGCTGGAGGATAACGGGTTCGCATTTGTGGAAGTGTTGTCTACTTGTCCCACAAACTGGGGCATGAACCCGGTAGAGGCGAATGCGCGTGTGGCTGAAGAGATGATCCCCTATTTCCCTCTGGGCGTCTTTAAAGACGCTTCGGCATAAGGTGAAGAGCATGAATCACGATGTATTTATGGCCGGTTTTGGCGGTCAGGGTGTGTTGCTTATTGGTAATTTGCTTGCGTATGCGACTATCCTGGAAGGGAACAATGCCTCATACTTCCCGGCTTACGGAGTTGAAAAGCGCGGCGGCGCGGCAAACTGTACTGTGGTGATGTCTGATACTGCAGTAGGTTCCCCGGTAGTGGGTGAACCCGAGGCTGCGTTACTTATGAATCCCACCGCGATGGAGCAGTTCTATCCCCAGGTACGCAAGGGAGGGCTGGCGCTTATCAACAGCTCCCTGATTGAAGATGACGGCTCCTCCCGTTCTGATCTCACGTTAGTACGCATTCCAGCAAATGAAATGGCGCTGGAGATTGGAGATTCTCGTCTGGTAAACATGGTGATGCTGGGGGGATATGTGGAACATAGCAAGGTGGTGAAACAAGACTCCCTGAAGGCGGCCTTGAAAGAGGTGTTGCCGGAGCGTAACCACCGTTTTCTCCCCATGAACCATGAGGCCCTTGCGGCCGGAGCTGCATTTATGCGCAATGCTTTGGCCTGAATGTTGCGCTTAAGGTTCACAAACACTTTAAGAGATCCGCATGCATACAACCAAGGTTGAATTTATAAAGCTCGAAGAACCCGTTTTGGCTCCGTGGTTGTGTCGTCTGGCGCAGGAGTTTTTTTCGCAGCGCCGCCGGGTTTTGGTGTTGGTAGAAAGTGACGAGCAGGCACGGGCCCTGGATCACTATATGTGGGTATGGGAAAAAGGCACTTTTATCCCCCATGTGTGGGACAGCGGGGCAGTGGACAGCTATGCGGAACCGGTGGTGATAACCACGCGGGAAAACAATAGCAATGCAGCCCAGGTGTTGGTTGCGGCAACGGCTTGCAGTATGGGGTTTGCACACCGGTTTGAGCATGTGGTGGAGTTTGCCCCCACCTATGCTGAAGATGAGGTGGCGCAGGCACGCAAACGCTTTGCCCAGTGGCGTAAGGATGGGTACGCCCCCGCTATGCGTACGCAAGGGACAACCTAGGGTGGTTTACTAGTGCCTTTTGTGACTGTATCCGCTCCCAAGGGGGAGGGGAAACTCGCGAGTAGCAAGTGTTGCAGAAGCTCACCGAAATGTGGGCAAGCTTACTCGATGGATAGAAAGAGACTATGCCTGAAGATAATCGCACAGCCTGGCTCAGTTCTACCGCGGTGGTTTTGGTAGAACCCCAGGGACCATTAAATATTGGGGCGGTAGGTCGCGCTATGGCGAATTTCGGGTTTTACGATCTGCGCTTAGTAAATCCACAAGCCGACCACTTGTGTGATGAAGCACGACGCATGGCGGTTAAAGCTGGCTCGATCCTGGAACAGGCCCGCATCTACCCTGATCTAAGTGCGGCCCTGGCTGATACAGGTTATGCTTTTGCCACCACGCGCCGCTTCGGACGCTACCGTGAGGATTTTGTCCATCCCGCTCAGGTTGAAGAGGTGCTGTCTGAACTCAATACCAGTGCTCCAGCTGCGCTGGTGTTCGGGCGCGAAGATTGTGGCCTTCTTACCGAAGAGCTTGATCTGTGTCAGCGTTTTATCACTATCCCTACTAGCGACGAACTCGCTTCCATGAATTTGGCGCAGGCGGTGTGCCTGTGTTTGTATGAACTTGCAGGAGCGCGTGCGCGCAATGCAGGGAAAGCTCCAGGCGAGCGTAGTTTGGCTTCCAGCGCAACAACTGAAGCGATGTTTGCGCACATGCGCACCTCTTTGACCCGCGCTGGATATCTGGTGGAAAGCAATCCAGATCATATCTTACGCAGTTTTCGGCGTATCTTTGGCAAGAATGGCCTCACCGAACGTGACGTCCGCATTTTACGCGGCTTATGGAGGCGCATTGACTGGCTCAGTGCTCAACTCGATACGGCGGAACATCAATCTGATAACAGTAGAAAAGATAGCGATGTTTAAATTACCTGAACCCCGAATCCTCCCCAATGGTCTCAAATTAGATTTTTTAGACGCTACCAAGCTCTATTATGGCGACTATTACCGCGTGTGCATTGAGATTAAATGTGCGCTGCCGCACGAAGAGCATGCGCACTGGCATCTATTTAAAAAACTTGAAAAGATGGGGGTAAGCTCTGCGGAGCTTGATGTCACTAAGCAGGATTTGCTGGCTGGCTTTACCTCCCTTATTTTGCCCTATTTGCACCGCGCAGATTTCCCCATGCGCTTTGCAGAGGCAAAAAAGAAAAAACGCCTCCAAGCATCGTGATCCGCATGTGCTCTAGCCAACGCTCTGACGACACACTTTTACAAATTGTTGTTGCATCTTAAAGGCTTTAATTATGTCGCATAGCACTTGTTCACCCCCCCATGCTGTTACAGAGATCACCACCTTGATTCACGGCGGGAGTGGTTTAGGGCGCGCCCCCGATGGGCGGGCGGTATTTGTACCGTATACTGCCCCTGGCGATCAGGTTCGCTATCATATCCGGCGTGAATATAAACGCTATATCAAGGCCGACTTGGTTGAAGTGTTGCACCCATCGGAAGCAAGAGTGACAGCACTGTGTCCATATTTTGGTTCCTGCGGCGGCTGTGACTGGCACATGCTCAGCTATGCGGATCAGTGCGAGTGGAAGCAGAACCTCTTGTGCCAGACTTTGTCCAACGCCTTGGGAGAGGACGCAACCCAGCTGTTGGACTCTTTTCTCCCTGCTCCAACCCATATGGGGTATCGGAGTCGGGCGCAGCTGAAATGTGCTGAGGTGGATGGCACCTTTCGCCTCGGGTTTTACCGCACTGGCACCCATGAAGTGGTTGATGTGACCTCTTGCCCCGTGTTGCATCCGCGTTTGAGCGCACTCTTGGAACCATTGCGTGGGTTGCTGCACCGCAGTCGCTATGTTTCAAGTATTAGTCAGATTGATGTTAGCGTAGATGATGCTGAGAACGTCCGGTTGCTGTTCCACTGTCGCGCCAAAGATTTAGATCCCTTTTGCGCGTGGGTGAGAGATCACGCCTCCGCTTGGAAAGTTGCTATCTTTGTGGCACCAATCATCTCCCGTGCCGGCTCTGCACGGTCTGGCACTAAGATACATATGGCTGAACCCATCCGTGTTCAGGGTGACAGGGAATTGGTGTTCAGCCCCGGAGATCCGCACTTGCAACTTAAATATGCTGCGCAGGACTTCTGTCAGGTAAATTTAACGCAAAATCGCGCACTGGTTGCGCAGGTGCTCGAATTGGCAAAGGTGGATAAGCATACCACCGTGTACGATCTCTATTGTGGGGTGGGGAATTTCTCTCTCCCGCTGGCGCTGCGCGCCGGAATGGTGGTGGGGGTAGAAGGTAATGCGGGCGCAATTGAACGGGCAGTCCAAAACGCTATGGCTCACAGCCTGGAAAACACACGGTTTTTTTCCGCAGATGTAACCCGTTTTCTCGCTCGTCACAATGCTGAGTTGCCCCATCCCGAAGTGGTGGTGCTGGATCCGCCGCGTACCGGTGCAAAACAGGTAGCAGAGATGCTGGGCTCAACCACAGCGCAGCGTATCGTGTATGTGTCGTGCGATCAGCAGACTATGTTGCGCGATATCAAGACTCTGCACCAATCTGGCTTTGCCTTGCGCTATATGCGCGGAGTAGATATGTTCCCCCATACCCACCACTGTGAGGTGGTGGCCCTCCTTACTCGCACCTGATCTCCAAGGAAATATTGCTTGTGTCTGCACCATCATTATGTTAACGTCTGCGCGTTTAACGTCTTCTTTTTTTGTTTGCGACAGTAGAAGTGAGCCAAAAGCTCACTTTTTTTATTGCTAGAAATTTGGCTGGGGCGTGCTTTTTTAGGCAACGGTAAGCGCAGGTTGTTTGAGCCTTAAGATCAGCATGCCTGAGAGAAAACGCAGGATAAACATATGTCTACAGACGGCGTAGAGAAACGGATAGTAGAGCTGGCGGCCCCCATAATAGATGATTTCGGGCTTGAGTTGGTGGATGTTGAATATCGCCAGCAGGGACGTCAATGGCTGCTATGCCTGTATATCGATAAAGAGGGGGGCGTTACCCTTGATGACTGTGCTGATTTCAGTCGCGAGTTAAGCACCCTGCTTGATGTTGAAGATGTTGTGCCCTCGGCGTATCGTCTAGAGGTCTCATCTCCCGGTCTAGACAGACCTTTGAAGAAAAAAAATGATTTTCGCCGCTTTGCTGGGGAAATTGTCAAGGTGAAGATGCGTGGTTTGGTCGATCCAGATGTTCGTGGATACGCGCGCAAGACATTTGTTGGAGTTTTGCATGGTCTGGATGGTGAAAATATAGTGGTGGAGCAAAATGACAGTGCCGGCGGTAGAGTATTGCTCCCCTTGCAGGATATTGATAAAGCAAATATTGAGCCGCAATTCTAGCTCTGTTTTAAACATCAAAATAAATCCGCTTTAAGCCCATCCTGGCAGGACACACGCAGCTGATGGGCAAAAGCTTGTCAATTTAAGGTTAAAGTTGGGTGCTCACGCAGGTGTAGCGTGCGGCAGATCCAGCGCCTGGTATAGGAGAAAAGTATGGTTGTAAATCTCAACCACGTGATTGATCAAGTTGTTAAGGATAAGGGCGTCGATCGGGAAGTGCTGGTCGAAGCTCTAGAGTCAGCAGTCCTTTCTGCAGCGAATAAGAAATTTCGCAACACTCGGGATATTGAAGCTCACTACAATTCAGACATTGGCGAAGTGGAGCTGTTTGAGTTTGTGGTTGTGGTGGACGAAGTGCAAGACTCCTACAAAGAGATTGACATTGAAGAAGCACAGGAGATTGATCCCGATGTTCAATGTGGTGACTCTCTGGGGATGAAGATGGATTCTAGCGGCTTTAGCCGCATTGCGGCTCAGACTGCAAAACAGGTCATTGTGCAAAAAGTTCGTGAAGCTGAGCGTGAAGGGATCTATAACGAATTTAAGGATCGCGTGGGCGAATTGGTCAACGGGATTGTGCGTCGCTATGAGCGTGGCGATCTCATTGTTGACCTGGGACGGGCGGAGGCTATTCTGCCACGGCGCGAGCAGATTCCGCGTGAGAGTTATCGTCAGGCAGATCGGGTGCGCGCCTACATTTCTGATGTAAGGATGTCGCCCAAGGGACCGCAGATCATTCTGTCCCGCGCTCATCCACAACTGGTGGTTGAATTGTTCAAAACTGAGGTTCCGGAAATAGCTGAAGGGATTGTGGAAATTGTCTCCTGCGCGCGCGAGCCTGGCAGCCGCGCCAAAATTGCAGTGGTATCCCACGACCCTGACGTTGATCCTGTTGGAGCATGTGTCGGCATGCGCGGTTCCAGGGTGCAGAACGTAGTGTCCGAATTGCGCAGTGAAAAGATCGATATTGTGCCGTGGTCGCCCGATATGGCACGCTTTGCCTGCTCTGCCCTTGCTCCTGCTGAAGTGTCACGTGTGTATGTGGATAATGAAGAAGAGGCAATGGAGGTCATTGTTCCGGACGATCAACTCTCTTTAGCTATCGGCAAAAAGGGGCAGAATGTGCGCCTTGCTGCAAGGCTGTTGGGATGGAAAATAGATATTAAGAGCGAAAGTAGAGCGGCAGAATTGGCCGATGAAGCACCTGGTCAAGATGAAGAAATTCCGCGCACGGATGCTGAAGAGGATGTGTCCACAGATGACGTCGGTCACTTTGTTGAGGATGGAAGACCTGTTCCTGAACAATCCGCAGAGGAAGATACTGCAGATATAACAACCACAGCGGAGAGCGATTCTGAGCCTGAAAAAGAGAGTTAAGGAAGAACGGGAGACACAGGAGTCCACGGGGCCACAGCGCAGTTGTATTGGATGTCGTATCAAGGTGTCGGCGCATGAATTGCTCCGTTTTGTGTGCTCACCTGATGCCGAGTTGTTGCTGGACTATCGTCAGAAACTGCCGGGCCGAGGTGCGTATACTTGTTGTGACAGCGCCTGCTATACCAAGGCGCTTGAGACACATGCTTTTGCACGGGTGTTTAAACGTCCCTGTAATCCTGCCTCTATTCATGTTATCATAGAACAATTACGCACTCAGGTACGTGCCAAGGTGACTTCCCTGTTGGGGATGGCGCGCAAGTCTGGTGTTGCCGTTAGTGGTCAGCAGGCAATTATAAACGCGTTGCGGCGCCCACGCGAGGTAGCTTGGGTGTTAATAGCTGATGACATGGCATCCGCGGCGGCGGATAAGCTCTTGCGCCAGTTGCAGGCGCATGGGATAGGTGCATTGCGTGGTATTGACAAACAAATATTGACTCAGGCCCTGGGTAGTGGAGAGCGCAGCGCTGTTCTGCTCAAGAAAAGTTCGCTTGCACAGGCGCTGAAATGCGAGTTGCAACGATATGTAGATGTTATGGGGGAAGTTTGATGGCGAAAATTAGAATTTATGAATTGGCACAGCGTCTGGGTCTGGGGAACAAAGATCTGCTTAAGCGACTGCGCGATAAAGGTATTGAAGCAAAAAGCCATATGAGTGTGATTGACGAAGATACAGTTAAAGAGTTTGAGGAAAATATCACCAAGTCTGATTCGGAGCAGCAGGAGACTTTTGCCGAAGAACGGATAAGTACAGGCCTAATCCGCAGACGTCGGAAGGTGCAACCTCCGAAAGAGGAAGTTGAAGAGGTTGCTCCTGCCGCAGAGACGCCGCAGAGTACCGCAAAAGATGCTGATGCAGAAACTCAGGATGCCGCAGCCCCTGCTTCTGCGCCAAAGCAGGACAGCAAACCTGTGCCCATTGAGGCTCAAGATACTCAGGAAGTCATTCCACAGGAGCAAGTTGCAGCGAAACCTTCGGTTTCGAGTGAAGATGAAGCTGATGCTGCATCGGCTCCCGCAGCAAAAATTGCAACAGAAAGTAAAGATTCTGCAGCGCAGCCGTCTGCGCCAGAAAAGCAGAGTGAACCTGAATCTACACCCCCTGACTCTCCTGCTCCCATCAAACGTGCAGCGCCCACCAAACATGTGGCATCTATCGTTTCTACCCATAATGAAGAGCCGCAACTGCAGAAACCCACAACTAAAACTGGGGCTACTATCCTCGGTCATGTTGAGTTGCCGAAGTCGGCCATGCGTCAGGATCAGCGTGGCGGACGCAGGCCTGGTCCGGCAGATAGGCGTAAGGTACCTAGTGGGGCTCGCCCTGCAGCAGGTCCACGCCCTGATGGCGCACCAACTGGAGCACCTAAGGCTCCAACCAAAGCACCAGCTTTTGTCGATGTTCCAATTGATCCCGAAAATGACAAAGGGCGCGAACAACGGCGTAGAAAGAAAAAGTCTAAAGGAGCAAATGAATACGCCGAGAGTTTTGGGGGCAAGAAGCGAGAGCGTGTAGAGGTATACAAGCCTGAACGCCTGGGGCGTAACCGCAGAGGAAGAAAAAGCCAGCAACCTGCACGCCAGACAGAAATCACTGTGCCTAAGGCGATCAAGCGCAAGATCCGTATCAGTGATGTTATCACTGTGGGAGAACTGGCAAAGCGGATGGGAGTTAAAGCTAATGATCTCATCAAAGAGCTCATGCGCCAGGGCAGTATGGTAACCATTAACCATCCTCTTGATTTTGAATCTGCAGCTATTCTGGCAGCAGATTTTAACTACGAAGTGGAAAACGTTGCTTTTGATGAAAGTAGTATCCTCAACGCGAGCGATGATATTTCAGTGGAGGATGATAGCTCCTCTTCACATGCTACCGAGCGCCCTCCTGTAGTAACTATAATGGGTCACGTTGACCACGGTAAAACTAGCTTGCTTGATGCTATCCGCAGTGCTCATATTGCCGACGCAGAAGCGGGCGGAATTACTCAGCATATCGGTGCATACGATGTTCAGGTTAACGATAAAACAATTTCGTTCCTTGATACCCCTGGGCACGAGGCCTTTACCGCGATGCGCTCCCGTGGGGCGCATGTCACTGATATTGTTATCTTGGTTGTAGCCGCGGATGATGGGGTTATGCCGCAGACTCGCGAGGCCATTAGCCACTCCAAGGCTGCAGGTGTACCCATTATTGTGGCAGTCAATAAGATTGACAAGCCCGCAGCTAACCCGGAAAAGGTAAAACAGGAACTTACTGAATTTGAACTAGTCCCTGAGGAGTGGGGTGGCGACACCATTTTCGTTGAAGTTTCCGCCAAGCAGCGTACCAATCTGGACGAATTGCTAGAAATGATACTGCTCCAGGCTGAAGTGTTGGATCTTAAAGCTGATGCAACTAAACGCTGTAGCGGAACTATTGTCGAAGCACGCTTGGACAAAGGTCGCGGCGCAGTAGCTACGGTTCTAGTGCAAGACGGTACTCTCAGGATTGGCGACCCCATAGTTGCAGGACTTCATCATGGACGTGTCCGCACCATGATTAACGATCGAGGAGAAAATGTCCAAGAGGCTGGCCCATCTATCCCGGTAGAGGTGACTGGGTTGCAGGGAGTACCTGAAGCTGGTGACACGATTAATGCGGTAGAAACTGAAAAACTTTCCAAGGAAGTTGCGCAGCATCGCCAGCATAAGAGCAGAGAAGCGGAGCTCGCAAAAAGTAGCCGTCTCTCTTTGGATCAGCTCTATGCACGGATTCAAGAGGGTAACGTCGAAGAGCTTAAGGTAATTATCAAGGCCGACGTGCAGGGCACTGTTGAAGCCCTTAAGGAAGCCCTGGTTAAGCTATCGACCGACTCCTGCCGTTTGTTCGTGGTTCATACGGCCGTAGGTGGAATTAAGGAGAGTGACGTCTCGTTAGCGACCGCGTCAGATGCCATTATCATCGGCTTTAATGTACGCCCGGAGCCAAAAGCGGCAACGATGGCGGAAAAAGAGGGCGTTGATATTCGCCTCTACAGCATCATTTACGATGCTGTAGATGATGTGAAGAACGCTATGGAAGGTTTGTTAGCCCCGACTCTGAAGGAAAAATATCTGGGACGGATTGAAGTTCGCGAGACCTTCCATGTGTCCAAGGTTGGAACCATTGCCGGGTGTGTTGTGCAGGATGGTCTGGCGCGGAGAAATTCTCTCGCACGTCTTGTCCGTGACAGCGTTGTAATCTGGGAGGGCTCTCTTAGCTCCCTGAAGCGCTTTAAAGATGATGTGAAAGAGGTCAAGGTTGGCTACGAATGCGGTGTTGGGCTCGAGCGTTATAACGATATAAAGGTTGGCGATATAATCGAGACCTATGAAATCATTGAAACTAAAACAGAACTGTAGGAGCTATACTTGGGAACAACGCAACGTTCAATCAGGGTAGGGGAGCAGATTCAGAAAGAGATATCTGATCTGCTCTTGCGCGGGGTGCGCGACCCGCGTGTTGGGTTTGTCACCATCACTGAGGTGGATGTCACCAGCGATTTGCAACATGCCCGCATTTACTATACTACCTTTAGCTCGGAGGATAATGCTGAGCAGCAGCGTGAAGAGACCCAAAAAGGGTTGCAAAGCGCTACCAGTTATCTACGTTCTGAGCTTGGTAAGCGTCTTAAATTGCGTCGGGTTCCAGAGTTGACTTTTAGATATGATGAGTCAACCGAATATGGGAACCGCATTGAGAGTATCCTGCGGAAGATAAATAGCGATGACGAATAATACTGATCCAGCTTTGGCAGTAGAACAGGTAGCAGATGCAATTCGCGCAGGAACTTCGTTTCTGGTTGCGGCACACGAATCTCCGGATGGAGATGCCATTGCATCTACCTTGGCGCTGACCAATGCGTTGCGCGAAATGGGCAAAGAGGTTGTGGCATACAATGCTGACCCAGTGCCGCAAAAACTTAAGTTTTTGCCTGCAGCGGATAGCATGGTAACCCATGTGCCAGAACAAGCACGTTTCGATGTTGGGATAATTCTCGATGCCGGGGAGTTACAGCGTGCCAAGGTCGATTTAGCCGGGATGTGCAAGGTGGGAATAAATATTGACCATCATCCATATTCCGAAGACTTTGGTGATATCTACTGCGTTGACACCAATGCCAGTGCTACAGCTATTATTGTCTTTCGTATTCTCAAGCACTTGCAACATCCTATATCTCTTGCTGTGGCAGAAAACATTTATACTGCAATTCTGTCAGACACCGGATCTTTTCGTTACAGTAGCGCCAATAGTGAGGCTTTTTATGTAGCTGCAGAGATGGTTGCGCGCGGTGTTGATCCATGGAAAATTGCCGGTGGGCTGTATGAAAGTCAGGAAGCTGAGCGCTTACACCTTTTGGCGAAATCTCTAGCAACTCTGCAGATATCTTCATGTGGTCGTATCGCCTCGATGTATGTTACAGCACAGATGTTTGAAGATGTTGGTGCCGGCGTGGAACTGTCAGACGGTTTTGTCAACTACCCCCGCTCGGTCCAAGGTGTCGAGGTTGCAGTGTTCCTGCGTGAACTTGGTCCTGATATGTACAAGATTGGGATGCGTTCTAAAGGGATGGTAGATGTTGGCGCACTTGCGCGCGAGCTGGGCGGCGGTGGGCATCATAATGCTGCTGGAGCGCAAATGAGCGGAAGCGTTGAGAGTGTAGTTGCAGACATCTTTGCTCGGCTCCAACCGTTACTGCCCTAATCTATGCATGGATTTTTAGCCCTGGATAAACCAGAAGGGATTAGTTCGCATACTTTAGTACAAACAGTGCGGCGTGCTTGCGGTACCCGAAGAGTGGGACATGCAGGTACTCTTGATCCTCTAGCTACTGGGGTACTGCTTGTCGGTATCGGTCATGCAACACGACTGATTGAGTACCTTACCGCCCAGAGCAAGTCTTATCATGCCACTATGCGTTTGGGGGTCATTACAGACTCGCAGGACATAACCGGTACAATTCTGGAAACCAGGGACATCCCTCCATTATCACATGAGCAACTAGAGTCGGTGTGCGCTGAATTTGAAGGTGTGATTGATCAGGTTCCACCGATGTTTTCCGCGCTCAAAAAAAATGGGGTTCCCCTCTATCGCCTGGCACGTAAAGGTGAAGAGGTTGAGCGCCAGACACGCCAAATCCACATACACAAAATTACGCTTGGTAACCGTACAGGTGATGAGGTTTCGCTTGATGTAGAGTGCTCCAAGGGGACTTATATCCGTACCTTGTGCCATGATATAGGTCTCAGGCTTGGATGTGGAGCGTGCATGACGCAGTTGCGCCGTACTGGAAGTGGCCACTTTACCAGTGCAGAACTTACTAGTATTACGGAACTGCGCGAGGGCAATTTTAAGCTCATTTCTCCTCTTAAGGGGTTGGCGCATTTGCCACAGGTGCAAGTGAATCCTGAGGGGAGGGAGCGGCTGCGCAATGGAATACCGCCCCAGCTAGAGCATGTAGTGTCTATGGATAGTGAGCAGGCAGGGTCAGAGTTGGTCTTGCTGTGTGATGCTGGTGAGCTGTTAGCCGTAGCTAGTCCAGATTTTACCCAGCAACTGGAACATCGCGGTGATTTTAAGCTGCATAAGGTGTTTCCCGCCGGAATCTGATTCTGCTACGTAAGAATTTAAGTCTAGGGTGCGTACCGATGTTGCCGCTGAATAAAAGCTGTGCTATAAACCAGCTCTGCAACAGCGAATGCGCTTTACAGTTTAGCGTAGTTGTGATAAGAACACTTTGTATTTCACTAGGTTAACCGGGTTTCCGGATTTTAATGCTTGAAAGGAGATGCCACAGTGCTGGCCACAGAAGAAAAACAGGAAATTATTAAGGAATTTCAGACCCAGGAGGGCGACACCGGTTCTCCTGAGGTTCAGATTGCGTTGTTGTCGAGTCGAATTACCGAACTGACTGACCATTTCAGAACCCACAAAAAAGATCATCATTCACGCCGGGGGCTGCTGAAAATTGTAGGTCAGCGTCGCCGCCTTCTCGATTACCTGAAGAAAAAAGATGTCGAGCGGTATCGGAACTTGATTTCCCGTCTGGGTATCAGGCGTTAGTAAGAATGTTGAATGTGGCAGCCTGACTCAGAGCAGGCTGCCATATTTTAAGCTGGGGCAATGGAGGATGTCCGGAGAAAGGTTTTGACCCCCTGTGGTGTGTCACACCATAGCGTTTAGGTCAGAGCCTGTCTCAGGCCAACCTCCTGCAGCCCTTTTTTTTTAAGAACAGGGACAACTAGCAAAACTTCAAGGTTTTGCGCAGGAGAAGCACATGAGTTATCAGAAAGTAGAAATTGAGTTTAATGGAAAACCCCTCACTATTGAAACCGGTAAAATGGCGCGTCAAGCAGACGGCGCCACAGTTGTAACCTATGGTGAAACTAAAATTCTCTGTACTGCAGTTTCAGCTAAAACTATGCGCCCGGGGCAGGATTTCTTTCCTCTGGTAGTCAACTACCAAGAGAAATTCTACGCCAGTGGTAAGATCCCCGGATCTTTCTTCCGGCGTGAGCGCGGCGCTACTGAGCGAGAGACCTTGATCTGTCGTTTGATTGACCGTCCCATGCGTCCGCTGTTTCCCAAAGGGTATATGAACGAAACCCAAATAATGCCCACCGTTATTTCAGCTGACGGTATCAACGATCCCGATACCCTCTCGATCCTTGCAGCGTCCGCCTCAGTTGCTGTGTCGGACATCCCATTTGCAGGTCCTATAGCCGCGGTGCGTGTAGGTCGGGTGGAGGGCGAGTTTGTTGCCAATCCCACCATTGAACAGATGGAGCAGAGCGATATCGAAATTGTGATCGCTGGCTCACGCGATGCCATTATGATGGTTGAAGGTGAGGCTAACCTTGTCAGCGAAGAGGAGATGCTTGAGGCTATATTCTTTGGACACCGCTCCATTCAACCTTTGATCGATATGCAGGAGAAGCTGCAGCAGCAGGTCGGTGTTGCCAAGCGTGAGTTTGAAGTTCCAGAAGTAGATGCAGAGTTGGAGAAAAAAGTCACCGAGGTTTGTGAAGCACAGGTTGTCGAAGCAGTAAAACTGCAGGTGAAGCAAGAGCGCTACGCGGCACTGAGCGCAAATCGAGAGAGAGTCCAGGAGCTGTTGGCGGAAGAATTCCCCGAGCGCGACAATGAAATTGATGCGATTATCGCCAGTGTAGAAAAGCGTGTAGTGCGACAGATGATTCTGCAGGATCGTATCCGTATCGATGGGCGCGATATGCACACCATCCGCCCCATCTTCAGTGAAGTTGGTATTTTGCCCCGTGCGCACGGCAGTGCTTTGTTTACCCGGGGCGAAACTCAAACCCTGGTTGCTACCACTCTAGGTACCGCAAGTGACGAACAGCGCATTGATAATGTTCAGGGGATGGATTTCAAGAAATTCATGCTGCATTACAATTTCCCCCCTTTCTGCGTGGGTGAAACCAGTATGCGCTTGTTTCCGGGACGCCGCGAAATTGGACATGGCATGTTAGCCGAGCGCTCTGTTGCCAAGGTCCTCCCTGAATTTGATGATTTCCCTTACACGATCCGCATTGTATCGGATGTTCTTGAATCGAATGGCTCCTCTTCTATGGCCTCGGTGTGTGGCGCATCGTTATCGCTGATGGATGCTGGTGTCCCTGTTAAAAACCCGGTGGCCGGTATTGCTATGGGGTTAGTGAAAGAGGGCGATGACGTTGCGGTGCTTTCCGATATTCTTGGGGATGAAGATCATCTCGGAGATATGGATTTCAAAGTCACTGGCACTAAAGAAGGGATTGCAGCGTTACAGATGGACATCAAGATTGACGGCGTAACGCGTGACATAATGTATACGGCTCTTGAGCAGGCGCGCGCAGGGCGACTCCATATTCTTGATAAAATGGCTGAAGCTATTTCTGAAGCACGTGCTGATCTCTCTCCCTACGCACCACGTATCACCACGGTGTATGTGAAGCCGGATCAGGTGCGTACTGTTATCGGTGCTGGTGGTAAGACCGTACGCGGAATTATCGAGGCTACAGGGTGCGGGATCGACATTGAAGATGATGGTCGAATCAATATCTCTTCTGCCGATGGTGCAGCTGCTGCCGAAGCCGCGCGCATGATAAGTGAGTTGACCCAGGAAGCAGAAGTGGGCAAAATTTATGATGGCACGGTGAAGAAAATAATGGATTTCGGCGCATTTGTAGAGATCTTTGCGGGCACCGATGGCTTGGTACACGTTAGCGAACTTGCAAAAGAGCGTGTCCGGAATGTGACTGATGTTCTCAATGAAGGAGATTCCGTGCGCGTTAAGTGTATTGGGGTTGACCGTCAGGGCAAGATTAAGCTTTCACGCAAAGAAGCGCTTGCTGATGATGAAAAAAATAACGCCTGATTTGGCACTTCGTATTAATAACAATCTTATTCAGAGATAAACGCAGCGTTTTGTAGTTAATACGCGGGTGCGTTTTCACTGATGCTTCTGGAGTCCCCGTCATCTTGTGCTAAGATTTCGGGGACTTTTTCTTTAGAAAGCGTAATTTTTCTTTTTTATGTTAGATAGATCTGTACTGGTGCCCCGCCAGTTGGGGGGTGTTCTGAAACTATGGTGTTGGTGGGGTGCGGTATTGTATTTTTTAGCTGAGCAGGGGCCAAAAGCTGCAAAGGATTTTTGCTGCTCAAGTGTTTAGTGGCAAGTATTGTTTGGCGCTGTTGACACTATCGCCATAGCATTGCACAATATTGCAGGGATAATTCGAGCTGGAAAGGGCAGATGTGGACACAGTAAATGTTGAAATAAAGAAATTGCACCACGATAGTGTGGTGCCCGCATATAAGACTGAGCACGCAGCTGGGATGGACTTGAGTGCCTGTCTGGAAAGTTCACTGCGTTTGGTCGCGGGGCAGCGCGCTCTGGTAGCTACTGGAATTGCTATTGCATTGCCACATGGATACGAGGCGCAGGTGCGACCCCGTTCAGGTTTAGCTCTTAAACACGGTATTGCGCTGGTTAACAGCCCGGGGACTATTGATGCTGACTATCGAGGTGAGATAAAGGTAGTGCTGATAAATCTTGGCGAGGCAGATTTCGAAATTCACCACGGCGATAGAATTGCGCAGTTGGTTGTGGCTCCCGTCTCTAGAGTGGAGTGGCAACAGGTAACTGAATTGAATACTACGTCGCGCAATGCTGGGGGATTTGGACATACTGGAGTACAAGGTCAACACTAGTGAAGGTTAGATACGAGACTTCAATTCTTCAAAATAGAGAGAGTTATGGACCAGCAAACCCTGCATACATACCCATGCGAATACACGTTCAAAATATTCGGAACTGCTACTGAGCAAGAGCAACTCTCACGCCAGATATTAACTGCTGTGACCGAAGTGGTAGAAGTTGTCGATAATGGGGTTAGCCAGCGCTGCAGCAGTGCAGGCAAATATTTTTGTATTTCCGTGAATGCTTTTCTTGAGAGTGAACAACAACGCAGGAGGATTTACACCCTGCTGCAACAACTCGAAGGGGTTAGATATATACTATGATGCTGACGATTAATCCGCACAATCCGCAACAACGTCTGCTCGAGCGCGTAGTAGAGTGTCTGCGCAATGGAGGGATTATTGTATATCCGACAGACACCACTTACGGGATGGGATGTGATATCTATAACAAAAAGGGGATTGAGAGGATATATCAGATTAAACAGCGTGATAAGCGCAAGCCATTCTCGTTTATTTGTCCCGATCTGGCTACGATTGCAAGCTATGCCAAGGTGAGTAACAACGCATTTAAAATAATGAAGCGTCACCTGCCCGGACCCTACACCTTTGTGCTTGAAGCTACCCGAGAAGTACCAGATTTACTTGTAACTAAGCAGCGTACCGTCGGGGTGAGGATGCCGGAGAATAATATCGCTATGGAGATAGTGCGTCAATTAGGGCACCCACTGGTTACTACCAGTGCCAATATTACTCAGCAACAGACCTATGAAGATCCAAGTCTGATCGAGGATGAGCTCGGCTCCCAATTGGATATGGTGGTGGATGGGGGGAAAATTATTGGTGAGCCATCAAGCGTAATTAGCCTTATAAATGAAGAGATTGAGGTGCTACGTCACGGACGTGGAGATGTCTCGTGGATTAAATAGACAGCTGAGCATCTTTAGTTAAACTTAAGGGTTTTATACTTGCTGAAGATATAGCGCCCACGCTAAAGTACTTTAGCGCGGAAAGGTTGTCTGCTAGTGACGATCAACGTGCGATAGTGATTTGGGTTCCAGGCTCTGGAACCACGAGCCCTGTTCTACTCCTCCTCCAGAACAGGGCTTTTTTATGCTGAAGCGCGCCATAACAAACAGCCGGAGAGCATAGAAATGCTCTCCGGCTGTTTTGGTCTGACATGTATTACTTTGTACTTACTTAGATTCCAAGTTCCTTAAAGAAGTCGTTCCCCTTGTCGTCAACCAGGATAAAGGCAGGAAAGTCGACAACTTCAATTTTCCATACCGCTTCCATGCCAAGATCTTCAAAATCTAGGCATTCCACGCTCTTGATGTTGTATTCTGCTAGTGCCGCAGCAGGTCCACCGATGGAGCCAAGGTAGAAACCACCGTATTTCTTGCACGAGTCGGTAACTTGCTGCGAACGGTTCCCTTTTGCGATCATAATCATAGATGCGCCGCGGGACTGAAGCATGTCAACGTATGGGTCCATGCGCGCTGCAGTAGTTGGTCCAAAGGATCCAGAGGGCTTTCCTGCTGGAGTCTTGGCGGGACCAGCGTAATAGATGGGGTAATCTTTCAAGTATTGCGGCAGTTCTTCTCCGCGCTCAATGATTTCGCGGAAACGGGCGTGAGCAATATCGCGCCCTACGATAATGGTGCCGTTAAGGGAGAGTTGGGTCTTGATGGGATACTTGGACAACTCTTTCCGCACTTCATCCATGGGACGGTTGAGGTCTATACTCACTACTTCAGGGCGCTGACCGCGGCTTTCCTTTGAAAGCAGGCGGGCTGGATTGTCGTCCATCTGCTCAAGCCAGATCCCTTCTTTATTTATTTTTGCTTTAATATTTCTATCCGCTGAGCAGGATACCGCCAAACCGATAGGGCATGATGCTCCATGGCGGCTACTGCGAACGATGCGTATATCGTGCGCAAAATATTTGCCGCCGAATTGCGCACCAATACCCAGATCTTCCGCGCGCTTTTGCAGCTCATTTTCCAGCTCTATATCGCGAAACGACTGTCCAAACTCATTTCCTTCGGTGGGGAGCTCATCGTAGTAGCCAGTGGATGCAAGCTTTGCGGTTTTCAGGCAGGTTTCAGCGCTGGTGCCACCAATGCAGAATGCAATATGGTATGGTGGGCATGCGGCTGTGCCTAGTGACTTCATTTTTTCAACCAGCCAGTCAACCAGGGAGTTCTTGTTGATGGTCGCTTTGGTTTCCTGGTACAGGTAGGTTTTATTCGCACTCCCTCCACCCTTGACTACAAAGAGGAACTTGTATTCGTTACCCTCTGTTGCCAGAAGGTCAATCTGGGCCGGGAGGTTACACTTAGTATTTACCTCGTCATACATGTTTAGAGGAGCATTTTGCGAGTAACGTAGGTTCTCTTCAGTATATGTCTTGTATACTCCGGCAGAAAGCTGTTCTGCGTCATTACATCCAGTGCGGACGTTCTCCCCTTTTTTCCCCAGGACTGTAGCGGTGCCGGTATCTTGGCAGAAGGGTAGCTCAAATTTTGCCGATACTATGGCGTTCTGGAGCATAGCCATGGCAACCCCGCGATCATTGGCTGATGCATCGGGATCTTTCAGAATAGCAGCTACCTTTTCGTTATGCGCCGGACGCAGGAGAAAATTCACTTCGCGAAAAGCCTGGTTGGACAGATATTTCAGCCCTTCAGGATCAACCTTCAGCACTTCCTGCCCGTCACAATCGGCAGTACTGACAAAATCTTTAGTCAGCAGGCGGTATTGAGTTTTGTCTTTACCTAGAGGGAATGGATCCTGATACTTGAATTCAGACATTCTTGCTCTCCTTTACATGACGTTTATATCGATTGCACAACACTAAGGACGATTTGTCCCCTTTCCAATCATGCATTTATGGGGTGTAGTATAGATAAAGTGTATACGATTGTCGATAGCTGAACATTGTTTTATTCTCGAAACTTCACGGGGAGTTTCCTCCTGACACGCGCATGGGGATTACACTTGTGCATCCCCTTGATTGATTTTCCACCCAGGCACATGATACAAACGGGCGCGGCTGGCGCAAAGCGACTAAAGTGTCTATGTGTCAGATTTATATTCTTATCCAGAGTGCGGGGCAAAAAGAGTGATGCAGGCAGTACTTAAACGTATATTGACGTCCAAGGTTTACGGGGCTGCGGTGGAAACGCCCTTGGAAGAGGCAGTCAGGCTCAGTGAACGACTCAAGAACCATATTTACCTTAAACGTGAAGATTTACAGCCAATATTTTCTTTCAAGCTGCGCGGAGCTTACAATCGAATTGCGCAGTTGAGCATAGAGGAGCAGGGACGGGGGGTTATTACAGCTTCAGCAGGCAATCATGCTCAGGGAGTAGCTTTTTCGGCACGTCAGTTGGGGATAAAAGCTGTTATTGTTATGCCGGAAACAACCCCAGCCATAAAAGTAGAGGCTGTTCGCAGTCTGGGTGCAGAGGTTATTCTGCATGGAGATAATTATTCAGAAGCGGCAGCCCACTGCGCCTCAATTATGCAGCAGTCCGAGATGGTGTATATCCATCCGTTCGACGATGACTATGTTATCGCAGGACAGGGCACCGTGGCGGATGAAATTCTACGTCAGAGCGCAGGGGAGCTCGACGCCATCTTTGTACCGGTTGGCGGTGGCGGACTGATTGCAGGAATTGCAGCATATATGAAAGCGGTAAGCCCTGGGGTGAAGGTAATTGGAGTGGAGCCGCAGGATAGCTGCGCCATGACCCGTTCACTTGAGGCGGGGAAGCCAATACATCAGAAACAGGTTGGGATATTTGCGGATGGAGTTGCGGTCAGGGATGTGGGTAAAAAGACCTTTAACCTGTGCCATAAATATGTCGACGAAATGGTGCTGGTTTCTACCGATGAAATATGCAGTTCTATTCGCGCCATATACCAAGAGACCCGTTCTATTGTAGAGCCAGCCGGTGCCCTCGCGGTCGCGGGAATGAGAAAATACGTGCACCAACACCAGATTGAGGGGCAACATTTGGTGGCCATTAATTCTGGCGCCAATATGAACTTTGACCGTCTGCGTTATGTAGCGGAGCGTGCCCAGGTAGGGGAGCATGAAGAGGCACTGTTTGCAGTGACCATCCCTGAACAGGCTGGTGCGTTGCGTACGTTTTGTACGAACATAGTAAAAGAACGCAATATTACCGAATTCAACTATCGGCGTTCAGATCAGCACGATGCATGTATTTTTGTGGGGATAGAAACCTCCCGTACTCAAGAGCGCGAAGGTTTTAGTGAGCAACTCACCCAGAATGGATATCAGTACTTAGACATAACCGACAATGAGCTTGCCAAAACCCACGTGCGCTACATGGTGGGGGGGAGATGTCCACAGATTGAGCAGGAACTGCTGTACCGCTTCTGGTTTCCGGAACGCCCCGGAGCCTTGAGCAGATTCCTGGCGGCGCTGGGTTCTGCGTGGAACATCTCTTTGTTTCACTATCGCACCCAGGGTGGATGCTTTGGACGCGTGTTGATAGGGTTAGAGTTGCCTGCCGATCAACGCCATCAGGTTAGTGATGTGCTGGACAATCTCGGTTATGTGTATATGGATGAGACTGATAATCCGGTGTACCGCTTGTTTTTGTAGCGCGCTTAAGCCTGATTGTACAAAAAGAAACACTTAATACTTGATTGGTTGAGTGCGGAATGGTACCGTGCGCCCAAAATTTATGGGGTAAAATGTTTTGAATGTTCAGCTCAGATGGTACAAAGCTAGATCTCTTATCCGCCAGCTCCGTAAATAAATGAACAGCAGGTTATTTATTTTCATAAATCGTAGATGAGAAGTGCAATTCTAATTGAGTTTGACCGAAGCCGGCACCCTGCGGACTATCCTGATCTCTCTGGAATAGAGGCCCGAATATATGTTTGAGCGACTTAAAGAAGATATCCAAGTTGTATTTGACCGTGACCCTGCGGTGCGCTCCACCCTTGAAGTTCTGATCTGCTATCCTGGTTTTCATGCGCTTCAGTTTCATCGTCTGTCGCATTGGCTGTGGAATAAAGAATGGCACTTACTAGCGCGCACTATTTCTCACTTTTCTCGCCTTGTCACCGGAATCGAAATTCACCCAGGTGCAAAAATTGGGCGGGGATTTTTTATCGACCATGGTATGGGGGTTGTCATTGGAGAAACCGCCGAAATCGGGAACAATTGCACCCTTTATCACGGTGTTACTCTGGGGGGAACCACGTGGGCGAAAGAGAAGCGCCATCCGACCTTGGGTGACAATGTGGTGGTAGGGGCAGGGGCAAAAATACTGGGCCCGTTTTTAGTCGCCGACGGAAGTAAGGTGGGCTCAAACTCTGTTGTGGTAAAGCCGGTACCGGAAAATGCTACCGTGGTGGGGATTCCGGCCAAAGTGGTGGTCAATATGAAGGGTGTTAAAGAACGTATCCACTCCGAACGCCCAGACCTGGAGCATGGAAAACTTCCTGACGTTCACGGAAGAAATACTGCTCAATTAATGAACAAGATGAACGCTATGGAGCAGCGTCTGGAGCAACTTGAGCAGGAGTTGAAACAATATCGACAATCCTGATTGCAGGTAGCACTACGTTTTTTATTTATCTGTTCCACAATTACATTCCTAAGCAAGAAGAGAGGTTTGAATATGCGTTTTTCCAAACGGTCGTTGTATGCAGTGCGTGCGATGGTTCGTCTCGCGATACAGTACGAAGATTGTCCGGTGTCTATACGGGAGATTTCAGAGAAGGAGGATATTTCTCTGCCGTATTTAGAGCAGCTGTTTGCATGTCTGCGCCGCAGTGAACTAGTGAAAAGTGTGCGTGGCCCCGGAGGTGGATATGTGCTATCGCGTCCGATGGCAGAAATTAATTTGCACCATATTGTAGAGAGTGTGGATGAAACCATCGCGCCAGCGATATGTGTTGAAAGTAATGAAAAGTGTCAGCGCAGTTCCGACTGCTTTATGTATCCGGTGTGGTGCGAATTGGGGGAAACCATTCAGGATTTCCTTGTTGGTACTTCGGTAGAGGATTTAGTTCTTAAAGCTAAGAGCAATAGCCTTGCATGATGCATGAAATCTTTTGCTACTGATTTAAGTTCTAACGGTTCGACTGCCTTTTCCCAGCCACCCTGTTTTAAATGGTTGCAACGTTTTTGTCCGTAAGTTTTCAGGTAAATTGTTTGAAATTAACTTGGTCGCCGAATTGTTGATGGCGAGTTGCTGCGCGTGTTGTGGCTTATATGTGCTGCACAGGAGGATGTTTTGCGTCAGGTGTATTTGGATAATAATGCGACCACTGCGTTACACACAGAAGTTGTGGAAGCAATGTTGCCCTGTCTGCGCGACGAGTTTGGTAATCCCTCGAGTATTCACTGGGCAGGGCGTCAAGCAAATGAGCTGTTGCAGCAGGCTCGTGCGCAGGTCGCAAGTGCGCTGAATGCCGAACCTCACGAAATAGTTTTCACCAGTTGTGGCTCCGAAGGGGACAATATGGCCATACTTGGAAGCGCAGATGCCTTGCGCACCAAGGGGAACCACATCATAACCTCTACGGTAGAACATCCAGCGGTGCTTGACACTTGCCGTCACTTTGAACAGCGCGGTGGGCGGGTAACCTATGTTGCGGTTGACCGCGAAGGTAGGATTGATCCTGCAGAAGTTGAAGCAGCTATCGAAGCGGATACTGTACTCATCTCTTTGATGTGGGCGAATAACGAAACTGGGACTGTATTTCCTGTCGACCAGCTTGCCACCATCGCGCGCAAACACAGGGTGCGCTTTCACACCGATGCAGTGCAGGCGTTGGGGAGGCTTCCCATCGATGTGAAACAACTGCCTGTTGATCTGCTGACTATTTCAGCCCATAAAATTGGCGGTCCCAAAGGGGTCGGAGCTCTGTATGTGCGCGACGGTGTTGAGATATCCCCCCTTATCCATGGAGGGCATCAAGAGAAACACCTGCGTGCCGGAACCCACAACGTTGCAGGAATTGTAGGCTTCGGACGTGCGTGCCAGTGGGTAGAAGAGCACCTTAGTTATGAAAATAAACGTCTCACCAGACTGCGCAATCGCCTGGAAGAGGGGATATATGCACAGGTAGAGCATGTGAGCCGCAATGGAGATCGCAAAAATTGTCTCCCCAATACCCTCAATCTCGCTTTTCCATATGTTGAAGGGGAGGGGTTGCTTCTAGCTCTAGATATGGTGGGGATTGCTGCTTCATCTGGTTCGGCATGCACCTCAGGGGCAGATGGCGCCTCGCATGTTTTAAAGGCGATGAATGCCGACGATATGACTCTGAACTCCAGTGTACGTCTGAGTCTTGGGTTTAACACCACCGAAGAAGATGTTGAGTATGTGATACAACATCTGCCTCAAGTGGTGGGGCGGTTATTCTCGATGAGCTTAGCCTTTGAGGAACTGAGCCAATACGATTGCGACGTGATCTCCTGTGAAATTGACCCTCATGCACACTGAGTTTCTCATATGAACGACGCTATGCATCAACAAGGTAGGGTTCTCGTTGCTCTAAGTGGCGGAGTAGATTCCAGTGTTGCCGCAGCCTTGCTTCTGGAGCAAGGCTACGCTGTCGTAGGTGTTACCCTTAGATTTCTCCCCGGAATCAAAGGGGATGCAGTTGTAGCTGCGGCGAAGAGGGCTGCAACAGAGCTTGGGATCGAACTGCACGTATTGGACTGTGTCCCTGAGTTTGAGCAGCGTGTGATTCAGCCTTTCTGCCAAGCCTATCTCGAAGGATCCACCCCGAACCCCTGTGTAGTGTGCAACCGCGAATTTAAGTTTGGTTTTCTCCTGGAAGTTGCAGATAAGCTGGGATGTGATTATCTCGCTACCGGCCATTACGCCAGCATTGTGTCTACCCCCACCGGGATGTCCCTAGCGCGTGGTGCAGATAAGCAAAAAGATCAAAGCTACTTCATGTTCTGTATCGCGGATATGGATTTAACGCGGGTGCTCCTCCCTCTCGGAGAGATGAGTAAGACGCAGGTGCGCAGTGCTGCACAACGTTTTTGCCTCAGCGCTAAAAGTAGTGCCGAAAGCCAGGACATCTGTTTTATACCAGACAATGACTACAAAGGTTTGGTGCAGCAACATGGATGCAACTCTAAAACCCATCTTAGCGTACACCCCGGCACCATTGTCCATGTAGATGGAACGGCGTTAGGGCAGCACCAGGGAATTCATGCCTATACCGTTGGCCAGCGACGTGGTTTAGGGGTGGGATGGCATGAACCCTTGTATGTTGTGCGCCTAGATGCTGAGCACAACCACGTAGTTGTAGGGGAGAAAAAACATCTATCTCAACAACGTATTCGGGTGCTAAATGTGGTATGGGGCATCGATGTTAGCGGAGTAGATGAACTGCGAGTGGGTTGTCAGATTCGCTATCGGCAACAGCCGGTGGCTGCAACGGTATCCCCGTGTGGTGCAGAGGCTCTGGTGAGCTTCGATCTCCCCCAGGAGGGGGTCTCGCCTGGACAGGCCGCCGTGTTTTATCGCGGAGAAATTATTCTTGGTGGCGGGTGGATATGTTGATGCCCAAGGCTGCTATCCTTACCCTGGGGTGTAAGGCAAACCAGTTCGAGTCTGCGGCTATACAGGCCCAGCTCGAAAAGCTGGGTTTCAAGGTCGGTCCACTCGAGCCTGCCAGCGCCCTGGTTGTGATCAATACCTGCACCGTTACTGGAACTACCGACACTCAGTCGCGGAAGTTGGTGCGGCGCGCGCGCCGCATATGCCCGGATGCGCGCATATTTGTCACTGGCTGTGCGGCGCAAATAGAACCACACATGTTTGCCCCCTTGGCTGGAGTAGAGCGAGTTTTCGGCAACATGGAAAAACAGGATATGGAATCTCTGCTTCGCGCTGGTGGTTCCTTGGTTCAGGTTGGTGATATTGCGGCAGCTTCAGCCTCTCCTGACCTCAAAATTCAGCGTTTCCCCGGGCATAGTCGCGCCTTTGTGCAGATCCAAACCGGATGTGACAATTTTTGTGCCTACTGTATCATCCCTTATGCGCGTGGGCGCAGCCGTTCCGTCCCTTCCAGCGCAGTTGTCGAGCAGGTGCAGGTCTTGGTAAACTCAGGCTTTGCTGAGATTGTCCTCACAGGGATCCATATCGGTCAATACGGCAAAGATCTGCCCGAGGGGTTGGATTTGGCTGCTCTAGTGGAAAAGATCCTGACGCATACAGCGGTAGCCCGTATCCGCCTGGGGTCTGTTGAACCCCAAGAGCTTACGTCGGCTCTTCTTCGGCTGCTCGCAGAGTCTGACCGAGTGTGCTCCCATCTGCATATCCCTCTTCAATCTGGCTCCGACACGGTTCTGCAGCGGATGAAGCGCACATATTCTTGCACCTATTTTAGCGATAAGGTTGCAGCAATTAAAGAGATTGTGCCTGAAGTTAGTCTCGGTTTTGATTTAATCACCGGATTTCCCGGAGAAAGTGATGCCGAATTTGAGCAGACTCGAGTTTTGCTCGAATCCCTCCCCTTTAATTATCTGCATGTCTTCCCATATAGTCCCCGCAAGGGAACTATAGCAGCACAGATGCCAGATCAGGTTCCCGTTGAAATACGCCGTGCGCGTGCCGCACTGCTGCGCGAGCTAGCGCGCCCGCGAGTAGAGGAGTATGCACGTAAGTTTATTGGGGCCTCAGTAAATGTCGTGTTTCGCAAGCGCGCTGAGTCTGGTTCGCATACTATCCCTTTGTGGCTCGGGTTGAGCAGTGAATACCTTGAAGTTGAATGCTCAAGTCAAGCAGAACTGGGCGGACGCTTACGTCCAGTATATGTGAGCTCGGTTGAACAGGGCCGCTTGATATGCACCGATGTTGGAAGTGGCGCAGTTGAAAATGCAAATAGATGTGCAGAGCCAGCAGGGGATAGAGCATAAAAAAAATGCCCCGGGCTAAGGAGGAGGAAAGCACCGGGGCGTAAAGGGGACAGATGGTAGACTTAAGTCCGTCATGTACCTTGCTGAACCTGCATTACACATGCCAAAACTTGAGAAATTGGGTAATGGTGAGTATTTAACTCTCTTTTTGCGATAATCACATCTTCTCTGCTAATTTGACTGAGAAAAACATTAGCAGATGCTCCCATATCTACAGCAGCTACAATGTTATTACGCTAAATAACCACATGGAGTGCGCAGTTCCAGCCATTTGCCGTACATTGTTTATGCTTTGCCTGTAGCCCTACGTTGATTTTCTCCTTGAGTTTCTGCTGTATCTTACCAGTAGCCCCTGCTGTTTCGGATAAAACACGCATTGACACCTTTACGCTGCGAATGGTAAAACGACATTCTATTATTTCGTAGTGGGGAGGTGCTATGGTTAAGACGCTTATCGGAAAAAAACTCAAAAATGCCCGTTTGAAGAACGAGATGACTATCGAGACACTGGCGCAGAAGTCTATGGTTTCTTCTAATATGATATCGCGGATAGAACGCGGTCTCACTACACCATCGGTAGAGATATTGATGAAGCTGGCTGAAGTCTTTGGTATGAGCATCAGCTATTTTGTAGAAGAGGCAGAGAAGGGCTCAACCGTTGTATATACAAAAGCTGGAGGAGGGGAGCCAATATTCTTTTTCCAGGATAAACATCATATAATCAGCTTAACTCAAGGGCTTCGGGACCCTGGCTTTACCGTGTTCTACGATACCGTACAGTCTGGATGTTGTAGCGGCGAAGAGGATATGGTGCATACTGGAGAAGAATTCGCCTTGGTAGTTGATGGGCAGATGGAATTTAACATTGATGGCGCCACGTATGTCTTGGATAAAGGAGATTCTGTGTGTTTTAAGGCTAATTTGCCCCATCGTTGGATCAATGGAGCTGATGTTGAAGCTACAGTCCTGTGGGTTGTTTCCCCAGCGCCGGTTATAGCCCAAGCCCAAGCTTGAGCACAGGGAGATTGTCCATGAAATTACGCAAAATTATCGGGATAAAGCTTAAGACCATCCGCCTGGCCAATAATCTCACTATTCAAGAGTTGGCCCAAAGCTCCGCAGTTTCATCCAATATGATCTCCCGTATAGAGCGTGGCTTAACCACCCCATCAGTAGAGATTCTGATGAAGCTTGCTACGGTGTTTCAGAAGAGTATCGACTACTTTGTGGAGGAGATCAAGACTACTAATGAAATAGTATTTACCTCTTGTGGTCACCGTACAACTACCATTTATGAAAATAATGACAATATGCTTACGGAGTCGTTTACTGGGGGGTTGCGCGACCCTCAGTTCACTTCTTTCTTGTGCACCATTCCCCCGGGAGGTAAAAGTGGAGTTGAACATATGTACCATCCGGGAGATGAGCTGATTTATCTGCTTGAAGGGTGTTTGCATGTCGAAATTGCGAACAACACATATACCTTGAGCAGCGGTGACAGCCTCTCGTTTAAGTCACATTTGCCGCATAAGTGGCAGAATGTGGGCACTGCTGAAGCCAAAGTGATATGGACACTGTCACCATTTACCGTCATATAAGGTGGGTTTTTTTGGTGATTGTTGAAGTTTATAGCGTAACTTTATACCCAGAGATAAAGGTATAGTCAGTTTTGTTTCGCCTGCGTAGCATGACCAAGTAGTTGACATGAATCTTTAATACTGTATTTTAATCTTAAGAAGATTGTGTAAGAGGATATGTCGTGCAGCAACAGATGTTGAATGCAGAAGTTGGAGTTCAGAAAGGCAGGAGGGGAAGATGAATAAATCGGAACTTGTGGAAGCCTTGTCTCTGGAGAAAGATCTGACGCACAAGCGTGCAGAGCAGATAGTTAATCTTATTTTCGATTCCATGACAGAAGAACTGCGTAACTTGGGCAGAATAGAGATACGCGGATTTGGCAGTTTTGTAGTCAAAGATTATAAGGGATATACAGGACGGAACCCTAAAACCGGAGAAACTATCCAGGTCAAAGATAAAAAATTGCCATTTTTCAAAGTTGGCAAGGAACTACGTGAGCGCGTTGACAATTAGCGCCACCTAGTCTTGTAGCGCAGTCGAATTCGTTAAAGTCTCAAAATAGCCGTGAACAACGGCTATTTTTGTTTTTAGGTGTTAAGTGATATAACGTGGATAAAATAGTTTTTCCGCTATTTGGCGAAACTTTCCTTGAACAGATGGTTTTCGCACCCCGATGTTTTAAGTTTGCCGTTGTGACGAAGAGCCTTTATTTTACTTTGAAAGAAGGTTAAGATGGCTAATATTAAATTAAGAACATTCATTGGTGCAGTCATTGCAGTCTAATAAGAGCGCCGGGTAATTTTAACGTACTCGCAAATCGGGAGTTTAATGTATGGCTAAAATATTGGTAGCAGACGATAGTAAGACAGAGCTGGCTTTTTTGGTGGACATCCTTAAGGGGACCGGCCATGAAATTGTATCCGTTGTAGACGGAACGCAAGCAGAACAAAAAGCGATGTCGGAACCTTTCGACCTCATTATTCTTGACGTCATTATGCCTAACAAGAATGGGTTCCAAGTGTGCCGCTCGCTTAAACGTGCTCCGGAGACCAAAGATATTCCTATCATTCTTACCACCTCTAAATCGGGTGAAAGCGATAAGTTCTGGGGTAAAAAACAGGGTGCTGATGAGTACATAGTGAAGCCCTATGAACCGGTAGACATTCTCCTGGCGGTTAAGAAATATGTCGGAGGTGCATAGATGAATCTTGCGACGGCGTTTCAGAAATATGCGCGAGAAAAAAACGGACAGCTGATTCTGAAATTTTCCGGAACGGAGCATTTATGCAAGTTAAGCATTGAAAATGGTGAAGCTGTATATATCAGGCTCGGAAATATGGAGCTTGAAGAAACCCTTGAGTTTGTCAGCAGCCACGATCCGGTTGAAGTCAGCTTTATTAAGGGCTTTATACCTAAGAAAAAATTTTCTGAACCAATTACCGAACGTATTCTCAAAACCAGCGCGCGTAAAATGGATGACGTCCCCCTGGAAGAGAAGAGCGAGGATCCCACTGAGAAAAACTTATCTTCGGGCGAGATGATATCGGTTGCTAAGGTAAATAAAGTCTTCAACGAATATGTAGATATTGTTGGACCGCTAGGGGCGGTAATGTTGGAGAATATAGTCAAAAAACTGGCTTACACTCAAGATACCCCTATGCCAGAGGCCGACTTCACCCACATGGTGGATCAGTTGATCAATGATGTGCCGCAAGATATGCGCGCTGCATTCATTGAAGCGATTAAATAGCTTGTTCTGTCTTGGTTTATGTTTAGAACTGTTACTCTGAGGAGCGCCAAATGTTAAAAAACTTGTCGATTCGTAAACGCATTGTGGTCATGTTGGCTGTTGTTTATATCGTTTCAATAGCGGTTGCGGTTACCGGTGGCGGGTATGCTTTGCTTAAGGATGTTGAGCGAGAAGCGCAGGAAAAGACAGACCTTTTTGCGGCAGTAATGTCTAGCTCGGCGCGTTATCTCCATAATGTTATCCGCCCCAAAGCTGATGCCCTTGTTCCGAAGGATGCCTATTTCCCTGAAAGTGGAGTAGGCGTTCTGATGCTCACCGAAACAGCACGTTATATCCAAGATATCTATCCCGAATATATATTCCGGTATGCTTCACCTAACCCTTTGAATGATGAAAACCTATCTAATCAGTTTGAAGATGAAATCATCGCTAGGATGGAAGACGGTGAAGTTCAGGAATGGAAAGGCTTCACAGAACGCGAAGGGGTAAGTTATTACTCCGTTGCAAAGCCTCTTATTGCCGGTTCTGACTGTATCAGTTGCCATGATGTTCCAGAAGTTGCACATCCGGAACAGGTGGAAAAATATGGGACACGCGCTGGATACGGATACCTCGAAGGGGACGTAGTAGGTGCTCGCTTTATCTACGTGCCAGTAGAAGCGGTAAAGGCTCAGGCTTACCAGCGCATCATGTACGCCTCCGTCGGCTTCAGTGTTTTCTTCTTGATTGTGTTGTTTGCAGTTGACCGCTTTATCCTTACCAGCATTGTCAGACCTATTGAGCATATAGTTACAGTGGCTGAAAAGATCAGTCGCGGCAACCTTGATGCAGAATTTGAAGTTAACACCAAGGACGAAATACGCTCTTTAGCAGATGCTTTTGAACGTATGAAGGTGTCTATGTCTAAAGCTATGGATATTTTACGTCATTAATTTGAGTTCTACTGGTTTGACTAAATGGAGTTGTTCATATGGTCGCAGGTAAAGATAAAGTACTAATTGTCGATGATTCACCCACTGTCAGACGTCTAGTTGAGTTGATTCTGAGCCAGAATGGGTTTGATGTTATCTCGGCAGAAGATGGTGACACTGGTCTGGAGTTAGCGCGCAAACATCACCCCAAGATTATCCTGGTTGATTTTGTAATGCCGCGCATGAATGGACACATGTTTTGTAAAGCTTTGCGTCAGGATGAAGAATTACGCGATGTTCCGGTAATCCTCATCTCGTCGAAAAGCGAGGTTGTTGGACAGGCTTTTGAGGAAAGCTTTGGCATTGTTCACTATTTTACCAAACCTTTTGAGCCAGATGATCTTGTTGCTAAGATCAATGAAGTGCTAAGCGCTCATGAGCAGGAAAGGGTTGTTGTGGAAGAGCAACAACTGCAACAGCAACAGCCCTTAAGTACAAATAGTGATGACACCGTGCAAACAACATCAAGTCAGCCGATGCCAGCTGACATAGAATCTTTGCTCGATTCGATCAATAACCGTTTCGATAAAGTGGTGCGGAACTATTTTCAGCAAGATTTTCCCGTTCTAATGAAGAATGTACTTGCGGACACTTTAAAAGAGACCGGGCTGGTAAAACATCAGACACTCATAATGTCTGGAGATCTGGGGTGTACAACGTTGGCAGAAGTTCTGTGTTTTTGTGCCAGCAGCTGCCAGAGTGGACGCTTGTCTGTGTTTTCGGACGACACATTTGCTGAAGTTTTTCTAGATGAGGGCCGATTTGTGTTTGCTACTGCCAGTCAAAAAGGCACCCATACGTTTTTGACTGATTTGATCTGCAGTGATAACCGCTTTAAGTGCGATAGTAAGGTGTTGCAAAGCGTTGTAAAAGAAGCGCGTGAATACAATATTCCCATTGGGCGGGCGCTGGTCGATCGCAATATCATTAGCACTGAAGATTTGATGTTTTATCTGCGTCAACATGCACAAGACGCTTTCAATAAAGCCCTTGCAGTTGAGCAGGGAAATTTTTTCCTCGAAAAAGATGAACTGCCCCACAACCTCTCTGATATTACTTTCCGTGTGCCAGTGTCTGAGATGTTGTTGGTCGGAGTACGTAAACTGCCAAGGTCGTCAAAGTTTAGCAATAACGAAATACTCGTACAACGCCTGCCGGTATGTGCTGAACTGATGCATAATTCTCTTCTGGATGATGACGAAAGCGCGCTAGTGACACATATGGACGGGCGCTCCCTAGGAGACTTAATCAGTTCAAGTGAGCTGGAAGAAAATAGAGTGCGAGATATTGTGTTTTATCTTTACATGGCTGGTGCGGTGTCT
Organism: uncultured Desulfuromonas sp.; assembly: GCA_964508035.1. Taxonomy (GTDB): domain Bacteria; phylum Desulfobacterota; class Desulfuromonadia; order Desulfuromonadales; family Desulfuromonadaceae; genus JAIVHC01. The sequence goes on from CAZDRL010000008.1 coordinate 48,910, forward strand.
GTTAGTTGATTTCAGACGCAACTGCTACAAGTTTACCGATATGCCGTGCGTCTTTGGGTAAATGTTGTTAGGCCTGGTTTAGGTGTCGAGCAGCGTGTGCGTTATTTTATTAAAGGGTCGAGGTATGGGCGATATTCAGGAAACACTTCTTCCTGTTTTTATCGAAGAAACAGAGTTGGCACTAAACCAGATTGCGGTTTTTATTCAGGAGTATAAAGAGGGCGCTGCTTCTCAAACCTCGTTTGAAGATGCGCGCAGGGCTGCCCACACCATAAAAGGTACTGCTGGGCTGGTTAAGCGCTTTCAGACCAGCGAGCTCGCCCGCGAACTGGAAAACCATCTGGATGAAAACTTAAATACAAAGAATGCCGACCTCGACAAGATAACAAGATGGCACGAGGATTTGTGCAGCTATCTTGAATTGGCCAAAAATGGGCACGAAGAGGACAGTCTAGAGGTTCAGTCCTCGCTGGAAGATTCTCTCGACTCGCTCATCAGTGTCGCGGATCGGGATATCATAAACGATTTTGCCCTCCCGTTTATGATGAAATTACATCTCGCTGGGGATGAGACGCAGGAATTAGTGAAGCCTGCATGTTGTAGATTCTTTGTGTCCGGACGCCAGTATTTTATCAGTGTAAAAGAAGTATTAGAAATTTATCAGTACAAGGAGTTGACCCCTTTGCCTTTTGCTCCCCGCTATGTTTCTGGGCTCCTCAACATAAGGGGCATGGTGGTGCCTGTGGTTGATCTCGCTCTGCTCGACGGGGAGACACGTATTGCCGAGGTTGCAACATCCTACGCCGTAATAGCCAGTAGCGCTATGGGGAATGTGGGTTTCTTGACTGATTCTCTGCCCAATCTGAGCATTAAAACCGCAGGTCATCATATTGAGGTGGGAACATTTATCGAACAGAACAAGGTGCAGGGATAAAATGAATCAACAGGGAACTGCGAAAGATTATTTTTTCGATGAAGCAGCGGAACATCTTACTATCCTTGAATCTGGCTTGTTGCAGATTGAAGCACAAGATGTGAGTTCTCCTGATCCTGAGCTTCTCGACAGTTTGTTTCGTTCTGCACATACCCTCAAAGGTGCTTCTGCCCTCCTTAAATACACAGAAATAAGCGATATTGCACATGAATTTGAAGAATTTCTAGAGCAGGTTAAGAATGGCACAGCTCTGATCAGTTCAGGTTTTATAGATGCCATGCTTGCGGGTATCGACGCCATGCGTGCCCTGCTACACAGCGTTGACACTCCTGAATATCTTCTTATTGCAGCAGAGGCAGGTAAAGATTTCTCTTCCCTGTTACGCCGGGCGATGGACAGTGACACCTCTGCGTTAGAGCATGACAATCAAGCTTTAACGAGTATCGTGCAACAGTATAGTGCAACTGACTCAGGTGGGAATACCGTTAAGGTAGATATTGCTCAGATCGACACAATGATGAACTTACTCGGGGAGATTACGGTTAACAAAAGCCACATCCTCGATCAGATAAGCCATACTGTAAACATGAAAGAGGAGATCGACTTTGCACGAGACCGTCTGTTGCGCGAAGTGCAGATTTTTTCTGATCAGCACGAGTATTCCATCCTCGAGGGAGAAGATAAAAAAGAGTCTAAGCACGCTAATTTGCCCATAGCAGATTTTGATGAGCTTGAATTTGACCGCTACGATGAACTAAACCTGTTTTCGCGTAAACTTCAAGAGATCAGTAATGACATTAACGAAGCTCTGACAGATATCCATGTTTTTCTAAATAATCTGAATGTCGACGTTGAGGACATGGATCGTATGACCGGCGAAATGAAGGAACGCATTTCGGTTATGCGTACTCTGCCGATTGAGCAACTCTATCAGCGTTTCAAACGTACGTTTAGAAATTTGATCCGCGCTGAGGATGAGATTTCTGCCGAATTGGTGTTTGAGGGGGGAGATACTCGCATTGGGCGTACTGTTATCGAGGGACTGTTTGACCCTATGGTGCACTTACTGCGCAATTGTCTTGCCCATGGTATTGAACCTGAGCATGAGCGCCTAGCTGCCGGGAAAAACCCTTCAGGCAGTATCGAGATAAAGACCGTAAGAAGGGGTAATTCCGCACTCATCACCATCTCTGATGATGGACGCGGCATTCAGATGGAGCAGGTGCGCCGAAAAGCGCTTGAACTCGGCTGGATAGATGCTGAGGCTAATCTTGAGAAACGGGAATTGCTGGATCTGATTTTTCGGCCTGGTTTCAGTACCAGACAAGGTGCTGATGAACTCTCTGGCCGCGGTGTTGGTATGGACGTTGTGCTTGATAGCATCTCGGCGCTCAATGGTACAGTTGATGTCATTTCAGAAGAGGGTAAAGGCACCAGCTTTATTCTGCAAATTCCCCTGTCATTGATAATTATCAATGTCGTTCAGTTTCGTATTGGGCACCAGTTGTTTGTAATTCCCACAGCATTGGTTGAGGAAGTTCAAGACTACCGTGACCTGGATATTGTTGATGAACACGTAACTAGAGAAAATGAGCAATATCGGATAATTAATCTGAATAAGAGTTTTTCTCTCCACGAAGTAGATGCTTCACGCAGATGCGTACTGTTTGTTAAAACCATGGGAGCCAGGATTGGCTTGTTGGTTGAAGAGGTAATTAACCAAGAGGACACAGTTATTCGCTCTTTTGGTCCGCTCCTCGAAAATATGCGGTATTTTTCTGGTACCAGTGTCTCAGGCGGCGGCGATATCCGCCTCGTAATTAATCCATCCCGCATTATCGATATAGTTTCAGGTGATCCAGCAAGCGCTGCTCCGCCTAATATTCAGAGCAAAGACGAGCATATTTCTGACTCTGATGTAGAGAGTGTGTTGCGCGTTCTTGTGGTCGACGACTCACTAAGTGTGCGTAAATACGCCAGTTTGATCTTGGAGGGGAATGGAGTTGACGTTCTCACTGCAGTGAACGGGCAGGAGGCTCTCGAGCTGCTGGATACTGAAGAGGTAAACTTTATCCTTACAGATCTTGAGATGCCGGTTATGCATGGGTACGAACTCTTGGCAGAGTTGAAACGCCGCGAAGACCTGGCTTCAATCCCGGTGGTAGTGATTACTTCACGTGCCGGAAAACAGCATCAAGAAAAAGCCTTCAGTCTTGGTGCCAATGGATATCTGGTAAAACCTTTTGACGAAGAATCACTGCTTGATAAACTGCGTGAGTTTGCCCCTGGCTATAACTGATTTACGTGGCAACGGTTGATATGCAGCAAGAAAATTTTAAAAGGAGAATGCTTAACTATGTCTAACCAGACAGTTAAAACCCCAAGTGTCAAGATGATCATGACACGTAACGTGCTCTCCATGGGAGCTCTGGTCGTGTTGCTGCTTGTGTTTAATGTTGTTGTATATCAGGTGTTGTCAAGTTCGGGGCAGAAAAACACCTTTACAGCAGTAGAAAATCTGCGCGTGCTTGATGATCTCAGTTTGAGTTTATCATCTATGCAGGTGTTCGAAGGGGAGTTGGTTAACGCTGTACCGCAGGGTAATGCCACCATTGTTGCCGAGCGCGCAACCAAGGTGAGGTTAGCTCTTGAAGATGTCGCCGCTGGCATTGGTGCTGTCCGTGAAGTGGTGGATTCTAATAGTGCCAAACAATCGGACTCTTGGTGGAACCAGACGCTGATTTTTTTCAAACTGCGAGTTCCAGATTATACTCAATATCAATCCCTCAAAGTGCTTGAGAATCTCGATGATATATATGCAGGAATTGAAGATAACCTTCTGCAGACGCTCGAGCGGTTAGAGGCAGGGAGCAAGCTCAACTCTATTACTGATTCTTATCAAAGCTACAAGCAGGATACGCGCGAGTTCAACCTGGCGCTTAAAGTCCTTAAGGAGAACTTTGTTAAGAATGCACAACTGCAATATAAGGCATCGGGGCAGGATAAGTTTTATTATGCCGTGATAACAGGAGTTGTGCTGGTCTTTATTGTCGTTGTGAGTCTTATTCTTATGTGGAATAGACGCTTGCTCAGTTCGGTTATGTTGCTGCACCAAACAGTTGAGCGTTTAGATGAGGGTGATTTCTCCGAACTCGAAATCAAACCCAAAGATGAGATCGGGATAACCGCATTGTTGATCAACCAAGCTATCGCACAATACAAAGAGGCAATTATTGCCGATGCGGACCGTGAAACCACACAGGAACACTTGATTGGATTTCTTGATGTTGTAAGTGAAGCGGCCGAAGGTGATCTTACTCTCAAAGCTCCAGTTACTGCTGATGCGTTTGGATCTGTTGCGGATGCGTACAACCTCATGGTTGAAAGTCTTGCAGATCTACTCAAAGAAACAAAAAGAAACGCTGACGATGTTGGGACTCAATCAAAGTATCTTATGCAGATATTTCAGGATCTTGAGACAGGTGCTGAAGCGCAGAGTACTCAGATTGAAAAGGTTACCCAAGCTGTTGAAAGATCAGAAGCCGCAGCGCAGGAAATTACTGAAAAGGCGGTGTTGGCCCAGGAGGTATCTACTCAGGTAGACCAGGTTACAGCAAAGGGGCAGGGACTAGTTAACGACAATATTGAAAGTATGCAGCTCATCAGGGTTACCGTTCAGGTGATTAACAAGAAGATGAAAACCTTGTCGGAACGTTTGCTTGAGATCGGTACTATTTCGCAGTTGATTTCAGAAATAGCTACGCGGACCACAATCCTAGCTATGAATGCTTCGATCGAAGCTTCACGTGCGGGTGAGCAAGGACGTGGTTTTTTGGTAATTTCCGATGAAATAAAGCGCCTCGCAGATAAATCGGCTGAAGCTACAAAGCAAATAAATGGGGTTATCAAGTCTATCCAAACAGAAGCGGGGGAAGTTACTGCATCGTTAGAGGAAGAAACTAGGATTGTTGAGAGCCAGACCCGGTTGGCGCAGGATACCGGTGATGCTTTTGTTTCAATTAAAGAGGCGATTGACAAGTCTAAAAACGTGGTAACGGAGATATCCGAACTCTCCAAGGCACAGCTAGAGATGACTAAGAATGTAGACGAAGCCATGGGCAGAGTGGTTGAGATATCCCAGATTGCCCAACGTCATGTAAAAGACTCTTCCAAAATAACTATCGGCTTAAACAGTCAATCATCTGATTTGCTTGTATCGGTTGGGACATTCCGCCTTCCAGATGATGCGTAAATCTTCTAGTTAGCGATAAGGGAGTAAAAATGGAAAAGATCTGCGCCAGTATATTGTGTGTGATTATGTTAGTGGCTTTCAGCTCCGAGGCATTCGCTGCCAATTGGCGGGAAGGGAAGAAGGTCTATCGTTCTGTATGTATGGATTGCCATAAAACTAAAGGCGAGGCGGGACGCCTTTCACTTGATAGTAGAACCCGCGCGGAATGGTCTGCATTTTTTTCTCAGCCTCCTGCTCTTCATGATAAACAGGTGTGGGAGAGGTTGGGTAAAGATGACATCAGTAATTTAGAGGTCTATTTCAGAAGGCATGCCCAAGATGTAGCGCAATTGAGTGGGTGTGGTTAGAGCTGTTTCAAAGCATTTAACCCAAGGTGCGGGTTGTAGAGGGTAGATTGGGTCGCTAGTGTTACGAGTCACTTGATTAAGATGATTGTAGCACTAGCGAGCAGTTCCTGCCTTTGCGTTAGAAAAAGCAAGGAATGAACGTTCAGTGTGGATGTTGTCCCATTCCGTTTTTGGTGCGCATATTAAGTCAAACATAACGTGTTTGCGAGACATAGGTTAAATCAAGGTTTAATTAATAAGTAAAATAGTCGTTGAGTTTGGAGTATTTCTAAGACTCAGTTTGAAATGACGAGAAATTTTTTGACGCTATGAATGGACGAGTGCTTTCCTTAGACTGTCCAGTGTTATGTGAAAGACTCCTATGAAATAACTATCGAGCTTGAGCAGTCAATCATCTGATTTGTTTGTATCGGTTGGGACATTCTGTCTTCCAGGTGATGCGCAATTCTTCTAGCTAGCGATAAGGGAGTAAAAAATGGAAAAGATCTGCGCCGGTATATTGTGTGTGATTATGTTAGTGGCTTTCAGCACCGAGGCATTCGCTGCCAATTGGCGGGAAGGGAAGAAGATCTATCGTTCTGTATGTATGGATTGCCACAAAACAAGAGGCGAGGGCGGACGACTGTCGCTTAAAAGTAAAACAAAAGATGAGTGGTCGGAATTCTTGAACCTTGAGCCGGACTCCGTCCATTTAAAAGCATGGGATGAGCTTAATGCCAAAGATATAGATAGCCTTGAGATGTACTTCCGAAAATATGCTAAGGGTATAAAAGAAAGATTGAGTTGCGGTTAAAGTATTACCAGGAACCTGGACTGATGGTAAGGGCACAGGGGTGAGAAATAGAAGGGCACCAGAGAGACTAATTCTTCAAGTGAGTTTTAGTCGTTGGTGTATATAAACAAGGTGTTTTAGTAGGAATTAAGTTATAGAATGAGTGTTCAATGTGTTATGGTTTTATGTCAAAGCTCCGGATATAATAAGTTGTTCCTAAAATATGGTTGTCAATCCATGTGTCTTAGAAACACCGCTGGAGACAGCTGAATGCTTAAATAAAGCTATGGGAACGCATTTAGATATCCGGCTCACTGCTGTATAAAGGATTTCGCTACCGTTACTACCACCATGAACAGTCAGTTATTGGAATTGCTTGTATGTAGTTAGGATTTTCCACCTTCCAGATGTTGTGTAATTCTTCTTGCTTGCGATAAGGGAGTGTAGAAATGAAAAAGATGTGCGCCGGTTTATTGTGTTTCATTATGTTAGTCGCTTTCGGTTTCGAAGCATTCGCAGCCGACTGGAGGGAAGGTAAGAAAAGCTATCGTTCAGTATGTATGAGTTGCCATAAAACCAGAGGTGAAGCTGGTCGTCTGGCGCTTGATATTAAAACCCAGGATGAGTGGTCAACATTTTTTGCCCAAGAGCCGGACTCCATCCACCTGAAGGTGTGGGGGAAGCTCAGTAGCGATGATATTGGCAGTCTTGAGAAATACTTCCGCAAGTATGCCAAAGATGTAAAAGATTTGTCTGGGTGAGGTTAGTCATATCTCATAGTTTATGAGATAGGGGATAAGACCAATGTGGCAGCCATATGCCAGTTGTTTGTTTCGGGCCGGGATAGAGCTTCTTGATAGAAGCATTTCCCCGGCCCGAATTTTTATTCAGTTGCACTGACGTCGGCTTCAACAGCAAAACGCTTGATCTTTCGGGTTGTGGTCTTAGGAAATTCGTCATCGCGCACAGTGAACTTCTTGACTTTTTTGTAGTCAGCGAGTTCCCTGCCGATCTTGAGTACCTCTTTGCGTAGCAGCGCCTCAATCTGGGTCTGGCTCATGGGATAGATGTCATTTTCCTGCGCATAATTGTCTATCGCATCCTGGTCCGGGTATATCTGCGCGTGTACTTCTTCAGCTAGTGGACCTACCTTGTGTCCGTAAACCATTACTTCACTGATAAACGGGCTGCTGAGCAATTCGTTCTCCACTTCTTCTGGGTACACGTTTTTACCGTTGGGGGTGACGATAAGATTTTTCACTCTGCCGCAAATGCTGACAAACCCATCTGCATCGATTTTTCCCATATCACCGGTATGGTACCAGCCGTCGATGAGTATCTCACGCGTAGCTTCATCATTATTCAGGTAGCCCAGCATCACATTGGGGCCTCTACAGATTATTTCTCCCACTCCATCTTCATTAGGGTCTTTGATGCGGATTTCAACTGATGGCAGAGGGCGACCTACGGTTCCGATGCGGGTTAGTCCCGGTTGTTCAGCCGTAAGTACGGGTGCAGTCTCGGTTATGCCGTAGCCTTGGTATATTTGGATGCCATACTGTTTGAATCCTCGCACTACATGCGGATCTAGCGCGGCTCCACCACTTACAAACACAGTGCCGTTGCCTAAGTTTTCCCGCACTTTTTTGCTCACCAATGAGCGCGTAAGTGGAATGTTGTAGAGGGTTTTGCTCATCTTTTTAGTGTTGATGCTTTTTCTTATCCGCTCCAAGAAAATACGATACACCGCCGGCACACCCAAGAGGAATGTTGGTTGCACTTCCGTGAGATTTTCTCCCAGTTTCTTTAGAGACTGCGCAAATGAAACAGTTCCGCCCAGAGTTAAGGGGAGGAGGACACCGCACACCTGCTCGAAAACATGGTTTATCGGGAGGAATGAGAGGGTGTGGATATTAGTATTGAGGCGAAAATGGGGGATAAGATCCTTTATGTTCGCAGATATATTACCATGGCTTAGGATGGCACCTTTGGAACGTCCAGTGGTGCCTGAAGTGTAGAGAATTATTGCGACATCTTCAGGTTGAATTTGTACCAGCGCAGGCATCCCTTTGCCAATAAACTGTTCGTAGTCTAGCAGGGCTCTTTTTTTCAGCGCATCTTCGCGCAGTTTTGCGCTGGGAGAAAACAGGTCGTGCTTTTCACTTCGTGGTGATACTACGGTATCTTCAGTTGTTGAGGCAGTTAGCAAGCTGTGTGCTTTGCTGGCTACTTTTTCAAGTTTTTCCGCTTTTTCTCGCGGGATATGCAGCTCATTGATGAGGGAATGCCACTCAGTGATCAGGTCACCTATGAGGTTGAATGCTTCTCTGTAAGCATTGAACTCTTCGGTGGAAGAATCCATAACTATGATGTAGTTAAGGTCTGGAAGATGTGGTTTCAGTTCTAAAAGTTGTTCTACGAAGTCGCTGGTGGTAAAGACAACTGTCGCAGCCCCATCACTTAATACATGGCGCAGTTCATTGCGCTTTAATTCTTTGTCTACTGGGATTGCCACACAACGGTTTTTCATAATCCCCAGATAGCTAGCTACCCAACGCGGCGAAGAGGGGGCGAGGAGGGCGATGTGGCTTTGCTGTGCTATATTGAGTTGCTGTAGCCCTGAAGCGATAAGGTCGGACTCCTGCCATAGGTCAGTATAGCTGGTGGATGCCCACACATTGTTGACTTTTTCACGAAGGGCAGTTTTATTGGGGTGGTTAATGCAACTCTTTTGCAGTAACTCGATAATTGTACTCACGCTAAGCTCCGCATTTATATGGTGCAATTATTTAAAATATATGTGTTTTTTCTTATCTGCGCGTAGTTTGGGGCCGACCGGTGACACTGGCGTAATTGATATCTCAAAGCAGCAGGTTGGTAAAGGTTTTTTTGAAATTAAGCCTGGCTGTTATAGCGATAGGCGGGAGAATAACCCGCTTGACACGTAGATTCTAAAGGCGTATAAGTCCATGATGTTGCACGTGGTCCATGATGTTGCACGTGATATAGCTGTTTGCAGG
>CAZDRL010000008.1:58334-71326 GCA_964508035.1 uncultured Desulfuromonas sp.
GTCCATGATGTTGCACGTGGTCCATGATGTTGCACGTGATATAGCTGTTTGCAGGCACGTAGCTCAGTGGGAGAGCACTACCCTGACACGGTAGGGGTCGGCGGTTCAATCCCGCCCGTGCCTACCATGCAAACATATCCACTCGGGTGTGACTTAACCCTGAATGTATGCGGTGGCTGTCAAGGACAACACACGTTGTGTGAGGCAGCAACCTTTGCACCATTCTAGGGCTAGATTTGATTGTGGCATTATAATAGAGAAAAAGGCATCCACTGGATGCCTTTTTGCTTATAGGCTCACAGGTTTGTGAGCCCAATCTGGAGGGAATCAATGGCGCAGATAAAGTTACAACTACCTGATGGTTCATCCAAGGCATTTGATGTGGGGGTTACTCCGCTTGATGTTGCGCGTTCAATCAGTGAAGGGCTGGCGCGTCAGGCCGCAGCTGCCAAAGTTGATGGTGTACTGGTTGATCTTACACATAAATTAGATCAAGACGCCTCTTTAGAGATAATAACCTTTGACAGTGCAGATGGGCTTGAGGTGTATCGACATACAACCGCTCATCTTATGGCTCATGCGGTTAAGGATCTATATGGTTCAAATGTGCAGGTTACAATTGGTCCTGCTATTGAGAAGGGCTTTTACTATGACTTCTACGCCCCAGAGCACAGTTTTGTGCCCGAGGATTTTGAAAAAATAGAAGCGCGCATGAAAGAACTGGTAAAGCAGGATCTGCCCGTGGAGCGCAGCGAGGTTTCGCAGCAGGAGGCTATCGCGCTGTTTAAGTCCATGGGGGAGGATTTCAAGGTAGAGTTAATTGAGGATCTCGATCAAGAGGTGGTTTCTCTCTACCGCCAGGGAGATTTTGTCGATCTGTGCCGAGGTCCACATTTGCCCTCTACTGGTAAAATAAAAGCTTTCAAACTCACCAGTGTCGCAGGCGCATATTGGCGTGGGGACGAAAATCGCCCCATGTTGCAACGTATCTATGCCACGGCCTTTCCCGACAGAAAACAGCTGAAAAAATATCTGTTGCAACTGGAAGAAGCGCGCAAACGTGATCATCGCAAGCTTGGAAAAGAACTGGATCTGTTCTCCTTCAGTGAGGAAGCTGGCGCTGGGCTTGTAATTTGGCACCCGCGCGGGGCTATGTTACGGACTCTGATAGAAGACTTTGAGCGCAGAGAGCATATACGCCGCGGCTACGATATCGTGCAGGGCCCGCAAATTTTGCGTACTGAGCTGTGGAAGCTCTCTGGTCATTATGATAACTACAGTGAAAACATGTATTTTACTGAGGTTGACGGGCAGGGGTTTGGTATTAAGCCCATGAACTGTTTGGCCCATATGCTTATCTATAAGAGCAGAATGCGCTCATACCGAGAGCTGCCCCAACGCTACTTTGAACTTGGCACTGTCCACCGACACGAAAAGTCTGGAGTGTTGCATGGACTGACGCGCGTCCGCGGCTTTACCCAGGACGATGCGCATATCTTGTGTACTCCGGATCAGCTAGATGCGGAAATTAAAGGGGTGCTTAAGTTTGTTCAGGATGTAATGGAGATTTTTGGATTTGAGTATGAAATGGAGATCTCCACCCGCCCAGAAAAATCAATTGGTTCTGATGAAGATTGGGAACGCGCAACCAGTGCCCTGATGGCGGCTCTGAAAGATACAGGACTTCCCTTCGAGGTCAATACAGGCGACGGGGCATTTTACGGTCCAAAGATTGATGTGAAGCTCAAGGACGCTCTTGACAGACATTGGCAGTGTGCTACAATCCAGTGCGATTTTACCCTGCCTGAACGCTTCGATTTGCACTATATCGGCGCTGATGGTGACAAACATCGCCCGGTAATGATCCATAGGGTTATTCTTGGTTCAATCGAGCGCTTTATTGGAGTGCTGATAGAGCACTATGCTGGTAATTTTCCGTTGTGGATAGCTCCGGTGCAAGCTGTTGTAATCAATGTGACCGACAATCAGCTTGATTACTCGCGTGACGTAGTTAAGCAGCTACGTGAGGCAGGTGTGCGTGTTGAAGAAGACACCCGCAATGAAAAATTGGGTTTTAAAATTCGCGAAGCGCAATTGCAGAAAATACCGTACATGCTTGTCATTGGCGACAAGGAGATGGAAAATAGAACGGTTACACCGCGATTTAGAAACGGTGAGAACCTTGAGCCTATGAGCGTGGATAAATTCAGTGCATATGTAATGCAAGAATGCCGCAAATACCACTAGGAGGTGCCCCATAGCTAAGCAAGAGACAAACATTAATCGAGAGATCCGTGCCAGCGAAGTCCGTGTAGTAGATCCGGATGGTGAACAGTTGGGCGTTATGCCCATCGAAGAGGCGCTAGCTGCAGCTGCAGAGAATGGTCTGGACTTGGTAGAGGTATCACCCCAAGCTAAGCCGCCTGTATGTCGCATAATGGACTATGGTAAATTTAAATACCAACAGCAGAAGCGTGTTGCGGAAGCTAAAAAGAAAACTGCACGGGTCGAGATCAAAGAAGTAAAGCTGCGCCCCAAAACCGACACGCATGACTTTATCGTCAAAACTAAAAATGTACGCCGTTTCCTCGAGGCAGGAAATAAAGTCAAAGTGACCATCATGTTTCGTGGCCGCGAGGTTACTCACCCGCAATTTGGACGTGATTTACTTCAGCGTGTAGCGGATGAAGTGGGTGATATTGGTGTCGTTGAGTCGTTTCCCGGAATGCGGGGACGTTTCATGCATATGGTGATGGTGCCCAAGAAATAGTTCTTTTCAAGTAACTCGTTTTTTGCTTTTATTTTCGCGGTTCTCTCTGCATTGTTACAGGACACTGCAATGAGAAGCAAAATTTGCATAATCGCGATCAGTATTTTATCAGGAGAATATTAAATGCCCAAGATTAAGACCAATCGTGGTGCGGCTAAACGCTTTAAAAAAACTGCAACTGGCAAAATTGCACGCAACAAGGCGTTTACTAGCCACATTCTGACCAAAAAAACCACAAAGCGTAAGCGCGATCTGCGCCAAAGTACGCTAGTCCATGCTGCTGATCATAAAAACATTAGCGCCTTGATTCCATATCTGTAACACAAATCTGACACTCTTGTAGTCAGGAGTTGTTCGGCTTTAAGACCGTGAACTGTTGGGATTTGTCTCCCCCTTCAGATCCGGCTGTGACCTTAGGTCGCATCACCCATATCACAAAAGAAAACAGGAGTATGAAATGCCGAGAGTAAAAAGAGGATTCAAAGCGAGACGCCGTCGTAATAAGGTTCTTAAGCTTGCCAAAGGTTATCGTGGCGCGCGGGGTAAATTGTTTCGTAGCGCTACCGAAGCGGTTGACCGTGCCTTAAACTATGCCTATCGCGATCGCAAAACCAAAAAACGTGATTTCCGTGCCCTATGGATTGCGCGCATTAATGCCGCGGCTCGTATGGAAGGTTTAAGCTATAGCAAACTGGTACACGGGCTCAAGCAGGCAGAGATCGCCTTGGACCGCAAGGTTCTAGCCGAGATCGCTGTAACAGATCCTGCAGGTTTCCGTGAAATAGTTGGCAAGGCTAAAACACAGATACAGTAATTTTAGCGTCACCGCTGTATTTAGCAAAAAGAGGTGGGGTGTTTGTGCCTCACCTCTTTTGCGTTTTGGCTAACTTGCGCTTAGCTTCAGATCTGTGCAACTCTCCTAAATATCCTGATTTATATGTCATCTATGCAAGGTAAGGTTTATGAAACAGCAACTTGAAGCAATGTCGCGTGAAGCGCGTCAGGCAATGCTTGACGCGGATAATGAAACGGATCTGCAAAATATACGGGTACAGTATCTGGGCAAAAAAGGCAGACTTACCTCTATCATGAAAGATATGGGTAAATTATCCACGGAGCAGCGTCCAGTTGTAGGAGCAATTGCCAACCAGGTTAAAGATGAACTCAGCGCTGCCTTTGAAACTCAGATGCATGCGCTAAGACAGCAGCATCTTGCACACCGTCTGGCGCAGGAGCGGATCGATGTGACCTTACCTGGCCGGCATGCCAAGATAGGTTCTAAACATCCGATTACGCTTATAACAGAAGAGTTGGTAGAGATTTTCTCCCACCTTGGGTTCTCTGTTGCAGAGGGACCTGAAGTAGAGGAAGATTTTTACAACTTTGAAGCGTTGAATCTCCCCAAGGATCATCCAGCACGGGATATGCAAGATACCTTTTATATCAGTGATAATGAGGTTTTACGCACCCACACATCTCCAGTCCAGATCCGCTCAATGCTGAAATGCCAACCCCCACTACGGATTATCGCTCCGGGAACGGTGTATCGCCGCGACTCTGACATCACACATAGCCCCATGTTTCACCAAATTGAAGGTTTCATGGTGGATGAACACATAACCTTTGGTGATCTTAAGGGGATCCTTACTGCGTTTATTACCGAATGTTTTGGTAACAACGTTGGAGTTCGTTTTCGCCCCTCTTTTTTCCCATTCACTGAACCTAGTGCTGAAGTTGACATCCAGTGTGTGATTTGTGGAGGTAAAGGGTGCCGGGTATGTAAAAATTCTGGTTGGCTCGAAATTCTTGGAAGTGGAATGATAGATCCTGAAGTGTTTGCCTCGGTAAATTATTCCAGCGAAAAGTACAGTGGATTTGCTTTTGGTATGGGGTTGGAGCGCATAGCTATGCTCAAATACGGGGTCAACGATCTGCGTTTGTTTTTTGAGAATGACGTACGTTTTTTGCGTCAGTTTAGAGTTTAATTCATTCCCAGCGAAAGCGCAGGCTTCTCTCCCTTACCCGGCATAAGATACACTTAAAGGATTTTAGCATGATTGTTACACATAAATGGCTTAGAGAATTTGTCGACTTTGATTTAAGTGCCGCAGAAATGTCCCATCGCTTGACTATGGCAGGGCTTGAAGTTGACTCTATGCATGAAATCGGAGGTGGGCTTGATTCTGTTATTAGTGCAAAACTCACTTCTGTTGAGCCCCATCCACAAGCGGATAGACTTACCGTATGTCAGGTTGATACTGGGGTAGAGGTAGTTCAGGTGGTGTGTGGTGCTACCAATCATAAAAATGGTGATCTTGTTGCATTAGCTCAGGTAGGTTCAGTTTTGCCGGGTGATTTCAAAATCAAGAAATCCAAAATACGGGGGATGGAATCGTACGGTATGCTGTGCTCGGAAAAAGAGCTTGGACTTGCAGATGATTCTGACGGAATCATGATTCTTCCTGCAGGGCTTGAACTGGGAATCCCTGTGTTTGACGCCCTTGGTTTTAAAGATGTGCGTTACGAAATTGGGCTTACTCCTAACCGGGCCGATTGCCTGAGTGTCCTTGGAGTTGCGCGTGAGGTTGCCGCTTTTACAGATAAACAGCTCCAAGTCCCCCAGCAACCTGTGTTTGATCCTACCCCTGAACAGATTGAAGAGCTGACCTCAGTTACTATTGAAACTCCCGACGGATGCCCACGTTATATGGCGCGCCTTATCCGTGGAGTAACGGTTGGGCCGTCTCCGGAGTGGTTGGTGCAGCGCCTTGAAGCTGTGGGGATGCGCTCTATAAACAATATAGTCGATGTGACAAACTATGTGTTGATGGAGTTGGGACACCCGCTTCATGCCTTTGACTATAACCGTCTTGCCGGTAAAAGAATTATTGTTAAGCGCGCCTCGAATGGATTCAGCTTTACCACCCTGGATGGGCAGGTACATGAGTTGAGCGATGAAGATGTCGTTGTTTGTGACGCGGAAAAACCAGTGGCCTTGGCCGGAGTTATGGGGGGAGAAAATTCTGAGGTGCAGGATGATACCGTAGATATTCTTCTCGAAAGTGCTTATTTCGATCCACGTTCTATCCGCCGCACAAGTAAAAAAACTGGAATTCACTCTGAGGCATCCCATCGTTTTGAACGCGGTGCGGATATGGATATGGTGCCCTTGGCACTCGATAGAGCGGCCGATTTAATCCGTCAGATTACCGGAGCGACTGTCCTTGAAAACGCCATCGATATGTATCCGAACGTGGTAGAAAAACGGGAAATTTCTATCACTTCCACTCACACCAATGCGCTGCTCGGACTCCAGTTGAGTCTTGCTGATATTGAGCGCTTGTTGAGTTCTATCGGCCTGCAAACTAGAGCCTGTGCTACAGATTCAGATGCACTGTGTGTTACCATCCCTCTTGCACGTCACGATCTTGAGCGTGAGGTGGACTTAATCGAAGAGGTCGCGCGTCTGAATGGGTATACCAATATCCCTGTAACTATGCCGGTAAGCTGTGTGGTCCCTCATCTGGATACGCGCAGTATCGATTTTGTCACCAATTTACGTGATCTAATGGTAGCCCAGGGGATGCGTGAAATAATAAGTTATTCCTTCGAATCCAAATGTGTGTTTGATCGCCTCCTGTTGCCTTCTGACGATTCGCGCCGTACCACTGTTGCGCTTCTTAACCCCCTTACTGAAGATCAGGCTATTATGCGCACCTCTTTAGTGCCGGCGATGCTGGATACTTTAGGAAGAAACCTTGCGCATAAGAGTTCAGATCTGGGATTGTTCGAACTGCGTCCGGTGTTTGTCACCCAGGATGGGAAACGCGCAGATGAACGCAAAAAGCTTTGTATTGCCCTGACTGGGAAGCGTGAACGTCTTGGGTGGGCACACTCTGAGGCTGAAGTCGATTTCTATGATCTCAAGGGGGTGCTTGAGGTTGTGTTTACGCAGTTCGGTGTGAATGCGCCGATCTTTACTCCAGATACCCCTGAGCCATATCTGCATCCAGGGAAATCGGCTTCTATCTACGCCGGCACCAGAGCACAGAAAAAAATTGGTGTTCTTGGTGAATTACACCCTCAGGTGCAGGACAACTATTCCATTGACCAGCCTGTCTACATTGCAGAAATTGACGTGATGGCGCTGTATGACTGTCGTAGTAAGAACGCATCCTTTGAGCCTATTTCCCGTTTTCCTGATTCGTATCGCGACAGTGCATTTCTGGTTGCCGAGGATGTAACCGCGCAGCAGATGCTTGAAGTTGTAGATAAAGTTAAGGTAAAGTATCTGGAAGATGTTACCCTGTTTGATATTTATGCTGGTAAAGGTGTCCCTGAGGGGATGAAGAGTTTGGCGTTGCGCATGCGTTATCGCTCTGGGGATAAAACCCTTGCAGATGAAGAGATTAACTCCATGCATGCCAAGATAGTCAAATCTTTACAAAAAAACCTGGGTGCAGAGATAAGATAGCAGTTGATGGCTGCGCAGCCAGCGTGGTATAAGTTCAAATTAGTTTAGTATATATCGTATGTTAGCGCTTTATAGCCACGGAGGTAGTATGACAAAGGCGGATCTGGTAGAAAATGTTTACTATAAAACTGGGTTTTCGAAGAAGGAATCCGCTGAGATTGTTGAGTCCGTCTTTGAACTGATGAAGCAGACCCTCGAGCGTGGTGATAAAATCAAGATTGCGGGTTTCGGAAACTTTGAAGTAAAGCATAAAGCTACCAGAAGGGGACGCAACCCTCAGACTGGCGAAGAGATTGAAATAGCGGCGCGTAAGATACTTACTTTCAAGCCCAGCCAGGTCCTCAAAAACACTATTAATGAAAAAAATAGCTGATAACAGTATACTTATGTTTTATCATGGCTGTTGAAATCCCAGACAAGTTTTACTTTAAAATTGGTGAAGTTGCTGCTATTACCGGCGTCAAACCCCACGTTCTGCGTTACTGGGAAAGTGAATTTCGAATGTTTTCTCCGGCTAAGAGCCGGGGGAAGCAACGCCAGTACGAACGACGCGACATTGAGCTTGCACTCGAAATAAAAGAGCTGTTGTATGAACAGGGTTTTACTATTGCTGGGGCGCGCAAGCACCTTAAATCCCGCAAAAAAAGCACCTCTCCCACGGCTCAGTCCACTACAGATCGTCAGTATTTGCGAGAACTTCGGGAAGAACTTAAACAGTTGCGTGCACGTCTGGTATAAGCTTGCGTAACTTGGTTTCTAATAGTGGCTGTATATCGTAATACTTAAGTTGTGTTTAGGCGCTATTTCAACAAGCGCTGTTTCCGTAGTCTAAACAATTTTCACGTGGTGCGTACCCTGATGGATTATGCCGTAGCTCGCCGCCGTATGGTGGAAAAACATCTCATAAAACGTGGCATCAGTGATCCACGCGTCCTTGATGTGATGGGTAGTACCCCGCGGCATAAGTTTGTAGAAGAAGCGCTGCAAAGCCAAGCTTATACAGACTATGCCCTTCCCATTGGGGAAAAACAGACCATATCACAACCCTACATTGTTGCCCTTATGACTGAAGCGGCTCAACTTAGTGGCACTGAAAAAGTGCTCGAGATCGGCACCGGATCAGGGTATCAGGCAGCTATCCTTGCGCAGTTGGCTGAACAAGTGTACAGCGTAGAACGCATAGTCGTGCTGGCGCGGCGTGCGCGACGTATCCTCGATTCCATCGGATGTAACAATGTGCATATTAAGGTAAGCGATGGAACCGTGGGGTGGGCGGAACACCAACCTTACGATGTAATTCTTGTTACCGCAGGCGCTCCTGATCTGCCACAGGAATACCTGGATCAGCTTGCCCCTGGAGGACGCCTAATCATTCCGGTGGGTGATTATAATACCCAAACCTTACGCCGAATTACGCGTATGCCCGATAACTCCTTCAGTTCTGAAGATATCACCATGTGTAGATTTGTACCCTTGATAGGGGAAAGTGGTTGGCCTAGTGACTAAGTGGTTGCGGTCTCTTTACGCATGGACGCTACATTGGGTTGATTCACCAGTTGGGGCATGGGCGCTTTTTTTTATTGCATTAGCTGAAGCTTCTTTTTTCCCCCTTCCGCCCGATATCCTGCTGCTGGCACTAGGTTTTTCCCTTCCCGCGCGCAGCTTCTATTTTGCCACTCTGGCTACGTTAGGTTCGGTAGTTGGAGCTGTAGCTGGTTACATTATCGGTTTCTGGTTCTGGGATGTAACCGCCGAGCTTTTTTATACCTGGGTGCCAGGATTTACCCCCCTGCTGTTTCAGCACATGCAGGAGAACTTTACTCAATACGGTTTTTGGATAGTTTTTACTGCCGGTTTTACCCCCATCCCATATAAGATCATAACTATTGGCGCAGGAGTGTTTGCCCTCAATCTACCGATTTTTCTTTTAGCTTCGGTAGTGAGCAGAGGGATGCGCTTTTTCATCCTTGCTGCTCTTATGTATTTTTATGGTGAGCAAGCACGCACCTTTACGGAGCGCCATTTTAACAAACTTTCTATAGCTTTTTGTGTCTTGCTGGTTGGAGGTTTCGTCATTATCCGTTTCATCTTTTAGTTGTGAGGTTCTAACCATATAAAGGCTTATTGCTATGCTGGCGCCGTACAGGATCTTTATTCTATGTACAATGTTGCTCCTGATGTGGGGCTGTAGTGCTAAAGGGGTTCGTCATGTGGTGTTGCCCGGGCAGACGCTGTACCGCATCAGCACAACCTACGGCGTAAGTGTAGATGATATCGCGCGCTATAATCATATTCGCGATACCTCCAGAATTAAGGCGGGTGATTCGCTGTGGATTCCGGGTGTGGCGCAGCATAAAACGGTATCAATTGTTCCCTCGACCACTTCCTCATCACCTCCCCGCAGCGCCCCTGTACCAAATCGCCCAATATCGAAGCCTAAGCCTCAAAAAACAGTTAAACGCACATCATCATCAAGTCAGCCTGCGCGCTCAACTGCTGCGCACAGAGAGCGTTTTGAGTGGCCGGTTCAAGGCAAAGTGATTAAAGAATTTAGGTCGGGAAATAAAAAGGGGATAGAGATTGCTGTTCCAGCTGGTACCAGCGTATACAGCGCTGCTGCTGGGCAGGTTATTTACAGCAGCAACGATATCTCCGGTTACGGTTACTTGATAATTGTCCGCCATAGCAACGATGTGTATACGGTCTATGGGTATAACCGTAAAGCCCTGGTGCAGGCGGGAGCATTTGTGGGTAAAAAAGAAAAGATAGCAGTAAGTGGCACTCCGCCTGGAGAGCAGCAGGGGAGGTTGCATTTCGAGGTGCGTGAGGGGAAAACGGATGTAAACCCGAAACTTTACCTACGCTAGAATGAAGAGGGGAAAGAATGCAGATTGTATTTCTTCACGGTCTAGAAACCGGTCCATATGGGAAAAAGTACCAGGCACTGAAACAGATGTTTGGCACCGTTGTTGCCCCTGACTGTGAAGGGGTAAAGGATCCAGCAGAGCGCCTAAGCATAATACAGCGCCACCTTGAACACGAAACTGGTCCGTTTCTGGTGGTGGGTTCAAGTGCTGGTGGACTTATGGCGTTGCGCTTACAGCAGGTGGACTCGCGTGTAGCTGCTATGGTGCTGTGTGCTCCAGCTATACATACCGAGGCAGCAGCTGGATTAGCACCGGAAGGGTTGCCACCTACAATTATCATTCACGGTATTCACGATGATGTGGTTCCCATCGATAGCAGCAGGTGTTTCAGGGTACCCATGCTCGAAGTGGAGGATGGGCACCGTCTTGATAACAGTATTCCGCTGATTCTTTTGGAAGTATTCCGTATGAAGCTAAGCCACATGTTTGGCTCCAAAACCGCGCTAAACTAAGCTCAGCTAAATCAGGCTAGAGGAGGGCAATTTCTGCACTAGAGCACAGATTTTATTTGCATCAAGCGGCAGGCTTTGCTATAACCCACTTCTCTTCATGCCGAAGTGGTGGAATTGGTAGACACGCTAGATTCAGGTTCTAGTGTCCGCAAGGATGTGGGAGTTCGAGTCTCCCCTTCGGCACCAGATAAAAAAAATAGCCGTCGCCGTAAGGTGGCGGTTTTTTTTTGTGTTTGGGGGAATTAATTTCCGCAGTCCTGTCAGGATTACGCTCAATTTGCGGGTCATCTGCTTCTTCGTCCTTGAATTGCACCCCACGTAATTTACCCCCCCCTTTTTTTCAGTACTCCAGCCATGGCGCAATTTCTCTGCCACCTGTGGCGCTACCCCTCTCACAACAACCAACTTTTTGACCGGACCTGTCGAAATTTCTTGACAGTACAATTCTATACCGCTAGAAAGAAAGTAATCAATTACTACCTTTCTGGCGCCATAATGGAAACAGCTCAAGACATCTTCCTGCAGAAAAACGCCGCGCTGAAAACACATCCGCCCTAAATTTTGAAACGAGACCCGGATGCACATAAAAACTATCCGTTTTTTCCCCTTAGTATTTCTTTTAACCGCCTGCGCCGTGGGGCCCGATTATCACAAGCCTGATTTAGTGGTTCCTCAAGAATGGCATGAACAGTGGGGCACTGAAACACTGCCCTCAAATTCGCACACACTTGGATCATGGTGGCAAAATTTTGATGATCCAATCCTTACTGGGTTGATCAATGCAGCGGCGCTGCAGAGCCTTGATCTTAAAGCTGCGGTGGCCCGAATTCAGCAGGCACGGGCAGCCCTTGGAGTCGAAAAAAGCCAGTTTGGTCCCTCCCTTGATTTCGATGCGCAATATCTTCGTTCGCAGGCAAGTAAAACCACTGCCACTATGGGCTACGCGCCGACCGATTCTTCCTGGGCAGATCCAGGAGCAACGGATACATATCGTACCGGTCTGGGGCTGAATTGGGAAATTGATGTGTTTGGCCGCGTACGCCGCGCAGTTGAAGCCGCCCATGCAGATCTGCAAATGCAAGAGGAAGACCTCCGTGGCGTTCAGGTCGCATTATTTGCCGATGTTGCGACCACCTATATCAATGTCCGCGCGCTGCAAAAACGGATCCGTGTTGCCGACGCCAATATCCTCAACCAGGCTAAAAGTCTTGAAATTGTCAGTAAACGCGTCGCAGCCGGAGCCGCACCGAAACTCGATCAGGCTCAGGCTGAATCAAATCTCGCCAGCTCGAAGAGTGAGACTCCTGCGCTTCATCAGTCTCTGCGCGAAGCCCTGAACAAGCTGACGGTGCTACTCGGACGCTATCCGGGCGAGCTTGATGAGCTCCTCGTCCCCCTTGAAGCTGATATTCCAAAAGTTCCGGCTGAAGTTATGGTTTCAGCGCCGCTGGATGTGGTCAGACAGAGACCAGATATCCGCAGTGCGGAACGGCTGGTGGCAGTTCGAACGGCGCAGATAGGAATTTCCATGGCCGAGTTGTATCCACAGTTGTCATTGGCTGGAACGTTCGGTTTTGAATCGCAAAGTGGCGCCGATCTTTTTCAGACTGCGAGTAAAACCTATGGCCTCGGACCGGCGTTGCAGTGGAATCTGTTCAATAGTCAGGCGACCACAAATAAAATAGAGGCGGCCAAATGGGCGGCAAATGAGGCCTATCTGCAGTACAGAAACACGGTATTGGTTGCAATGGCGGATGTGCAGGACTTTCTTTCCGGATTTCAGCGGGAAAAATCCCGCCGCGACTTTTTGGAAGAAGCTGTCATAGCTTATCGCCGTTCAGTTCAATATGCCGAATCTCTGTATCGCAGCGGCAAGACAAGCTATCAGAATGTCCTGGACGCGCAACGATCGCTGTTCGTTTATGAAGATCGGCTTATCGACAGCGAAGCGCGCATGGTCCAGAACCTGATTGGCCTCTACCGTGCCCTGGGAGGGGGCTGGGGGGAATAGTGACATTGCCTTTTCTGCGTCCGCATATCCAGATCTTTGGCAGATATGTGCGCGATCAGGTTTAGCGAGCAACAGATGGTAAGAGATCAATCGAGATGAACAGGGGATAGGGCGGAATGAAAGCAGAGAATATTAAAAAAATATTAAAGCACAAACTGATAATACTGGTACCCATAATTATCGGAGGGCTTGTTCTTGCCCTTATGCTGACGTTAAGGCCCGGTGCAAAAATAAAGGAAATCAGGGAAGAGAGCCGAGCGCTGCGGGTTATCAGGGTTCCGCAAGTCGATGTGATTCCCCGCGCGTCAGGGTATGGAACGGCCAAACCTCAGCGTGTTTGGAGTGCGGTGTCCAGAGT
>CAZDRL010000009.1:0-62332 GCA_964508035.1 uncultured Desulfuromonas sp.
GGCAACCACTATAGCTACCGCGAGCCAATGCGTCGTAACGGCAGATTCTCCATTCGTTGTTTCAGGCGAGAATTGAGCGGCAGGTGCGGTCCTCTTAGTTTCAAAATTGCGCACAACGTATCCTCCAAAAATTAATAGGTGTATAGTATAAAGTGATGCGTCAGCAACTGTGACACGTTTGCATGGAGCATGTCCCTGAACGTAGCACCATTGCACTCATACAATGATGCTATAATCATTTGTTGAGGAAAAACGGGGTTAAACCAAGCTAACCAGCTAAAATTAAAGCAATAAAGTTCAAAATAACGTAGTGTTGTGGCTGGAGCGAATCGACATAACTGAGCATATCTACGCATCCGCAACAAGGTTTATAGCTGATATCCACACTCAACTTAAACACACAAACATTGAGCATCCAGTAGGAGACACCATGAGCACACCCGATTATTCTAATTATTTCAATGTGTATCCCGACCAGGACGGCCGCTACGGAAAATATGGCGGTGCCTATCTTCCTCCCCACCTTGCAAAAATCATGTTGGAAATTCGCGATGCCTACGACACCATTTCGCGCTCCGCCAAATTCATCGCCGAACTGCGTGCGATTCGGAAGCACTACCAGGGGCGCCCTACCCCCCTGTATCACGCCGAGCGCCTCTCGCGCAAACTCGGGTCCGCGCAAATCTATCTCAAGCGTGAAGACCTCAACCATTCCGGCGCGCACAAGCTCAACCACTGCATGGGAGAAGGGCTCTTGGCTGTGTATCTGGGGAAAAAGAAACTGATTGCGGAAACAGGCGCCGGGCAACACGGCGTAGCACTCGCTACCGCTGCCGCCTATTTTGGTCTCGAATGCGACATCTACATGGGTGAGGTGGATATGCTCAAGCAAGCCCCCAATGTCGCGCGCATGAAACTGCTGGGGGCCAACGTCATCCCGGTCACCTTTGGTCTCAGAACCCTTAAAGAGGCGGTGGACGCCTGCTTTGAGGCGTATAGTAAAGATCCCGACACCCAAATCTATTGCATCGGCTCGGTCGTGGGGCCCCACCCCTTCCCCCTGATGGTGCGCGACTTTCAGCGCGTAGTGGGTATTGAAGCGCGCGAGCAGTTTTTTGAGATGACGGGCAACATTCCCGATATCGTCACCGCCTGCGTTGGTGGCGGCTCGAATGCCATGGGGATCTTCTGCGGATTCCTGACGGACCCCTGCGAAATCTACGGTGTTGAACCTCTGGGCAAAGGCACCAAGGTTGGCGAACATGCCGCGAGCATGACCTATGGCAAGGAGGGAGTGCTGCACGGATTCAACTCCTACCTTCTGCAAGATGAGGACGGGGAAGCCGCGCCGGTCTACTCGATTGCCTCCGGTCTCGACTACCCCGCCATTGGCCCTGAACATGCCTTTTTGCGCGACAGTGGGCGCGTGAAATATGTGACCGCTACCGACCGCGAAGCGGTGGAAGCTTTCTATATGCTCTCACGCGTTGAAGGGATCATTCCAGCACTGGAGAGCTGCCATGCCGTGGCCCATGCCATCCGCCTCAGCCGCAGCCAGCCCAAGCCTTCCCGCAGTATCCTGGTCAATCTCTCTGGACGTGGGGACAAGGACATGGATTATGTGATTGAAAACTTCGGCTACGGTGAGGACTTCGAAGTTTAACTGAGATTACGCATCAACATAGGGAAAAACATAACGGGAGCGGACCAAGTTAGCTAACTTGGTCCGCTCCCGAAAATCTTCCCACAATCTGCCCAGAATCTTCTTTTAAGGAGAAAATAAACATGCCACGCCTAGCAGGTAAAGTAGCAATTATTACAGGAGCAGCACAAGGTATGGGCGCTGCGCACGCGCGTCTATTTATAGAAGAGGGCGCAAAGGTAGTTATTACAGATTTAAACACAGAAAAAGGCAGCGCACTTGCAGAAGAATTAGGGGAGAATGCCTTTTTTATTGAACAAGATGTAACAAGCGAAGATGACTGGAAAAATGTGATTGCAGAAACAGAAAAGAAATTTGGGCCAGTAGATGTCCTTGTTAACAACGCCGGTATTACAATGTCTAACTCAATTGAAGAAACAACACTTGACGCCTACAACAGGATTGTACAAATCAACCAAGTATCTGTTTTTCTTGGCATAAAACTTATTGGTGCTTCGATGAGAAAAGCAGGTGGAGGCTCGATCATCAACATTTCGTCAATGAACGGTTTAGTTGGTGGCGCAATAGGATACACAGATACAAAATTCGCAGTACGTGGGATGACAAAAGCTGCCGCGCTTGAATATTCGCCACAAGGTATTCGCGTGAACTCAGTTCACCCAGGCGTTATTGAAACACCAATGATTATGCAAGAAGATGTGAGAGAACAAGTTGAAGCATTCGCAAGAACAATTCCAATGAAACGCATTGCTAAAGTAGAAGAAGTCTCAAACCTGGTTTTATTCTTAGCATCAGACGACTCAAGTTACTCAACAGGTTCAGAATTTGTTGTTGATGGTGGATTAACAGCGCAATAACAATAATACCTTGATAAACGGCGATAAGACTGGGCCAATTAAGGTCAAAACAACGTAGCTTTTTGGCCCTGGAAGGATCTTCGCCTGGCTTAATAAAAGCGTCCTTTACGAAAATTGTTATGGCTAGAGCAAGACGACATCACATCCCTGGGCAGAGATGATACATCTACCACCGAGACCCAAAAAAGCACAAGGGGCAGGTTTACCGTAAACCTGCCCCCCCAGCCTTTCAAACTTCATCATCCATGCGGTTCTTGTTCCATTATGCATATAAGCGTTTACTAGCAAAGGGTTGCAAGCCTTTGGTGTGCGCCATAGCGAATAAAAAACTAAGCCAACACATCTACTGCCAGTTTGTATTTCGGATCTTCTAAATAGTTCACTTCGATGATGGAAGAGGCATTGTCGAGAAGTTTGCGGCAGTCCGCGCTCAAATAACGCAGCCGTACTGTTTTCCCAACTTTAGCGT
Source organism: uncultured Desulfuromonas sp. (assembly GCA_964508035.1). Classification (GTDB taxonomy): domain Bacteria; phylum Desulfobacterota; class Desulfuromonadia; order Desulfuromonadales; family Desulfuromonadaceae; genus JAIVHC01. Next base: position 2,990 of record CAZDRL010000009.1, read on the forward strand.
ACCTTTCAGTTAATTTATTTAAGGCTTCAATCGCCGAGTGATCAACTACGCGGGATTCCTTAAAATCAATCACTACTTCCTGTGGATCGTTCAGGATGTCGAATTTTTCCTGAAATACGGCGATAGAGCCGAAAAACAGCGGGCCATAAATTTCATAGTGTTTTGCACCATGCTCATCTACATGCTTCCTGGCGCGAATCCTCGTGGCGTTTTCCCACGTGAAAACCAGAGCCGAGATGATAACCCCAATGAGGACGGCGACTGCAAGGTTGTGGAAAATGACTGTCACCAGGGCGACCAGCACCATCACAAACACATCCGCAGCTGGGACTTTGCGGATGATTCTCAAGCTCGCCCATTCAAAGGTTCCAATCGCCACCATGAACATCAGCCCGGTTAATGCCGCCATGGGAATTCTTTCGATCAATGGCGCACCAAAAAGGATAAAAAGCAGCAGGGCGATCGCGGCAACAATGCCGGATAACCGCTTCCGCCCCCCTGAACTGACGTTGATAATGCTCTGGCCGATCATGGCACAGCCACCCATGCCTCCGAAGAACCCGGTGACCACATTGGCCGTTCCCTGCGCAAGACATTCTTTATTGCCACGCCCACGAGTTTCGGTCATTTCGTCAATCACGGTTAAGGTTAAAAGGCTTTCGATCAAACCAACAAACGCCATAATCAGGGCATAAGGAAAGATGATCTGTAGTGTCTCAAAATTGAAGGGAACCGACGGGATATGAAACTGCGGCAGACCACCGGAGATTGATGCGATATCGCCCACGGTTCGGGTCGGGATGTCAAAAAATATGATAACTCCTGAAACGCTCACTATGGCCGCAAGGGATGCCGGTACAGCTTTGGTCAGCTTGGGGAGGAAGTAGATAATCACCATAGTTGCCAGCACAAAACCCAACATGATCCAGAGTGGTGTTCCACTTAACCAGGAGGATGAATTGTCTGCTCCAGTGACTTTGAACTGCTCTAGTTGTGACAGAAAAATCACCATGGCCAAACCATTGACGAAGCCGAACATAACGGGATGAGGCACTAAACGGATAAACTTTCCGAGGCGGAGAAAGCCGATCAGCATCTGGATGAGTCCCATCAGGACAACGGCGCTAAACAGATACTCTACTCCGTGTCTGGCAACCAGGCTGACGATAACCACAGCAATGGCGCCAGTTGCGCCGGAGATCATTCCCGGACGCCCGCCCAGAAGTGAGGTTATCAGACCAATTATGAACGCTGAGTAGAGACCAATCAAGGGGCTGACATTGGCAATCAGGGAGAAGGCGATAGCTTCTGGAACCAAGGCAAGAGCTACGGTTAGTCCAGATAATGTTTCGTTTTTTGCGGTTAAGCGCGTGCTTTTCATAGCGTCAATAAATGTCATGCAGTTCCATGCTTTCTGTTCAAAAAGTTCAAAAGGTAATTCTTTACGCCCATACGCGAAGCTTTACGCTCCATACGTGAAGAGGCTTTCCATCTATGCGCGCATTCATTTGGCGCCAATCTGGATAGAAAGCGCCACGAATTCAGAACCCCATGCATTTCCCTGCCGGGGATCAGGTGCGCGGATGGTAAATGGTAATGTCTAAAGTTGGTTCTGGAGTTGGGTGCTTATCATGCAGTGAACTACGCTGGGGTACCACTGACTGCAGAAGTGAGCCACAGAAACGAACCGATAAGCATAACGGGTTATCTCGCTTAAAGCAAGCCTTGCAGCAAACTCCCCCAATATTAGGCAGGATGGTGGTTTGAGCGTGGGGGGGCAAAGAGGGAAGAGTGTGACCAGGTGGCCCCGTCAGGGCTCAGCCTATCTTCAGTCTGAATCCATCGGAACCCATAGTTTTATGCTATACGCTATCTGCACATTATCGGTATCTGTTTTTCATCACTGTGGTTGGAGGCAGCGGCAGTATCAGAGCGTTTTTTGCATGTCAGTATCATGCGGTTCAGGTGCAACATTTTCCGGAACCTCGCTGGTGGCTGGAGGGGTAGCAGAAACTGTCTCGAGCTGTGCTTCATCTGCCTCTGCTGCCTCTACCCCCTTAGCATCATTGTGTGCGGCGCTGTTCTGATGCGCATGTATCCTGCCCTGCTGCTCTGGGGAGACCACCTGCGCGTTGATATCAATACTGCGCTTCAGATCATCCGTCGCATTGCGAAACTCGCGCATCCCCTGCCCGAGGGCACGGGCGATGTCTGGCATCTTTTTCGGTCCAATGAATATGAGCGCCAGTGCCATAATCAACAACAACTCTGGCATTCCGATTCCGAACATCGCTCACCTCCGGTTGAATGGAAACTAGCTCAGGCATGCTTGATCCACGCGTAATAGTGCACTGCTTTATGGCGGTGCACTGCTTTATGGCGCGTCAATTCATGGCACATACTTTCACAGTGCATGGCCGAAAGAGAAAACCCAGCGCAAAACACTGCCAGCAGTGCGGATTTATTCAGTTGCATCCTTAGCATTCGGTCCTTCCAAGGTGTTGCTCTCGTCGTCATCGCTGTTGAGCCCTTTTTGGAAATTACGTATCCCTTTTCCCACGCCGGAACCTAACTGCGGCAGGCGTTTGGCTCCGAACAGCAAAACAACAATCCCAAAAATAATAAGTAATTCCTGTGCTCCAAATCCAAACATAATTATGTTCTCCCGAGTTCTCGCCTGCGTTCCCCTATTGTTTCTCTACAGTTTCCACCTACTGCTGCTCAAATAACTTTTAACGACCGTGTATTAAAACAGCCCCCCAGCTTTAACCAGACTTGCAAGAAGATTAGCATCGATGGTTTCGCAAAAAACATCCGTCCCTCGTCCTAACTGTACCCAAACACAACGCTGATTGATAACCTCTTATTTTCAACCACTTACAAACCTGTTGTAACTGTCAGCAGGGCTGCCATCAAGTTTATATCCCACTTGTTTCATCCCTTCAAGCAAAAGCGTTTATGGTTGACGCCATCGTGGAATTAGGCATAAATTAGTAAATATACGAAGTTAATGATACTGACGCTAATCCTCCAAGGCTCTCTTATTGAGTTGCAAATATGCATGAACTGTCAATCGTCATGAACATCATCGACATCGCAGAGGAGAACGCCAGAAAAGAAAACGCCTCTGTGATCACTGAGATTGAGTTGGATATCGGTGGGCAAGCCGGTGTGGTGATGGAGTCTCTGCAGTTTGCCATTGAGTCAGCGAAGAGAGGAACCATGCTTGAAAAAGCCAAGTGGGTGATCAATGAAATCCCCGCACTAGCTCGCTGTGCATCGTGCAACAGGGAATACGAGGCAAGCGATCGGTTGGCCCCCTGCCCTTACTGCCAAAGCTTTTTTTCTGAGGTTTTACAAGGGCGGGAACTGCGGGTTAAAGCTCTGCGAGTAGAATGAGCCGAATGAACGTTCGACCGCCATTGTTGGCCGGTATCCTTACAGGCTAAACAGATATTAAACCACCTTTGGAAAGGGAGACTATGTGTGATGACTGCGGCTGCGGCCACGATAATAATATTACCTTCAGAAAACCCGGCGCTGAAGCGACTGGCGAGCATCACCATGGACACCAGCACGGACATGAGCATCACCACGCCGACGGCTCCCACCACCATCATCACCATCCTCATGGGCACAGCCATCCAACCGAGCACGCTCATTCATCCCATAGCCATTCCCATAGTCGCGAAATTATTGTAGCGCAGGATATTCTGTCCAAAAATAACCTGCTCGCAGAGCGCAACCGGGGTTATTTTGAAGCCAAGGAGATTCTGGCGCTGAATCTGGTCAGTTCTCCCGGATCGGGAAAAACAAGTCTACTTGAACGCACCATAACTGACCTGGGTGAAGAGATCAGTTTTTACGTCATCGAAGGCGATCAGCAAACCATGAATGACGCCAAACGTATTGATGCCGTAGGCGCGCCTGTGATCCAGATCAACACCGGCAATGGCTGTCACCTTGACGCTGAGATGATCAACCGGGCAGCGAAAGAGTTAGCTGTCGAAAACAGCTCAGTGCTTATGATTGAAAATGTTGGAAACCTGGTGTGCCCAGCCCTGTTTGATCTGGGAGAGAAAGCTCGCGTAGTTATCATGAGCACGACGGAAGGTGAAGACAAGCCACAGAAATACCCCGCCATGTTCCAATCCTCACAGCTTTGCATTATCAATAAAATTGATCTTTTGCCCTATCTTGATTTCGATATAGAACAAGCCAAACGGTATGTGCTGCAGGTGAACCCGCACCTTAAGTTTATCGAGTTGTCGGTGAAAACCGGGGAAGGTCTTGATCATTGGTATGCATGGTTAAAGAACAACCTCACAATATAACAACTTGCAGTGCTGACGCTAGCATAGCGCTCCCTGCATAGACCGATGTCTACCCGAGAAGCTGAAAAAACAAAGATCTGCTGGAAGAACAGCTTAAGCAACAATTTCCTCTTACCTAACCAGGCAAATTGAAAGCATTCTTACCCACGGAAGAAAGGATGACTATTTTGGAGAAGCCTTGCCATTTTAATGCTCGTTTCGAGAAAAAACTTCTTCTGGGTATATTTTTTCTCGGAGCGCTTTGCGGATGTCAGTCTGCGGAATCCTGCCATAAGGTGCTGGACGCAAAATGTGTTCAGTGTCATTCCATTTCAACAAGTTGTGCAAAAATTGGCCAAAGTGAAGGGTGGTGGCTCAAAACAATTGATGCCATGGTTAAACTCGGGACAGACGTCTCAAAACAGGAGCGCAAAATGCTTGCGAAGTGCCTCAGCAACCCATCGGAAGCCACCGTTGAAGAAATTTGCAAATAATTCGGGTGCAGCAGCGCAGTGTACATTCGCTGAATCGTAATGTAGACCGTACAGCCAATCAGGAGAAAGTGTATGAAAAACACAGAGTTTGACCAGGATCAAGAACAAGTAGGTGGGATCTCGCGTAGAGATTTCATTAAATTTTGTTCGGCTGTGGCAGCAGGCTTGGCTCTTCCGGGAGCAATGACCGCAAAAATTGCCCATGCCATTACCAATCCGAACAGACCTCCGGTCATTTGGCTGCACGGCTCTGAGTGTACCGGATGTACCATGTCTTTGCTGCGCGCCGAGCACCCTACCCTGGAAAAGTTAATGCTAGAACTTATCTCTTTGGACTTCCATGAGACCTTGTCCGCAGGTGCCGGACATCAGGCTGAAGAGGCGTTGGAACAATCGGTTGAGGCTAATTATGGCAAATTCATCCTTATCATTGAAGGTGCAGTTCCACTGAAAGATGGGGGTATCTACTGCCGCGTGGGTGGGAAGAACTTTGTCGATATTGTCCGCGACATAGGCCCCAAAGCCGGTGCGGTTATTGCGGTGGGCTCCTGTGCCTCCTGGGGTGGTATTGCTGCCATGGCTCCAAACCCCACCGGGTGTGTGGGTGTCAGCGAAGTACTGAAAGATCAAACGGTGGTATCTATACCGGGTTGCCCACCCAATCCCTATAACCTCCTGTCCACTATTATCCACTATCTGACCTTCAATAAACTGCCAGCACTGGACAGCGAAAATCGTCCCAAGTTTGCCTATGGTCGCCTTATTCATGAACATTGCGAGCGTCGCCCGCACTTCGACAATGGACGCTTTGCCCGCGCCTTTGGGGATGAAAGTCATCGCCAAGGACATTGTCTATATTACCTGGGCTGTAAAGGCCCGGTTACCTATGCCAACTGCTCAACTTCTCAGTTTGGCGATGCCGGCTCCGGCTGTTGGCCCGTTGCTATTGGGCATCCGTGTTTTGGCTGCGCGCAGAAAGGTGTGGGCTTTAATATTCCGCAGTTTACGGTCAGCCCTGTCTTGCACCAGACACCGGCGGCTGGACATGCACCGATCATTGTTGAGCGCGGCGAGGGGGTAAGTCCTGGCTCAGCAGCGCTGATGGCTGGCTTGGGCGGCGTTGCTCTTGGAGCAGGGGCTGTGTTTGCAGCAAAACTTGATAAAGGACCTAAGCATGAAGATGAAGAGGCGTGATTTTATCAAAGGAGCTGCTGGCGGTCTAGCTCTTCTGACCCTTGACAGCAAGGTGGTCGATGCCCGCACGGTGGAGGCCCTGCCTCCTAATGCGCTGGGGATCCTATACGATTCAACTTTGTGCGTGGGCTGCAATGCCTGTATGTCGTCCTGTAAGAAAGCCAACTCCATGATTCCGGAGATGACAGGCGAACAGGAGATCTGGGATAACCCCCCAGACCTATCTGCCTCCACGCTAAATATTATCAAGAAATTTTCTAGCGGAACCGGCGCGCATAAGGATCAAGAAGAGGACGGCTATGCCTTTATCAAGCGGCAGTGCCTCCACTGTGTTGACCCTTCCTGTGTCACCGCCTGCCCTGTTACCGCGCTTGTCAAAGACAATGACACCGGCATTGTCACATACGATAAAAATGCCTGCATTGGGTGCAGATACTGTCAGGTTGCCTGCCCCTACAATATCCCGAAATTCGAATGGGATGTTCCGTATCCAGAGATCGTCAAATGTGAGCTATGTGCACATCTCATCGCCAAAGGTGAGATCTCTGCCTGCTGTTCGGTTTGCCCCACGGGTGCATCGCTGTTTGGGCCTGTTGCCGAGTTGCTGAACGAAACAAGAAGAAGACTGCAAATGAAGCCTGGCAAACTGTATAAGTTCCCTGTCTATTCAATTGATTCAGGCAAATGGCATGAATTAAACGCACCTGAATACCAGCAGCACGTCTACGGTAAAGATGAACTCGGTGGCACCCAGGTCATGTACATGGCTGCGGTTCCGTTTGAAAAACTAGGTCTGCCCAGCTTCCCTAAAGAGTCCTTTGTCTCTATGGCGAGTGGGATTCAGTACGCTATCTACAAAGGGATGGTATACCCGCTGGTTGTCCTCGCCGGCCTCATCTTCATGGCAAATAAGAATAAAAAGAGTAACGAGGAAAAGCAGTCTACATCCACGCATGATCAAGGAGAAGACGCATGAGTCATGAACCAAAAGCGCTAGGTGGACGCATCTTTACCCGCACCTTCTGTATATGCATGTTTGTGGTCGCAATTGCTGGCTACTTTGTAGTGAAAAGGCTGATCTTTGGTATCGGCGCCGTAACCAATCTCAACGATGGCTACCCTTGGGGTCTGTGGATCTCCTACGACGTTGTTGTTGGAACCGCTTTTGCCTGTGGTGGCTATGTGATGGCACTGCTGGTCTACATTATGAATAGGGGGGAGTACCATCCCCTGGTGCGACCGGCGCTGCTTGCATCGATGTTTGGCTACGCTCTTGCCGGTGCGTCGGTGTTTCTCGATATCGGGCGCTACTTAAACGTCTACAACCTCTATCTGCCCTGGCAGATGAACTTTCACTCGGTGATGTTTGAGGTGGCCATGTGTATCGCTGCCTATATCTTTGTGCTCTGGCTGGAGTTTACTCCTGCCTTTGTCGAGAAGTGGGGCCTGAAAAACTTCGGCAAAAAGTTGGATAAGGTGATCTTTGCCATCATCGCTCTGGGGGTGTTGTTGCCAACCATGCACCAGTCTTCTCTAGGCACCATGATCCTGATGGCCGGCTACAAACTCGACCCGCTCTGGCATACCACAACCCTGCCCCTCTTATTCCTTTTGACCGCTGTTTTCATGGGCTTCGCCATGGTGATCTTCGAAGCGACCATCTCCTCGCGGGTTTACGAACTGAGCGACGAGACCTCTATTTTGTCCAAAATTGGACACATTATGGTGTATGTGCTTGGCTTTTATCTGGTTGTTCGCTTCCAAAACGTCTTCATGCGCGGTTATATGAGCGAAGCTTTCTCAGGGTCCTTTTTAGGCAACATGTTCCTGTTGGAGAACCTGATGCTGATCATCGGTCTGGTTATCCTTGCCTACCCGAACTACCGGAATAGCCCTCGCCTCCTGTTCATAGCAGCAACCGCTATTCTCATTGGCGGCTCCCTGTACCGTTTCAACACCTATATGATCGGTTTTGATCCCGGTAATGGGTGGAAATACTTCCCTTCCGTTGGTGAGCAGATGATCACCTATGGTCTGATTGCTTTTGAGATCGCGATGTACACCTTGTTTGTCAAAATATTTCCGGTTTTCAGTTCTCATGCGCCCGCTGAGTCGAATCATTAAGGAGTTTCAATATGTCGAAAAGAATTGTCATTGATCCCATTACCCGTATTGAGGGACATCTGCGTATTGAATGTGCTGTGGATAACGGCCAGGTTGTTGATGCGTGGTCCACTGGCACCATGTGGCGCGGGATTGAAAACATGCTCAAAGGTACAGACCCCCGTGAATCCTGGATGATCACTCAGCGTATCTGCGGTGTTTGCACCACTGTCCACGCCATAGCCTCTGTTCGTGCAGTTGAGAACGCACTCAACATGGAAATCCCGGTCAATGCGCAGTACATCCGGAATATGATCGTTGGTGCCCACTGTCTTGCAGATAACATGATTCATTTCTATATCCTCTCGGCCGTCGACTGGATTGATATCGCCTCAGCTGCTCTTGAGGCCGACGCCCGCACTGCTGCAACCTTAGCGCAAAGCCTTTCGCCGTGGAAACGCAACAGCTTCCAGGAATTCAAACAGGTGCAGGATAAACTGAGAAAATTCGTTGAATCTGGACAGCTCGGGCCTTTCTCCAGCGGATACTGGGGTCATCCGGCCATGAAACTGCATCCAGATGTCAACCTCATCGCAGCGGTTCACTATTTCCAGGCGCTGGAGTATCAGCGCAAGATCAACAAGGTTGTGACTATTCTTGGCTCTAAAACTCCACATATCCAGAACCTGGCTGTCGGCGGAGTTGCCAATCCGATCAACCTGGATAGCCCCGCCACCCTCACCATGGAGCGGCTCTACTACCTCAAGACTCAGATGGATGAAGTCCGCGACTTTGTTGAGCAAGTCTACTTGGTGGATGTTGCTACTATCGCAGCCATGTATCCTGAGTGGTGCACCTATGGCAAAGGGAACGGAAACTTTTTATCTGTCCCTGAGATGCCCATGGATGAGAAAGGGACGAGCTTTGCAATGCCCGGCGGCTACATTAAAGGGGGTGATCTCTCCTCCTTCCGCCGCATTAATTCCTCGCGTGATCCTTACTTTGAAGACAATGTTAAAGAGTCGGTTAAACATTCGTTCTATCAAGGGGACTGGACCATGCATCCATTTGTTGCAACCACGGAACCGAAGTTTGTCGAGGCTGACCTTGAAGGCAAGTATTCTTGGGTCAAGTCGCCCTCGTTCCTCAATGAGCCGGCTGAAGTGGGTCCTGTGGCCGCAGTTCTAGGCATGTACCAGGCCAAACATGAGCCAGCAGTCAAGTTCACCGACATGATGCTGGAGAAGATGTCCTCCATCGGCAAGACCCAGTACGACATCGATATTCTACCCTCCACCATGGGACGGCATATCTCCCGTGCCATCCGGGTTGCCACCGTGCGGGAGAACATGGCCAAGCAGTGGGATGCACTCATCTCCAACATTGAGAGTGGTGACACCACCACCTTTAACGAGCCCCACTTCCCTGAAGGTGAGATACGCGGCGTAGGTGTGCATGAGGCTTCACGTGGCGCTCTATCGCACTGGGTTGTGATCTCTAACGGTAAAGTTCGCAACTACCAGACCGTTGTGCCTACTACCTGGCTGGCGTGTCCGCGTGGAACTAACGACGAGCGCGGTTACTATGAGCAATGTTTGATTGGCAACCCAATTGCTGATCCGGAGAAACCGTTGGAAGTTTTACGCACCATCCACTCGTTTGACCCATGTATGGCGTGCGCTGTTCACATGCTGAACCCCGAAGGGAAAAAACTCTCTTCGGTTAAGGTCTTATAATAACACCTTGGTCGTGCCGGGGATTGGTCCTTGAACAGTATATAAATCTCACTGCTTCAAGATATATTTTGCTCTATACCCTCTAGATATGAAGGTAACTGTGATGGATCAGCACAAAAAATCAATCGGCATAATGGGGCTGGGCAATCTCCTTTTGAGTGATGAAGGCTTCGGCGTTCACTGCATTCAATACCTGGAGAAGAATTACCAGCTGCCGGAAAATGTCGAAGTGATTGATGGTGGTACCGGGGGGATATTGCTGGCTCCTTTCATTGAAGAGCACGATGAACTCTATGTGATCGATGTTGTAGATATTGAGGACGCCCCTGGTTCAGTGCATTACTTTACCGATGCTGATATGCGTTGCGGTGACATACAAACGCGTATGTCACCGCATCAGGTCGGTATGCTTGACATCCTGGATATCTGCCGCATCCGCGGCATGGTGCCGGATAAGGTTCACTTTATCGCCGTGGTTCCAGAGAGCCTTGAACCCGGGATGGAACTCACCCCCCTGCTGCAGGGAAGGATTAAGGATGTGCTGCAGGTACTTATTGAAAAACTAGGGGAGGATGTTGCTATCATTCCACTTAACTGTGCCCAAAAAGTTTAACCTTCCCTTGAGCCTCCCTTTGACCTCTTTATGCTTGAGTATTCAACTCGCCATATGACCTCATCTGAAGCCATACAGGAACTTCATTGTCTCGAGCAGCCTGAAACCACCTACCGCATCGTCGTAACCGGGGTCGTTCAGGGGGTGGGGTTCCGCCCGTTTGTGTATCGAACAGCTCTAGAACACGGGATCTCAGGCGAAGTAAAAAACACCCCTGCAGGGGTGCGCATAGATGCCTGCGGTTACCCGTGGCGCTTGAAGGCATTTCTGACACAACTGGAAACACACGCACCACCTCTAGCGATTATCCACCACATCGAACACCATAAAGTGTCCCCTTTAACTGCGACAGGGTTCTCCATCGTCGAGTCCCAGCCTGTGGGAGATCATCAGGTTATCCTTCCTCCTGATGTAACCATCTGCCCCGCATGCGAACAGGAACTGCTGGACCCCACAGACCGCCGCTATCTGTACCCTTTCAACAACTGCACAAACTGCGGTCCACGCTATACCATCATTGAGACCCTCCCCTATGATCGGGGCAACACCTCAATGAAGCCCTTCCCACTCTGTGAAGCGTGCCTGCAAGAATATCGCAATCCTGCCGATCGCCGCTATCATGCAGAAGCGACCAGTTGCCCGCAGTGCGGGCCTCAACTCCACCTGACAACCGCGCAGGGAGACGTGATTGAAAGCGACAACCCTATCCTGTGGATTGCAGATAAAATCGACAGCGGTGCTATTGTCGGCGTACAAGGGGTGGGTGGCTTTCATCTGATTTGCGATGCGCTAAACGACCAGGCGGTCCAACTGCTGCGGCGGCGTAAAAGACGCCCGGCAAAGCCGTTTGCGGTGATGGTTAAAGATATGTCCATGGCGCGTCAATACGGGGTGTTCAATGAGCACAATTCTGCCCTTATCCAAAGTTATCCGCGCCCGATTGTCATTGTTCCGGCCACCGGGCAGTGCCCTTCACAGTTAAACGGCGGTCTGGATAAGGTCGGGCTATTCCTCCCCTACACGCCATTGCACCAGCTCCTGTTTCATTATCTCGACCGCCCTGTTGTGGCAACCAGTGCCAATATTTCGGACGAGCCGATCATCACCAATTCTGAGGCGCTGACAACTCAATTGGGGGCCGTTGTGGACTTTGTCCTGGCGTTTAATCGCCGCATCGTTAACGGCTGCGATGACAGTGTCGTAACAAGCGTTGGAGACCAGCAACTGACCTTGCGCCGCGCCCGTGGTTATACCCCAACCAAGATAGATCTTCCGGCGCCACTTAACTGCAAGGTGCTGGCGGTGGGGGCGGGGCAGAAAAACACCATTGCGCTTGGCTGGGGAAAACAGGCGATCGTCAGTGCGCACATTGGCAATATTCAGAGTCCGGGTGCTGAAGAGTATTTTGTCAGAACTATCGACACCTTTAAACGGCTTTACAACTTTGAACCGGAGCTGATTGTTCACGATCTCCATCCCGACTATTTACCCACGCGCTGGGCCAAGCAACAGAATATCCCCTGCACAGGGGTACAGCACCACTATGCCCATGCCCTGTCTGCCATGATCGATTGCGGCATCGACCTCGAGCAAGAGATAGCTGCCGTCTGTTGGGATGGCAGTGGCTACGGCGATGACGGCACGGTGTGGGGTGGCGAGTTTTTACACTGCTCCTATCATGGTTATCAGCGCTTTGCCCATTTCAAGCCGTTTCGCCTCCTCGGAGGGGAACAAGCGATTAAAGAACCGCGTCGCGTCGCCCTGAGTCTGCTGTTTGACCTCTACGGTGAGCAAGCCCTGACGCTGAACAACCCAACCCTCAACGCCTTCAGCCGCGCCGAGGTTCAGGTCCTTTACCGGATGCACAGCAAGGGGTTGAATTCTCCCCTCACCTCCTCTGCCGGACGTCTGTTCGATGCAGTAGCATCACTCCTGGGGATACAGCAGGTGCTCTCCTACGAAGGGGAGAGTGGCATGCTGATGGATCAATACTACGATGAAACGCTCTGTTTCAGTTACCCTTTTACCTACATAAACAGCCAAATTGAGTGTTCCTCCGCTATAATGCAGCTGGCGACAGAACGGGATCTGGTAAAAGGGGTTACCGGCTCCATTAATATGCTGGTGAATATTATCATTGAAGTTTTGCAAGCGAACGGGCGGCGTGAAGCGCTCCTGTGTGGAGGGGTCTTTCAAAACACCCAGCTGGTTTACCGCCTGCTGTTGGCGGCGGAAAAGGCACAGATAAAGCTGCATGTGCCGAAGCGTATCCCCGTTAATGATGGAGGCATCGCACTGGGACAAATCGCTTCTGCCCTGGCGCGTAGCGGTTCTATTTAACTTTTAAGTTATGTAAAAGGTGAAAAATATGTGTTTAGCCATACCCTCGCAGATCACCAGCATTGATGCTGAAACCGCCATGGCGACCGTCGACACCATGGGGGTCTCCCGCACTGCCAACTTGGGGCTGATTGATGAAAAAGTCAGCATCGGAGATTGGGTGCTGGTCCATGTCGGCATTGCTATGACCCAAATCGACGAAAAAGAAGCGCGCGAAACGTTAGCGCTGTATGAACAGATGATAAAAGCGGATCTGGAACATGAGGCGTTGCAAGATGGAGAAAGTGTTCTGAATGATAGGGACTGAACAGCTGTACGGCGCGTTGCGTGCCCCTGAAAAGGTTCATGCAATGCAACGGATCATTGCGCGCCTGTATCACAACTACCAGCGCCCCGTACGGATCATGGAGGTGTGCGGCGGCCACACCCACACCATCGTCAAATATGGTCTGGACCAGTTGGTGCCGGAGCAGGTGCGTTTCGTGCACGGACCGGGCTGCCCCGTGTGTGTCTTGCCGCAACACCGGATTGATGCAGCACTACAACTCGGCGCCATGCCGGAGACAATTCTAGTAACCCTGGGCGACATGCTCAAGGTTCCAGGAACCCAGAGTTCGCTGCAACAAGCGCGCGCTACTGGTTGCGATATCCGTGTGGTTTACTCCCCTCTTGACGCCGTCTCAATTGCGCAGAAAAATCCGGATCGCAGTGTAGTCTATTTCGCGATTGGATTTGAAACTACGGCGCCCATGACGGCCCTGCTCATTGAGCAGGCCCAGCACCTGCGACTTCCAAATCTGTTTTTTCATATTAACCATGTGCTGATCCCGCCGGCGATGGAGATGATCCTGGCAACACCGGGGTGCAATGTGGATGGATTTATCGCCCCCGGCCATGTGAGCGTAATAACTGGCAGTGACATTTTTACCCCGATTGTCCGCCGCTTTAACAAGCCGCTAGTTATTTCTGGTTTTGAGCCCTTGGATATCATGGCTTCTGTGGAACGCATTCTGCGCCAGTTAAACCGTGGCGCAGCCAAGGTTGAAAACACCTACTCCCGTTCTGTAACCAGGCAGGGGAATCGCAAAGCGCAGATGTTGATGGAACGCTACTTTGAGCCCCGCCCAACCTTTTTGTGGCGCGGAATTGGTGCTATCGCCCATTCAGCCCTGCAATTACGCGCCGAATTTGCCGCTCTCGATGCTGAAGTGCGCTTTGCGGAGCACTGCCCTGCCCCGGAACCAGAGTGTGGGCGTGGCTGTATCTGTGGCGCGATTCTCACCGGCCAAGCCCACCCGCAAGAATGTCCGCTGTTCGCTCACCAGTGTACCCCGACAAACCCGCATGGCAGTTGCATGGTAAGCAACGAAGGTGCCTGTGCGGCCTACTATAAATACCGGAGGGATCAATGAGTAACCGAATTCTCCTCGCCCATGGTTCAGGGGGGCTGGAAAACCAGCACCTGATTCAGGAGGTGTTTGTCGATGCGTTTCGCAATCCAATCCTGTGTGCCATGGATGACGCCTCGGTTCTGGAAATGGGCACCATGGCCGTCAGCACTGACAGCTTCACCGTTAGTCCGCTGTTTTTCCCTGGGGGCGATATAGGCAAGCTCGCCATTGCCGGCACAACAAATGATGTTGCGATGCGCGGCGCGCAACCACAGTATCTGAGTGCGGCCTTTATCCTCGAAGAGGGATTAGAGCTCGATGTTTTACGCCGGATCGTAGCCAGCATGAGGGCAGAACTTGCTGTGTGCGGGGCCACCATCGTCACCGGTGATACCAAAGTGGTGCCGAGAGGGGCGATTGATCAGATCATGATCAATACCACAGGTTTCGGTCGCCTGATAAAGGATTGTTCCGTCGCTCGAATCGAGTCCGGAGATCACCTCATCGTCTCCGGCCCCATCGCTCAGCATGGCGCCTGCATCTATGCCGAACGCGAAGAGATCGCCATCAGCGGCCTCACCTCTGATTGCTGCAGCCTGTGGCCAGCGGTCAAAACATTACTGGACGAAGACCTGAGTATTCATGCCATGCGCGACGCAACCCGCGGTGGACTCAGCGCCGTATTGAACGAGTGGGCCCAGCAAACCAGTTATAGCCTGATGGTGCAGGAGAGCAGCATCCCGCTGACGCAACAGGTTGAGGGCTTTTCGGAACTGCTCGGAATTGATCCCTACATCCTGGCGTGTGAAGGGGTCTTTGTTGTGGCCGTTGATCCGCACGACAGTTCACGCGTGATTGAGTTGTTACACCAAGCGGGGCATAACCGTGCCGCACTGATCGGTACGGTGACAGAGAAAAAAAGAAGCGGTAAAAACCCTCAGGTTATCTTGCACTCTGCGTATAACACCCAACGCCTGATGGAATTTCCATCTGGAGAGATCCTTCCGCGGATCTGTTGATGCATGGACGCTCAACAGTCTCGCCCATGCTCAACCTGGTTACCGCAGAAGCACGAAAACATGAGGTGAAGCAGGAATAAAAATTAGCACAAATTCTCTGGTATTAGACTTTAAAGAATAGATAGACGTTATCGGTGTATAAATTTTTGACAGGGATGCTATGCAAAAGTGCATAACTCCTTGGGCGGCGCCAGAGCGCAGATAAAACCCCGGACTAACCAGACAATAGGAGAGTGTCATGCATATTCCAGATCCGATGTTACAAGGTAGTGTTTGTCCTGCAACAGCAGTTGTTAGCGCCATAGGCATTGCCGCAGCAGCGTATTACGCGACGAAAGGTGAAAAACCATCGGCAACCCGGTTTGCCGCCATTACTGCACTTATCTTTGCTGCACAAATGCTGAACTTTCCCATCATGAATGGCACATCAGGTCATTTATTGGGCGGGGTATTGGCGGCAAGTTTGCTGGGAATACCTTTTGGTGTTTTATCTATTGCGCTGGTGGTTGTGGTCCAAAGTCTATTTTTTTCCGACGGGGGGGTCACGGTTCTCGGCGCTAACCTGCTGAACATGGCAATTGTCGGTGCCGGCCTCGGCGGTATGTTGCGCGCCAAACTGGCGGCCAAATGGCAAAGCCCTAAAGGGGAAGTTCTAGCCACGGCGCTAGCGGCCTGGGCCTCAGTTATTCTTGCCTCCTTTGCCGTCGGCGTCCAACTGGCCCTTGATGGTCAAATAGTTTTCGCCCATGTTATCACGGCAATGTTGTCAACCCATCTGCTGATTGGGTTCGGTGAGGCCGTTATTACCGTGGGGGCATGTTTACTGATTCCCACTCCCACAGCGGCAAAGAAAATGGCTGGCAATATTGCTATCCCAACCACTGCAGCAATGGCGATTGCTCTTTTACTGAGCCCCTTTGCCTCCAGATATCCAGATGGTTTAGAGTGGGTGGCGGCAAAATATCAATTTCTGCATGAGGCTGCCCCCGTTTTTGTAGGGCCTCTGTCAGACTACTCTGTTCCCTTTATCAGCAATGAGATGCTCTCAACCGGGCTGTCTGGTTTGATAGGCGTTATTATCTCGTTTACTGCGGCATGGGCGCTGCACCAATCGATGGGCCTCCTTGTCGCCCGAAATCAAATTCACTAACGGATAACACGCAAGCGGACATCCAAAAGTTGCACAAAGGTTGCACTGTAGCGCGCAGCTTTTGGATGTCCGTGTTATGCGAGGCTAGACGCAACTGCATGAAACAGAGCAGAATAAACCTTCCCCGCGCACGTATAGCGGCTGCGTAGCCAACTATGCACCTTCAAGCACAGCTCAGCTCAGTTTGAACTCATCTAAGCTCATCGAAGCCCATAGTTTTATCTATACGCTATCTACACATTATCGATATCTGTTTCATCACTGTGGCTGGTGGCAGTGGCAGTATCGGAGCGTTTTTTGCCGAAAATACGTGCTACCCACACCCCTACTTCGTACAGGATGATAAAGGGTAACGCGATGGAGACTTGAGAGAAGACATCGGGAGGAGTGAGGGTTGCCCCAATTATAAACGCAAAGATAAACGCATAGCGCCGGTTTTTAGCCAGCCAGATGTGATCCACCACCCCAAGGCGGGCGAGAAAGAAGATCACAATGGGCAGTTCAAACACCAGACCGAAGGCAAACAGCAGGCGGGTAGACATGCTCAGATACCCCGCCATGGAGAGCATCGCTTCGGTGCCGCTGGAGTCAACCCCGAGATTGATAAGAAACGTGAAGATTACAGGAAACACAAAGGTAAATCCGAAGTAGGCACCGAGTCCAAAGCAGGCACAGCCGGAGAGCACAAAGGGGATGGCCAGATGTTTTTCCCCCGGATAGAGTGCGGGCGCGACAAACGCCCATATCTGCCACAGCACAACCGGCAAGGCGAGGAGCAGGCCAGCCACTGCGCTTATTTTCAGGTAGGTGAAAAAAGGCTCGGTGGCGTGGATAAACACCAGCGAGCTCCCTGGCGGCAAAGAGGCGCGTACGGGGAGGGAGACAAATTCAAACAGCTGCTGCGAAAAACTGTAACACACCCCGAATCCCCCCACCCACGCGAGCATGGAGATTATCAGGCGGCGGCGCAACTCCTCCAGGTGGGAGAAAAATCCCTGTTCACTTTCTTCCATCGTCAGCCTCCACCTCTGACCTGCTCTTATCTCTGTCTTTGTGTTCGTTCGCAGCTCTTTTTTGTCCCTTTGCATCTGCATCAGCTTGCGCCGCAGGTGTGACAGCTTCATCCGCAGCCCTGGCTGATGGATGAGTAGCGCCCGGTTCTGTTTGAGTTGCATCAGATACCGGCTCTATCTGCGCCTCCTCTGCCTCTGCTGCATCCACCTCTTTAGCTTCGTTGCGCGCAGCGCTGTTCTGATGCGCATGCACCTTGCCCTGCTGCTCTGGGGAGATCACCTGCGCATCGATATCGATACTGCGCTTCAAGTCATTCGCCGCATTGCGAAATTCGCGCATCCCCTGTCCCAGGGCACGGGCGATGTCTGGCATCTTTTTTGGCCCGATGAATATGAGCGCCAGCGCCATAATCAACAACAATTCCGGCATTCCGATTCCGAACATCGATCACCTCCTGTAAATGGGGACTAACTCAGGCACGGTTGCACCATGAGCTATGATGTTGCCCCGCAGAATAACTCCCACCGAGTAAGACATTACAGTGCTGGGTTATTCAGTTTTATCCTTGGCATCCGGCTCTTCTAAAGTGTTGCTCTCGTCATCATCACTGTTAAGCCCTTTTTTGAAATTCCGTATCCCTTTTCCCACGCCGGAACCCAACTGTGGCAAACGTTTGGCTCCAAACATCACAATCACGATCCCAAAAACAATAAGTAGTTCCTGTGCTCCAAGTCCAAACATAGTTATCTCTCCCGAGTCAGTCCTGTATCGAGCAGACGCTGCGTATGCGCCAGATCTTCAGGACGGTTGATATTGATAAATGCTGAATCAAATCCTGCAATATGGGTCAACTCTTCCGCCTCTATCTCTCTTACGCGCAAACTCTTCTGCAGCTGGTGTAACAGGGTATGGATCCGGTAGTTTCCCTGCTCCAGTTGCTGCTGCATAGG
Organism: uncultured Desulfuromonas sp.; assembly: GCA_964508035.1. GTDB lineage: Bacteria > Desulfobacterota > Desulfuromonadia > Desulfuromonadales > Desulfuromonadaceae > JAIVHC01. The sequence goes on from CAZDRL010000009.1 coordinate 21,307, forward strand.
GCCAAGACATTTTTTACTATAACACGCAAACAACGGCTCGTATCCAGATGCAGTCTTTACCACACCAACGTCGTACCCGTTAGACTTTTGTATCACGGCCTTGGCCACTTTCGGGTTAAAAAACGGCATATCGCATGCGGTCACAAAGATCCTAGCGGTGCTGGCATGATACAGCCCAGTATACAGCCCACCAAGGGAACTACCCGGATAGAGGTCCCTAAACACTTGCACTTTGTGGGGCGCAAAGTAGTCTGGGTCATTGGCGATCACCAGCACCTCCGGGCACAAGGTGCGCAGCCGGTCAATAAGCTGTTCCAGCAGGCCCGAGCCACCAATTACCATACCCCGTTTGTCGTAGCCCATCCGGCGGCTACGCCCCCCAGCCAGCAGCACTGCGGTTATTGCATCAGTTGCATCAGCTACTCTACGCACGCACCGCTCCTTGCGCCACTACGTTCTATACGCCTAAATGGAGAGGGACACCATCCGAAAGATCGCACATGTAGATCAGAACGCATACTTACACTCTATTTGGGCAAACACCCAGTCCGCTTCGCTACCAGCAGCAACTTTTTCTACAAAATCTCCGGGCCAGAAATGGGCATATCCCGCCATGAGATCGATCTGGAGCGCGGAGCCAAGCGCAGCTGTATCCACCTTCCACTTAATCGCCACATCAACTTCATCACCAAGATGTCGCCCGCTGTCCCCTGCTACATCCCGATAGGCACTGCGATTCAGCGCCCACCCATCCTTTGCTTCATCAAGCCAGAATCGGTGTGCGCCCAAATAGAGCTGCACCCGCTTTAAAGGCTTTAGTTCCACGTTCAACTGCAGGTCGTGTAAATTGCTCCAATCCATAAGGTTCATGCGGCCGTACATTTTATCGCGCGCACCAAACACCCCCTGAAAGGTCTCCATCTTGCCATCTTCGGGGTCGGTATCGCCGGAGGCAAAACTGTACTCTATGCTAAAAGACGGCTGCCATGGCCACTGTACCATGGTGGTTCCCAGCAGCAGATGCGCTCCCCATGCATCCAGACGCTGCTTGCCGTAATCTCCCCACTGATAGACAAAGGTGAGGTCGAAGAACAGCGCTGAAATTTCTCCCGCTGCTCGGAAACCGCCATTATGGCACATCAGGTCGTCTGCAGTCGTGCCCGGAATTGCCGTATAGCGTTCGTGCCGATCATATTTAAGCAGATAAAATGGCTCGAACTCAACATGTTCGGCAAGTTGAAGGTGGCTGTAGCAACCGGCACCATACTCTTTGTGGCGATGACGCAAGCTGAACTGTTCCGGCTCGTGGAGAACCGTGGCGCCCCAGATAAAATCGATAAAATGTTTTCCATGTTGCAGCGTCAGTTTCAGTGCATCCCACTGATAGCGTCCGGAGTTACCCCAACTTCCAGGGCCAAAGATCCTGTTGTCTCCATAGGCAATGGTTTGTCTCCCCCCCTTGAACGTCCAGCGTTCGGCAGCTGCAGCTGAGATTTCCACATATGTTTCGTACAACTCCAGCTGATCCTCGTAGGGGTTGTGTTTATGGTCGAGGTTTTTACTGTAAAAAAGCTCCGGATCAAAATCGCTCTCAAATACTCTGGCGTCCTGTATCCCCACCGCCACATGTACATTGGGGGTGAGCATCCAGCGTCCACCCGCACGTACCCGCTGCAGCAAGAAGCCATCGCGCCCCTCCCCCTGTAGCGGATTTTCTCCATAATACTTAATGTTGAAATGACGCTGAAATTCATACCGGTAGCGAATATTCACATAGCCCTGAAAAGAATCATCTTTCTCTTGCGCCACCGCAAGGCTAGATGTTAGCAAAAAGAACAAGCACAGAGATAAGCAGTTGCAACTGCGCCTGATCGTGTACCGGGTTAACATCGCTCTACTCTTTCACAGGCTTGAGTGCTATACGGTTCGATACTGGCGCCGATATCCGCCGGAGGACCGAAGTACACCGATGACAACACTAAAACATCTACCCCTGTTGCGGCATAGGCACCAATGTTCTCAGCATTAATCCCCCCTGCCGCTATCAGAATTATCTCCGCATCGATCTGGCGTACCGCTTGTACCAGCTGCGCAAGCTCTTCTACTGGCATCTTATCCAACTGCAAGGCATCCACCCCTGCATGGGCCAGGTGTATGGCCTGGGTGGTATTTTCCACCTCAATGGTGATTTTCTTCTCCTTGGCCTGCTGGCGCCAGGTGGCCAACATGGAAGCAAGGTCCCCATTTTCAGCCAGAAAATTGAGATGATTTTTGAACACCAGCAGTGTTTCTGACAGTCCGAGGCGATGGAGTTGCCCCCCTCCTGTCAGAACTGCTTTGGTAACCAGCCGCTTGGTGCCGGGAAAAATCTTACGCGTCGCCGCCAGTGCTACTCCCGGATTAACCCGGTGGATCACAGCACACATTCGCCGGGTACGGGTGGCAATACCGGTGAGATATTCGAGGAGATTTCCTGCCATGCGCCACGCCTGGTGCAGGGTGGACACTTCACCACTAGCCTCGAGTAAACATGCACCAGCCTCCACGTGTTCCCCGCTGGGGATAAACATCTCTACCCGCGCCCCGGCCATCTCCACCAAGCGCGCAGCTTCCTCGGTCCCACACACCGTCGCCGTATGGCGGATATAAAACCTTAAGCTGCCAGGCTGATGTTGCAACCCCAGCACCTGACAGGTTAAGTCACCGTAAGGGGCGTCTTCGAGTAAAAAGGCTTCCAATTGACTGTCTGGCACAAATATTGACATCACCTGCGTTCCTTTGTTTTTCGCTCCACTGCCGTTCCTACATTGTGGAGCGGTTAACCGAACATTCGGGAGTACAACCTGGGGCGCAGTCGCGGGTGTCGCCCTGGATTTTAGCCACCGCATGAGGAATTGCGCCCCAGATAACAGCGAGATTTTCCACTGCAGCCTGCGGGCTTCCGGGGAGATTGAGAATAAGGGTTTCCCCTCGAATCCCAGCCACTGCGCGCGACAATAGCGCCGCCGGATGTGTTTTTGCGCTCTTCAGGCGCATCGCCTCTGCCAGCCCCGGCACCTGCCGCTCCACCACCTTTAGTGTCGCTTCGGGGGTTCGATCGCGCGGAGATACTCCTGTCCCCCCACAGGTGATGATGAGATCTGGACGGCTAACATCCGCCGTGCGCGTCAGAAATGCGGCGATCAGCTCCTCTTCATCGGGAAGGATCTCACACGCGTCCACCTCCACTTGTTGTTGCGTTAACCAGGTGCGGAGGGCAGGGCCACTGCGATCCTGGCGCGTCCCTGCGGCACCTTTATCGCTAAGAATCAAAAGCGTTGCGCGGATGTGCGCTTTCGCACTCAAAGATCCCACTACGTCCTCCTGCTTTATAGACCAACTGAACCTGCTCAATCACCATACCTCGATCCTGCCCCTTACACATGTCGTACACTGTCAGCGCCGCAACAGATGCCGCAACCATCGCTTCCATCTCGACGCCGGTGCGCTCTAAAGCCCGTACTGTCGCCTGAATCCTCAGCACCGCAGTATCCGCGCAGGGATCAAACTCAACCGCAACATGGTGTAACGCCAGCGGGTGCGCCAGTGGAATAAGTTCTGGGGTTTTCTTACTCGCGCTGATCCCTGCCAGGCGCGCCACCGCCAGTACATCGCCCTTGCGGGTTGTGCCTGCGAGCAGGGCGGTGAGGGTTTCTGCTTTCATCCTGAGTTGCGCCTGCGCTACCGCGGTGCGCAGACTGGGCTCTTTGGCGCTCACGTCAACCATCAACGCGCGCCCCTGCTGATCAAAATGGTTACTCGCCACCCTTTACCTCCTCGCACGCCTCTGCGCATGTATCCTCGCATGTTTCTTCACATACATCTGCACGTATCTCCTCTTTCTGCACCGCTTCTGCTTTGATGCGATCCAGCAATTCAGCAAGCACAGGCTTTACATGTTCGCGGATATCTCCAGCTACAACCAGATACAGCAGAGCGTCGCCGGGATAGAGGCAGCCTGCGGAGGCTTGAACCGCAATGCGATAGATTCCGGGACGGCGTTCAAATTCGCGCCGCAGGGCCTCAATCCGTGCGTTATCCGGGGTGACGTGTATGTGGCGTACCGGTGCGCCGCCCTCGCGCGTAGTGCCCCGCACTAAGCCGTGATGGGTCAACACCATGCCCACATGTTTTGTAAAATCCGGCTCCTGTTTCCACTGCTGTATCAATGCATGTACATCCATAAATATTTTCCCTTTCGCAGTTATTCAGCCCCCTATCGCAGACATGGCCACGGCGGCCTGAACCGCAGGCTGTTCATCCAGATCATGTTGCTGCGGTTTTTGTGCCACCAGTTGGACGAGTGCGGCGCTCAACGCGGCGTGATCACGTTGTTTGATTGCTGGTTTCAGATCCATTTCAGTGCGTGCAAACAGACAGCTGCGCCCCTTCCCGGTAGCGCTGACCCTGATCCGGTTACAGTTATGACAAAAAGGGCAGGAAATTGCCGCAATGAAGCCGACAGTGCCCCTGCCGCCGGCAAGCTTAAATTCGCGCGCTGGTCCCGCTTGCGCTTGGCGTGCAACAGGCTCAAGATGGTAGTTCTGGCACAGAGTTTCAAAGAGGGTCTGGGTCGCAACCCCCTGCAGGGAAGAATCAGGCCCTTGCGCGGTGGGCATATACTCAATGAAACGCACCGACCATGGATTTTGCAGCGCCAGGGTGGCAAAGTCGCCGATTTCATCGGCGTTGATATCGCGCATAACCACAACGTTGAGTTTAAGGCGCAGCCCTACCCGCTCTGCAGCTTCAATGCCGCGCCACCACAAAGTCAGATCGCCCCCACGGGTGATGCGTGCATAGCGTTGCGGTTCCAGGGAATCGATACTGACGTTGAGACACTTGATCCCAGCATCTTTGAGACTCTGGGCATACTCTTCAAGCAACACACCATTGGTGGTAAGAACTAGGTGCTCTATCCTCTTTATAGCGTGCAAACGTTCCAGGAAGGGGATAATACCTTTGCGCACCAGCGGTTCGCCGCCGGTGATCCTAATTTTCTCCACCCCGAGATTGGCAGCCGTTTGTGCCAGAAACACCAGATCTTCATAGGTAAGAATCTGGGCATGCGCGGTTGCCTGCACCCCTTGCGCCGGCATACAGTAGCGGCAGCGCAGATTGCAGCGATCGGTAACTGAAAGACGCAAATAATTAATAGTTCTGTGGTAGTTATCAACCAGTTTCATGCTCCCTCCCCGTGCAGAACTGACTGTGGAGACCTGTTCCGTGCCAGCACCAGTGGCGCAAGAAACTCTGCCAGGATAAATTCTGCGATACGTTCCGGCTCATTCAGGGGCAATACCGGCACCTTAAGCTGGGGACAAACCTCCAAGGGCGCGTCACTGGCCAGCGCCACCACCCCCGGAAAGCGCTGCGGCTGCACACACATAAGTTCGTGCTTCAGACTGGGGCGATACACCTCAATTTTAGGCACCTGTTGGGTCTTAAATCCCTCCACCAGCACCAGATCCATCTCTGTATCGAAGCGCTCCAACAGCGCCTCGAGTTCCAGAGGCTGCGCCAGTTGTTCAATGAGCGCAAGCTTGTGTGGTGCGCAGATCACGGTGCGCTCAGCTCCGGCCGCAGTAAAGCGGTAGCTGTCTTTGCCTTCCTTGTCGATCCTGAAATCGTGGGCATCATGCTTGAGCGCTGCAACCCGCAGCCCCCTATCCTTGAACAGGGCTATCAGGGCCTCCAGCAGCGTGGTCTTGCCACTCCCGGACCACCCGACGATGGCAACCGCCGGAATTCTGGCTGAAAGCCTGCACTTCAGTGTGTTCACCTCAGACATAGCATTCCCCCTTTTCAACAGAGTTCGTGTTTGAAAATCAATGCGCTGCCCAGCGCGCCCTGGGGCAGGTTGTCGGTGACGGAATCGAGCAGGAGCAGGGCATCGCACGCCGCCATATTGAGATAATGTGATGTCATCTGGCTGGGGAGTGGCTGCGCGCACAGCTGCCCTGCTTCTTGCGTCAGCTTCACCCGTACAAAATCGCAGCGCCCCTTGCGTCCGCGTGCAGGCGCGAGTAGGCGCACGGGATGCCACGTCGGTCCATAGATATGCCACCCGGCCATCTTTTTCAGTACCGGGAGCAGATACGCAAAGAGATTGGTCAGAAAGGCGGCCGGATAACCCGGCATGCCGAAAAACAGCGTCTCGTCACGCTGCGAAACTATCAAAGGGCGCCCCGGTTTTATTCTGGTACGCTCCACCAGACAGGAGAATCCTTCGCGTTGCAGTAGCGGCCTCACGTGATCATATTTGCCCATGGAAACACCTCCGGAGCTCACCACCACATCGTTGCGGGTACCGAGGTGTGTAAGGGCCTCCTGCAGGGTGTCCAGATCATCCTCAAGCGGACCACACACTTCGCATTCCATCCCAAGGCGGGTCAAAACACTCTGCAACAGATAACTGTTGCTGTTGTAGGTTTTGCCCGGCTGATGTTCCGCTCCGGGTTGGAGGAGTTCGGAGCCAGTGATGAGCAGGCCAATTTTCGGTTTTCGGTGCACGCAAAGCTGTTTTAAGCCTGCATAACACAGCACGCTGAAATCTATCTCTGTCACTAGGCGGCCGCGCTCCATAATCAAGGTCCCGGGCTGCGCCTCCTCACCAATGGTGTTGATATTACTCCCATGCGTGACCGGCGCCTTGATCTGTACCTGCTCGGCTTGCACCGCGGTATCCTCAACGCGCACCACTGCCTCACAGGGGTGCGGCACCGTGGCACCAGTCATAACCGCGCTTGCCTCATCAGCGTTAAGCTTAAGGTGCGGTAATGCCCCCGCCGCCAGCGATTCTCTGACGCTGTAGCTTTTCCTGCCCAGTTGCCCCAGAGCATAGCCATCGACGGCACTGCGGGGAGTGTCTGGAAATGGACGCGGGGTAAAAACATCCGCTCCTAGAACACAACCATAAGCATCAGCTCCCGCGACGGTGTGCGTCGGCAGAGGTCGCGCCGCCTGTAAGACACATTCAAGAGCTTCATGGAAATCGTGCATAAATATCACCCCTTAATGATTTAGTCTTCCAGCTGTTCTGGAGCCGCAACCCGACCTTGGGTACGCCAGCGCAACAGCAGGAGCAGCGCCACAACGGTCAGTAATAACAAGGCGCAGGCCCCCATTCCGGCGGCAAAATCCCCTTCCGAAATGCTCAGGTATATAAATATGGGGATGTTTTCTGTTTTTCCTGGGATCCCGCCCCCAACCATGAGTGTCGCGCCAAATTCACCCAACGTGCGCATCCAAGTCACAAGAATGCCGCTCATGATTCCGGGCCAAGCCAGGGGCCAGGTGGTATCGATAAACGCCCTGAAGGGAGAAGAGCCCATGGTTGTGGCCAGCTGTTCATACCGTTGCGGGACCAAGCTGAAAGCGCTTTCGGCAGATTTTATCATCAGCGGTAGCGCCACAATAAACTGGGCCAGAAGAGCCCCCTTAAAGGTAAACACCAGCTTAAACAGCTGCTGCGCCACTGCAGAGCCAGACACCTTAAGCAACAGCACCCCTATAAGTAGCGGCGGCACCACGAGGGGAACTTCAAGCAATATCCCCCCCAAGCGCGCAAGCACATGTCTGCTTCTGCTCAGCCAGAACGCCGCCGGAACGCCCAGGACGAAAGCACAGAAAGTTGCGCCACCGGAAGTAAGCAGGCTGAAGAGCAGCGCTTTCACAAAACGTTCATTTTGTCCAAGTCTGACCAGGGTCTGGAGCTCCAGATCGGTAAAGCTGGCCGCGAGCAACACCAGCACAAAACCGCTGAGCAAAATCCCGATGCTGGCGGCTGCGTTTTTCATTGCACTACATCAAACCCATGTGCGCTAAAAATATCCGTATGCGCGCGTACGAATGCGGCGAATTCCGCTGTAGCAGCGGGATTCTTACTCGTTCTGAGTTCCACCAGATGCGCCTCCACCGCAGAGTTCCACGCCATGGGAATTGGTATATAACGCAAACCATGCGCCCTTGCGACGCTGTCGAACAACAGACCAGCGTCCACGGTCCCCTGATGCAGGTAACTTACCGTTTGCTGAATGTTGATTGAATTTATAATGGTATTGCGACACACACCTGCGGCGAGAGCGTCCGGCATTTTGGGTCTGATCTTCTTATAAGTCTCCCCTAAGGCCATGGTTCCGGGATTCCCCATGGCTATCCGCACCCCGTCAGCGCTTAAAGCATAAATATCTTTAATATCTATCTTACTCTTAGGGCTAAGGGCAAACACGGGCCATAGGCGCAAGAACGGCTGACTTTTGTGCACCAGGTCATGCCTCTGCGCTAGGTAGAGATATTCGTGACTTGCTGGCAAATACAGGTCTGCTTGATTTGAGGCGCGGATTTTGCTGATCAACTGACCAGAGCCACCCGTTATCAAAATGACGTTATGTTTATCTTGGGTGGAGTTATAGAGTTGGGCAATCTCGGTTGCAGGGCGCAACGAGCACGCGGCAGCATACCAGTAAATATCGGCACCTAAGGCTACACTTGGAACTAGCAGCAGCAAGCAAAGCAAAAACCTTTTCATCACTCCTCCATTCTTGTCCCCCCGAATAGCGACCCCATGGTGGGTCTGCATGAAATCAGGGATTGAGTTTTCAACGAGATATTCACCTGCTGCCCTCTGCGCAACTCCATCACTTTAAACGCATGCTCTGGGATGTTTATACTCAGGGTCTGCGCGTCAGGGGTGGTAACTAGCAGTTTATAATGGCGTCCGCGAGGATAAACCTCAGCAACAGTTACTGACAAGACGTTGTTACGCAGGGCATCGCGTACGGGTCTGTCAGGACGCAATATCATCACATCTTCAGGGCGGATACAGACATGGGAAGCCCCTGCCGGCAGCCTGGTGGCACACGTCAGGCTCCAGCCATTTGTTAAAACTACAGTGTCACCTTCTGTTTTATCGATCTTCCACTGATTGTCGTACCCGAGCATCTGCGCGGATTCAATATATGCAGGGGCATGAAAAATCTGCTGCAAAGGGCCGGTTTCTACAATTTGACCGGCGCACATAACCACCATGTATTCCCCAAATACGTAGGCTTCTTCCCGATCGTGGGTAACAAGCAAAGTGGGAAGCTGCAGTTCATCGACTAAGGCAATAAGCAGATCACGCAATTCTTCGCGCACTGCGTTGTCAAGGGCACTGAACGGCTCATCAAGTAACAACAGCCTTGGGTTCGATGCAAACACCCGAGCTAGGGCAACCCGCTGTTGCTGCCCCCCCGAAAGTTGGGCTGGGTAACGTTGCATAAGATGCGCGATCCCCAGACGTTCGCCCCATGTTTCAAGTGCGGCCGAAACCGCTGCGCGCCCTTTGCGGCGCAAAGGGTACGCAATGTTCTGAGCTACATCTATATGGGGGAACAGACAACTTTTCTGGGGCAAATAGCCAAACCCGCGTCTATGGGCCGGCACCACCATGTTATCTTCCAACGCCACCACGGTTGTGCCGTTGCAGCGCAGAAATCCGGCGTCCGGCACAGTAAGGCCCGCGAGCATTTTAAGCAGGGTAGTTTTGCCACACCCCGACGGTCCGAACACCACGGTTTTCACTGCGGGGCTGCGAAACTCCAGCTCTATCGCGGTGGTGCCCAGCTGTTTTTGTACCCCTACCTCCAGCATACGTTTAGACACCTCTGCCAAATGGGCAGACAGGATATACACACTCAGGACAGAAATGGCACAGTCCCCCATGTCCGCTGTGCGCTATTTCGTGCGCGGTTATGGGATCCGCAGCAACTATGCGCGGCAAAAAGATATCCAGTGCGGTAGCGGCAAAAAACAACGCAGCGGCTGGCACCGCACACACCGTGGTATCGCCGGCGTAGCCGATAGTCATATTGTTACCTGGCTGAATCGGGTTGCCCTGGAACGGAAACTCAACTCCAGCCTGCTGCATCGCCTGCACCGTCAGGTCGTCAGGATCGACGGAGGTTCCGCCGGTAACCAGCACCAACTCAGCGGCGGCAGTGGCCTGCTGCAGTGCGGTGCAAATAGTATGCTGATGATCCGGCACAACCGCGGCACTAACCACCTCGACACCGAGGTGCTGCAGCTTAGTGCGCAGGCGCGGGGTAAAATCATCCTGAATGGTGCCGTTGTATACTTCACTCCCTGTTGCCAGAATCGCGGCGCGCCGCAGCTGGTACGGTTTTACCTCGAACAATGGTGTCTCCAGCTCTGCCTTGACATTTTCCAACACCGCAGGCGCACAACTTAGTGGAATAATTCTGAACGCGGCTACCTGCTTGCCACCATCGACCGGGAAATTGTTGTGGATAGTAGGGACCGAAGGGATAGCAAGGGCATTTATCCGCTGCAGGCGTTCGGTATCAACCTTAAAGATTCCAGCCACGGTGGCATAAAAACTTATCTTACCCTCGTGCGGCTGTGCATCGTAGCGCACATGCGCTCCAGCGAGCAGCGGGGCGAGCATCCGTGCGGCATCGTCTTCATGCACTTCCTCTTCTGTCCCTTCCCACACATATATGTGCCCTTTGCCCAGCTGCCGCAGAATTTTCAAGTCTTGCCGGGTGATAACATGTCCCCGCTTGAAGGCCACTCCCTTGCGCCCCTGTTGCAGGTTCACTTCGGTAATATCGTGACCGAGCACTTCCCCCACTGCATGTTCGAGAGCCACTTTTCTCATCGGATAAGCTTTCCTATTTCCGGACTACCCCTCTGCATTACCAGCAATGCCCGGAAGACAAAAGTTAGAGACTTAAATCCTTAGGCGCATAAACCCCCATTAGCCCAAGGTCCCCGCGTCAGCACACTTTCGCAGCGTTGTACCCTTGAGGGTACAACGCTGGATATACTTCGTTCTAAGTGACGGGGCAAAACCTGCGCTGTTATTGTTAACGCCGCAGATTACAGTAGCAACCCTGCGGTATGCTCTGCTAAAAACAGGTTGAACTGTGCCTCAACGCGGTGATACTGCGCGATGGCGTGATGTCCGTATGTGGTTAGCGCTGCGCCACCACCGCCACGCCCCCCTTGGTTTAAGATTACCAACGGAGTAGCTGCGCGCGCATTGATAGTGTGAATAAGGCGCAGCGCGTTACGATACGACATCCCCATCCCGCGCGCGGCCTGACGCACCGAGCCGGTTTGTTCCACCAACTCCAGCAATTGCACTCTACCCCGGCCAAGAAAAGCCCGCTCTCCACTGGCAATCCAAATGCGCCCGCCAACGGTGCAAGCGCAGGTATTTCCCTCTGCCGTAGCAGAGGGATCAGCAGGGGGACTATTTCTGCCCATGCTGTTCTCCACTGCTCCATCCACGCCACCTGTAGCTTAGACTCTCTTGCGGACAGACATCGACACAGGTGCCGCAATTCCAGCATTGACTGTACTCACCCTCACCTTGCTGCGGTTTCAGGCCGAGGGGACAGCTATTATCACATTTACTACAGTGAATACAGCTGTTTGGATTGACAACCACACGCAATTTACGTCTATGCCCAATAAGTGCGAGCAACGCCCCGAGTGGACATAGATAGCGGCAGTAAAAGCGGCGGGTAATCAGAGTCATCCCCACCACCCCAACAATGATCAATGCTTCGAGGGCCAAGGCATGAAAAAAAACCAGGCGCATCAGCTCACGCCCTACCAACCCCGGAGGTGACATAAACACAAAAATCGGTGCTCCGACTACGAGGCTCAAAAACAATTCCCCAATCAGGGCAACCCAGAGAATCTGCCGCGGCAGAAGCCAGCGATCTTTTGTGTGTTTGGAGCGCGTTATTGCCCCTGTTACCCGCTCCGTTAAATCTGACAGATAGTGGATGGGGCAGATCCAGCCGCAGAAAACTCGCCCACACAACAGCGCCAGAACTACTGGAATCAGCATCCCCACCAGTAACGGCCCATAGATAGAGCGCGTGATCAATATGCGTTCAAGTCCTTCGAGGGGTGAGACAAACCACAGATCTCCGAAGCTAAGAGACTGATACCAGCCCTGAATAAAGTTAAAATTCAGATAAAAGTTCAGCAGTGGAATCGAAATCAAGAGTGCAAACGAAGCGCTTTGTACCGTAAGACGCCAGAAGCTCCAGCTGCGTTGACGCAAAACCTTCATCCTGCGCCCCCAATTTGCTGCGCCTCTTCGGGCAGGGTAAATTCCCGTGCATATATCGGTTCCACATTAACCGCCTTCCCCCCCTGCTGGCGTGGTACTGGGCAAGCGTGGGTACATATGCCACAGCCGGTGCAGTGGCGCTCATCTATAACCGGTTTAAACTCTTGGAGCCGAATCGCTTTATCCATAAACGGGCACACACTATAACAGGTGCGGCACAGAATCTTGTCTTTCCAGGAGACACAGGTATAGCGATCTACCACAGCTACTCCCATTCGGGTCTGCGCCTGGGGTATGCGCCGCAGTGCCCCTGTGGGGCACACCTCTACGCACTTCATGCATAGGTAACAGGGGATATTTTCTATCTCTATAATGGGGCTGCCAGCATTGACACCACTGCGAATATCCAGCGGCTTAATACACAAATACGGGCATATTTCTACGCAGCGCCCACAACGGATACAGGTCGCAGCGAAGTGCTCTTCTGTCACGGCGCCGGGCGGACGCAGAACATTGGTCGCTACCGGATAGGCATAACGCCGCCGGGCAGCCGCAGTAGCGGGGGCCAGCAACATTCCGAGCAAGGTACTACGCAGAAATGTGCGCCGCCCGGGTGAGAAACTCATGCCCACTCAGCCCTTTTGTTCTTATTTTTTTTAAATGGATGTGGTGGCACCAGTTCGCCCCGTACTATTTTTTCCACTTCATCTTCGACATGCAGGTAGGCGGCGCCGACACTGAGTACTTGCTCTAGTCCCTCTATCTCCTTAACACTCTCTTCCATGCTGTCAGAGGTGTGAGACTCGATCACCGCAATGATATTACCGCTCGGATCGGTCGCATGGATCTCCACCCCTGCCATCTGCTCAAGGACAGTAACGGTAGCAGCACAATCCTGTGGCAATGTGTTTATGATAAATCCACCTATAGGCATGTATCGTCTCCTGTTGTTAAGGCGGAGACAGACCGTTGTCTCCGCCTTTAGCTTTGGTTACACAGATTCAATTACTCATTGAGTTGCGTGATGTATGGCTTCAAGGCTTTCGGACCAGAAATTCTCCGGGCGCGACAGGCGCAAATCTTGAACTCAGGCTCTTTGGAGCCAGGATCATACGCATCATTAACCACCTTGTTAATCATCCGGTCTTCGTGCATATCATGCCAGTAGGCAAACAGCATCCCTTCCATAGGACCTTCCATAACCTTGGCCGGCATCTCTACCTTACCTCGACGTGTTTCAATCTCAATCATGTCGTTGGGACGCACCCCCATGCGCGCTGCATCTTTAGGGTTTATCTCAACATATGAGTACGGGTTTGCGCGCAGCAACTCCGGGATGCGCCCGGTCATAGTAGTGGTATGCCAGTGGTCGACAATCCGCCCGGTTGACAGATAGAGGGGATAGTCGGCATCCGGCTCTTCCCCCGCACCCACATAGGGGCGACTCCATATCCACAATTTTCTATCGGCATGGGCCGGGCCATAGAACTGGTATGGCTTGTCGTCTTTGGCTTCCGTTTCTGCCATGGGGTCGCTACCGCGCACAAATTTCATAACCGTGCCCCCAGTCAAGGCAAATTCTTTGGTGGGAGCAGGCCACTGTACCCCATCATCCATAGATTCTAAGACTTCATAGGTCGCCCCGCGCAGATCGTTGTCGCGCCCCTTGGTCAACTTCTGCGTATATTCGTCCCAAATGGCCTTGGGCAGCTCGTAGTCCGGCTCTTTATCCATAAACGGAGCCACACATTGTTTAATCACTGGGTCATTAAGTTCTTTGGCAAGACGCAAGGCCCACTCACGGACTATCCAGACCTCAGGCATCGCTTCACCAGGTGCATCAACCGCTTTGGGGGTGATCTGTGAGCGCCGTTCAGTACAACCATACACGCCGGTTTTTTCGAAGTGAAACGCCGTGGGGAGAATCAGGTTAGCGCACTCTGTAGTCTTGGTTGGGAAGATATCCGAACACACAAGAAACACATCATCGGACTGCATCCCGTTACGGTACGGAGTCACATTAGGAAGACTTTGTGCCGGGCTGGTGCAGTTAATCCAGATCGCACGCACCTTCTTCTCATTCACCGCCTCGAACATGGCCATGGTGTGATAGCCGGGCTTCGGCGGGATGCGTCCGTGTGGAATTCCCCACGCATCTTCACACTGATTGCGCTGTTCTTCGTTTGCCACCACGCGGTGCCCCGGGAGGATATGGCACAAGCCTCCCCCTTCACGCACGCCCCCACAGGCATTGGGCTGGCCGGTAAGCGAGAGACTGTCTGCCCCTGGCTTGCACAACTGACCGGTGAGGATGTGGAGATTATGGATCAGATTGTTGGCCCACACCCCCTGCTTACGCTGGTTAATCCCCATGCACCACATACTCAAGGTGCCTTGAGAGGTGGCAAACCAGCGTGCGGCGGTACGGATATCTTCTGCGGTGATATTCCCACCACAAAGCTTGGCCGCCTTTTCTGGAGAATACTTATCGAGATCAGCCTTGTAAGACGCCAAATCAACCTGCTTGGCATCCTTGCCGACACGAAACACGGCGTAATCATCGATAAATTTTTGGTCGTACAGATTTTCATCGATTATGACATAGGCCATTGCGTTCATCAGCGCCAAGTCAGTACCGGGGCGAAACTGCATATGCATATCCGCAATACGCGAGGTTTCCGAGATGCGCGGATCGGCATTGATGATTTTCACCGTGTCCGGGTTATCCAGTTTATGGCGCATTACGCGTCGGAAAAATACTGGATGCGCTTCAGCCATATTGCTACCAATTATAAACATGCAATAGCTGCGCTCAATATTGGCATACCCGCCAATGGGCTCATCAGCGCCCAACGAGGTGAGATACCCCCCCACGGCACTGGCCATACATAGGCGCGGGTTGCCATCGACATTGTTGGTCTTCAGCCCGCCGCGCATAACTTTTTGGAACAGGTAGGTTTCCTCGGTCAGACACTGCCCGGAGCCGTAGTAAGCGGTGGAATCATTACCGTATTTGCGCACCGCATTGGCAAATTCTTTTGCCGCGATATCTAAAGCTTCATCCCAGCTGATCTCTTTGAAGGGCTGGTCTTTACGCGCACGATACAATGGTACCTTCAAACGCTCCGGATGTTGCATGATTTTATAGAACAACATCCCCTTCATACACAGGTAGCCATAGTTGGTACGTGCCTTTGGCACTCCGCGCAGCGCTACAGGGCGACCATTTCGCACCCCCAGCTCAAGGCGACAACCAACACCGCACAGCCTGCAGGTTCCCCTTACCCAGTGGTCTGCATCCGCAGCTTGCGCCGCGTTACGCTGTGCAAAAGGCAGATTGATTCCGACATATGAAGCCGCAGTCATCGCTGCCGAGCGCTTAATAAAATCCCGTCTGGTTAAACTCATTTCGCCCTCCTTCTAATGACCTTTAAATGTATGCTTCAAATGACAGTCCCAGCACGGTTGCGCGGATGGATTGCTCATGGTTTCACCCGCGTGACAGATGGCGCACTGACTCACAGGCGGAACCTTGTACATCTCTTCATAGGTGCCATGACATTGATAACACTTTACTTGACCAATACCGTGCCTTGAGTCATACCACTGGGTATAGATTTCAGGGGTAACATCCTTATGGCACTCAAAACATGGGAGCAGCTTGTCCTGCTCCGACACAGGCGGATGTTGCGCTTTAACTGGTCCGGCGCTATTGACCGCAGGGACAGACGAAACACAGTCATTTTTACTTCCAGTTATGGCGCTGCTACACGCAAACAGCAGAAACATAGAACCGACAGCCAGTATTGCTGCACAAATTTTCTTCACTGTTGTTCTCCTCTCTAACCGTTAACTGATACACACAGCTGAACCTCTACGTTGAGTGGGCTGCTAGGAGTCAATTCAGCTTGAACACTTCCAGTTGGGGGGATCAATATTTAAACCGCAGGCGCACAGAAAGAATTTCAGTGTCACGTGTGGGGTTGACATAGCCGTTGGAGCTGGAATCATCCTGCATGAAATTGGCATACTTAACGATGAAGTTGAGGTTGTCCGCCAGAGGTTTGATCAGCAGCGCGTTAAATTCGTCGCCATAGGTGCCATCAAAAAAGTCGTCTTCGGTCGTATCGAAGTAGTGATAGGCGAGAACAAGTTTTGCCCCAAACGCCTGGGTGGTAGCCTGAACATAGTAGTCATGCAGACCATCGCGCAAATTGCCGCCATTGGTTCCCAGAAACTGATCGGCAAAACCGTTGAATTTGTGTGCCGTGCTGAAAAGGGTGTCGAAAGGACGATCGGACCCGTCCTGCCCAGAAATATAGGAATACCCTGCACCAAGGGTAAACATATCGTTGATCTTGCCCGCCACATAGAGATTAAGCATATTGGCGGAGTGGTCTTTTCCGTCGGCGAAATCACTTTGATGGCTGTAATCTAGATAGTAATTGAAGGGGGCTGTGTTGCCCGCGATCCGAAAACCGTAGGTTGCGCTGTCGCGGGCACTGTCCGCAGTACTCTCGGTATCCAGCAGGTAGGTATGCAAAGAGATAGTGTGGTTCTTGATCCCGGAATAAGCCGCATTGAACAAATAAAACCCGTCTAAATCCAGCGAATCAAGAAAAATAGTATTCACCTTCTGCACATAGGCGGCATACAGCGTTACGTCCTGAATAGATGTGTTGGTTATAGACACGGCATCAAAAGATTGCCCATTCAAGCGCCAATCGATATCACCCATCAAGCGAGCGTCATCGAGAATAATGTCCTGCCGCCCAATACGCACCAACGTATCTGGAACTCCGGTGAAGTCGATATATGCCTGCTGAAAGCGACTCCCATCTGGATCAGCGATCACATCCCGTCCCAGGTTGCCATATGTTTTGCCATTGCTGGTAAACCTGTACTGCTCCATGACGTTGCTGACATTGTGCAACTGAACATAGGCTGCTGTATTGAACAGGGTATCAGTTCGATAGCCCACCCGCGTTCTGACACTGAACTGCTGCCCTGGACTTGTGCTATCGTCGCGATGTTTATATTCAAATCCGGTGATCACATCTACATCGGGGGTGCCGTTTTTCATGGCAGCAACAAAATCATCCAGTGGGGCGGCTACAACACAGCTACTCCACAACAACAGTAACAATAGAACAGACAACCCTCTCGAATATAAACTCATCCCTACTCTCCCTTCACATTGCGGCACAACCACCTTAGTGGGCATACCAAGCTATTAAGTATAAAGACATCCTAGCGCCGAACCTGTACATATCAAGCCCAGAACGTCCTTTTGCGCAGATGGCTACTGCGCTTCTGCACAGATGCTTTTGCATAACATGTGCCATCAACACATCTTTGTGCCTAACCACCTAAAACAAAAGGGTATTCCTATAAAGAATACCCTTTTAATATATCTAATATGGGGAGTAGCTCTTGATAAGCGTTACCTGTTGCCCCCACTAAAAACAACAGATGTTTACTTTAGGTAACAAGATCAAGCATCCTCCACCAAGTCGTGTTTTTGGATTTTCTGCCACAAACTCTTACGCGATATCCCCAATATCTGCGCGGTCTGCCCCTTACGGTTCTGGTGACGCCGTAACGCTGCTGCAATAAACTCAGCCTCAAATTGCTCAACAGCCTCCTTTAAGCTCTCTTCAGGGTGATTTTTGCCACAGAAATGCAAAGATGTTTTGCGTTTGATATTTCTTATCTCTTCAGGCAGATCATCTACCAAGATCAATTCGCCACTGCTAAGGGCAACCGCACGTTCCATCGCGTGCTCCAACTGCCGCACATTGCCCGGCCAATGGTACTGCAGCAAAAGCTGGAGGGCTTCATCGGAAAGAAAACGTAGCGGACGCTGCATTTTTTCTGAAAAACGCTGGAGAAAGGTATTCGCGAGCGGTTCAATATCATCTACGCGCTCGCGCAAAGGGGGAACCTCTATGTTAACAACATTGAGGCGATAGTAGAGATCTTCGCGAAAACGTTTGGCGGCTACCTCGTCTGCCAAGACATGGTTTGTTGCGGCCACAATACGCACATCCACCAGAACTCCCCTTCGTCCCCCCAAGGGATGAACCACGCGCTCCTGCAACACTCTTAACATCTTAGACTGCGCCGTTAAAGGCATTTCCGCAATCTCATCGAGAAACAGGATCCCCCCGTCGGCAAGCTCAAACTTTCCTTTTCTATTTTCAGTTGCTCCAGTAAAAGCCCCTTTAGTGTAGCCAAACAGTTCTGATTCGATAAGATTTTCAGGCAATGCCGCACAATTCACTTTTATCAATGGAGCAGTGCTGCGGCTGCTTTCACGATGCAGCATATCTATCACACACTCTTTTCCTACGCCACTTTCTCCGGTCACCAACACCGTAGAATCCACTGCGGCTAAGGCCCGTGTCATCTCACTTACTTTTTGTGCTGCACTACTGCGCGCTACCACACAGCAACGCACCCCTGGAGTAGCTCCTTTGCGCAGGTTTTCGTTTTCTCTGCGCAGACGTTGCTCTTCGGTAACATCATGACTTAATAGCAAGGTGCCAAGGTACGCTCCATCAGGAGCACGTATCGCTGAATAAGAATTAGCAATATGGCGCCTCTTGACCACTATGTTTCGGGTAGCCCAATCAGTTTCACCCGACTTTAGACTGCGCAACAATTGTGTAATCCGTTCGTGCATCTTTTTGGGATGGATAGTGTATATTTTTTTGCCGATAATTTTCTCAGCCCGCACTGTACGGATTCGCTCCGCAGCCTTATTGCAGATAACAATAGTATCGTCGGCATCAATGAAGACCACCCCTTCTGACATATTTTCAACAATAGGACGGTAAATATTCTTACCCTCTTCCAGTTGCAGCATAATCCCTCCATACACACGTCTGAAATGTTTACAAATGGTAACACAATATAAACAGTAGCTGCACTGCACGTCAATTAATTTGCTTTTCTACCGAAATGAGCTCATGAATGGTTCTGTTTGGAATTAAGGAAGGGATTTTCTAACAAAAAGGATGTGACTCTAAATTTGGGCAGATATTCAAAGTCGATCTGCCACAAAAAAAGGCACCCTCTAGAAAGAGGGTGCCTAGTGAAACATCAAGCTGTATAAACCGCTTGTTTATTTCTTGATGCCTGCTGCTTCTTCGAGCATTGCGGTAGTAACAGACTTTGGACGCTCGATAGCATAACCAAGAGCGCGGTCCCAAGTTACGTTGGCAAGGCAACCAAGCGCACGACCCACACCAAACAGAACGGTGTAGAAGTCGTACTCAGTTACGCCATAGTACCACTGGATAACACCAGACTGGGCGTCAACGTTTGGCCAAGGGTTCTTAGCTTTACCCTGCTCTTCAAGAATCGGCGGGGTTACTTCGTAGATCATGCTTACAAGCTTGAACAGCGGGTAGTCTTTCAGACCCGGAGTGTTGAGGCAGAACTCGCGCTGTGAAGTATAACGCGGGTCGGTCTTACGCAGAACTGCGTGACCATAGCCTGGGATAACCTGTCCACTGTTCAGGGTGTCCCACAGAGCTTTCTTAAGCTCTTCTTCAGTAGGCAACTTGCCACCAAGCTTCTCCATGAAGTTCTGAGTCCAGCCAAGAACTTCCTGGTTGGCCAGACCGTGCAACGGCCCTGCAAGCCCGTTAATACCGGCTGAGTAAGCATAGTAGATATCAGACAGTGCTGAAGCTACCAAGTGGGTGGTGTGTGCGGATACGTTACCAGACTCATGGTCAGAGTGGAGGATGAAGTACATACGCGCAACATCTTTGTAGTCTTCGCTCTGGCCGAGCATATGGGCAAAGTTACCCCCCATATCCAACTCAGGATCGGCAGCGATATGGGTATCGCCTTTGTACTTCATGCGGTAGATATATGCTGCGATGGGACCAAGCTTAGCCATCAGGTTGGTGCTGTCCTCGAACATATCCTCCCAGCAGGTCATTTTGTTGAATTTACCAGCGGTGTAGTTGCTGGCAAATATTGAATCGCGCTGCATGGCTACAATAGCCGCTGAGAACATTGCCATCGGATGTGAATCACGCGGCAGTGCGCGCAACACGTCAATTACATACTCAGGAACCTGAGAGCGCTGTTTCCAGTCCTCAACAACTTCAAGGGTCTGCTCCATGGTAGGAACATCACCTGTCATGAGCAGATACCAGAAACCTTCAACATAGGGATAGTCGCTGCCAGGCACCTTAGGCAGAGCCTCAAATGTCTCGGGGATAGTCATGCCACGGAAGCGGATACCTTCCATGGGATCAAGGTAGGAGATGTCTGTTACTAGACATTTTACGCCACGTGCACCACCGATAGCCTGGGCAATGGTTACATCCCCCAGTTTTACATCGCCGTGCTCTTTGACGAGTTTGACGGTACGTGGACGATGCTCATCGATTTTTTTCTTCAGAACTTCTTTTAGCGTTTTTGACATACTACTCTCCTTATAATGGAATTAAAACAGGCGGCTCTAACCACCCTCCGACAACATAGGCTCGAGCGTTTAATGTCCCCCGACATCGCGCCGACCCAAGCCTCAACCTACAGGTTCACAATAAAACAAAAAAGCTTGCGTTAAACAAGTGCAATCCACAGATTGTGAGCAAATACCCTTTTGTCTTCTTGTCTGACCACCTCAACTGCTCAAGAGCTGTGACCAACATGTCACACATTCAGACGCTTAAACAGGATAGATATCAATTTTACTTAGCAATGTCTCTTGTTGCCAACACCGCATCGTTATGGCACTATCGCGCGGCAGTAGACTTAAACTCCAGAAGACAGCGATCTATTCAACTTTCAGTTTTGTAAAATCACACGCGCAAATAAAAGCCCAACGTATACACTCGCACAAACGTAAATTACCACTAATGTTTTTGGTATAGTTAAAACTAAGCGAACTTAACCGTGTTATACGCTTATATCAAAGAGATTCAGAAAGCGTCAAGGTAATTTTTGTATACAGTATTCAATTTTGAGCAGCACCTGTCCCCCATATTTCTAGCTTCGACGCCGAAGAAGCCCAACTTGTTCGGATACATCTTTCACACTTCAACACACAGTTAATTCGTGATAAAATGGAAGTTTACTATGCACACTAGCTCAACCCCAACAACTCCAAACCGCCTGCGAATAGGCTCTCTGATACTAGAAAACAATGTTTTATTGGCCCCGATGGCAGGGATAGCCAACTCTAGCTACCGACAAATCCACAAGCGCGCGGGTGCTGGGCTGGTTTTTTCCGAAATGATCAGCGCCAATGGAGTAATCCGTGACGGCAGACACACTCTTGAGCTAGCGCAGCACCATGAGTGTGAACGACCTTTTGCACTGCAACTGTTTGGCGATGATCCAGAGGTGATGGCACGAGCAGCACAGCTTTGCAGTTCAATGGCGGACATGCTCGATATCAACATGGGATGTCCAGTTAAAAAGGTCACCCGCTCTGGCGCTGGAAGCTCTTTGATGCGCGACCCCAGGCAAGCCGGTGCAGTTATAGCCGCAGTGCGCAAAGCCAGCCAACTTCCCCTTAGCATAAAAATTCGGTCGGGATGGGATCAAGAACAACGAAACTTTATTGAACTAGGTCATATTGCAGAGCAGGAAGGTGTAGAAGCTATCACGTTGCACCCGCGTACGCGCACGCAAGGGTTCGGCGGTACTGCGCTTTGGGATGATATAGCTACGCTCAAACAGACCTTAAAAATTCCCGTTGTAGGTAGTGGTGATATCTACACCCCTGCAGATGCGATAGAAATGCTGCAACAAACAGGATGTGATGGTGTAATGATAGGCAGGGGTGGCTATGGGAATCCATGGCTGATCCAGAACATTCTCGCCCTGCTGCGCGGAGAATCGGCGCATACTCCTTCACATATAGAGCGCGGTTCTGTAGCACTAAAACACTTGGAACTTCAACGCCAAACCATGGATGACGCACGCGCGGTGCTAGAAATGCGTAAGCACCTGTGCTGGTATGCGCGCGGACTGAACGGTGCGGCTGAGTTCAGGCGCCAGGTCAACAACACTTACACCATTGAACCTTTACGCGACCTGATAAAACAATTTTTTGAGCTGAAGAACCAGAACAGCATCTCTTTTCAGCCTGCGGAGCATGCAGTATGAATGAAAAACCAAAAGCCACACCTGAAAACCAGTCCCTTGAATCACTCATTGAAGTCAAACTACGCGCAGCACTGATGCAGGAAGATATCATCGAGATCAACGATCTTTACAATATGGTACTGTACCAAATGGAACGCCCCTTGTTGCGCATAATCCTAGAGAAAACTGGGGGCAACCAGCTCCAAGCCGCCAAAGTCCTAGGTATAAATCGCAACACCCTACGGAAGAAAATGACCACCTTGGGGATCACCGCACCACGGACGTGCAACACCCAACGTTAATCGCTCCCTCGTCTCGGGTACAAAGACCGCTCTCTTACATCTCCATACGCTTGGATTGATTCTCGAAGCGGGTAAATTCGCCCTTAAAGGTCAGATGAACCGTGCCAATAGGTCCATTGCGCTGCTTACCCACCACGATTTCGGCATCATTGGCGTGGTTTTTATCGCAGGTCCCATCTCTTTTCCTGCACGCCTCGCAGTAAACCGCCTCGCGGTACACAAACATAATAACGTCTGCGTCCTGCTCGATGGCACCTGACTCGCGTAAATCTGCCATCATCGGACGTTTATCTGTACGGCTTTCAAGGGACCTGTTTAACTGAGACAAGGCAATAATAGGAACGCTGAGTTCTTTCGCTAACGCCTTAAGGGAGCGGGAAATTTCAGAGATCTCCTGTTGTCTGCTCTCGGAGTTCGTCCCCTGCATCAACTGCAGATAGTCCACAACAATAAGACCTAAGTCGTATTCGGCCTTAAGGCGACGCGCTTTGGCGCGTAGCTCAAGCACGGAAATAGCAGGGGTATCATCAATAAATATCTGCGCCTCAGACAGAAGACCGGCACCATTGGTTAGCTTGGGCCAGTCAGAGTCTCCTAGATGACCAGTACGCAAACGAGATGCGTCAACACGCGACACCGAACACAACATCCTCTGCACCAACTGTTCTTTGCTCATCTCTAGCGAAAAAATCAACGCCGGGACCTTCTCTTTGGCGTGCATGGTTGCATGTTCAATTATGTTGAGACCAAACGCAGTTTTTCCCATGGAAGGGCGACCAGCAACAATCAAAAGATCCCCTTTCTGAAAACCGGCCGTCATGGTGTCGAGGTCGACATATCCAGTAGGCACCCCCGTGACTAGCTCCTTGCGCTCATACAGCTCCTCAATGGCTTTGAAGGTGTCCTGCATGATCTCACGCGTAGAGTAATAGGAAGGGCGACTGCGCATTCCCGCGATATCAAATATCGATTTTTCTGCCCAATCCAGGGTTTTCTCAATCTCCTGCCCGTCATACCCGCGTTTTACGATCTCGGTGGCAACATTAATCATATGCCGTGCAACCGATTTCTCCTTCACCATTTTAGCGTAATACGCCATATTTGCGGCAGTAGGCACATAGTCAACCAGAGTAGCCAGATAAGAACTGCCACCAATATTTTCCAGTTGGCTGTTTTTTTTCAGCTCTGCGGTTAGAGTGACTAGATCTGCCGGTTCACTTCTATCGCTTAAGGCGATAAGTGCCTTGAATATCTGCCGATGGCTGTCGCGATAAAAGTCATCGGGCACAAGAATTTCCAGCGCTCGGTTCAGGGCTTCATTTTCCAATAAAACCCCACCCAGAACTGACATCTCTGCTTCAAGGTTTTGCGGTGGTAGGCGGTGCGATTCAATTTCAGACATGACAAAATTCGCTTAAACGCAAAACCCCCGGCGCTAATAGAGCTAACCGGGGGCAGTGATACGATATAACGTAAGTATTACTCAGCGGCTGCTACATTCACCACAGCTGTGGCAACTACATTGCCGGGAAGCTTAATCTCGACGTTTTGCTCACCCAAAACCTTAATGGGCTCACCCAACAGAATCTTCTTGCGGTCAATAACGATATCAAACTCTGCATACTTGTCAGCAATATCAGCGGAAGTCACGGACCCGAAAAGCTTACCTTCCTCACTAGCACGCAGGACAAATTCACACTTTCGTGCCTCAATCTTCTTTTTCAAGGATTCAGAGTCTTTTGCTATCGCAAGAGCTTTATACTCTAGCTGACGCTTATGATGTTCGAACTCTTTTACATTGCTGCTATTCGCAACAACAGCAAGACGCCGGGGCAGCAGGTAGTTACGCGCATATCCGGGCTTTACCTTGACATGGGTTCCAACTTCACCCAACTTGTCAACACTTTCAGTCAATATAATTTCCATTATCTCCTCCACAAAGGAACTAAGTCGTTTTTACACGGGGTTTGCGGAAATCAAACCAGAGGTCAAAAACCCCCAGTGCCGTAACCATCAAAGGCAGCGGGTTAATCACCAGCATAGCGGTATATGCAAAAACCCGTGCTAAAAGCGAAAACGCTTTTTTTCTTAAATAATACGCTACAATTGCAACACCCTGTATGAAATACAAAGGGAGCAGCACCGTTAACACGTTCAGAGCTATGTCCTGTATCGCCATTACTGGGATAAGCAGAGAAAAACCAGCTCCAATCAAGACCCAAATTACAGGTTCACTTATTTTAAAATAATGAAAGTCTACCCCCGGAAGGGTGTATTTTCCGCGTCCAAAAACATATAGCACCACTATAGTAACTAAATATACCAGTCCGAGGGCAGTTACAGTAACCCCAGCGTAGGTACGCTTGAGAAAATCAGCAGTATTTTCAACTACCGCGACTAACTCAGTTAACTGCTCATCCTCAACTCCAGCCTCTGCATAAACAGTATAGACTTGCTCCATTTCAGCATCAATATAATCAGATACCAGCACTGAGATACTACTGTCAGCACTGTATGCTGCGTATGCAGCCAGAGCCATCAACAACCCTGAACCTACAACCAGAGCACGCATCACAGCGCGAGGCCACCCTACGCCGCTACGTAAGGCATGAACTAGAACCAACCCAGGGATCCCAAACTGCAACACATAGAGCATCAGTGCAACATAACCTGCGGCGGCAAGCTGCACCATGCCTGAAGCAAACACAACAACTAGTGCCGCCATGATCCCTGCAGTAAAACCGGCTAGCGCTACAGGAACCGCAAGAAAAACATGCAAAAAAGCACCAAGAGGCCCAGCATTAGCAGCAGCAAGCAACATCACCGCACTTAATGCTGCACTCACCAAAGTGATCCCCCACGGGGACTGTTTATGCTTTAAGTGCATCTGCATAGCGTGATCTGACATCAAGTTGAGAGACGAACTCTCTATTCAATGGTGCGTTTTGATGTAAATGACATCAGAGCAATATTGCGGGCCCGCTTGATCGCCTCGGTGATTTTACGCTGGTGAATGGCGCAGTTACCGGAAATGCGCCGTGGAACAATCTTGCCGCGCTCTGATACAAAATATTTCAAGGTACGGACATCTTTGTAATCAATATTCAGATCGCTATCCGCACAAAAACGACATCCCTTGCGCCGTCCAAAACGACGACGTGCTACACTTTTTTTATCAAAAGCCATGATATAAATCCCTCCTATTTAGGGGCTTAAGCTAAATCTATTCTTGCTCTTCGTCCTCATCGCTGTCTTCGTCGTCCGAATCGTCTTCACCTGCATCAGTGCTTTCAGTTGAAGCACTGAGGTCCAGACCATGTTCGAGCAGAACGGTCTGGAACTGAAGAATGGCATCATCAAGACGTAGACGCCGCTCAAATTCTTTGACTACTGTATTCGCAGCAACAAAATTGATCAGGACAAAAATCCCCTGATCCTGCTTCTTAACCAAGTTGGGTAGACGCTTAGTTCCCCACTCCTGGCATCTGAGAATTTCAGCTTGCTGATCCGCGAGAATCTGCTTGAACTTCCCTAGCAGAGCAGTGTACTCATCTCCGACAATCTGTGGTCGGATGATGAAAATAGTTTCATACGTACGCATATCTTATATCCTCCTTCTGGATTATAGCCCCGGTTTTCCCCGGAGCAAGGAGCGGGCAGCGCAACCTATTTACCTTGCCCGACTTGCAATCGCTCTAAGTAACATACTGAGCCTGCCGTGTCCATATTTTTCACCACGCAAACACAATTCCGAGGTTTAAAACTGCTTGCATCAGACATTGAAGCGAAAATGCATTACATCGCCATCCTTCACAATGTAATCTTTTCCCTCAACACGCAAGAGCCCCTTATCCCGCGCCCCTGCCTCACCATTGCAGGCAATGAAATCATCGTATGCAGTAACTTCGGCACGGATAAAACCGCGCTCAAAGTCAGTATGGATAACGCCAGCAGCCTGAGGCGCTCTGCTGTTTAGCGGAACGGTCCATGCGCGTACCTCTTTAACACCAGCAGTAAAATAGGTAATAAGGTTTAAGAGATCATACCCGGCGCGGATCATACGGGCCAACCCCGACTCCTCTAACCCTAGCTCAGACAGAAACTCTTGCTTTTCGTCTCCATCCAACTCAGCGATTTCAGCTTCTATCTTGCCGCAGATAACGACGAGCTCAGCACCTTGAGAACTCGCATATTGGCGCACAAGTTCAACATATTCATGCTCACCAGCAAGGTCGTCTTCACTGACGTTTGCAACGTACATTACCGGTTTCATGGTGATTAAGTTTAGCGGCGCCACCAGCAAAGCACCATCTGTGCCGAGATCAACCATCCGCGCTGGCTGACCATCATTTAACCCGGCATTGAGTTTTTCCAGCACTTCAAGTTCAGCTTTTGCCCCCTTGTCTCCGCTGGCAGCCAGTTTGCGGATCCGTGTGATACGGCGCTCTACAGCTTCAAGGTCGGCTAGATTAAGTTCGGTCTGGATAACATCAATATCGCGCAGCGGATCTACGCTCCCATCAACATGCACCACATTATCGTCATCAAAACAGCGCACAATGTTTGCAACTGCATCAACCTGCCGAATATGCCCCAGAAACTGGTTTCCCAGCCCCTCCCCCTTGCTCGCCCCCTTTACCAATCCAGCAATATCCACAAATTCCATGGTAGTAGGAAGTGCTTGCTGGGGTTTTACTATTGCAGACAGGGCATCTAAGCGTGGATCAGGGACTGCGACCACACCTACATTGGGCTCAATAGTGCAGAAGGGGTAATTCGCTGATTCCGCTCCAGCTGATGTTATGGCATTGAATATGGTAGACTTACCCACATTCGGGAGCCCGACGATACCGCATTTAAATCCCATTTTTAATTGTCTCCAAACAACGATAGCCGAGACGGCTGTCTCGGCTATCGGAATACGTATGTTTAGCTTATCATACCAATAGAGGTGCAAGGACCAAAGACACAACACTCATAAGCTTTATGAGAATGTTCATAGCTGGACCAGAGGTATCTTTAAATGGATCACCTACTGTATCGCCTACGACTGCAGCTTTATGCGCCTCGCCGCCCTTCTCTTCGCCGGCAAGCTCTCCACCTTCGATATACTTTTTGGCATTATCCCATGCTCCACCGCCATTGGACATCATTAGTGCCAGCAGAACACCTGCAAGGGTTGCACCGGCAAGCATGCCGCCCAAGGCTTCTTTACCAAGGAGAAAGCCAATAACTACCGGAGCAGATACAGCTACGACACCAGGAAGAATCATCTCCTTAAGAGCCGCTTTCGCAGAGATATCTACACATTTTTCAGGCTCAGGCTTAACCCCTTCCTTCCCTTCGAGAAGACCAGGGATTTCGCGAAACTGACGCCGGATCTCATCAACCATCAGGGATGCCGCGCGCCCAACGCTGTTCATGGTGAGCGAACCGATAAAGAAAGGGATGGCACCACCAATAAAGAGACCAACAACAACCTTAGGCTGAATCAAGTCAATAGACTTAAGACCTACGGTCGTGGCATACGCTGAAAACAGTGCCAGCGCAGTGAGGGCTGCGGAACCAATTGCAAACCCCTTGCCTACAGCAGCAGTTGTATTCCCAATTGCATCAAGGCCGTCCGTAATCTTACGCACTTCGGGACCGAGGCCGCCCATTTCTGAGATGCCACCCGCATTGTCCGCAATGGGACCATATGCGTCAACGGTCATGGTTACACCAACGGTGGCTAACATCCCTACCGCCGCAATCCCAATGCCATACAAGCCTGCAAAGAAGTTCGCAACAAGAATTCCTGCGCAAATAATAAGGATCGGAGCTACGGTACTCTCTAAGCCAACAGCCAAGCCACTGATAATGTTGGTAGCAGGGCCTGTTTTACTCGCCTCTGCAATCCGGCGCACAGGAGCGTCGGCGGTGTAGTACTCAGTAACTAGACCAATGGCGATGCCCGCAAGGGAACCAGACGCGAGCGCCATGAAGATCCCGAAACTAAGCCCCATAATAGGAATAATCAACAGAGATGCCGCAATAAATAGACCTGCAGCAACAAATGTTGTAAGGCGCAATGCCGTGGCAGGATCTTTGTCCTGGAAGCGCTTCATGGCGTAGATGCCAGCGAAGGAGAATATCAGACCAAAGGTTACCAGAACCAGAGGAAGCAGCATTGCAGCGGAACGAGTCACTTCGCTATCGGAACCAATCTTCGCCAGAAGCTCAGGGCTCGCAGCGGCAGCTATTGCGACTGTAGCGATAATTGAACCCACATAGGACTCAAAAATGTCTGCACCCATCCCTGCGGTGTCACCAACACAGTCACCAACGTTATCTGCGATAACGCCAGGGTTACGCGGATCGTCCTCGGGGATACCTGCCTCAACTTTACCTACCAAGTCAGCACCAACGTCAGCGGCTTTAGTGTAAATCCCTCCACCTACACGGGCAAACAGTGCGATAGAAGAAGCCCCCATGGCAAAGCCATTGATGTAGGTTGATGTTGCAGGATCGCCACCAAAAAAGATGTAGGCAATACCAACACCTACCAGACCCAGGGAAGCAACGGAAAGGCCCATTACTGCACCACCGTTGTAAGACACTTCCAGAGCGCGTGCCTGACCATGCTGGCGTGCCGCTTCTGTTGTTCTTACGTTGGCGCGTGTAGCGGCTTTCATGCCGATAAAGCCACAAGACATAGAGCAGATTGCGCCACCCAAAAAGGCCAGCGCCGTTTGAATCCCCATACCAATGACGATGAGAACAAAAACTATCGCTACGAAAACCGCCAGCGCACGATACTCACGATTCAAAAAGGCCATTGCCCCTGCATGGATAGCTTCTGATATTTCTGCCAGTTTCTCGCTACCTACCGGCTCTGCTTTAACCTTGTTGTACAGTGTGATAGCCATGGCAAACCCAGCTATCCCGATAATCACGGCAAAATAAGCCATTTGAACCCTCTCCCCTGTTTCAGATCACTAATCGTTCAATACATCTTGCCCGTTAAATTCGCACATAGCTTGCTGTGCTCCCGCTCTCAATACCGCCTCAACAGCATTAACTGCATGGACAAGGACCTTAGTTAAATTCTTTTTTTCATATGCCGAAAACGCGCGCAATACAAATGCAGCAGTATCACCACCAGCTGGAGGACGATCAACGCCAACGCGCACGCGGATAAAATCGTTACCCATAAGCTGGATAATGTGGCGGAGACCATTGTGACCACCATGCCCACCTCCAACCTTGACGCGTACCACTCCGAAGGGCAAATCGATATCATCGTGGATCACTACAACATCAGAAGCAGCAGTTCCGCTAGTTTTGCAGGCAGAGGCCACACTTGCCCCACTCAGATTCATATAGGTCAGTGGTTGCACCAACATGATCTCCTCGCCAGCAAGGCGCCCAATTGCATACTGCGCCTGATGTCCCTTCTTTTTCAGGGGCATCTGTGCAGCTTGCGCCAATGTATTGACAACCATAAACCCGACGTTGTGACGCGTATCAGCGTATTTTGTGCCTGGATTACCCAGCCCTACGATTATCTTCAAGCCTATTCCGTAGTTTCATCTTCTACTTCTGCGTCTACGCTCTCTTCAACTTCTTCACTCTCTTCGTCCATATCGAGATCGGACTCTTTGAACCCAACCACGGTTACAACAGTGAAGTTGACATCGTGAACCAGTTCAACATCAGCTGGAGGGGTAATACCTTCAACGTGAATGCTATCACCGATTTCAAGACCGGTAACATCGATTTCGATGGAACTTGGCACCAGTGTTGGCAGACAGTAAACTTCGAGCTCATTACGGATGAGCTGAAGGTTTCCACCTTCTTTTTCACCAGCAGACTCACCTACAGTAAATACTGGCACCATAAAGCTACTCTTTTTCTTCACATCGATCACTTTAAAATCAATATGTTCACGAATGCGCTTAATCGGGTGGACTTGCAGGTCTTCAACAACCACCTGCATGCCGTCAAAAGGTTGCCCGCCGCTACGCAGCGTAATTACGGTATTGATCCCTGCATCCGTATCCAACGCAACATCCAAGTCTTTGGGACTAACCACAACAGGACAGGATTCAATATCAGGTCCGTATACTACCCCGGGAATTAAACCTTCACGCCGTGCCGACCGCGCCCCACCTTTGCCTACTCGCTCACGCATAGACACATTTAATTCTTGTTGTTGCATAACTTCTATACCTCCATTTTTATTAATACGCTAAAGCCTAAAGCGCTTGTCTTCTGGATCAAGAAAAAACAACCTGTCGCAAAACAGCAACTGTTGTCTCCAGAAACTTTTAGACTATCTCAAATTCAGTAACTACACAAACAGAGAACTTACCGACTCATCCGACTGTATCCGCCGAATTGCCTCTGCTAACAATGAGGATACCGACAACTGCCGCAACTTCGTGCACTTTTCAAGCTTGGTATTACAACAAATACTGTCAGTAACCACAACTTCTTCAAGGCAGCTCTCTTCGATCCGTTCCAGTGCAGGCCCAGAGAGTACCGCATGTGTAGCATATGCGAACACCCGCTTTGCCCCAGCATCTTTAAGCGCCTGTGCCCCATTACACAAAGTACCTGCGGTATCGATCATGTCGTCCACAATGACACAGTTGCGGCCGGATACATCGCCGACGATGTGCATAACCTCAGACACATTAGCACTGCTACGGCGCTTATCTATAATAGCCAAGCCAGACTCAAGACGCTTTGCAAACGCACGTGCGCGCTCAGTGCCTCCAGCATCTGGGGAAACTACGACTAACGGATCGGTATAGTTTGTGCGGATATCTTCAAGGAGAACTGGGGCGGCATAGATGTGGTCGACAGGGATATCGAAGAAACCCTGAATCTGCCCAGCGTGCAGGTCCATACATACAACGCGATCCACTCCAGCAGTTGTAAGTAGATTCGCCACCAACTTACTTGTTATTGGGGTCCGTGGAGCGACTTTACGATCTTGGCGCGCATAGCCAAAATAGGGAATAACTGCGGTTATGCTTGCAGCAGATGCTCGGGAGAGCGCATCCACCATAATCAGCAATTCCATGAGCATTTCATTGCTCGGGGCGCTGGTGGATTGAACAACATATGCATCACGCCCGCGAACATTTTCGCCTATTTCAACCATAGTTTCTCCATCGGAGAAACTATGCACCCTGGCTTGGGCCAAGGGGACGTTTAGATCTTCACAAATTTTACTCGCGAGGATGCTGTTTGAATTACCTGCAAAAACTTTAAAATTGTTCACACCTGATCCTGGAATTGGAATGGGGCCAAAGCGATAACTTCTGGAAAGTTTGGAAGGGAGGCAGGAAACAAAAAAAACCTCTCCAGGCGAGTCGACACACGACATTAAGCCATCGCAAGAGGTTTTATGGCTGGGGCGCCAGGATTCGAACCTGGGAATGCCGGAATCAAAATCCGGTGCCTTACCGCTTGGCGACGCCCCATCAATATATATGTTGACTTTAATATCGACCTTTCACACCCTGCCGCCGACGCCGATGGAAGGCGTTATACAACAAACAATGGCGGAGTGTAAACAAAAAAAATGTATATTTCCCGTATTACCCTTTACGCCACACAAAATGGGAGATGTCAGGCAACTTCTGTGACAACTTTCGCCCACCAGCCAAAACTTTGCTCAAGATGCTGCGCGGCAGCATGTGCCTCTGTATCGCCTTCAAACAGGCCGAATACCGTTGCTCCACTCCCAGACATCAGGGTTCCTTTGGCGCCACTCTCAAGTAAAGAGCTTTTGATCTGTTCTATCTCTGGTGCCAGCAAGAGCGCTGGGGACTCTAGATCGTTGTGCAAAACAGAAATCAGCTCTTCAAGGGTGTTGATGGACTTATCCCTGCATGGACAGCAGGAATATAGCTGTACATTGCGATATACCTGTGCAGTTGAGACCGCAGCCCCCGAATTTGCCAAAACATAGTAGCATTTTGGCAAGCTGTGAGACAAGGGGGTCAACATCTCCCCCACTCCTTCTGCCCACGCGGGTGATGATCCGAGAAAAAATGGAACATCAGCGCCTAACTTCAACGCCAGCCGCGCCAAATCAGACTGCTCCACGTTAAGAGCAAGAAGGTGGTTCAGCGCCATGAGCACAGTCGCGGCATCTGACGAGCCTCCGCCAAGTCCAGCTGCGACGGGGATATGCTTTACAATACGTATGTCTACCCCGGGAGAAGCAGCATCATGAACGTACGACAGAAGCGCCTCTGCGGCACGCAAGGCAATGTTCTCTTCTCCCCCCTGCAGGCTGACACCAGCGCACTCGACCCGCACTCCGGGATCATCACGCAACCCTATCCATACCTCATCATAGAGATTCACTTTTTGCATCAGCATGCATAGGTCATGATAGCCGCTACTACGGCGTCCCAGCACATGTAAACATAGATTTATCTTGGCCGGAGCCATAAAGCACTGCATAGACATCGTCGAACTAAGTCCCCATATTATCCAGCACCGTACGTGCCCATTCAAGCGCCTCAATGTAGGCATCCATTATCTGTTTTTGTCCATAGCCGCCCCGCTCTACACTGTCCCACTCCCCTTTTTCATGCGCCTCAACATTGGCCAGCACACGACCGAAGGTTCCCTGTCGATGCAGCAATGCAGCCTTAACCTCACTGTCAAGGGGCATGTTCTCTAGCACTTTTCCCATAGAGGAATCAAAAATAGTGTCCAACATAGAGAATAATCCCACAGTAAAAAACTCCGAGTTCAGTTCATCATCTTGGGCGCCCCCAAGCAACTCGCACATCTTGGCACGCACCAAAGACATGGTCACAACTTCCTGTGGTTTATCGTCAATGGAACCCAGCGCTACGACACACGCCCAGTTGCGGATATGGTTAACACCCAGATACACGATAGCCTGTCGCACCGATTTCACCTCGGACAGCAAGCTATAAAAACATGAATTAATTTGACGCAGCAATTTAACGCACAGATTTACATCTGTTTCAATAATCTGCTGCAACACATCTATATCTATTTCAGGACGTTGCAGCTCAGTCATGAGGCGCAACATGGCGAGCCGACTCGGAGCAATTTTACGCCCGGACATCACCTGCGGCTTACTAAAGAAAAACCCCTGAAAGTAGTCAAAACCGAGTTTTTGACAGTACTGAAAATCGTCGTGGGTCTCCACTTTTTCCGCCAGCAACTTCAGCTCTTTAAGCTTCCGCAGACGAAATACTTGACTGGCAACCTGGGCCCGACTCTGTGCCAAAATATCAACCTTAACAATATCCGCATACTCAACCAGTTCCTGGGTTTCATTCGAGAGGACAAAGTCATCTAGGGCGATCTGATGCCCGGCTGCGGCCAACTGCTTCAGCGCGGCTAAAATCTCCGGTTCTGGACGCACATTTTCCAACACTTCCACCACCAGCTGCTCAGGAGCAAGGCTGATCCCAGCTCCTCTAATGAGGAATCCCCGGGTAAAGTTACAGTAAGCTTTTGCATGCCCCACCAGCCGATCAAGGCCAATATCTATCAGGGAATTGACTACAACCTCAGAACTTGCGGCATCGAAGTCGCTGATGATAGCGCGATCAACATCAGCGTGGCGATACAGCAGTTCATAGGCAATAACTCTCATCTTGCGATCAAAGATTGGTTGTCTACCTATAAATATATTTGCCATGACACCACCTGGTTAAATCAGGACACCGCACATCAGAAAAGAGTTGAGCCACTCAACGAACTTTATCTGGTAGCTATACTGTGATCCAAGCATAGCAAATACCTTCAGCACCGACCATTACTTAAACCTAAGGGGAAAAACCAACAGCGATAAAACAGCCTAAAGGGATAGTATTCGGAGGCAGCGGAGTGGCAGCGTTAACAACCGCAGGCCGATGCAAACAGATTAAGAGTAGATGATTAGGAGCTGAGGGACAAGAGAGGATTTAATTGAAATCGGCGATCTGCACCTTGGTGCGCAACGCACGCCGTTGCTCTGCAAGACAGAAAGAGATCAGAACATCGCGCATTTCTGGTTCAATGGAGAAATAATGAAGTGCCACTTCATAGCCGCCGCGCAACTTCTCATGCAGCCGCACCACCCGAGCTGTGCACTTTTGCGGCATATGCGCTGGAAGATAGAAGGTTAAGTCGCACAGTTGGTCCATCTCTAATGGCTGCGCGCAGCTTAGCAATACTCCGCTGCCACTGATGTTGATACTTTCAACCTCAACAGGCTCCGGTTTGTTATCACTTCCAGGACGCAAGGGCTGACAGATCACCCTTACCTGCACATTGACACGAAAATATTCGCGCTGCTGCGCAAATAAAAAGTTGTCCATCGCGAGGACACGCAACACCCGTGCGCTGGTAACATCATCCACGTGCGCATACATGGATACAGTCCCCACACGTGTGTCTAGCGAAAGCAGGAGTTTACTCCCTGGGCGCACAACGCCAGGGGGCAATTCATCTGGGCGAAATTTAAGCTCCAGATATGGCTCTGCAATAATTCGCGCAACAGCTTCGAAGCGCTCCTTGGAGCCATCCTCCTGCACAAGATACACTCGTAACATGTTTGGCTTTTCAAGATGTCTAAATAATGCAAAATCAGCCATATAGAATATGCCTTGTGCAGTGAGTAACTAAGGGGCTGGTGGGCTATGCGGTATAGTGACGCTTGGAGGTAGAACCTTTTCCCAGAACACGATATCCGCTTATGGCGTTTCTGCCTCCCCTTAACTCACCAATTTCGTGGGAAATGAGCGCCATAATGCCACTTATCCTCGGCAAAAGCAACTCATTCATCTGCTTCACCTTACCCATGAGTTCGATCCGCTGTTCAAGTAATTCAAGCGTTGTCAACCCTCCTGGATACGCTTGAGAAAACACCTCAAGCTCGCGATTTAAAAGTATATCTTGCTCTTCCAGATGCTGCTGTTGATCCTGCAACTTTACAACCAGCGCATTAACGCTTCCATCATTTTCAGAAACAGCTGCTGATATTCTCTCTAACAGCAACAGCATCGCACGATAATTCTCGTTCGAGCTTTGCAACATACGTTCGAGTGCGGCACATTTAGTTGCATAAGTTATATTATCAGCCATCATTCTTCCCCTTGCACTAATACCATCCCAGTTTCTTTTAAGCCACCCGACACTATAAGCATTAGCCATATAGAACAATACACCAGCTAGCCCGAACAATAAACCCCCTCCACGCATATCAGCATGAAGGGGGCCCAAGGTTTTCATCTGCCTGCACCAGGTTTAGCCAGATGCCGAAAGAGGACGATATTTATCCGGTGTTGCCTGAGATGCATATGCGTTGCCACCTTGGCTCTGCACCGCAGGAGCTGACTCACTGCGTTTGATCTCGATAGCTTCAATCCAGGTGGTACGTAGACCCACCAGAAGGTCTTCCACCACACGGTAGCGCTCAATATCATTACTAAGGTTAGCCTGGGTGAGCTCTCGCGTCATAAAAGCGTACAGGGCGTCAAGATTTTCTGCAATCTCTCCACCCACCTTATGGTCCAGGGTGTTGGCAAACTCACTTACAATTGCCATGGCACGCCTAGTACCTTCGAGTTTTTTAAGTTTATCCTCCTCTTCCACCCCGGCAATAGCCTGGCGCGTAAAGCGGATAGCCCCATCGTAGAGCATGATTAAAATTTGCTCGGGGGTGGCGGACAAAATCTGATTCTGCTGATACTGCTGAGTATAGGCATTCATTTATTTTTTCCCCGTCATCATGTTGGATAACATATCCATCTGTTGGGTCAGAAAGCTACTTTGAGCATTCATCTCAGATACGAGCAGTTCAAGTGCACTAAATTGGGCGCGCATGGTCTGCTCCCGTTTGGTTGCGAGCATCTCCATACGGTCAATTTGATTATCGATACTTTTGAGGATCCCTTCATAACTACCTTTCTTGTCGGCATATATACCAGAGCTGACCCCGGTCATATCCACAAGCGCAGTATTAAAGGACTTCATTATCCCAGGCTCTGAGCCTTCTCCCACAAGCAAACTTACAACATCGTCAAATTTAGTTGTAACTGCCTCATTCAGCTTCGCTTCATCAATAGCGAGGGAGCCATCCCGCTGCGTGGAGATCCCCAACTGAGATAATACAGAAAACTCTCCACTGGTGTTTACTTGGGTGGAGAGCAGGTTTTGGAGTTGGCGTTTAACTCCGTTTATGGCGCTATCACCTCGAACCAGATCGCTCAGAATATCTTCCTCACCAGCTTCAACTTCGGCAGTTGAGGGGCGGCTGGCACCGAACTCATCATAGCCCGCAGATATCCAGTTCATAATCGCGTTATAGCTATCTACGAAATCCTGCACCTTGCCTTTCAGTGCCGTGGCATCTTGCTCCACTCCCATAAGGGAGGTTTGATACTCCGCAGGCTCTACCCCATCAGCAGAAACCACTGTGCTGACCGCATTCAAGTGCAGGTCAATTCCAGGGATAACTCCGCTCAACGTATTGCTATCACTGAAAACCTCTATTCCATCAATCTCTACCACTGCTTGTTGTGCCGAACGCATCTCTTGGAACGCTAGAGCTTCGCCCCCAGCCAGATCCACAGTAGGAGAAAAGGTGGTGTTCGCATCCTGACCCGTAAGGACCAAATGGTATGCAGTAGCACTGCCACTGCCGTCATTCAGAATAGAAGCTTTAACTCCAGTCTCACCTGCAACGGCGTTTATTGAGTCCTGCAAGCCTAAAAGAGAATTATTCCTTCCATCAACCTCGATGATGGTGGAACCGATGGTTATAGTTCCGGTGCCCAAAACCCCTGCAGAAGCAGAAGACACACCGTCGGCAACGCTTTTTTGTACCTGCGCAAGCTGTTTCACCGCGACATCGTAGCTGCCGCTTCCTGCTCCAGCACTGGTTGCGGTGAAAGGTGCTGTAGAACTGAGCTCAATTTTACTTTCGCGCACCTCACTGGTAATGTTCATGGAACCGACAGCTTTACGCAAATCATTGAGGCGCTCATCGAACTGCTTAAATGCCTGGAGGCGCGACGCTTCTGAACTTTTCTGTTTTTCGAGACGCTCAATGGGACGACGTTCGAGCTCCATCAGCTGTTTGACGATGGAGTCTGTGTCCATCCCAGTGGCCAAACCACTAAATGTTATATCAGCCATGATCCACTCCTTTAGATCTTAATCCGGCGCTTCCTTGCGCCTTATCTGCTGCTAAGTCTCTTCGGCATCTTCGAGCTCAATATTTAGGGAAAAGCGTAATCTTTTTGCTCCAGCTCACACCACCTCGGCGGCACTACATCCTCCAAGGTGAAACCCGCGACTGCTCTGCTGATATTTGTGTTATTTTGGATCTACGACATTATTTTGGGTCTAAGACATTGTGCATTTGACTGGCGTTATCTTGGGTGAGGCGTCCCGCCTTGAGAGCAACCTCTAGAGTCTGCTGGGCAAGGATACGGTACAGAGGAAGTAGATCGGGCTTTGAATGTGCTATCTCCCGCAGATGTGCGTTGATTGTGCCGCTATCTCCGCGCACAATGGGCCCAGTAAGGGCTTGCTGCGTTCCAACATCAATGCTGTTACGCACCGCAGCTTCGAGTAACGGCTTAAATGCCGCAGGAAAAATCTTTTCGGCGTACGGAATATCCGCACATAGTTCAGACGCTGCGTCAATAAGGGTGGTAACGTAGTTGGACACCATACAAGCCGCGGCATGGTAGCGAACCTTGTGCGCAGCATCGATGACAAATCCGCTGCAACCTAGAGCGGCAACGATGTTGCGCCCACGCTCAACAGCAATGCGGTCACCCTGCAGCGAGCAATAGCTCCCCGGCAAAGCGGCAGAGCCGGCAGCAGGCGAGGCGAAGGTCTGCAGCGGATGGAGGGAGAGGGTGTAAAGTTTACACATCTGTGGCTGAATAGGGGCAAACACTTGGGTGGTGTGGAGTCCGCTGCAGTGCACCAGCAGGGTGCCGGGACGCAGATCAACCTGTGCCAGAGTATCAATTACAGGGCTAAGCGCATCATCAGGCACAGTGAGAAAGACAATCTCCGCAGCGCAACAGCGCTCAATATGCGTAGTTGCCATCAACTCCGCCCCGATAAAGTTTGCCCCGATCTGCGTAGATTTAAGCTCGCGTCCAACAACTGCGGCTACTGGATATCCAGAAGCGCACAGCACCCTTCCAACACTTTGCCCTACCCGCCCTGGCCCGACAATGGCGACACGGGGCTTCACTTTATCCCTACCTCGATGGAGCCCACCTCGCTTATCCATGCACGCACGCGATCGCCGGGAACTACCGGTCCAACTCCAGCTGGAGTGCCGGTAAGAACAATATCACCAGGCTCTAAGGTAAAAGCACAGCTGATAAACGCGAGGGTTTCAGGAATACGCTGGATCATGCAGTTGGTGTTGCCATCTTGGCGCAATACGCCATTCACCGCCAAACATATCTGAAGCTGATGCGGATCTACCACCGTCGCAGCGGGGACAAATTCAGACAGGGGGCAGGAGGTGTCAAACCCTTTTGCCAGATCCCAGGGATACCCTTTATCCTTGAGTTGGGCCTGGGTATCGCGTAGCGTCATATCAATAGCAACGCCATACCCGAGGATCAGGGACATAGCCTCCTTTAGTGGAACATTTTTTCCTACAGCGCCGATCAGCACCGCAAGTTCCGCTTCATGGTGACAATCGCGCGAAAACGGAGGGATAATGACATCTTCCCCATCTTTTATGATACTGCTGGCAGGCTTGCTGAACAGCACTGGATCTGCAGGGACCTCATTGCCTAACTCCTGTGCATGAGCCGCGTAATTACGTGCCAGACACAGGATTTTCCCCACTCGGACAGGATCGCATTCTCCCTGCAATGTCACACTATGCATCTACTTCCCTTTCGTTTTCACGCCCTGCAGTGCAGGTCAATCACTCAAATTATCTTGCTCGTTCTCCGCAGTTTTGTTAGCGCGGGGAAGAGCCCAGTTATGCCGAATCGCCAAGAGACGCAGCACAATAACCAGGGTTGCAGCGGCCAGGGCAGATGCTGCGGGGTTAAGTTCCAGCGCATATCCCGCACACATCAACGCACCTCCCGCGATACATGCTGAAGCGTAGATCTCCTTGCGCAAAATAAGCGGCACCTGACTTGAGAGCATATCGCGAATCACCCCGCCGGCAGTAGCGGTCATCACTCCCATAGTTACTGCAACGAGATAACTGGTACCAAAGGAGATCGCCTTTTGGGTTCCAATAACTACAAAGGTGCCAAGTCCAACAGCATCCAGATACAGCAAGGGGTGAGCGATATGGTCTAGGTAGCGATGCGCCACAAAAACTACCAAGGCTACTCCGAGTGAAAGGTAGAGATAGGTGTCGTTCTGAAGGCAAAATGGCGGAGTATCACCGAGGAGAATATCGCGCAGCGTACCACCACCAATGGCGGTAACCAGCCCAAGAACCAACACCCCAAGCAGATCCATGTGGCGCCGGACCCCAGCCCAAGCTCCTGATGCAGCGAACGCCGCGGTACCTAGCAGATCAAAAGCATATAGAAGATTCACGCCCAATCCTTTATATTCTTATGCATATACTTTTAATTATCAATCTGGACCCCCACGGGCACACGCCCGGGAAGGAATACAGCATAAATGTTTTTTCCATTTGCCGATACCCCCAATCCTCCAGGCTACAGCCCGGCTACGCGCGGACTCATCATCCTGAATGTTGCCGTATTCATTCTCTTCACGCTACCCCTGAGTATGACTGCACCAGACTTGTCTGATCCATGGCTAGTGGAATATCTAAAGAGCATCGGGATTAACAACTCGACACAGCTGCGCCAAGTATGGGATCACCTGAGCGCCTATCAGGCGTTCGTGTATCAGTATGGTTTTCGCCCTGCCGACCCTTCGGTATTAACCCTGTTTACCTCCATGTTTCTCCATGGCAACCTTCTACACTTGGGCGGCAACATGCTATTTCTATGGATATTCGGTGACAATGTTGAATACCGTCTCGGCAGTATTCGTTTTCTCATTGCCTACTTAAGCTGCGGCGTTTTAGCCACCCTGTTTTTCACCCTGTTTGCATCCGGCGCAAACATCCCCCTTGTGGGTGCATCCGGAGCCATCTCAGGAGTTCTTGGTGCCTACTTCGTCTGGTTTCCGTATAATAGGGTCAAAACGTTTGTGTTCTTGTTCCCCATCTTGATGGACTCTATCTATCTTCCAGCGCGCCTGGTCTTAGGCTTCTATATCCTAGTTGACAACATTCTCCCGTTTCTGTTTGCATCATCTGGCGCAGGCGGGATTGCCCACGGCGCACATATCGGCGGATTTGTCGGCGGCGTTGCACTGGCGTTGTGGAAACACACGCCACAAACTCCCCCGCGAACGCGTCCTTAATTTTAACCTGAAAGTATAAAATCGCTAAATTGAGGCTCAAACATGTTTAACTATTTTACCT
>CAZDRL010000010.1:0-58870 GCA_964508035.1 uncultured Desulfuromonas sp.
AGTATCTGCAACGGCACGCGTGACAGACAGATGAAACAGGGCAGGCGTACCCCGACATATCGTGAGCTGGGGTACGCCTGTAGCGTTGGCAGGGTTAGTGTTTACGCCGGAACAATTCTGTGCTCGGGTTAGAGATGCGGTCGAGGAACAGCTTCCCGTCGAGGTGGTCGAGCTCATGTTGGATCGCAACTGCCTCAAACCCCTTGCAGTGGATGACGCAGTCCTTCAGGTGCTGATCAAAAAAATGGACCACGATCTCCTTGGCGCGTTCAACATTGCCGGTGTAGTCAGGGATACTCATGCACCCCTCGCGCATGGTTTTTTGCCCACTGCGTTCGATAATCTCTGGATTTATCATCACCATCAGGCCGTGGTTGTGTTTGCGCCCCAGTTTGCTCTCCGACACATCCACCACCGCAACCCGCAGTGGGGCACCGATCTGCGGTGCCGCAATCCCCACGGAATGGCCAGATTCATACATGGTATCAACTAAGTCTTGTACCAGGGCCATGGTTTCTGGCGCACGCGGGTCTGCAGGCTTGCACATCTGTTTAAGGATAGGATCAGGGTAGACCAGTACTTCACGGATCGCCATGGGTTACAACTCCACCGGAGTTACATTGCGCACCGAGATATCCACCTGCAACTCCTCGCGCAGATTCTCCAACATATCGCGAATATCCTCGACACTCAGAGAGGGGGGAAGCACTGCTTCGCACATCATGACGTACACCGGGCGTTCTGCAGTGCCAATCAGCTTGGTGGCAAGGTCGATGATGTTGACATTGTTCTGGCTCAACAGACGGGTTACCTGATATACAATTCCAGCCTTGTCTGAACCATAGACCGAGATCATGCACAACTCGCCGGGAAGATCGGGACGTTTTTCCCCCCCCGGTTTCAAGGTGCGTACAAATACCGACAACCCGGAGTCTTCGAGTTCAGCATAGGCCTGCTGCAACGGCTCACTAGTCTCAAAGTCGGGGTGGGAGACGATCAGAATCATGGCAAATTGACCGCCGAGAATAGTGCTGCTTGAGTCAGCAACGTTACATCCGAGTTCGTAGAGAATCCGCGCGCTATCAGACACAATACCGGGGCGGTCTCTGCCAATAATGGTGACGGCGAAGTGTTTCATGGCAACTCCGTAAGTGTTAAACATAAAAAAAGAGTGCGGCGCACGGTGAAGCGCATCCCACCAAAGCGCGCAGCTTGTTAGAACTATACTGGGAGTCGAAGTTTAGCATGGATCCAGCTATTGTTCTATGCACAAGGGGCTCCATCTTTACGCAGATTGAATGTTTTACCTTTTGAATAGGAGGTTTGTGTTCGTGGAAAAATGGCAGGAGCACAACAAAAACGCATATAAAACCGCGGCGCAACTGGGAGCACATCCAGGGCTGGATCACGCCGCATTGGAGCGGGTCACTGAAGAGTATCCCCTGCGGCTTACTCCGCATCTGCTTGAGTTGCTCCATACCAAGGGGGATTCAATTGCACGGCAGTTTGTCCCCACCACCGCAGAGCTGGAGGATGGCGGCGAGGCTGACCCTCTGAACGAAGAGGGGCTCTCTCCGGTGCCGCATGTGGTACATCGTTATCCGGGGCGCGTGTTGCTGTTGTGTGCCACGAGCTGTTTTGCCTATTGCCGTTTTTGCACGCGGAAACGCCATGTTGGCAGAGCAGCGCACGGCATATCTTTTAGTGACCTTTTAGGGGCAGTGGAATATATCCGCGCAACTCCGCAGATTAATGAAGTGATTTTGTCCGGAGGTGATCCTCTCACCATGTCGGATCGCCTGGTGCAGGAGCTGTTGGGGCGCCTGCGCCAAATTTCGCATGTAAAGGTGCTCAGACTGGGGAGTCGCGCTCCGGTGGTGCTGCCGCAGCGCATAACGCCAGCGCTGTGCAAACTGTTGCAACAGGCGCAACCTCTGTATTTTATGACTCACATAAACCACCCAGATGAATTGAGCCCCGAATGTATTGCGGCGTGTCGCAAACTGGTAGATGCCGGTGTGCCGCTGGTGAATCAAACCGTGTTGCTGCGGGGGGTGAATGACAGCGCGGCGCTATTGCAGGGGCTGTTTGAGCGCCTGCTCGAACTCCGCATCCGCCCCTATTATCTGCATCAGATGGATCTCACCCGCGGTACGGCCCATTTTCGTACCCGCTTGGAAGATGGGCTAGCAATAATGGCCCAACTGCGTGGTGCTTTATCCGGGCTTGCCATCCCCCATTTTATCGTGGATTTGCCTGGAGGTCACGGCAAAATCTCCCTGGTGCCCGAGTATGCAGAGTGTCTGGGGGAGCAGGCGCGCCTGCGCGCCGCCGATGGTACGCTGGTGGAGTATCCGAACCGTTTAAGTTTTTAAAGTGTAAGAAACCATGCGGAGGATGTGACGCGGTGCGATGCCTGGAACTGAACTAAGGATGGGAGGTAATGGCTGAGCGAAAATCTCCTTAATCCACGCTTACAGCTCTTCTGGTGTGAACGCTACCACCGCATCAATCTCAGTTGCATTGGTCAGGAGCATCACGAGACGATCCACCCCCAGGGCGATGCCAGCACTTGGCGGCATCTGTTCGAGCTCGGCCAGAAACGTCTCCGGCATCAGGGCCTGCGGGTCAGAGGGGTGTATGTTTTCCAGCGCAGCGCTGAAGCGTTGGCGCTGCTCCTGCACATCGGTGAGTTCGGTGAACCCATTTGCCAGCTCCATCCCCCCGATATAGAGTTCAAAGCGCTCCGCCACGTGGGGCGCATCAGCTCTGGTGCGCGCCAGCGCTGCCATAGAGGTAGG
Organism: uncultured Desulfuromonas sp.; assembly: GCA_964508035.1. Taxonomy (GTDB): domain Bacteria; phylum Desulfobacterota; class Desulfuromonadia; order Desulfuromonadales; family Desulfuromonadaceae; genus JAIVHC01. Next base: position 2,802 of record CAZDRL010000010.1, read on the forward strand.
GTAGTCGTATATGAATACTGGCGCTGCAATCCCCAGGTTAGGCTCTACATGTTCAGTGTAGACCTCCTCAAAGCAATCTGCCGCGATAGTATCTTCCAGCGCCATGGGCGCAAAACGCGTGAATGCTTGGGCTAGAGGGATCCGCTCGAACGGTGGCTTGAGCGCGATCGTGTGCTCCTGCCAACTCAAGACTCCGGTTGGGACCAGATGGCACAGCAGCTCTTCACAGGTGTGCATGAGATCAAGGTAGTCGCTGTAGCTGGCGTACCACTCCAGCATGGTAAACTCCGGCAGATGGCGCGTGCCGCGCTCAGCGTGGCGCCAGCAGCGACATAACTGGAACAGCTTGGGGTATCCTGCAGCGAGAAGGCGTTTCATACATAACTCTGGCGAGGTGTGCAGAAAGGCGCCCGCGCTGGGAACCGGCTCAATATACTCTTCGGGGGCGTTGCACGGAACGCGGTGCGGAGTTTCCACTTCCAAGTAAGCGCGCGCAATAAAAAAAGCCCGGATCTGCTGAATAATCCGGGCTCTTGCATACAGGTTGGCGCGCCGTGCTGCCCGGGTTGCATCGGGGCAGGTTGTCATGAATCACTCCTTGATGCGGGTTACGTATTCGCCGGTGCGGGTATCGATCTGAATCAAGGTTCCCTCTTCTACAAATGACGGTACCTGCAGGGTGTAGCCACTTTCAACGGTGGCGGGTTTGTTGTTTCCCGCGGCTGTATCACCCTTAACCCATGGATCTGAATGGGTCACGGTGAGGTTGACAAAGTTTGGCAGAGTTATGCCAATCCCCTGATCTCCAAACATCAGCACCTTCACTTCCATGTTGTCGGTGAGAAAATAATGATCGTTGCCCAGGGTCTGCTCTGGCAGGATCACCTGTTCGAAGGTTTTCGCATCCATAAAGACATAGCCAGCTTCATCCTTGTACAGATACTGCATGTCACGTTCTTCCAGCGGCGCCGGTTCGAAGTTCTCGCCGCTGCGATAGGTGCGGTCAAACAGGGACCCCGTGATCATATTGCGCAGTTTGCATTTATACAGGGCCTGACCTTTGCCGGGCTTGGTGAAATCAAATCCCTCAATTACATATGGTTCGCCATCAATCATGATCTTCAGCCCTTTTTTCAGGTCAGAACTGCTGTACATAGCTTGTTGCTCCTTTGCTTGAATTATGCTTACGCAAAAATATGCTGGTGCGCCACACAATCTCCGGTCGATGGGATACGCAGCGCACAGTAAAGTAGAACATATTGATTTTGCAGGAGAACGCTGCTCTTTGTCAAGTCAGCGCATACATTACACGAAACCGTGCAGATAGAAGCACAACTTGAGAAAAATGTCATGGGAAAAAAGAAGAGCCGCCCGGGCAGGCGGCTCTTCAAGTCAGCGTTACAGTTTTCCTTGGTATGGTTGGTATGGGTATGGGTATATCGTGTAGCTGGTTTTAATCTTACTTAATAGCACCCAAGGGGGCAACTTCACGCTCGAACACTTCGTTGATCACCTGTGCAAGACCGGTGTAGATGGCGGACAGCCCGCAGAAGATCCCTTCGTAACCCGCGATCACTTTCAGGGCGGCATTCCCACTGAAGTCCGCAGCGGCGAGAAGGAAAAACAGTATCATCAGAGAACCAAACACCACCTGCAGCGCACGGTTCAGACGGAAGGTGCCCAGAAACAGGACTGCAGTAAACATCCCCCAGCAGGTGAGATAGAAGCCCATCGCCACGGGAGAAGAGGCTTCAACCATCCCGGTTTTTGGCAGCAGGATAAGTGCCACCAGGGTGAGCCAGAACAGACCATACGAGGTGAATGCAGTGGCACCGAAGGTGTTGTTCTTTTTCCACTCCATAATTCCGACAATGATTTGCCCCAGACCGCCGTAGAATATCCCCATAGCCAAGATCATGGCATCGAGGGGAAAGAAACCAGCGTTGTGCAGGTTAAGCAGCACCGTAGTCATCCCGAAGCCGAGCAGGCCTAGAGGTGCGGGGTTGGCAGTGGTGTCCTGAAGTGACATGTTCTTAAATTCGCTACTCATGGTTGTTCTCTCCTTTGCATCCTGATTGAAGGTCCGCGCTGCATCGTGCAGCATTTCCGCATTAAAATAAGCCAGTTGTTTGTATTTCATACACAGGGTGTAGTCATCTGCGCAGTAATCAATAATCATCTTTATATCGTGGTTGCTGATGTAGTCGCACCCTACATCACAGTAGTCTTCGTTTTTGCCAAAAAATGGACATACGGTTTTATCCTGCATTGCAGTGCCCCGCTCCTTGTGTGGGTGTTGCAGGGAGTATAAATGCATGGGGTGTGCCAGTTTTGTATCTTTTTGTAAATATGCTGTGATATCAGGTAGTTGTAGATGTGTGAGCTCTGGAGGTGGTGACTTGAGATTTGCATTTATGCAAATAGGTCAAAATGTGCTGGAAACAGAGGGAGGGGTGCAGGTCATGATGAAAGCCTAGTTATTTCAGGCACTTGCCTTGAGGTGACTGTGGGTGGTGATGGGATGTGTCGATTTCGCACACAAAAAAGAGATTTGCAAAATTGCGAAAATCAGCTGAACTCACCTTTGCTGATGGTGTGTTTTTTCAACTTGCGGTAGATGGTGGCCATATTCATACCAGCCAATTCTGCCGCTTTTTCCACATTTCCGTCGGCTTTTTTTAACAAGGTGCGGAGGTATTTTGTTTCAAACTCAGCGAGTGCCTGACTGTATTCTGTCTCTGCTGGGGTAAGCGCACCCATGCTGGGGTCGCAGGGGTGTGGATCGGCCCCTGTATCAGGATAGAGGAATTGCTGCATGGTTTCGGCGTCGATGCGCCCACCATCCACCATGGTCATGCACGCCTCGATCACATTCTCCATCTGGCGGATGTTGCCGGGCCAGTCAAAGCTGTATACCAGTTGCAGCGCCTCCGCGGTGAGCCCTTTTACTGTCGTGCCAAATTTTTCATTATTGTTTTTGATAAAGTGGGATACCAACAGGGGGAGATCCTGGCGGCGCTCGCGCAATGGCGGCAGGTGGATATTGACAACATTGAGGCGGTAGAACAGATCCTCGCGGAAACTTCCATCCTGCATCTGTTGTTTTATGTCTGAATTGGTTGCGGAGATGATGCGCGTATCCACCTTGATGGGTTGGGTGTCGCCTAGACGCATGAATTCGTGTTCCTGTAGAAAACGCAGCAGGGTCTGTTGGACGTTTATGGGTAGGTTTCCCACCTCATCTAAAAACAGGGTTCCGCCATTAGATGCCTCCAGAATCCCTTTTCTGTCAGTATTGGCTCCGGTAAAAGCCCCTTTTTTGTACCCGAACAGCTCACTTTCGAGCACATTGGCGGGCAGTGCCCCGCAGTTGATGGCCACAAAACGCTTCTCACTCCGGGTAGAATTGGCGTGAATCGCTTTTGCGATCACCTCTTTGCCGGTGCCAGATTCTCCGGTGATCAATACCGAGGTGTCGCGCATGGCAACCTTGCGTACCAGCTCCATCACCGTCTTCAGCCCGGCTGTGGCGCCGATGATATGTTCGAAGGAGGATCCATGCGCTAGTTTCTGTTTGAGTTCGCGATTTTCACTTTCTAGTTGGTTGGCATGCAGAGCATTCTTGACCCGATATAGAAGCTCCTCCGGCTCAAAGGGTTTGGTGAGCATGTCGTATGCCCCTTTGCGCAGCGCCTGGATGGAGGTTTCTACCGTGGCGTATGCGGTGATCATAATCACAGGGATGTGTTGATCAAGGGCGCGAATTTTTTGCAGAACCTCAAGACCGTCCATTCCCGGCATCTTAATATCGCTGATCACCAGATCATAGCTGTCGGGCTCGAAGGCTTCAATCGCCTTGAAGGGGCTGGTAAAGCTGTCCACTTTATAGCCATTGTCGCCAAGTACCGCTTCGATCATGCGGCATAGCCCCTCTTCGTTATCTATGAGGATAATTCTGTTTTTGTCCATGCCGTATACTGCTCCGGATACAGGGGGATGCGCACAGTTACACTGGTACCTTCGCCAACGCGGCTGTGAATCTCTATTTTCCCCTGATGCTGTTCAATTATTTGTTTTGAGATAGCTAAGCCAAGGCCGGTACCGCGCTCTCTGGTGGTAAAAAAAGGCTCAAAGATATGTTCCAGGGTCTTTGCATCCATGCCACAGCCATTATCGCGGATGCGGATGATCACCTCGTCGTGTTCCAGTGCACTTTCTACCACAATTTCTCCATCCTGGCGAATTGCCCCCCCTGCGTTGAGGAGCAGATTAATGGCGATCTGCCGCATTTGATCGCCATCCACCGCTACGGGGGGGAGGTCAGGGGCAAAGTTGCGCCGGATCGTCACATGGTGCATATCCGCATGGTTGGCGGCAAAGTTGATGATTTGTTCCAGCAGGGCATTGAGATCGGTAGGCTCGAGCGCTGACTTAGGTGTGCGCGCATAGCTGAGCAGGTCCTGGACAATCTTTTTGCAGCGCTTGCTCTCGCGTTTGATCTCGTGAATATAGGCGTAGTTGGGATCGTCAGGGCCGATTTTACCCTCAATATAGCCGGCATACCCCAGAATCACCCCCAATGGATTATTGATTTCGTGCGCCACGCCGGAAGAAAGAACTCCCAAGGATGCCATCTTGCCATGCTGCGCCAAGCTCTCCTCCATCTCCTTGTTTTTCTGAATGATCTCAGTCATGCGATTGAAGGTGTGTGCAAGCTCTCCAAGCTCATCGTTGGTGTCAATCTCCATCTTTTCGCGCATGTGCCCCGCGTTGACGCGGCGGATCACCTGAATCATGTGTTGGATCGGGCGGGTAATGATGGTAGAGGCCCAAGTGACCAGCAACAGCGAAAGCGCTCCCGCCGCCATAGTGGTGAACAAGGTGATTTTAGCGGTGTCGGAACTGATCCGATCTGCTGCTTCGTAAAACTCATCTTCATAACACGCCACAGCGACAATCCAGTCCCAGGGGGGAAAGTACTCATAGCGCACAATCTTATGGCGGGGTACAGAACTGGAACTTACCTGCCATGGGTAACGGATCCAGCCCGCGCGCGTTTCGCACATCTGGCGGATAAACGCATTGCCGTCGGAATCGCGGATATCGTAGAAGTTTTCCCCCTCCTGCTCCGGATGGATGGTGAAGGTTCCAGTGCTATCCATGGCATAGATATAGCCGGTTTTGGCCACCTGTTTCTGCTTAATCTTATCCTTCAACTCTTCTAGAGCCCGCTTTTCATAGGCGCCCGCAGCATAGCTCTCCTCAATATAGCCTGCGGCGGCAATGATCCAGTCCCACTGCGGGAAATAGGTATAGACTGCAAGTTTATCCCGGTACTCAATATCTCCTAGTGCCTCGTTACGCCACGGGTAGCGGATCTGATGCACTGTCTCCGCCGGCGTTTGGTGCGCGTTGTCGATCATCTCACGGATAAACAGGCGCCCGGTGCCGTCCATTTCAGCACTGATATTTTCCCCCTCGCGTGCAATATGAGCTTGGAGGACGCCATCACTGGTGAGGGTGTAAATGTAGCCGCTTGCGCCGATGCTGATCTGCTTTAAGAGTTTGCGCGCCTGGGCGCGTGCCTGTGCAGGGGTGAGTTTCCCCTCCTGCTGCAGGCGTTGCTTCTCTTCCACCATCTCACGTGCCACATTGAGGAGGGTTTCCAGTTCACGGATAAAATCATTTTTGCGCTCCTGCTGGTACACTTGAAACTGCTGATGGTGTGCTTCCAGCAGATGCCGGGTAAATACCGCCATATGTTCCAGATCATCGCGGCTTGCCTGGTTGATGCCGCTGCGCGCGAGATTGGAGGCGTTGTAGCCCACGATGTTGCCCACCAGCAACAGGGGGAGGAAAACTAGCGGCAGGATGATGCTCAGCAACTTCCAGCGCAGCTTCATATTTTTAAATATATGTAAAATAGACATGATTAGGCTCAGCGAGGAAGTTCGGTTCCGGTGTCAGGCAGTGAAAAAGCGCGCCGGTAGTGGCGGATCTGGATAAAGGCGATTTTACAGGCGCTGAGGATGGGGACACCGATAATCATCCCCAGCACGCCGTATATTTTCCCTCCCATAATGATGGCAACAACAACCAGCAGAGGGTGGAGGTTAGCGTAGCGCGAAATCAAAATCGGGATAAGGATGAAGTTGTCTAAAATCACTTGAGCAATGAGAATATACAAAATCACAATCCACCAGAACTGTGCGCCAAAACCAAGATCGATCATAGCGATGGTGAGCCCCGGAATCATCCCCATCAGCGGACCGATGTAGGGTATCAGGTTGGTGATCCCTGCAAACAGGCCAAGGAGAGGGGCATAGCGGATATCGGTGAGACTCAGCCCTGCAGTTATGCACAGGCCGATGATGCTTGCCTCGATGATGCGTCCACGCACAAAGCGCGCCGTCTGCCGGCTTATAAGATAGGAAAGGTCGTGTGCCATTTCAAAATAGCGATTGGGGGCCAAGGCGATAAGGCTGCGGCGGATGTTGGCGCCATCGCGAATGAAGAAAAACGCAAACAGTGGCACCAGAATCAGCAGGCTCCCGAGTTTTAGTGCTGATTTTGGAGTAGCGACAATAAGGAAGGAGAAAAATTTCTCTGCCCACTCACGCACCCTTTCGGTCAAATCATACTGAGCCAGCAAAGGGAACTCCTCTTGCCAGGAGATCTGTGCTTCTTTAATGTATTTGATCAATCCGGCACTGTAACGTGGAAAGTCTTGGAGCAGCGAGATCCACATCTGCTGGGTGTAGGTGACGAGCCAGCTCCCGGAGAGCCAGAGCAACGCTAAAATAAAAAAGAAAATGGCGAGGGTGGAGCGGCTGCGGGGGATGTGATACTTTTCCAGCTTGCTCACCACCGGATCAAGGACAAAGGCCGCAGCCAGAGCCAGAATCAAGGGAACAAAGATCCCTGCCGCAGCGGAACGCAGTGCCAGTGTAATGGTGGATGCAGACGAAAAGAGCGCCAGACCGCTTGCAATAGCGGCAGTCATCACGAAATAAAAAAAGAGGAATTGGGAGCGGGTCATGTTCATGTTTGTTAAGTTTCCTCAGACACAGAGTGCTTGCGTAACTCAAGGATGGCGTTCTGCAGACGTTCACTGATCACCGAGGTTAGTCCCAACAGAATCCGGTTGGCAATTTCTGGGCGCCGTTCAGCTACCGCAAACAAGTCTGAGCGAAACAGCCCGAGTAACTCACATTTTTCGTTGCACGAAGCGGAGATTACGCGCGCGGTTGGGGTGGCTATAGTGGTTTCGCCAAAAAAATCCTCCGGTCCCAATACACTCAGGTCCTCACGCTTGTTGTGCGCGTCGCGGGTAAACAGGGTAACATGGCCGCTGCGGATGATGTACATCCCCGAACCCGGATCTCCCTGTTCAAAGATGATCTCACCCGGACTATAGGAGCGGGTGTGGATCAGGGTCTTGATGTACTGAAAGTCCTTGCGGTTCAGATGGGAAAAAACTGGAATTCGCTGCAAAAAAGTGCTCAGACTCTCCTCTTCTTTGTTGCTACGTAGAACTCTGTCCCACAGGTTGTGCATCTAATTTCTCCATCTAGTTTAAATGAAAAGCTTTTGGGCGCGATTCTATATCATTCACACCGCCTAAAACCACAAAAATCCCCCCGCGGCAAGCTCCGCCGCTGTTCCTGTGCTATATGGTGGAAGGTTTTGTCCATGTTTCCACCCCAAAGCGCAGGTGCGTCAGAGGTGCGGGATGTGTTATCCTCGGGTTATGCTGGAAAGCTTTTGTTCAAGAGCTTTTTTAGTTTTTTGGAGCGGTTAAGCACCACTCTTTACCTGTTCCGTCAAATACTCACAAACATGGATTCGCTATGTCAGGGTTGCAGGATATAAACCTCGATCAGATCTCCACCCGCTGTGGAGTATACCTGATGTACGATAACGCAGAGCGGGTTATCTACGTGGGCAAGGCGCGTAATCTGCGCACGCGGGTGCGCCAGTATGTACGCGGAGATGACAAACGGGCACAGATTCAGTTTCTTATGCAGCGCGCGCGCCGCTTGGAGACGGTGATCACCGATACGGAAAAAGAAGCGCTGATCCTGGAAAATACCCTGATCAAGAAACATAAGCCGCGTTACAATATCAACCTGCGTGATGACAAAACCTATGTGTCTTTACGTATCGATCTTAATGAGGATTATCCCGCTATCAAGGTGGTGCGCCGGGTGAAGCGGGACAAAGCGCTGTACTTCGGTCCCTACGCTTCGGCCGGGGCGCTTAAGCAGACCCTGAAGGAGATTCAGCGTATTTTCCTTTTGCGGCGGCATGCGTGGTCGCAGTGCCGCCGGCGTGAACGTCCGTGTCTATTTTATCAGATCGGTCAGTGCAGTGCGCCCTGTCATGGGAAAATAAGTCGTGAAGAGTATCGTGCACAGGTGCAAGGGGTGATCAAGTTTCTCTCCGGGCGCCAGACCGAGGTGGTGGACGATTTGCGTACACGTATGCACGCAGCCTCAACCGCGCTGGAATTTGAAGAGGCAGCGCGCCTGCGCGATCAAATAAACGCCATTGAGGAGACTCTGGAGCAGCAGAAGGTGGTCAGCAGTGCCGCTGAGGATATGGATGTGATAGGCATGGCGCCGCAGGAAGGGGAGATGGAGCTGTGTCTGTTGTGTGTGCGCGGTGGGCGCCTCGTGAGCAGACGTACCTTTGCCCTGCGTTGGGTCGTCCCCGAGGCGGAGCTGTTGCTCGAATTTTTACAGCAGTACTACAGTCGCGATCCGGTGATTCCCCCTACCTTGTTACTCCCACTGAAACCTGAAAGTGATGCGGTGTTGCAGCAGTGGCTGGAGGAGCGCCGCGGGGCTAAAGTGGATGTGCGCGTGCCTCAGCGCGGCGAACGCCGCGAGCTGGTACTTATGGCGCAACGCAATGCACAGGAACATGCACGTGAGCGTGGGGATCGACGGGAGGCGCGCGCTGCGGTGTTAGAGCAACTCCGCATGGCGTTGAAGCTTACACGCGTACCGGAGCGGATCGAGTGCTATGATATCTCCAACATTCAGGGGGAGCATTCGGTTGCGAGCATGGTGGTCGCCATCAACGGCGAGGCGGATAAAGATGAATACAGACACTACCGCATCAAAAATGTAGTTGGGGCAAATGACTATGCCTCTATGCAGGAAGTGTTGCAGCGCCGTTTGGGTCGCGGTATTCGGGAAGATAACCTCCCCGATATGATTCTCATCGATGGAGGGAAAGGGCAACTTTCGGCGGCAGAGCAGGTTGTTGTACAGTTGGGGCTGGAGCACGAACTGGAACTGGTATCGATTGCCGAAAGTAGGGTGAAGCGCAATGTGCGCGGACATGCGGTGGAGCGGAGCGAGGAGCGTTTTTTCCGCCCCGGGCGCAAAAACCCTATCACCTTGCGTGCTGGTTCAGCGCCGCTGTTTATGCTGCAGCGTCTGCGCAATGAGGCACACCGCTTTGCCATTACCCACCATCGCCGTCTGCGGCGTAAGGCGGGACTTGAATCCTCCCTGGAGCAAATTGCGGGGATTGGTCCTAAGCGTCGGGCGCGTTTGTTGCGTCACTTTGGCAGTGTGGCAAGGCTTAAAAAAACGCCACTGGAGGAGTTGCAGCAGCTGGAGTGGTTGCCTGCCTCTACTGCAGCGGCAGTGTTTGCATATTTTTCACAAGAAGAGGAATGAATGGGAAAACTCAGGTCTCTGTTCTGCGGCTGGCACATGCAGCCAGCCTGCAGATGGTTCAGGGGAGGTTTTAGCGGTAGTAGCGTTTCAAACCGCTTCGGAGGATAGAAAAATGCTTAGAGGAATGGCAATACTCTTAGGTTTGCAGCTTGTAGGTGAGGTTCTCACGCGCTGGCTAGAGATGCCCCTGCCCGGCAGTGTGGTGGGGATGATTCTGCTCCTCGGTGGGTTGCGTGCCGAACTGTTGCAGGTGGAATGGGTCAAAGATGCGGCGGAGCTGCTGCTGGACAATCTATCCCTGTTGTTTGTTCCCGCTGGGGTAGGGGTGATGGTTTATGCTGACCTGATTGCACACCACTGGGTTGCGTTGAGTGTGGCGGCAAGCCTGAGTACCCTGGTAGTGTTGGCGGCCACGGGGTGGAGTGCACAGTTTCTAGCGCGCAAGGGGGGAGACTGATGTTTTCATCCCTGTTGCAAAGTCCGCTGTTTGGGATAACCCTCACCTTGGTTACGTATGAACTTGCCACCTGCGTATATCGGCGCTGGACGCTGGCACTTCTCAATCCGGTCATTGTAACCGCAGCCTGTATTATTACCTTGCTGTATCAGCTGGATATCCCTTATACGCAGTATGCCGCCGGCGGAGACTTGTTACTGTTTTTGCTCGGCCCCGCGGTTGTGGCACTGGGGCTTCCGCTGTACCAGCGGCGTACCGAGATCATCTCACGCCTGCTCCCGACGCTGGTTTCGGTGAGCACAGGTGCAGTTGCGTCTATTGTTTCAGCCACAGCAATATTGCTGCTGTTTGGCAGTGATCTGAGCCTGATCCTTTCGATGGCGCCAAAATCGGTAACTACGCCGATAGCTATCGGCATTTCAGAAAAAATAGGCGGTATTGTCCCCTTAACCGCAGCCATTGTAGTGATAACTGGGTGTTTCGGGGGGATGGTGGGGCCGACGTTTTGTCGCCTGCTTGGGATTCGCGATCCCTTCGCCCTCGGTTTAGCGATGGGAACCGCCGCCCACGGATTGGGAACAGGACGGATGCTTGAGATTGACCGCTTTGGTGGTGCCATGGCTGGACTCGCCATAGGTCTTAACGGAGTGATAACTGCGGCTATCATTCCGATCTTTGTGGCTCTGTTGCCCTGACCCTGTTCTCTGATTGTATGCGCCACACTCTTAGCGCGCTAATGCGGGCTTGAATAGTTACGTTTTTTGAACATCAACCAGGAGAAGTGTTTTATGCAGAACCCAGAGGCGCAAAGCGCCACCGAAAGTATCGCTAGTGTTGATCTGTCCGGAGAGCTTGGATGGGAGGAATTTGATGCTCCATCGTTGGTGGGGGAGTCGCTACGCTTTGTTTCCGGCGAACCCCACGGGAATCGCTACCGAGTACGCTATTTCAAGAATGAAAAGCAGGAACTGCGCGCGCGGGTATGGTTCGGACCTGAAACCCAAGGGCCACCGGAGCATGTGCATGGCGGCGCAATGGCAGCAGTGTTTGACGAAGTATTGGGGTTGGCAGCATGGACTGCGGGGTATCCCATTGTGGTGGGGAATCTGAACGTGAGTTTTCGGAACCTGCTCCCCCTGGAGCATGTTGTCACAGTGGAGAGTACTGTCGTTTCGGTGGATGGGCGCAAGGTGCTGGTTGATGGGCGGTTGTGCTCCGGTGATACCATATATGCCGAGGCCCAGTGCCTGTGTATTACCATCCCACAGCAGGAGACTAAAACCCCTGCTGCGGCCAAGAAGTGATGGAGCTTTCTCCGCTTCACTCTCAGAGGGTGGAAACAACAAGGGGGCAGCCGCATGGCTGCCCCCTTGAGTATTGTGGTGCGTATTTAACCGCGATTGCGAAGGTGGAACGTTAGTTTTCCACACTCACGTCTGCGTTCTGAATTATCAGGTCGTACTTGTAGCCGTAGCCGAAATCCTGATCCTGCTCTAGAATTCCCTTAACCACTATTGTGTCACCAACACCCACGGTGGAAGCTGAAGTGACGGTCAAATCAGGGTTGCCTTCACTGCCGTCCTGGATATGGATCCAGTTGGTTTTCATGATATTGGGACTGAACTTCACCACCTTGGCACGGATGGAAATGTTCTTTCCGGCGAGCTGTTCCTGCTGTGCTAGCACCTCGGCGAGGGTTTTCCCCCCTTCAAGCGGCTTGAGGGTGGAGAAGTCAACCTCGGCCTTTACTGGTGCTGGTTTGGTGTGTCCTGCGCCATCAGTGGCATGTGCAGCGTGGGCTGAAGCTTCGCTCAGAGCCATATCGTGACCGGCTACTGCAACATTGCCAGCAAAGTAAACAAGTTCAAACTCGCGGTTTAAGGTGTTGCTGTGGTAGTTGGGCATCGGTATAGATTGTCCCACAATTACCGGATCGCCAACTTTTACTTCAAACTCGGGTGCAGCAACCCACACCTCTTCGGTGCCGGTGTCAACTTTTACGTAGGTATAGCCTGCAGTATTCATGGTTTCAGTAACAGTACCGGCGATGCCTGCCTGCGGATTAGCCTGCGCAGAGATGTCGGGATGATTCTCGGGCAGGGCAGCAGTACCGCTACTAGCTCCTTGGGTGGAGCTCTGGTTGTTGTTGCACGCACTGACGGCCAGCAAAACGGCAAAAATAGAAATAAGGTTTAACAGCTTCATATAGGTTCACCCTTTCTGTTGCAATGTGCAGGACTGGCGTATGTGCCGCCCCAGATTATGATACCGGAAATAGACTCTTTTTTGATAGTGCGCATTGATACCGCCCCTCGAGGGTGCGTGTCAATACTTTATTGTTTTAGTCATGTATTGCTGCAGTAGCGTAGCCATGAATATTATGTTTTTTCTGCGCAAATATAGGCTACGTGCTGTTGCCAAGTATCAGCGCCGCAAGGTAGCTTGCAGGCGCTGGGGTTTCAGAAGCAGGTCCAGGGCAGCACAGATATCGGTGCACACCACATCGGCATGTTGCAGAGTAGAGGTGGCAGCCCCCTCTGCTTGAATCACAGCGATCCCCAAACGTGCTTCGCGGAGCATGAGGTTGTCATTAAAACCATTACCGATGGCAACGCAGTGCTCCGCCCCGAGTTTAGCGATGTAAGCGCGCTTGGCTTCTGCTTGTTTATGCGGCTTAATCACATGGAGCCCGCACCCAAGGGGCTCTAGGGTAGTGCGCGCATTGCCATGGGTATCTGCAGTGAGTACCGTTATTTCCAGATCCTGCGCCAGGGTGCGAAGACGTGGCTTAATGCCAGCGCGCAGCTGTGTATCGCAGGTGAGGGTGCCGTTGCAATCCAAAAGCAGATGGTGCAACTGTATTTTATCCAGCCCAGGGATCTTGAGTTCAAGCATGAGAGCCTATTTTTTACTTCCTACCAGAGGGAGAATGGTGTCCACAGCGAAAAATACCAGGTAGCGGTCTTTTTGTGCGTATTCGCTGGTGCCGCGCTGTTGCATAAGTTCATCGATGCGCGGAGTGTTGTGCTCTTCCGCAACTTTGCTCAGATGCATGCGCACCCCTTTGTAGCCTTCTCCTAGTTCCAGAAACAGATATGCTGCGTGTGGATTACTTTGCACGTTTGCATAACTGAGGCGATCGAGCATGATAAAGGCGATCCGATCCTCGTCGAGGAAACGGGGGCTGGCATAGAGGGCAGAATTGACCTTGCCATCCGCGTCAGCAGTAGAGAGAATGCCAGTGCCTTTAGTGCTTTCGAAGTATTCTTTTAACTGATTGAAATCCATTTGAAACTCCTTTAGGGGTCTGATAATTTCAGCGCTCTGTTACAGAGTCTAGCAGCGAACATCCCAATGTAACCTAGGATAATACAGGAGAAGCAAGTGAAGATATATGTATTTATGGTTGTTCTGTTACTGTGCACATTACGGGTTGAAGGGCAAACATTAGCGCAAAGTATTGTGGAACCTCTCCACGATACTATCGCCCTGCAACAGCGTTCTCAGGTGGAACTGGATGGGTGGGAACGGGAAAAAGCTGCGGCTCTGCAGGAAATTGAAACCTTGCTGCAGCGCAAAGAGGCGTTGAAAGTCAGTAATGCACGCCTCGAGGAGCAAGGGATAGTTCTGGCGCAAAAAATTACCCAGTCGAAACAGGCTGTGGTGCAGGCGCGGAAGCTAGAGCAGGAGATGGAACCGTTTTTGCGCCAAAGTTCCGCGCTGCTCGACATTCAGGTGGAGAATAGTTTGCCCTTCAATATGGAGGAGCGCCAGGCGCGTGTTCGTCAACTGCACGAAGAGGTGTGGGCTGCAGCGGTGCCGGTGGCGGAACAGTTTCGCCACCTTATGCAGGTGCTGAAGAGCGAATACGATTATGCCCACAGTGTGGAGGTTGTGACGCAGGAAGTGGAAGTGGAAGGGGAACGCGCTTTTATGTCACACCTGCGCATTGGCAACTTGGCTCTATATGCCCTGGGTCTGGAGCAGCAGCGCGGTGCCCACTTCGACCCCGTGACGCGTGAGTGGCGCTGGCTCGATCCGCGCTGGAACACTGAGCTGAGCAAGGCGGTGGCGATGGGGAGCAAACAGCGCCCTGTCGATCTTCTTACCTTACCTTTCGGCGCTCTGGAGCAGCGATGATGAAGGCAAAAAACACCCCCCCCATGGGGATGAAATCTCATATGCGCAAAGTGCTCTTAATTTTGCTTCTGGTAGTGGGGCTGTTCAGTCACGCTGCAAAGGCACAGGACGCACGCACTGGAGTGCAAACCCCACAGGCGCTGCTGGAACGTGCGCGTGCGCATGAACAGGAGGTTGCGGCTCAAGTTGAGGAACTGCGCCGGGTGTTGGCACAGGATCGCGCAGGGATAGAGGCTAAGGTTACGCAGCTACGCGATGAAGTGGAGCGGCTGGAACATACCCATGCCCAGGTGCAAAAGATGGTGGAAGGGCGCCGCACTGAACTAAAGGAGCAAAAAGAGCTGGAGCAGGAGCATAATCAGCAATATGCAGAACTGCTTGGCTCTATCCGTGCCAGCGTAGCCGATGTGGTGGGGATGGTAAAAAACAGCCCCGTTACGGCGCTGGAGCCGCAGCAGAGTCAGGCGCTGGAGCAGTTTCTTGCCGCTGAAGCTACCCCAGGGATTGAGGAACTACGCACCCTGCGTCAGCTGATGCTGGAACAGATTCGGGGCGCCGCTCAAGTGCAGCGCGAGCGTATCACCGTTGTAAATCGAGCTGGAAAGCAGGTGGAAGCTGAAGTGGTGCTGCTTGGGGCGTTTACCGCTCTGTATCAAAGCGATACAGAGGTGGGGTTTGCCCTCTATTCTCCCCCTAGCCGCCAGCTGCTGGCTCTATCGCAAGCACCAAGCTACACGTTGAAAAAGGCTATCGCAGCTTATATCGATGGAAACACTGAGGCTGCCCCCATTGACATTGGCCATGGGGCATCTCTGCGTCAAATGACCTATCAACGCAGCTTGGGTGAACAGGTACAGTACGGGGGCTTTATCGTGTGGCCCATCTTGGGGATCGCCCTGATCGCACTCGCGCTAGTGTTGGAGCGGATCTGGTTCCTGAGTAGTCAGCGCTATGATGCAAAGGAGATTTTGCGCCAGCTCCAGCCCTCTATTGCCAGACAGAAGTGGGATGAGTGCCAACAGATATGCGCCCGTCACGCTGTCCCGCCGGCGCGGGTGTTTAGTGCCGGGCTCCCCTTTGTGAGCCATCCGCGTGCAGAGCTGGAGAATGTCTTGCAAGAGGCGATTTTGGCAGAAATACCTGCGCAGGAGCGTTTTCTCTCTACCCTTGCAGTTCTCGCTTCTATCGCTCCGCTTTTGGGGCTTCTGGGCACCGTAACCGGGATGATCCATACCTTTGAACTGATCACCTTCCATGGTACCGGTGATCCGCGCATGCTCTCCTCTGGTATTTCCGAGGCACTGGTGACCACCATGTTTGGTCTTGGTGTCGCGATTCCAGTGATGCTGGCGCACAGCCTCATCAGTCGCCGCGTGGAAAGCCGTATTGCGGTGCTGGAAGAAACAGCGATAAGTTTTGTAAATCGAATCTCTAAGGCACGCCAGAGCGAAATCCAGACCGAAGCCGGTGCCTTGGAGCACACCTGATGCAGTGGGTGAAACCCGCATGGGATTATCTCCATACTGGGGGTGCGGTGATGTTGCCTCTGGTGTTGGTTTCTGTGCTGATGTGGGGCTGCATTATTTACCGTCTTCTGCTCCTGAAACAGCTCTATCGCAACGATATCGATGTGACACAGGCGCGCGCCTGTGTACGCGGGAAGAGTATTCTTCCCGCGCGATGCCAGGGGGTGAGTGCTGTTCTGGTGCGCATTTTTATCTCGTTGCGCAGTGGAAACCCAGAACTTGATCGACATCTGCTTGAAGAAGCTGCAACCCAGGTGCGCAGTTCTTTGTACCAAGGACTGAATCTGATCAGTGTCCTGGCGGCGGTGGCTCCGCTATTGGGGTTGTTGGGTACAGTGCTGGGGATGATCTCCACCTTTGACACCATTGCGCTGTTTGGCAATAGCAACCCACGCGCCATGGCCGGGGGGATTGCTGAAGCCCTTGTCACTACGCAGACCGGTCTTATCGTCGCGATCCCTGGGCTGTTTATGCGCAACTTTATTCAACGCCGCGCTACTGCGCTGGAATTACGTCTTAATGCTATGACCCAAGAGCTAAAACGCCAATTTGAACCCCTGGATATAGGCGCCGGGGCAACAATAGGGGGGGAAGTATGATCAATATAAGCGCAGCGCGACGTGCACGGCGCCAAGGGTTAGAGCTGAATATTGCTCCACTTATCGATATGGTGTTTATCCTCCTTATCTTTTTTTTAGTTACAACCAGTTTTGTGCGCGAAACTGGGGTGGAAGTGGAGCGCCCTACGGCACAGAGTGCTGGCGCACAAGAGCGCGCAACGCTGCTGATCGGCATCACTGGCGACAATAGAATTGTGATTGAGGGGCGCACCGTGGAAGCTGGAGCGGTGCGTGTACATGTGGAGCGCGCCTTGGCGGAGAATCCAGAGGGGAGTGTGGTGATTGTAGCAGATCGGGGTAGCAGTACCGGCACGGCAGTGCAGGTGCTGGACGGATGCAGACAGGCAGGGGCGGAAAATGTTGCTCTTGCGGCAGCAGATGGAAAACGCTGATGTCACAACATCCCCCCAGAGCTGTTCTGCACTCCAAACGTGCACTTATATACGCGTGCCTCGGAACGTTGGCCCTGAATGTGGTGCTGTTTGTACTGTTACCCGAGCTGGTGCGCGAGCCACCGCTTGATATCGGGCGCGCTTACACCGAGCCGGTGCGAATTCAGCTGCCGCAGCCGGCACATACCGCTCCCAGCCAACTTCAGCACGCTGAAACCACCCCCACACAGCTTCAAACACAAACACCGCCACCGCCGCCGCTGCAGCAGATATCTGCGTTAGCGCCGCTGCCTGCCTTAGTGCCGCTGATGCCGGAGTTGGACGCAGGGTTAAATCTTCCTCCTGTAGAGTTTACCCCCGCAGGTGTTGGTGAAGTATATGGTGTGGATATGGATATGGGTGTGGATGTGGGGGCAGGTAGCGCCGCTGCGCCCCAGGTATATGCCAGCGCCGCCTTGGACCAGCCGCTGCGCCCTATAGCGCAAACTCCGTTCATATATCCACTGCGCGCCAAACGTCAAGGGACCGAAGGGTGGGTAAAGGTTGCGCTTCAAGTTGGAATAGGCGGAGAGGTTGAAACGGTAGAGGTGCTCGAAGCCGAACCCGCAGGGGTGTTTGACCACAGTGTTACGCGCGGTATTCGTCAGTGGCGTTTTTCCCCCGCAACGGTTATGGGAGAGCGCGTGCGCGCCCGAGTTGTTACCACTATCCGTTTCGAACTGGAGGATTAGAGATCGCGATGCTGTGCAAGGTTTTCCATGTTGCTGCACTACTCCTGGGGGTTCTTCTTAGCGTTGGGAGCACCAGCGCTGAGGGTGCCATCCCCATGCGCCCTAGTGAACAGCGGGGGATTGAACGCGCGCGGGAATACCTGACACAGGAGCGGTACGCAGAGGCGATAGCTCAGCTTAAGCCGCTGCTCGAACGTGAAGAACACCACCCCCTGGTGGATTTCTACCGTGGATTGATAGCACAGACGCAGGAAGATTACGCTGCCGCATGCACATGGTTTGAGCGCAGTGTTGCACAAGATGACAGCTTGTACCCAGGGTGGGTAAATCTGGCGCTGTGCCGTTTTCAAATGCAGGAGTATGCCACAGCGGCGCAGGCATTTGCGCGCAGCTACGCGCTGGCAGAACCGCCTGAACCGCAGTGGCGCTACAACGCTGCCCTGGCCTGGTATCAGGCGGGAGAGTTGACACGCGCTCAGGAATTGATGCTGCAACTGCTGGAGGATTTCCCTGCCACGGTGGAGTTGGTATGGCGCGAACTGCTGGTGCATATATATCTGAAGCAGGATGGGGAGCAAAAGCTGCGTCTCGCCCTTTTGCAGGTACAGATTCTGGCGCAGCAAAGCAGTGCCACCGCACAACAGCGCTGGCGCGAATATCTGATCCACCTGTATCTGCAATTGAAGATGCCGGAGCAAGCACGTGAGTTTGTTGCCCAGCTGTTGGAGGTTGAGAGCCTCGAACCGCGCTGGTGGCGGATTGCAGCCCATCTTCATCTGGAGGCACAGCGTTATGCAGACGCATTGGTAGCACTGCAGGTGGCGGGTTTTCTTGCCCCCGGCGACCCACGCGAACAACGGCTGCGCGCCGATTTGTGCATCCATCTTGGGATACCGCTGCAGGCGATCCCATATTTCACCGATCTGCTTGAGAAGCGTAGCGCGAGTATTGCAGAACATGAGGTGCTGCTGGGGCTGGCGCAGGCGTATCTACAGCGACACCAGCCGCAAGAAGCGCTTAAATATCTGACCCAGATAGACGCAGCGCAGGAGTCTGTCTCTCAGTTGCGCCTGCGCGCCCAGATCCTGTATATGCTGAAGGATTATCCCGAAGCGCACGCAGCCTACGTTGCGCTTGCGCAGCGGGAACAGCAGGAAAGAGCGCGCGGGCGGGCATGGCTTCTGGCGGGGCATGCGGCATTCCACGCTGCAGATTTAGAAGCGGCACAAAAGGCGCTACGCCATGCTGCGGACGAATCTGAGTTTACCTCGCAGGCGCAACAACTACTTCACCATCTGCGCTCCTTAGAGTAATATTTATCCTATAGCGCAGTTTTCCCCTGGGCTCAAGTTGCTAAAGGGAAGAGGTGCTGCAAAAATTTTCTCCATATGCACACACATTTAAACAGTTAAGGCACATAGCGCAGACATTATGCAAGTGCGTTTACTTTCGGGAGGACACTGGTGAGAGCGATTCAAATTACAATAGTGGCATTTGGAGTAGTCCTTGGTATGGTTTTGGTTGCAGACAATGTGGGCGCGGAAGATGAACCGCAACGCTGGCATGATGAAGGAGAGATCTCCTACGTGGATACCAGCGGCAACAGTGAGGTAACAACCCTGGCGTTAAAAAATAAGCTTACTTACCAGTTCAGCGAAAAAATTTCCGGACGCTGGAGGGTTCAGGCTTTGAATGGCGAGAGTAACGGAGAGCGGGATGCTGAGTCCTATTTTACCGAGTTGCGCGGTGATTATGCCCCGACAGCGCGGTATTACAACTATCTCAGTGCAAACTGGTTCAAAGATCGTTTTGCGGATATCGACCATCGCTACACCTTTGGCGCGGGTAGCGGGTATAAGTTTTTAACCGGGGCCAAACACTTCCTCCTTGGGGAGGCAGGTCTCACTTATACTATCGAAAAACTCACTAACGATTCCGATACTGAATACCTCGGTGGACGTCTGTATACGGAATACGAATACCATTTCAGTGCGGACACCAGATTTCGCCAGAGTCTTGAGGCGCTCTTCGATTTTGAAGATATGCAGAACTACATGCTTAATTCAGAAACCGCGCTTATTACAGCACTTAACAGCGTGTTTTCATTTAAAACCAGCTACGTTGTCAAGTACGATAACAAGCCTGCAGAGAACAGTGATGATACCGACACCATCCTTGCGGCCTCACTTGTGGCTAATTTTTAACCTATAAAAAGGGGAATTGTATGCGGAAATGGCAAAATAAAGTGCGACATGGCAGCTGTCTTTTTCTGCTCCTGGCAAGTGTAGTGCTGGGAGGGGGCGGGTGCAGTTTATCTTCAAACAACCAGGAGCTTGTGCAGCTTCCCGATATGCATAACAGTAGAGATGCCCTTGACTGGGCCGGAACCTATACAGGGGTCCTCCCGTGCGCCGATTGTTCCGGTATCCAGACCACCCTGACCCTCAGTCCAGCACATACCTATGTGCTTAAAAGCACATACTTGGGGGTAGAGGTCCCGGACCCTGAATATATAGACCAGGGAGTATTTGTCTGGGATGATGCCGGTTCTACCGTTGAACTTCTTGAGCTGCCCGATCGAAGTGGACTGTTTCAGGTGGGTGAAAACAGACTGTTCGCTTTGGATCGGACTGGTAAGCGGGTAGAAGGTGTTCTTGCTTCGGCGTATGTGCTGGAGCGCGTGCGTGGCATAGAGGAGCAGGATGTTAACGCTGCAGTGGATCTCCTTGCAGATATTCCCTGGGAACTGGTTGAGTTGGATGGTGTTGCTCTCTCAACAACGCAGATAGGTGTTGCGTGGCTGGTATTTAAGCGCGAGTCACAACGGGTGTACGGTTCGGCCGGATGCAATCGCCTTACTGGCTCTTGGGTGGCAGGGGATGATGCAATGGCGCAGCAGGGGGCGCAAGATGCACATGCTGGCGTTCCGTTGCCATTACACCTCGGTCCTCTGGGTGCCACGATGATGGCGTGCCCTGCCGAACTTATGCAACTGGAGGACAGCTTTCTCTCCGCCTTGGCAACAGTTACCGGGGTATATCTGGATGGAGAAGGGCTGATCCTGACGGATAGCAGCGGACACAAGGTGGCACGATTTGCGGCGCGCAACGCGCAGTAGAAAACCTTATGCTTCTGTTTTATGCCCTCTGTTGTACCGGGGCGACGCTGAAGCGAAGAAGTCAGTGGACATGAAAAAATGAAACTGATGCTGAGACTGTGTTACTTAAGTATGCAACTTATAGTTGTTGCTTTTTTGACGCTGCTTGTAGCGGGAGTGCCTGCAGTGGCTGCAACGCAGGATCACGTTCCCATGTTACCTCAAGTCTACCGTCCTGAGGTCGATATCAAGGGCTGGTGGATGAGTGAAAAGCTTGATGGAGTGCGGGCATATTGGGATGGGAAAGCGCTGTACAGCAAAAATGGTGTAGTGTTTAGTCCCCCGCCAGAGTTTACCGCGGGGTTCCCCCCTTTTCCCCTGGAGGGGGAGCTCTGGGGTGGACGCGCTACGTTTGCGCGCACGGTTTCTACGGTACTGCAACAGCACGCGCATCCTGGCTGGCTGGAACTTAAATATGCCATCTTCGATGTTCCAGATGCGACAGGGAGTTTCAGGTATCGGTTGAAAAAAGCGCAGAGCTGGGTCTCCGAACATCACCCTGCATATATGCTCGTGATTCCCCAGACAGAGGTGAACGACGTCGCACAGTTACTTCATTGCCTTGCTGCGATGGTGGAAGATGGCGGGGAGGGGCTGATAGTGCGGGACCCTGAAGGGAGCTACACTCCAGGACGGAGTGCTACCATTTTAAAGGTTAAACGCTTTGAAGATGCTGAAGCCACCGTTGTGGGGCATGTGGCCGGCAATGGGCGCAACCAGGGGCGTTTGGGAGCGTTGCGGGTGCACACCTCTGAAGGAGTCGAATTCAAAATCGGCACCGGTTTTACCGATATGGAACGTGAAGATCCTCCTCCATTAGGGGCGGTGATCACATATAAGTATTCCGGCTACTATAATTCTGGAATTCCAAGATTTCCCGTATATCTGCGTGTGCGCGCAGATAGCGATATTTAACCCCGATATTAGGGAGAAATACATATGCTCGAGTATCTGTTGAACCTCAATCCTGTGCTCCAGGCACTCCTTGCAACTCTATTTACCTGGGGAATGACAGCTGCAGGAGCCGCGCTAGTATTTTCTACGCGCGAAGTTAAGCCCAAGCTACTTGACTGCATGCTTGGGTTTGCGGCTGGGGTTATGATAGCCGCAAGCTTCTGGTCCCTGCTGGCGCCGGGGATTGATATGGCAGAGCAGATGGGGCAGGTCCCCTGGCTGGTAGCGGCACTGGGGTTTATGAGTGGCGGAATCTGTATGCGGATAGTGGATAAGTTTTTGCCTCACCTCCATCCCAGTCTTTCCATAGATCAATCAGAAGGGGTGAAAACCTCGTGGCAACGTAGTACCCTGTTAGTGTTGGCAATAACCATGCACAATATCCCCGAAGGCTTGGCCGTAGGGGTTGCTTTTGGAGCGGTAGCGGCTGATCTGCCATCCGCGAGCATCGGGGGCGCAGTGGCACTAGCCATCGGAATTGGGATTCAGAACCTCCCTGAGGGAACGGCCGTCTCCATGCCTCTGCGCCGTGAGGGGATGAGCGCACGAAAGTCGTTCACTATGGGACAACTCTCTGGTGCAGTGGAGCCCATTGCTGGGGTGCTGGGAGCTTTGTTCGTTATACATATGCGTGACATCCTCCCGTTTTCTTTGTGTTTTGCAGCCGGAGCGATGATATTTGTGGTGGTGGAAGAGCTGATCCCTGAATCCCAACGCAAATATGAGCATATTGACCAGGTGACCATGTTTACTATGGTGGGTTTTACGGTAATGATGATTCTTGACGTGGCACTGGGATAATCTAATCCTACTCTGACAGCATTAGGCTCTGGCGCAGAAATGTATGGATAAATGCGCGACAATTACGCGGATTTGCGCTAACAGTGGTCGAGGTTTGATATGTTAAGAGTTGCAGCCTCACTGGGATATCAGGTGCAGAGAAAGGGCTGAAATGGAAGATACCCACGAGTACGACCTGTGTGTGCTTGGATGCGGTCCGGGCGGATTTGCCGGGGCGATGCGTGCGTTCGATTTTGGCGCGCATGTGTGTATTGTCGAGGCAGGTGAGATTGGCGGTGCGGGGGTTCAGGACGGGGCACTGGCATCTAAAACGATGTGGGAGTTAGCAAAAGATTACTCTATCGCTCGGCGTAGCGACCGTGGATATTCAGCCTCTGGTTTAAGGGTGAATTTCAAGACCCTGATGAAGACAGTGGAGCAAGCGGTTAAAGAACGCCAGTATCAGATGCTTACTCAGGTAGAGACTTTTTCGCCGCAACGCTGGAAAGGGGAAGGTTCCATTACGTTGCGTAGAGGCTGGGCCCAATTTCACGACTCCACCACCATAGAAATTAAACCCGCGACAGGGGACCCCTATCTGGTCAGAGCCAAAAACTTTCTTATTGCCACTGGCAGTCGTCCGCGTCCATATCCGGGTATTGAAGTGGATCAGAAGCGGATCCTGGATTCAGACGGTATTAAGCATATTGAAAGCTTTCCCCAGCGCCTGCTAATTGTTGGCGCAGGGGTGATTGGGTGTGAATACGCCACTATTTTCTCCAGTTTTGGTCATACCCAAGTGTACTTGGTTGATCACAAAGATCGCGTGCTCCCCTATGAGGATGGTGATGTGAGCCGCTTTGTGCACCGCAATCTGGAGAAAGATGGTGTCAAGATCTATCAATCCGCTACCCTGCGCAAAGTGGAGCACCATCCAGATTATCTGCGTGTGTTTCTCGATTTTCCAGACAACCATAGCGAAGTGCTCGAAGTGGATAGTGTTCTGTTTGCAGTGGGGCGCAAGCCCAATTTGGAAAACCTTAAGCTGGAGAACGCCGGGGTGAAGTTAGACCCAGGGGGTTATCTATGTACCGGTTCTGATTGTAGGGTGGCGCACAATATTTTTGCCTGTGGAGATGTGACGTGCCATCCTAACTTGGTAAATATTGCTGAGATGGAAGGGCGGATGGCGGCGAAGGTTATGTTCGCGCATGAATCCTACCCCCTTAACTATCGCAACATGTCGGCGATAATGTTTTTAAATCCATCTATCGCCACCGTCGGACTCAGTGAGGAGGAGTGTCAGGCTAAGGGGTATAGCTACAAGGTTGGGTTTGTGAGCAATGCGCTAATGAGCCGCCCTATAGCGATGCGGAACACACGTGGATTTGTGAAAATCATTGTCCACAATGATGCGCACATGAAAATTCTGGGGATGCGTGCCGGCGGACCGCAGGTCTCAAATGTGGTTACAGCTATTGCCCATTTCATGGATCATGATCAGGGCGCCGCGGCAGTGTTGAAGTCGGTGTATCCTCACCCGAGTATATCTGAGGTGACCCAAGAGTGTTTACGTTTATTATTGGGGAAGTCGGTGTATAAACCGCAGGCTTTCCCAGATAAGATGTGGGTAAAAACTTGGCTCCCCGCTAAGGGATACGTAGGTTGTGGGCGCGAGTGCTCGATGCCCGTAGCATAGAGGTTGTGCCATAGAAAACGGCAGTTTTGCAAAGTGCTTCGCCGCTGGGTGAAGTATGGTGAAGCGCTCCAAACAACACCGCCCGCACTACTTAAGTGCGGGCGGTGTTGTTTGGAGCGTGCGCATGTTGTTTATCAGCTCGATTCGCCCAGAATGGCACTACGCTCTTCAACACAGAGTTCGTAGTGATGGTGGGTGGAGCGGGCATTGGCAAGGTACACACTTTTGACTGCAGGATCGTCAATTTTTTCTGCCATTTCCCGCAGGTTTTTTTCCAGCTCAGCTTCCTGGTCGATGGCGAGTTCGATCGCTTTGCGCTCATCAAAGTCTCCCAGCATCGCCTGCTGCAGGGCTTTCCACCAGCTGGAGTTTGTGTCCGGCTCCCGCGCAATGAATTCTTCAAAGTCAGTGATGTCATCGCCTTCGTAGAATTCATAAAACATGTGCGCGTGCTGTTTCTCTTCTTTGGCCAAGACTTCAAACATGCGCTTGGCCTGTTCATTAAACATTTTTTCTGCGGCATACTTATAGAAGTCCATCGCATCTTTTTCAGTCTGCATGGCTTCTTTGATCGCTTTCTGTAGATCAATTTTTTCACTCATGAGGAATCCCCTTCCGAAGTATCGATGTTAAACCAACGCGTCAGGTTGACAGCTTATTTTATTAACCCATTCTATATATGGACAGAATAAATTCTGTATATTGTATACAATTGCTTCAGCGCATGCAATCGTTTACCTGAATTTTATCTGCTGGCGAGTTTTACTGAAAATTCAAGTGCTTCCAATTCCTGTAGCTTCCGTCAGAGCTCACTTTGCCTTCAGCGTTTGCGCGGTATCGGCACAAAAAAGGCCCTTCCGCATTAAGCAGAAAGGGCCTTTTAAGGTGCTTAGTTATCGAGCTGCAGTTGCAGATGTTTCTTGTTTACTCCTCGAACACACTGAGTTCTACGCGACGGTTTTGTTGTCTTCCCGCTGCGGTGTCATTGCTTGCAATAGGTTTTGACTCGCCAAAGCCCTTGCAAACCAGTTTGTTAGCATTGAGTCCGGCTTCTTTAACTAAGTAGCTTTTGACTGCTTCTGCACGTTTTTGAGACAGTTGCTGATTGTAGTTAGCAGCCCCAACGCTATCAGTATGGCCGGCAATCATGATCTTCTGCTCGGGGTATTGTTTGATGAACTTCACCGCTTTAGCGAGCTCAGGCGCATGACCCGGGGTGATTGTAGCCTTGTCGGTAGCAAACTCAACCACTAGATGCATTTTGATCTGGCATCCGTATTGATCTACTATCGCGCCCGCAGGGGTGTTGGGGCATTTGTCCAAGTAGTCATATACGCCATCGTTGTCGCTGTCGAGCGGGCACCCCCTGCTGTCCACCACTACACCCGCAGGGGTGTTGGGGCATTCATCCATGTAGTCATATACACCGTCATTGTCGCTGTCGAGCGGGCACCCCCTGCTGTCCACCGCTACACCCGCAGGGGTGTTGGGGCATTCATCCATGTAGTCATATACACCGTCATTGTCGCTGTCGAGCGGGCACCCCCTGCTGTCCACTGCTACACCCGCTGGGGTGTTGGGGCACGCATCGTACTCGTCAGGAACACCGTCGTTATCGCTATCAAGGTCACGCTTAGCCCCTTCGCCGAGGAAAAAGACTAGACCAGCCTGATATATAAGGCTATTGGGTTCACCGCTGGTGTCAAGCATGTGGCGCACTTCCGTGTTTAGGGCGATATCTTTGCTAATGAAGTATTTGAGACCTGCCCCATAGTTGAACTGAGCCTGATTTTCATCTCCAAGACCATCCTTACCATCGATACCTAAATAGCCGATGGCTGCCGCGATGTAGGGTACAAGGCGTTCTTCCGGCATGAAGTGGTACAGAGCGCCTATTGAGGCTGTGATTAAGTCAGAGTCTTCGTTTGAACGCTGAGGGGCGTAAGAGCCTGAAAGGTAGCTACTCAGGTTGGCAGAGTAGTTGTATCCCAACCCGAGGGTATAGTTGATTGCGGGGTTGTAACCATCGGTGCTCTCTTTTTCAAATCCGCCGACCATTGGGTTAATGAAAAAGCGCCCCTCTTGGGCTGCCTGGTTAAGATCGGATGCAAATCCGACCAGCGGGATGCTGCACAGCAGCAGCACCATTACGGCTAATCTTTTCATGTTTCCTCCTTGTTATGCAAAATGCATAAATAAAATGATGTGGAGTGTTCGGACGTCTGCATCTGCAGGTGCACGAACCTCCGTATGTCAGCTCAACAGACCGTATGTTTAAGGTCCTGGCTCGGCATAATGGCACGTGGAAGCGTTGCAATATATAAGAGTTAAAGACGCAAAAGCAAAATCAGGGTACAGGGGTTAAATTTAACATATTTCGTCCTTAATTTAAAACACCGAAATGTGCACGACTTCATTCGTAGATAGCGTTCGTTATGCTAAGGCGCGCATATTTTAATGTGGGGGGCAGGGGGAGAAAGGATGTCAGGATCTAAAGCCCCGCACACACATATAAAGTAACGCACATAACCTGTTTCGCAAGTTTTAACAATGAAAGAAATCTTCCATGTGCAGTTACTATTTGTTGTGCGCAGGCAGAGCTAGGTGGTTGTTTCAAATTTTTGCAGATAGTCTTTGAAGAGCGCACGCGTTGCGTCATCCATGGGGGCAAATTCAATCCCTGAAAGGTGCATACCCAGGTCAGAAACGTGAGTGTGTACAACTTCGCCGCCGAGATGGATGATGCTAGATGCCATAGCTATATCCATCTTAAGTTCTAGCCCTTCCACAAGTGGGACGCGCGTTTCAATAAGAATCCCTCTTTCGCTCGCATCCAGAGTGCGTCCCATGTCTTGAGAGAGTTCGCTCCCATCTTTTTTGACCACGTAGTAAACTAGATTCAGCGTTTCAACTCGCTGGTGTTTGCGGCGCTCTTTCATGTGAAACATCCCTTCCCTTTTTAGTTCAGTACTACAGAATTATCTTTAGTGGCCATTATAATATTGATTGGATTTTGTGCTTCAAATATTTTGTAGTCACTAGCATTGCTTGTGCGTGCAATGTTAACCGTAGTTACCTGAATGGTGTAGCCATGATTTTCAAAGAAATCTGTCGCTGCCATGAGGGTGTCAAGGGTGGAGGCGGTAAGCACAATCCTCCCGTCGGCGTTGAGGCGTGCATCAATGGTTTCGAGCAGGCGCCAGAGTTTTCCGCCGGAACCACCAATAAAGACCCGATCTGGATCTGGCAGCTCTTCCAGGCATGATGGAGCTTCTCCTGCAACAATTCTGACATTGCGGGTAGAAAACTTATTTAAATTGTGGCGCAAAAACCCGAGATATTCGCTGTTGCGTTCCACCGCATAGATCCGGCCATGGGGGAGCAGAAAATCAGCTTCGACACAAATAGAGCCGCTTCCCGCGCCAATGTCCCACAGAGTCATATCCTGATGCAGTTGCAGTTTTGACAGGGCAATAACCCGCACTTCTTCAGGGGTGATCTGTTTTTTCATTGATTGGAACTGAGAATCGGCGATCCCCAGAGTTGGTTGATGGCGTATTGTTTCGTCATCAAAACGTTTGATAAATATCAGTATATTTAAGGAAGAGATCTCCATCTCCAGGAGACCTTTGACTGAAGTTTCCTCAATACGTTCTTCGGCGCCGCCAAGATTTTCGCACACGTACACCGAGTACCCTTCGCGCCCACGGTGCAGCATTTCCCGTGCGATGGCACTTGCGGGGCATTGATCGTGGGTGAGGACGGCAGCCTTATCGTTGGCAATAATGCGGTTTACCACCATAGTTAGCGGGAGCCCGTCCGCAGAGATAAATACGGCATCATCCCAAGGCTTTTTGATGCGCGCAAAGGCATATTGCACTGAGGTGATGTTGGGAACAAATTCTAAGTTTTTTGGCGGGAAGTTGCGCAGCAAGTCGCGCCCGATACTAAAGAATAGCGGATCGCCCGACGCAAGGATTACGACATCTGCGTCAAAAATTTCCCGCAGCTGCGCGTATATATCGTTCTCGTCTGCTAAAACCTGCTTTCTCCCCTTGAGGTTGTCAAATAGAGCAAGTTGCTTTGGGGTTCCAATGATAATATCGGCGCGTTCGAGCAGCTGAAGAGCGCGTTGGCTGAACCCTTCCTGCCCTTCAATTCCAGCACCTACAACATGAATAGTTCCCATGGGTTACGTCCTTTTATGTAGTAGTATTTGTTTTCTGGATACGCGTTGAGGTTAGCGCCTTCATTCCTGAGGGTCAAGGGCGATCCCGGAATCTTCAATTGCTGTTTGGATAAGCTCCCACACATCCTCCTCGCCGCTGCGTTTCAGCGCGGAGAAAAGAGTGAACGCATCAGCAGGAAGTCCAGTAGCTTTGGCTATCTCTGCCACCGCTTTTTGATGTTGACTCCGTTTTAGTTTGTCCGCCTTGGTGATAACCGGGATGGTCATGATGCCGTACTCTTCTAACCAGTCGAGGAGTTGCAGGTCTTCATCGCGCGGAACACGGCGAATGTCGAATAAAACCACCACTGCGCACAGAGCGGGACGATTTTGCAGGTAGGTGCGAATCATGGGTCCCCATTGTTTTTTAACCTCCAGCGGAACTTTGGCAAAGCCATAACCGGGCAGATCCACCATGCTGATGCGGTTGTTAACGCAGAAGAAGTTGATGAGCTGAGTACGTCCCGGAGTAGAGGAGGTACGTACCAAACTCTTGCGCTGGAGCAACACGTTAAGAAGAGAGCTTTTCCCCACGTTGCTGCGGCCCGCAAAGGCGATCTCCGGCATTATCGCTTCAGGATAGTGGGCCGAAGCTGTTGCACTTTTTATAAACTCCGCAGATTTTACATGCATTGTAGTTTCTCTCATGGAAATTTAAAGTTAGGATTAAGCATATTGGGGCAGAATACCTTAAATTCTGACCTGTACGCAATGGAATTGGGGTGTGCCGGAGATGAAAGGGGACTGCACATCATTTTATGCAGAGGTCATAATAGTAATGTTGACACATGGATAAAAAATTGCCCTTTCAGGTTCTCGCAGAAGAGAAGAAAGTCCCCAATAATAAGTTGTTTCAGACCCTAATCCCTCGTATGAGCGCAGCTTCCATAACTGGGATCGGGGTCCGAGGGAAGTTAGCTGGTGGGTTGGTTCTGGTTTAACCCCAGGGTGACCATTTCATGCAAGTCGGCAGAAATATCTGAGTTTTGCCCCAGTTGCTCCAGTTCTGTGCGCATCATGGCGCTGCGTCGAGGTTCGTATATGGGCCAGCGTAACAACGGCGCGACGAGGTGTGCGCCAATCTGGGGGTTGAATCGATCAAGTTTTTCGATTTGCTGGCGCAAGAAGGTGTAGCCTGAGCCGTCTGCGACATGGAAATGCACAGGATTCGCCTGGGTGAAGGTGCCGATCAAAGCCCGCACGCGGTTGGGGTTTTTCAGGCTGAAGCATTTCTGCTGCATCAACCCTTTTATGTGCTCCAAGCAGTCCTCCCGGTTTGCGCGCGCCTGCAATGCAAGCCATTTATCTGTCACCAGAGAGTCGTCGCACCAACGGGTATAAAATTGGCTTAGCGCTTGAATGCGCCGCGGGGAGTTCTCGTGCGCGAGCAGAGCGAGAGCGGCGCTGAGGTCGGTCATGTTGGTGGCGCTGGCATATTGGTGCCATATCCACCCCTGGGCTTCAGCATCCGTAAGGGTGGCGAGATAGCTAAGGGCGATATTTTTCAGACTTCGTTGGCCTACCGCCTGTGGCGTGAGTTGGTATGCGCCATTATCCTGGCAGCGGCAATAACATTCTTTTAATTCTTGCATAAGGCGTTGCGCTACGCGCTTTTTGGTAGCGCTATGCACCCGATGTATAATATCTGGATCAACCTTCTCCCCTCGGCGGGGTAGCTGGTCGGCAAGATAGCCTTCGGTGGGTAGGGTTAAGATGAGCGCGTTCAATGCACAGTCGGCATTGCTGTCCTGTAACAGCGCCCGCCACGCATCTAGAAGCTCATGTTCAAGCACTACTGCAGTGTCGGAAACTATGCTGTCGAGCATCTTTTCCCGCATCAGGGTCTGGGCGGCACTCCAGCGGGTTACTGCATCATCGTCGTGGCGCAGTAAGAATATCTGGGTAAAGGGCTTTGCGTCACTTTCCATCTTCACAGGCGCAGAAAATTCGCGCAGCACCGAGGGGGTTACAGCTGCAGGGAGAGTGCTAAAGGTGAAGGTCTGTTCTGTTGTGTTTAAGAGGAGAGTAGCTTCCGTGGTATGCTCTTCCACCCGCACGTGGCTGGCGTTTTCCCCTGTGGGATGTAGTGGACATTTATTCCCGTGCGCATCAAATAAAGCAATCTTCACGGGGATCAAAAAGGGGCGTTTGCGCTCTTGCCCCGGGGTGGCAGGGCAGCTTTGGCGTAAGGTGAGACTGAAATCGGAGCCGGAGCGTGATGTGCTCAGGTGCACTTCGGGGGTGCCCGCCTGGGAATACCACCGCATGAACTGACTTAGGTCAATGGCGTTGGCATCCTCCAGCGCAGCGATAAAAGCGTCGATAGTTACCGCTTCTCCGTCATGGCGCTCGATGTAGCAGCGCATGCCGTGCAGAAACCCTTCCCAGCCGAGGATGGTTTTAAGCATGCGGATAACTTCGGCCCCTTTCTGGTATATGGTCACGGTGTAGAAGTTGTTTATCTCTATGTAGGCTTCGGGGCGCACTGGATGCGCGGTGGGGCCGGCATCTTCGCGGAACTGATGATTCTGCAGCAGGCGCACATCTTCAATGCGCTGAATAGCGGCGCCGTTCAGCTCTGCGGAAAATTCCTGATCGCGAAATACGGTCAGCCCCTCTTTAAGGCTAAGTTGAAACCAGTCGCGGCAGGTGATGCGGTTGCCGGTCCAGTTGTGGAAGTATTCGTGCGCAATCACCGACTCTATCCCGAGGAAGTCAGCATCGGTTGCGGTGTCCGAGCGCGCAAGAACATAGCGGGAGTTGAAGATATTTAGCCCCTTGTTTTCCATGGCGCCCGCGTTGAAATCATCCACGGCGACAATCATGTAGCGCTCAAGGTCACATTCGAGACCGAAGCGCTTTTCATCCCACGCCATCGCCTTGCGCAGCGCGTGCATGGCATACTCACATTTGTCGGCATTGCGGTGCTCTACATATATCTGCAGCAGAATGGCGCGTCCTGATCCGGTGCGGTAGGTCTGCGTATGGCAGTGCAGATCCCCTGCTACCAGGGCAAACAGGTATGACGGTTTGGGGAAGGGATCTTCCCAGGTGGCGAAGTGGCGCCCATCTTCGAGTTTCCCCTCTGCAACCAAATTGCCGTTACCCAGCAGCACGGGGAAATGGGAGCTGTCGGCACGTAGCGTGGTGGTGTAGCGCGCCATCACATCGGGACGATCGGGGAAGAAGGTGATGCGGCGAAAGCCTTCCGCCTCACACTGGGTGCAGAGTATCCCCGCAGAAAGATACAGCCCTTCGAGGGCGGTGTTGGTACGCGGATTGATTTTGGTGCTTAATTCCAAGGTGCAGGTGGCGGGAAGATTGTGGATTTTAAGCCCGTTACTCGTGTGCGTGTACGCGTCTGGCTTGAGGGTGGTGCCGTTGCATTTGATCAGTTCTAAGGGCAGATTTTCCCCCTCCAGATGGAGCGCAGTTGACGCAGGCGTATATGGGGCCCGCTTGAGTTGGAGGGTGCTGTGGACTGTGGTGCTCTCAGGGTCAAGGTCAATATCTAGCGCCACGTGCTCGACTAGCCACGGTGGTGACGTATAGGCAGCACGCCGAATAGTCTGTAGGGTAGAGCGCGCGGAGGATGCGGAGAGTGCGGACATAAAGACTCCTCAAGGGATTACAGCTTCAACAGGAAAACAAAAAGCCCCCGCAAGCGGGGGCCGTAGATATGAAATTACTGATTGGCACGCAGAAAATCAATTGGGTTCATCGTTGCCAATCAAAATGGTGGTATCTGTGTCCCCCTGAGGGAGTTGCCGTGGACGGTTGTCGTTCAGAAGCTTTCCCTCTTTGTCCATGATGCGGTCGTCATCGAGGATAATCATTCCAGTCTGTTCCACTACATCCTTCTTATACTGGTACTGGTATTCCATACTTTTTTTGCGCAAATTGTAGCTCATAAACATCCAGATTAGTCCCATGACCAGAGCTGCGCCCAAGACTACGGCAAGGGCTACCGACACGTAGAAGACTGTCTCTTCACCAATGTGGCCGATAACTGCCAGAATCTCATCGAGTTTATATCCTACTGCCGCTAGAACCACGAGCAGCAACAAACCGAGGAGAAATGGAATCTGGCGGATGACGTACATCACCGCATGAAATTTCTGGATCCGACTCTGCTGCTCTGCCACAGAGAGATGGCGTCTGTCGCTGTCATCGTCTTCCGGCTGATGCCCATACAGGTAGCGATCGAACCCCAGCACAATAATCCCGAGGAGAAAAGTGATGGTTAAAGGGACGATAAAGGCAGCGAAGAAAAATGATTTCCACGGAAATGGAACATTTTCTGGCCCTAGTTGGCTGATAAAGCTGACGAAAAAAATGAACCCCTCAATCACCCCGATGAGGATCAGATATTTGATAAACAGATCTTTGAGTTCTTCACGCTCAAAGAGGGTTGCTATCCCCTTAAGGGTAGAGGAGCCTCTGGTGCGCTTATCCTGTTGCTCTTCTTTAGTACGATCTTTGCTCTGATTGTTTTCTTGCGACACAACGCTCTCCTGCCTGGACTGAAACGCAATGGTCATTAAATGGGTACATAGCTGGCATATCAGATTGGTATTTCGGTGTAACTGCCCATTAGGCGGTAAACTAGATATCTATATGCGCAATCTTAAAACGCGCACTATAAAACATTTTTCTGTCGATGTCTGTTAGAAATTGGGGTGACACACGCGCCGCGCTAGCACAAATGGGAACACGCCCCATATGGGAGGGCCCACTAACAGCGCTCCAGCGCCTGTTTAATGTCCGCGATGATGTCGTCAATATGTTCAATTCCTACAGAAAGACGGATAAGGTCAGGGAGAACTCCAGCGGCGCGCTGTTCTTCAGCGCTGAGTTGGCGATGCGTAGTGCTTGCCGGATGGAGCACACTGCTGCGCACATCCCCCACATGTACCACCATGGCGATCAGCTCCGTTGCTTCCATAAAGCGTCGCCCTGCCTCTACCCCACCTTTTATCCCAAAGGTGAGGACCCCACCGGCACCTTTGGGGAGATACTTCTGTGTGAGGGGGTAGCTCGGGTGGCTCGGCAACCCCGGGTAAGATACCCAGCTGACCTGGGGATGTTGCTCTAAGTATTCTGCAACGGCCAAGGTGTTGCTGCTGTGGCGTTCCATGCGGATATGCAGAGTCTCCAAGCCTTTGTTAAGGAGGAATGCATTCATGGGCGCCATGCTCATCCCCAGATCGCGCAGAAGCTGAACTCGAGCTTTAACGATATACGCTATATCACCAAATTTCTCTGTGTAACACAGGCCGTGATAGCTCGGATCGGGCTCGGTCAACTCTGGGTATTTTCCTGTGCTCCAGTTGAATTTCCCTCCATCAATAATGACACCTCCAATGCTGGTTGCATGTCCATCGATGTGTTTGGTAGCAGAATGCACCACAATATCGGCACCCAACGCCAAGGGGCGGCACAGGTGTGGGGTGGGGAAGGTGTTGTCGATAATCAGGGGTACCTGCATCTCTTGCGCAATTGTGGCAAACTTTTCAAAGTCGAGGACGTTGAGGCCCGGGTTGCCGATAGATTCGGCAAAAAGTGCGCGTGTTTCCGGGGTGAACTTAGCCTTTATCTCTGCTGCACTCGCGTCAGGGTCAACACTCGACACCTTGATCCCCAGCTTGGGGAAGGTGTTGTAAAATAGGGAGTGAGTACCGCCGTAGAGGGTGTTCGCACATACGATGTGCTGTCCGTTCTGGCAGATGTTGAGAATCGACATGGAGATCGCCGCTTGCCCGGAAGAGGTTGCCAGGGCACCGACTCCCCCTTCGAGTTGCGCCATTTTGTCCTCGAAAGCAGCCCATGTGGGGTTGCTGATGCGTGAATACATATGGTCAGCACAGTCGAGGTCAAATAAGCTCGCTATATGATCCGCTTTTTCATACTTGTATGTGGTGCTCTGAGTAATAGGGAGAATGCGTGGTTCAGTCGCTTTGGGGCGATACCCCCCCTGGATGCTCAGGGTTTCAGTTTTCCAGTTTGGATTGATCATGGTAGTTCTCCAACATGGTTGAATGGTGAGAGTAAAAGGTGTTGCTGCCAAGTTATTATGCCGTAAAGGATAGAAACATGTTGTTACGTGTGCAGTATTTTCAGGGTTTGGTGGAGTCTGCGCAGGAAAAGCATCAGCACTGTGTGACATCCAGGTATAAGAGGTAAGTGCAAAATAAGATACGCGCGCAATGCTAGCGCCTTTTCAAATAGTTGTCGACATCCAAACTGGCAGGGTGCAGGCCGACACGGAAAAAGAGCTTGGGCTAGCTCATGTTTGGTACGATTGCTCCCATATGTTGGAGTGGTTAGAACGCAGTTTTACGTTAGTTAAATCTTGTAGTGAAATCTTGACCTCTGCTACAGATTCTGTTTACATAGCGATGCTGTGACGTATACAACTTGGGTCAGGCAGGGTCAGGCGGTTCTGCCACGCTTTCACATTTATAAGCTGCGCCGGTGCCCTAGTTTGTTGTTTCAACATGTGCTCCCTAATTGGGTGGGGGCGCAATCCTAATTTTAATAAAGTTTTAGGAGGATGAAAAATTATGAAACATTTTCTGCCTGTCAGCCTGATTCTGGCTTTGGCAATGGTAACAAGTGCTGGTGCTGTTGATATGGCGGCACTTAGCAATGCCGACTGTGTCAAGTGTCACATTGATGCAGTTAAGGATGTTGAAGCTCATGGCGGCGCACACGCCTACATGGGATGCCAAGATTGCCACTTCGAACATCCGCCCATGGGGGAGAACGTTATCCCAGCTTGTGCGCTGTGTCACGCTCCGGACGAAAGCGATCACTATACTCTCGACAACTGTATTGCGTGTCACTACCCCCATCATCCCCTAGATATCGACTTCTCTTCCCAAGGTGATGTTAAGCCTGCATGTCTGAGCTGTCACCCTGCGCAGGGGACGGAGATGGAAGCCCACCCAAGTATGCATGCCGAGATGGATTGTAATGCATGTCATATGGGGCATGGCTTAGGCGAGGGACAATACCTGAACTGTCTTGATTGCCATTCTGGCCACTCTGCTGAGATGGTGGTTGCCGATTGCACCAAGTGTCACAAGCCGCACAGCCCAGTTGAGGTTACCTATGCAGACAGTCTCGAATCAGCTATGTGTGCATCCTGCCATGGCTCAGTTGCCGCGGAGCTAGAGGCTTCCAGCAAGATGCACTCCGAACTGAGCTGCGCATACTGTCACATGGGTGAGCATATGCAGATCACGGCCTGTGCTGATTGCCATGGGGCAACGCCTCACGGTGAAACAATGCATACCAAGTTCCCCAACTGTGCTGACTGTCATATCGGTCCGCATGCGTTGGCGGAGTAAGCAGTATTCTTGTTTTAACTTAAACAGTCGGCTCCGGTTTCCCTCTTCGGGTAGCCGGAGCCGTGCTATTCCACAAGTTCAGGTGCGAAGGGCGCTAGCGCCACGGGATATGCCATGACAACTGATGTGTGTAGATTTGGGGCCGGAATTTGTGTAAGTCTGGCTATTGTATTCCTAATAGGTGTGGGGCCAGTCAACGCGGAGATCGTGGGTGCTCCCCTCGAAGATTCGGATTGTATCAAGTGTCACGTCGATCCATCGCGCCAGATAGCTGAACAAGGTGGTGCTCACCGCACCGCACTGGGTTGCTTCGACTGTCATGAGGGACACCCGCCTGCAGCGGCGGCGGTTATCCCTGAGTGTGCCCAGTGCCATGCCCCCTCCACTCACGCACACTATGCACTCGACAGCTGTACTCGCTGTCATGCGCCTCATGCCCCAAATGTTAAGCCACTGTCTGCAGTAAATGCTGATGTGCCCGCAATATGTCTTACCTGCCATCAGGATGTAGGACAAGCTCTTGATGCTATCCCCAGCGCACATACGCACATGGCGTGTACCGATTGCCACTTGGAACACGGTACTGCTGCAGGAGAGTTTATGCAGTGTATGGATTGCCATGAACCGCATACTCCTGAAATGGTGTACACCGACTGTGTCGGGTGTCATGCCCCGCACCAACCCACCGACTACCGCTGGAGCGACGCCACTCCCGTTAATCATTGTGCGGCGTGCCATACTCCAGAGGTGGAAAATCTGGCGCGCGCCGGTGGTGCCCATGCTGAGAATGTTGCGTGCATCGCTTGCCATGCAGACCATCCCCCTGCAGAAAGTGGA
Source organism: uncultured Desulfuromonas sp. (assembly GCA_964508035.1). Taxonomy (GTDB): domain Bacteria; phylum Desulfobacterota; class Desulfuromonadia; order Desulfuromonadales; family Desulfuromonadaceae; genus JAIVHC01. The sequence goes on from CAZDRL010000010.1 coordinate 39,367, forward strand.
GTAATCCCCGCATGTGCCGCGTGTCACGCGCCGAAAGCTTCGCCCCATTACCGTGTGGGGCAGTGTGCTAAGTGCCACGACCCTCATGCACCCATGGAGGTGCAACTGGATGCGATCTCTCCGGTGAAGCCGGTATGTCTATCTTGTCATGCAGGGCCCGGCAAGGAGATGGAGCAACATCCGAGTATGCATGCGCACATGGATTGCACAGAGTGCCACGCAGAACACGGCGCTGCATACAGCTGTCTCGACTGCCATGCAGGGCATACCGAGGCCATGACCAATGCAGAGTGTTTTAAATGTCACCAGCCCCATAGCCCTAGCTACATTCAGTACAAAAAGGGCAAAGTGGAGCCACTGTTGTGTGGCAGTTGTCACGCGGCTCCCTTCACGCAGTTAGAGGGGAACACCACACAACACTCAACCCTTGAATGTATATTTTGTCATCGCCGCACCCACAAGGTTATCCTTGCATGTAAAGACTGTCACGGAGAGCCTCATGATGCCGCTATGCACCGTCAATTCAACGACTGCGCCAAGTGTCATCGCGGAGCGCATGATTTGCGCAAGTAGGCCATTATTAATTTTATGAGGCATACGATGAATCGTAGGTATCGATTGAATGTGGGCTTGTTATTGGCCTGTACTGTGGTTTTGCTGAGCACTCCGGCACTGGTTCAGGCAGATTTTTACGCGGAGGAGATCCCTCCATTTACCGATGTCGAGTGTGCACAGTGCCATGTTCCGGTGTATAACGCCTTAAAAGAAGATGGCGGAGCCCACCAGATGGGATGTCGGGATTGTCACGCGACTTTTCATAATTTCGCCCGTTCCATGACGTGGGAAGATCGGGTTCCCGCGTGTGATAGTTGCCACGGGACACCTCATGGGGAAGAATCCCCCATGCTGGAGTGCATGACATGCCATGCTAACGCTCACGCCCCAGTTGCGAGTTTGGCTGTAGCAAGTATAGAGCCGTACTGTAATCAGTGCCATGCAGTTCAGGCTGAGGAGCTTGCTAATCCAAATGCGCATACAGATATGGGTTGTTCCGGGTGTCATTATGCTGAACACGGTTATGTGCCTGCCTGCACGGAATGTCACGCTGAACCCCACAACCCATTTGAAAGCAACGACACTTGCACCAGTTGCCACCCCGTTCACGATGTAAGCAGGCTGAACTATGGTCCCCAGGTGAAAAATGTCGATTGTAGTTACTGCCACAGCGCCCAGGCTCAAGCACTAACTAAAGGGCATTTGGCGCATTCCATGCTTAACTGTACTTTCTGTCATGCAACTGAGCATGGAAATGTCCCCACCTGCCAAGAGTGCCATGACACGCCACATACCCAAGAGATGCTCGAAGAGTTTGACGGCTGTGCCGCTTGCCATGGTGATGCACATGCTCTGCTACCGGGGTATTAATAGAGGGTTTAGGTGAAGATATGACCGCAAGAAAAAAACTTCTTATGAATATCCTCCTCTTTTTAGGGTGCGTTGCCATAGCTGGTTTGGCGGTGCTGTATAATTACGGCTATAAAATATGTTGGCGCTGTGATACCCAGGAATATTATGAACGGGGACGGGTTTTCGTGTGTAAGGAAGATAGTAAATTACGTGAATCGGGTCTCGATTTTTTGCGCGTTGCAGCTTCACGCCAGCAGGTCAGAGCGCAACTCCTGCTCGCTGAATGTTATGCGCCACAATTGCCCCAAGGGTATGTACCGCTGGATGAGCGCGCATTCGCATGTCTCTCCACCGAGTTGAGCCCCAACCCTGCTGCGTCGCATGATTTTTTTCGCAAAGCGCATGCCACCCTTGCACTACAGAAAGATCTGCAGCCGCAACTGCGGCACAACCTTGGCCTGTTGCTGGAGGAGGGGGTGCTAGAGCACAGCACAGAAACGCCAACGGCAGAGGAGTATTTTATCGCTGCCGCACAGCAGGATTACTTTCCGGCGCAGTTGCATTTAGGGATGCTCTATCACCAACGGAGCGAATATGCTCAAGCTATGCACTGGTTTGAAAAAGCGGCGCAGCGCTATAAAGATCCTCAGCCTGCACTACTCCTTGGCGACTACCATATGCAAGGCAAAGAGGTTGTTGCCGATTATGAAAAAGCGATGCACTGGTATCGTCAGGCACTTCTGACGGTGCAGAAAATTAGTGTTGGCCTGAATCGGGCGGAGCAGATCGCAGCAGAAGATGTTCCCCGTGCACGTATGGATATGACGCTGCGCAAACTCCAGCAGGAAAGAATTTTCAAGTTCAAGACTCTGTATTATCGTGTTGGTGGCGATGCCTCAATGTATGAAGTGTATTGCTGTGGAGATGATTTGACCCGCAGGATTGGAACAGTAACACGCAATGTTGAAGGGGTTGAAGCGCGTTTGGATCCGGAAGTTAAGCGTGCTTTATCTGTGACCACTTCGCAGAAGACTTTTGCCTCAATGAATGAAGGGCTGAATTGGCTGTTGACAGCATATGCTAAAGGGCAGTATGGAAACTTTACCAAATTTGATTTCCGTTTAAAAAGTTCCCGCACGCAAAACTAGGTCTGAGTTTTTGTGGAAGTGTATACACAAAGAGCCGACTCCTATTTCGGGGTCGGCTTTTTGTGTTTAGGTCGCAGTAGAAATAGATTAGCGGTAGCGCACCTTTGTTACTCCATCAAGCTTGGATATTTCATCAATTAGGGTCTTCCCCATGGGGTGATGATTGTGAGTGATAACGAAATCGTATTGAATGCGCTGATTTTCCAAATCGTATTCCTGCTCAATATTGGCGGTGGTGAGAGAGTAGGAGTGGAAGATCTCCTTTAGTTTTTCAAAAAGATCTCTATCTTCTACTGTGACTACAGAGAGGCGTAGAAAACGGTTTTTACGCAATAGAGGATCGACATGCTTGAGAGCAAACAGAGCAACAAACGCAAGGATGGTACTGCAGATTCCGACAGCGGCCATGCCGAAACCGAACGCCATCCCCACACCTGCTACATACCACAGACAGGCGGCAGTGGTAAGACCGCGCACGTTGACGCCTTCCTTGATTATGACCCCAGCACCCAGAAAGCCGATGCCGGTAACGATCTGTGCTCCGATGCGCCCCGGGTCAATGCGCGCTATCCCCTCAGCGCTCAGATGAGCATATTTTGCAAAAATCCCTTCCGAAATAATCATCATCAGGCAAGCCCCGGTGCATACCAGCACATGGGTGCGCATCCCTGCAGGGCGCCCATGTTTTTCGCGTTCGACACCAATGAGGGCGCCGGCGGTAAACGCAAGGAGAAGTTTGACTATTGCAGTGCCTAGAAGTTCAGTTGCAAATAAATTGGTCAGCATATTGGCCTTTGAGTTATATAGTTGTGTGAAAAAAACAGGGCAAAAGAAGTGGCTACATCTTGCTCCTGAGGATGGCATCATTGGTGAGCAGAGCCAGCTCTTGGCTAAGGTTCCAGCCCCGTTTGTTGAGCCCAGTTCAGGATGGCGAGCCCGGTGTCTTGCAGCTCAGTTTTTTGTTTCGCACGCGCCGCTCAATGTTGGCGCTGATGGTGTCAAACTTGTATTGCGCAGCACTTAAAGCTGGTTTGCCAGCTCCACAAGCAGGGAAAACAGATATAGATTTAATCTGGATGGAAACGCAATAAGTATATCTGTGCATGGAGCAGATTACCAGTAATCCAAGAAGAAGCGCACAATAGAATATAGCAAATACCGCTCTGCGCAGTGTGGGATAATTCCCGGCGCTGTGTAATTGAAATCTATCAAGCTTGAGGTGCAAAATATGCAGTTACCATGGGGGGAAAGCCACCCTTTGATGCTGGCTCCATTGCAAGGGCTCACGCATGCGTCCATGCGTAAAGTGCAGGTGGAGTTGGGAGCTCCGGACGTTCTGTTTAGTGAGTTTGTACCGACAAGCAATGTGCCACAGTGCCGAATATCCCGGCGAGACCTGGAAGATTCTCGCACTTACGCGCTCAACGTCCCTTTTGTGATGCAACTGGTGGGTAACAACCCACACGCACTGAGCGAAGCGGCATTGCTATTACAAGATAACGGCGTTCAACATCTGAATTTAAATCTGGGCTGTCCCTATGGCAGGATGACTACCGGCCCTACCGGGGGAGCAATGTTGCAAGACGTTGAGCGCGTGGAGAGATGCCTGAAGGAGCTGCGTAAGGCAGTGCATGGCGGACTCTCGGTTAAGGTGAGGAGCGGCTATGACAACCCGCGCCAGATTATCGACTTGCTTGCGCTTTTTGAAGATAACGGAGTAGATTTTATTGTGCTTCATCCCCGAACCGTGGTGCAGAAGTATACCGGGCATGCGGACCATAGTGTGACCAGCGACGTGGTGGCAGCAACATCTATGCCTGTTATCGCAAACGGTGATGTAACTACGGCAGAGCAGGGCAGGGCATTGTTGCACGAAACTGGTGCCGCAGGGCTGATGCTGGGGCGTGGAGCCATTGCAGATCCATGGCTGTTTAAGCGTTTACGCTCTGGTGCCGTCCGGCAGGTGGATGTGGCACAACGGCGCGCACAGTTACGTGTCTATCTGTTGCGTTTGCTCGAAGAGTGTCGGCAAGCATATGCCGGAGAGTATCAAGTGTTGGCGAAACTTAAAAATGTTGTTCAGTTTGTAGAGGATAAAGAGCTCCAGCGCTGGTGTGGAAAGATTAAACGAACCCGTTCCCTGCAGCGTTTTAGTGCCATGGTTGAGGCGTTGCAAGATACATGTGTCGAAGAGGAGTAAGCGGTTGAAAGACTAGCAAAACTCACGCAGGTATCTCGCTTAAAATAATCCTGCGAAAGATTTGAGTCGCACCGTTTGGGTTTGACTTCGGCTTTGGTGCTGTGGTACTAAGCCGTCTGTATAAAAAAAACATACACTGTGGTATGTGTGCGGGGGTTGTCCTGCCAGATCCACGCGCGATGGCGTATGGAGCCGGCGGTTCCAGGCGCGATTACATACAAATTGCATACACAAGAATGAAGGAGTCAGTGACATGAAGAGAGGGGTTTCGTGGAGTTTGTCGATGCTTGCCATCGCTGCCGTTATGCTATTGGGAGGGATCCAGCCGGTTCAGGCTGATACAGATACCTGTCTGATGTGCCACGATAGTGTGGTGAGTTCGCATGAGTTTATGACTTCAGCCCATGGTCAGAGCGGCATTGGATGTGTTGAGTGCCATGCACTCGAAGATGTTGATGCCCATATGGCTATGGAGGAGATGCCTGCCGCGGTGGATTGCAGCTCTTGTCACGCGGATGTCTCAGAACAGCACAGTGAAAGTGTGCATGCGCAGATGGGGCTTAGCTGTGTGGCGTGTCACTACTCAATCCATTCAGCTAAAAGTGGAGAGTCAAGCAAGCAGAGTGTAGTCGACGCGTGCTCTACCTGTCACGATGCAGAAGCGTACAATTCTTCGGTCCACGGCCAGGCGGTCGCTTCTGGTAATCAGGACAGCCCTTCTTGTGTAGATTGTCACGGGCTACACAACGTTATTTCTCTTTCAAATGCTGAAACCAAGGCGGTTAGAAGCTTTCGCGCTGATGTATGTATCGAATGCCATAAAGACGCCGAAACCATGGAGCGCAATGATGTCCGTACCGATATTGTCTATACATATCTAAGTAGCTATCATGGCAAAAGCTACCATCTCGGATATCCAGAACTTACGGCCACCTGCTCCGATTGCCATGACAGCCACGGAGTGTTTGCAGAAGAGAACCCTGCTTCCACATTAAACCCGCAGAATCGGGATAAGACGTGTGGCGCATGTCATGAAGGCTCAACTAAGTTGTTTAGCCAGTTCTATTCGCACGCTAATCACTTCGACTTTGAGCGTTATCCCATCCTGGTTATTACTTTCTGGGCGATGACAACCCTGTTGGTAGGTACCTTTTCGGTGTTCTGGCTCCATTCCATTATGTGGATGTTCCGCGGTATCAAAGAGAATAAAGAAAAGAAAAAAGCCCTTGCCAAAGGGGAGGCACATATCCACATTCCAGACGGACATAAGGTGTACAGACGCTTCGAGCGCCACCACATCTTTATGCATATCCTGGTCATTGTCAGTTTTCTGCTTCTGTCTATAACTGGATTGCCGATTAAGTTTTACAGCCAGCCTTGGGCAAAGTTTATGATTGATATGCTCGGTGGCACTTCCAACGCGGCCTTCTTACACCGTGTAGGTGCTGGCATAACCTTTGTGTACTTTGGCATGGCCCTGGTACTGAGTTTCCACTTTTTGTTTATCCGCAAGGATATTCCGGGGATGTGGCTCCAGCGTCTCTTCGGGCCCGATTCATTGATGCCGACATTCCGTGATGTACAAGATGTCACAGGGATGGTGCGCTGGTTCCTGGGCAAGGGACCGAAACCAACATTTGAGCGTTGGACCTATTGGGAGAAGTTTGACTTCATCGCGGTTTTCTGGGGTATGTTTGCCATTGGTGGTTCCGGCCTGATGTTGTGGTTCCCCGAGTTCTTCGGTACGTTCCTCCCTGGGTGGGTATTCAACGTGGCTACCATTATTCACTCGGATGAAGCGCTGCTCGCAACTGGGTTTATTTTCTCAGTTCACTTCTTCAATACCCATCTGCGTCCCGAGAAGTTCCCCATGGATTTTGTGGTGTTTAATGGTGAACTCCACAAGGAGGAGTTTTTGGAAGAGCGTGGCGATCAATGGAAACGTTATGAAGAACAGGGGATAACTGAACAGTTCCTGAAGCCGAAAACGTCTAGCCCTGTATATAACATAGCCCTTAAAACCTTTGGTTTTATCGCAGTAGCCATCGGAGTGGCACTCTTTATCCTTATTGTCATTGCTATGTTGAGTGGCAGCCATTAGGGCATTAATCTAAACATCAGAAGTGTGATATAACAAAAGGGCGGCCGTTGTGGCCGCCCTTTTGTGTAGGAGTTGTAATGGATAAACCGAGAGTATTTCTAGCGTACTTGGGGCTTGTGTTTAATATTGCTGGCGGTGCTGGAGCCCTGCTAGGGGTATACATGATAGCGTTTCGAGGCCATACTGAGCTCGCTGAGCTTGGGCGTGCCGATGGCTTGGGATATCTGTTTGTGTGCGTGGGGTTATGCATTGTCGCGGCCGGAGTTGTACTAGCGCGTTTCGCAAAACAGATATAGAGCCCGTCACTCTTCTGCTGGATGTGGAAAAGTAGGCAACATATTAGAGGCAGCGTATGAGAAATGCAAAATCATCATTGTTATTCAAGTTTATGGGCGTAATCGGGGCGCTGTTTCTTGTAGCGTCGTTGGTTTTTGTTTTTGTGAATGTTCGCCTCCAGCGCCAGCTTACTCTAGAAAACTCCCTTCACGATGCGGACTATTTAAGTGAAGCTATAGTGCGTGCTAATCACTATCTGATGCTCAATGATGACCACGAAATGTTGCATCAGATGGTCAGCGAACTTGCCTCTATGGAGGGGATTCGGCGTATTCGCCTGTTTAACAAGGAAGGGGTGATCAACTATTCCACCGATAGTGGCGAGGCTGGGCAAGTGCTAGCCTTAAGTGCCGAAGGGTGCAATGCATGCCATATAAGATCTCAAGAGCCGCTGGACCAGATCCCCTCGTCTGCACGGGGCCGTACCTTTGAGGGTGAAGACGGCGAAGCGTTCTTGGGTGTTACCAAGCCGATTTATAACGATCCTGCCTGTTTTAACGCCGCATGCCATGTCCACCCCCCGGATAAAAATCTCCTTGGTATCTTGGATGTACAGATATCCCTGAAGAAGCGAATGCAACAGGTAGATGCGTTTCGAAACTTTTTTATTGTTTTAGTGTGTGTACTGCTCGTTCTATTGTTTATGGCACTTTTGGTCTTGACCAAGCGTTTTATCATCGCCCCAGTTAAGCGGATTGTTAAACATCAGCGCCAGATTGCCGCTGGGGATCTGAGTGGACACATTGAGGTGAAATCTCGAGATGAATTGGGGTTGCTCGCCGCAGGTGCAAACGAAATGACTGACAGTCTGCGCAAGTCGCAGGAAGAGGTGAATGCATGGGCTAATACCCTGGAAAACAAAGTGCAGGAGCGTACGCAGCGGATTCAAGAGATGCAGGCTAACCTGGCACGCTCAGAACGCTTGGCCGCATTGGGTAAATTAGTGGCGGGCATTGCGCACGAAATCAATAATCCTCTCACCGGAATTCTAGCTTATTCCTCTATGGCAGAGGAGCGTGAAGATATTGACGAGCAGCTGCGCAAAGATTTGCAGACCATAACCCATGAGACCCAGCGTTGTGCCGAAATTGTCCGCGGGCTTCTCGACTTCGGCCGCGAATCTATTCTGAGCAAGAAGTTTACCTGTATTGATCAGTTGCTGAATAAAACCCTGACGTTGGTGGAATACCAGTCTATTTTCCAGGATATATTGATAAATCGTAACTACGCCGAAGATATGCCTGAACTTGAGGTGGACCCCAACCAGCTTGAACAGGTGTTTATGAATATGTTTCTCAACGCAGCTCACGCCATGCCCGAAGGTGGTGAGCTTAGTATAGACACCTGGCAGGATCGCGACAAAATGCTGATCGCTATTTCTGACAGTGGCACTGGTATCTCTCCTGAAAACCTGGCCAAAATATTTGATCCGTTTTTTTCCACCAAGGATCAGCAGGGTACTGGATTAGGGCTTTCGGTATCTTACGGCATAGTTAAAAATCATGGTGGCACAATTGAGGTAGAGAGCACCGAGGGGGTAGGGACACGTTTCTTGATCAGTCTTCCACTTGGGGATCTGTTAGGTTAGAGGTATGAAAAACGGGGCAGCAAGTTGTTGAGCTTTGCTGCCCCGTTAGGGTTGCCTCTGTGCAGGATAGGCTAGTCGTCGATCCTGTTATTGCGTGCAGAAATTCCCAGTTTTTTCATCATGGCTTGAAAGTTGGGGCGCTGCATCCCCACCTCTTCAGCAGATCTGGTAATATTCCAGTCGTTGCGTTTTAAGGCCTCAAGGATAAATATCCGCTCTGCAGGGATCACCGCCTCTTCCCGGAGACGGCGTTTGATCTCTTTGAGTTCTTCGGCGGTTTGAGGCACATACTGACCTCGGCTGATGTTTTCGGACAGCTCTTCATCAATAACCCCGAGATCTGCAGGCATGATCATATCTCCATCGCAGAGCACTACAGCCCGTTCGAGCATGTTCTCGAGCTCACGCACGTTGCCGGGGAAATCATGCTCCTCTAACATCGCCATAGCTGCAGGACTCACTCCTTTGACCTCTTTGCCGATTTCGTTGGCAAACTTGCGCAGGAAAAACCCCACCAGCAGCGGTAGGTCTCCTTTGCGCTCGCGTAGCGGAGGAAGCTCAATCGGGATGGTGTTGAGACGGAAATACAGGTCTTCACGAAACTCGCCCTTCTCTGATAGTTCACGCAGGTTTTTATTGCTTGCAGATATCAGGCGGATATCGATGGGAACCGGTTTCGTCCCCCCAATGGGGGTGACCTCACGTTCCTGGATTACACGTAGAAGTTTTGCCTGCGTAGTAAGGCTCATGTTGGAGATTTCATCCAAAAACAAAGTGCCAGTGTCAGCGATTTTAAACAGCCCCACCTTGGTGCGCATGGCTCCGGTAAACGACCCCTTTTCATGGCCGAACAGTTCACTTTCAAGCAAACTCTCTGCTAGAGCTGTGCAGTCAACCGCTACAAAGGGTTTGTCTTTGCGCAGGCTGTGATCGTGAATGGCTTGCGCTACCAGCTCCTTGCCGGTACCACTTTCGCCACTGATCATGACCGTACTGTCTGTGGGGGCAACTTGACGTATGCGGCTGAACACCTGCTGCATCGCTGTACTGTTGCCGATAAAGCGATCAAAACCTTTATCATCGCCGTTTTGTGACCACTCTTCCACCTCTGATATCTTGCTGTGGTCCAGGGCTTTTGTTACCAGCTCCTTGACTTGTTTCGGGGTAAACGGCTTGGAGAGATAGTCAAATGCCCCTTGCTTGATGGCATCTACAGCGGTTTCAACAGTAGCGTAACCGGTAATGATTATGATCGGGACTTTTGGCTGTAAAATTTTGATCGATTTGAGTACTTCTATCCCGTTCATGCCGGGCATCTTCAGGTCGGTAATTACCAGGTTAAAAGATTCCTCCTGGATTTTTTCCAGTGCTGCGTGTCCGCTGCTTACGCATGTGGCTTTGTGCCCGCCGCTCTCTAGGATGCGGCGCAGTGCTTCGCGTATAACAGCTTCATCGTCAACGACTAGGATGTGCGATTGTGACATTTAAATAAGCCCTCAAAAATCTACACAGTTCACGTTTGCTAGTACAAGTAATCTTGGCGTTGCGATTGAGGCCAACTTCGCTCTTCTGCGGGGGAGTCGCGCGCCAATCATTAAACGCTGATGTATGGGAAATTTATACACTCTTAAACCTGTACTGTACAGTGTATTATAGGAAAGTGACAAGCTCGCAGCAGGGGTGCTTCGGTCAGAGCGGAATGTGCTATCTATTTGCGCTCCGAACTGAGCAGGGTCGTTTTGTGTATATTTGCGATATACAGTTTTAGATAAAACTACCATGCCTTTATTTTAGCATTATACATAAGTTCAATAAGTTTAGTATGTTATTTCTTTTGTGCTGATCATGGCTTCGCTGTTGACAAACATGCAGCAACACTAACAAGATAAGCAGATTGGAAGGTACGCCGACTGTTAACCATTTCTGCTGGAGGTGGTTTTTAATACATTGGGGGTCGATGAGTGTCGGCCATATTTAATGAATCCTTTGGATTGCTTGGAATGAAGGAAGGAGCTGCGGTACGAAGATGAGACAGATTATATTGTGTAGCGCGGTTGTGATGCTTCTTGCGGCATGGAGCGGGAGTAGCCTGTGGGCTATGGAAACCGCCGATTGCCTGGGATGTCACAACTATGCAGATGAAGTTGGAGAGATGAATCATGTGGACGAAGTCAGATTTATGGCGACGGCACATGCTGGCATGGGGTGTGAGTCATGCCATTCGGTGACTGAGGAGCATCCGTTTGACGCAGAAACGGCAGCAGTGATTTCAGCGTGCGACGATTGCCATGTCTCTATCCATGAAACCTATTCAGCCAGTACACATGGAGATTACGCTCGTTGTGTTGACTGCCACAATCCCCATCAGGCGTATGCTCCTGTGAGCTTGTCTGGGCGGCAGATGAACGATTCTTGCGATATGTGCCATTCGACCTCAGAGATGGAAGAGGTGCACGCGCGCTGGCTCCCAGAGACCGGTGTGCACTTGGATGCGGTTCCCTGCGTGACCTGCCATAGCTCGTCAGATGACTTTTCTATCACCCTGTACCTGCGCCATCGTGACCGGCCTTATACTGATTACGAACTGGCCAGTTACGCAGCACTACAGGAACAAACTGGCTCCGAAAACATCGCCACCATCATCGACACGGATTCTGATGGCGAAGTCTCGCTCGAAGAACTCAATGCGTTCTATGCCAACAACAAATCACACGGGATGCGCCTGTGGGCCATGATGACCCCAGAAACGGTGGAGCATAACTTCACCACCTTTGACAATCGCTGGGATTGTACCTACTGTCACGCAGCAGGGCCAGAAAGCATGCAGGATTCCTATGTGGCTCTGCCACAGGAAGATGGTACGTACTGCCGCTTGCCTTTAGCAAAGGGAGCCACTCTGGATGCCTTGTTTGGCACGCCGGACTTTTACATGGTAGGCGCAACCAGAAGCCGCACCCTGAACATTATCGGATTATTGATTGTCCTGGGGGGTTTTGCTATGCCAGTTGGGCACGGAACCATGCGTTTGCTGACACGTAAAAATCGCAGAAAGGATCATTAAGGTTATGGCCATGCAAGAACGTGTTTATTTGACACCAACTCCAGTCCGGATATGGCACTGGTTGAATGCGTTGGGATTTGTTGCTTTGATAACGACAGGAATACAGATCCGTTTTCCTGATTACATCAATATTTTCGGTACCTATCGTGCCGCGGTTAATCTTCACCACACTGCAGGCATTGTGGTTACCCTTTCATTCTTGCTCTGGTTGTTCTACTATGGCGTGATTGCAAAATCGCTCATGAAATTGTATGTGCCAACAGCGGAAGATATTGAGAAGAGAGTGGTAAAGCAGGCGCTGTATTATTTCTTCTATTTCTTTACCGGTACCAAGGAGAATCCGCATCAGGAATCGCCCACAAATAAATTTAACCCTATGCAAAAAGGGGCGTATGTGGTGATTATGCTGATTTTGGTGCCACTGGTGATAGTCACAGGGCTTATTTTGCTGAATATGGGAGCACTCCACAATGTTCTCGTAGCTGTAGGTGGAGTACGTCTAGTTGCGGGGGCCCATTTTCTCCTTGCGTGCGCCTTGACAGCGTTTATCCCCACCCATTTCTACCTGGCTACTCTTGGGCATACCCCATTTGCTCATTTTAAGCCCATGTGGACCGGTTGGGAAGATCATGACGAGCACTGATTTTATGTTTTTGGGTTGAACTAAAGGCAGCGGAGCTTGTGTTCCGCTGCCTTTGTTTTAAATGGAGAAGGTAGCTCATGTCACAGCCTCTAGCAAAAAAAACACTCATACCCGTAGCCATCCTTATGGCGGCATTTTTAACCCTGTGTTTTGTTATGCTCTACGGCTACATTCGCGCTCTCGTATATGATGCGGCGGTAGAACGTGCATTAAGCATGTCAAAAACTCTGGTCCGGTCAACTTCCTACGACATGCTCAAAGGTGACCATATGGCGCTACGTCATCTGGTCAGCAATATGGGAGAGAACGTAGACGTTGAACATTTGCGCATCTTTGATAAGCAGGGAAAGGTTAAGTTTGCGTGTAATAACGCAGAGGTCGGGATGATCTTAGATCTGAAGTCCGAAAGCTGCAATGTGTGCCATAATGAAGCTGTCGTGCTTGAGCCCTCTGCTGATGAACGTCTGCGCTATTTTCACGACTCTTCAGGACAGAAGATATTGGGTATGACTATGCCAATACCAAATCAAGAAGGCTGTGTTACTGCCCTGTGTCATCCGGGAGCAGAGGACATTGCCCTTTTGGGAACGGTAGATGTAGGTGTGTCCATGAGGGGGCTGGAGCAGGCTTTGAGTCAGGTGCTAAAGGGTTTGCTTGGAGTCTGGTTGTTGGTTGTAGTGCTGGCGATCGGGTTGCTGTCTGTAGTTATCCAACGCAATGTATTGTTGCCCGTCAATCGTCTTATTGAATATGCCAAACAGATAGAGAAAGGCGTTATTGAAGACAAGCGCCAGCCTGATGACTGTCATGAGTTTCGCTACCTTTCCAGTTTGATACGCAATCTGGGTGTGCATTTGCGCGACGCGAAAAAAAAATAACCCTAAAGGTGGGCAGCATCTTTGCTTCAGTCCAGGTAGAGATGTATCTGATGCGCGAGGGATTGCTAGATGTCACAACCTTCTCAGTTTGGAGATAGCACTGAATTGCGCCAACCGGAACAGCGTATGGCCCGGATTCAAGCGCATATAGAAGAGCTGCAGCGTCTGACTCACAGAGGGCTGGTGGGTCTAGCTCTGTTTGCTCTTGTCAGTCTAGTTGCGGTCTATTTTCAGGATAGCAACATTATGCTGTACTTGTCGCCGCAGACACGCGATTTGCTTGGGAGGCCGCCCTCTGCGACCATGATTAATATCGCTTTAGCGGTCTATAGTTTCTCTGCTCTGATTCTTGGAATTGGACGCCTTACCGAGCAGGATGAGCGTTATCGTGGCTGGAGCCACATTGGCTATCTGACGGTGTTCTATATTTTTTATGCCTTTGCAAACGCCCTTTCCGTCAATGTTGTGGCCGTTATTATCTCTGGTTGTACCATTCTCGGATTGGAATACTACAGCACTTGGAGCAGTGCACGTAGCGCTATTAAGCGTGAAAAAGAGATAATGCAGCGCTTGAGCCGGCAGATAGGGCAGATAGATCAATAGGCGACGTACTTATGCAGGTGAAACTAGAGTTTTAACCTGCAGTGTTGACAGCGACGCCCCCACGAGGTGCTGATGCCGCGCATGTGGAAGAGTTGGTTGCAGCGTGGGCAGCGGCTGAAACTTACCATAACCCCACCAGCCCCAGCACCAACTAGCCAGATGGTTGCGATTACGATCGCCATGGGTTGGCCGTTGCCAACGGTAAATGCCAATACAATTGCTGGAATGTAGGAAGCAAACACAAACCACAGAAACATCCGTTTTTTTCGGATTATGCTCAATTGGTCGCTGTATTCAGATTCAGCTTTTTCTTCCATGTATAGTCTCCTAGGTTGGGTCCAGAGGTGTATGCCATCAAGTAGTGTGCAACACATCTTGTTTTTTTTGACTTGTGATGTGTCTTTTTTAGGTGTAGCAGAACTTATGCGGTTGTTCCAGCCCATTTTGTTCTAAGCGCTCCGCTGCAGGTGTTGTAAAGGTGCCACTGAAATAAATGTCCATAGCGTAACCTAAATGTGGAGTCGAACCATGTCGCGTATCGTTGCTCTCACGGTTTTTATTTTATTATCACATGTATCTATTGCTCTCGCTGGGTTTAACTTGAAGGCTGATGGTGCAACTATTCTGGCCTGGTCATGTGTGGGTTTTGTGGCATTGTTTGTGATAGCGCAAATGATACCGGCATGTATTCAGTGTGTTGAACTGCTCCGTGAGGCGCTCCGTGGGCGCTTTATCTGGAGAAACCGTTGACTGGCGTTATAAAGACCAAGCTCTCATTTATATAACTCTTTCCTAGCCGCGCCAGTGTTCCCTTTTTCTGCTGTAATCTCGCTACCTTTCTCATGTTTTCCACAGTTTCTACCACACCCTTTTAAACAAGATATAGTGTTGGCGCGTAAATAAATCACTATATATAGTGTTCTGGCGCTTTACTTCTCCGCCTGTCCTTGCTACATTCTGTGCGGCAAACATATGTACAAACTTAAGCACAGGAGACAGTAGTGTTGCAGCATATTCGTAAGCGTGATGGCAGACTGGTTGAGTTCGAAGTGGGCAAGATCAGTGCCGCGATTAAAAAGGCCGTACGTGCCGTAGACGGGCATGATATGGCGAAAGCAGAGACTATTGCCGATCAGGTGGTTGGAACCCTAAGGGTAATTTTCAAGGGGAACCAGGTCCCAACGGTAGAGAATGTTCAAGACCTGGTAGAAAAAGAACTGATCGAGGCTGGGCATGCCCGCACCGCGAAGGCGTATATCCTCTATCGCCAGCAACGGGAGCAGCTGCGCGCTACTAAGTCATTCATGCAGGAATCGATAGAGGCTATTGACTCATATCTCACCCAAGAAGATTGGCGCGTCAAAGAGAACGCCAATATGGGTTACTCCCTGCAGGGACTCAACAACCATATCGCCTCCAATATAACCAGCAACTACTGGCTGAATAAAATCTATCCTGCATCTATAGCTACGGCGCATAAACAGGGAGATTATCATATCCACGACCTGGGGATGCTATCGGTGTATTGCTGTGGCTGGGATCTAAAAGATCTGCTCCTGCTTGGCTTTACCGGCGCTTACGGCAAGGTGCAAAGTGCACCCGCGAAACACTTTCGCACTGCTCTGGGGCAGATGGTCAATTTTTTCTATACTTTGCAGGGGGAAGCGGCCGGTGCGCAGGCCTTTGCGAGTGTAGATACCCTTCTGGCGCCTTTTATCCGCTTCGACTCCCTCACGTATGCCGAAGTTAAGCAGGCGATGCAGGAATTTGTGTTCAATATGAATGTGCCCACCCGGGTTGGATTCCAAACGCCTTTTACCAACATCACTCTAGATATGACCGTGCCACGCAATATGGCGCATGAAGGGGTCATTATAGGTGGTGAGGTGCAGGATGTGACATATGCCGAATTCCAGGCAGAGATGGATATGTTTAACAAGGCGTTCTGCGAAGTGATGATGGACGGCGATGCCTCGGGACGTATTTTTACCTTTCCGATACCCACCTACAACATTACCTCAGAACTTGATTGGGAAAGTGACCGTCTCCAGGCGGTGTGGGAGATGACCGCCAAGTATGGGACTCCATATTTTAGCAATTTCATCAACTCAGACATGGACCCAGAGGACGCGCGTTCCATGTGTTGTCGCCTACGCTTGGATAATCGTGAACTGCGCCGGCGTGGGGGGGGGCTGTTTGGCTCCAATCCGCTGACTGGCTCCACTGGCGTGGTGACGTTGAATCTGCCGCGTGCGGCGTATAAGGCTAAGGACAAGGATGCTTTTTTCTCCCGTATTGGGGAGTTAATGGATCTGGCGGCAGATTCGCTTGAGATTAAACGTAAGCAGTTGGAACGTTTCACTGAAGATGGTCTGTATCCCTACAGTAAGCACTATCTTTCTGGCATCTATGCACGTCAGGGGCGCTATTGGGATAACCACTTTTCCACTATTGGCCTTATCGGGATGCATGAAGCCGCACTCAACCTTCTTGGGTGTGGTATAGATTCTCCCGACGGGCATACCTTTGCCCTGGAGACCCTGGAATATATGCGAACCCGTCTGGAGGCTCTGCAAGATCGGACCGGACATCTGTACAATCTCGAAGCAACCCCAGCCGAGGGCACCAGTTTTCGTCTTGCTCAGCGTGATCGAGAAGAATTTCCTGAAATTTACACCTCCGGAAATGAACAGCCTTACTACACGAATTCAACGCAGCTGCCGGTGGGAGGTACAGATGACATCTTCCAGGCCTTGCAACATCAGGATGGACTGCAGACTAGATACACTGGTGGCACGGTGTTTCACGGGTTTTTGGGCGAACGGTTGGAAGATTGGCGTAGTGCACGTGTGCTGGTGCGCCGCATAGCGGAAAACTTTGCTCTGCCATATTTTACGCTCAGTCCAACCTTTACCATTTGTCCAGTTCACGGTTATATCGCCGGCGAACATTTCAGTTGTCCGCACGTAACCAAAGAGAATGCGGCATAAAACACAGAGGAGACTTAGAATGAAAAACAAGTGTACCCAAAATACAGAAGTATATTCACGCGTTTGTGGTTTTTTCCGCCCCGTGCAACAGTGGAATAAAGGGAAGCAGGAAGAGTTTGAGCAGCGCCGTGAGTATGTAGTAGAAAAAGCGGGCGCCAGTAGTAGATAGCCATGCCGGTAAAAGGATTTCAGGGCACAAGTTTACTCGACTATCCGGCGCGAATTGCGGCGCTGGTATTTTACTCCAGGTGCAATATGTGCTGCGCGTATTGTCATAATGCCGCCCTGGTTAATACTCCCGAGGAGTATCCCGACATCTCAGATGATGATGTAGTGGCTATGGTGGCGGCGCGGCGCAATTTTATCGATGGAGTAGTGATCTCCGGCGGCGAGCCCACCCTCGATGCAACGATGCCACTCCTTGTTGAGCGTTTGAAAGGGTTGGGGATGTTAATCAAGCTCGATACCAACGGGTTGCGGCCGCAGGTGCTAACACGCCTAATTCAAGACAGATTGCTCGACTTTGTAAGCTTGGATCTTAAGACCGCGCCGTTACGTTATCCCGCGCTTGGGGCCCCGCCCGCTGCAGCAGCAGCACTTATGCATACGCTTGAGGTGGTGCGCAAAGCAGAGATTGAGGTGGAGTTTCGTACCACTTGTATGCCTGGATATGTTGGGGCTGACGACATTCATGTCCTGGGGAAGCTAATGCAGGGCACGGAGTCCTGGGTGTTGCAGCAATTTGTGCCTGCGCATGCTATGGACGAGAGTGCGCGCCATACGCAGCCCTACACTAAAGCACAGATGCAGGAGCTGTTAGGTGTGGCGCAGCAGTATGTCGACAATGTCGGGGTACGAGGAGTCTAGTGTTGGTAGAGCTATGAAGAAGAAACGTGATTTTACTGCACAGATGCGTACTTTGCGCCACCGCCGCCTATTTCTGTGGCTCATGGTGGCGATCTATATTCCCATGATGTGGCTGGTGCTGCACTTTGGTCAGTCAGATCGCATTGCCGGGGTGTTCTTCGGTGTTTGGGTAGTAGTGGTGGCCGTTGCTGCCAATCTCACCGCTTTTTGTCGTTGCCCGACATGTGGGAACTTTTTTCATATGAACGGACCTATCCCCATGTATTTGCGCCATTGCCTCCACTGTGGAATGCATATAAGTGGCGATGAAAAGCGCAATCACTTCCACAAGAACACCTGAACGGCTAAGGCTGCACTGCAGGTCATCTCTACAGTGCAGCTTGCTTGCGAAGTCCTGATTTATTTCCCGCGCCAGGTGGGCTTTCTTTTCTCCAGAAACGCACTTACCCCTTCCTCTGCATCCTCACAGCTGCTCAGCGTTGCAAACAGATCATCCATAGCGTCGAGCTGCGCATGGTAGGGGAGGTCGGTCATGCGGTTAAAACCCTCCTTGCCAATTTGCAGTGCCAGGGGGCTTTTGTGTAACAGTTTCTGTGCCAGTTTGTCGGTCTCTGCCCCCAGCGCATCATCGCTAACTACGTGGTTTATCAGCCCCAACTCCAGCGCACGTTGAGCGCTGAAGGGCTCGCCCGTAAGAACCATCTCCATGGCGCGTTTCTTCCCCAGAATGCGCATCATCGGGACTGCTGGACCCAAGCAGATAAGCCCCACATTGATTGCAGTGGTGCCAAACTTTGCGGTTTCACCTGCGACGGTAAAATCGGTTGCAAAGGCAAGGCCGGCTCCGTTAGCCATTGCATACCCCTGAACCGCAGAGATGGTAACTGTTTTCATCTGCGCCAGGGTATGGTAGAAGCTGTCTATCGTATACAGAAAATCGCGGTATTCGCGCTGGGATTTGTTCTTAAACTGATCTAGTGAGATCCCGGTGGAAAAATGTTTCCCTTCAGCGCGGATGATGACGACGCGTATATTCGGGTCGTGCTCCATGTCCCATAGGGCGGTATCCAGTTGTTGGGCAAAAGGGATAGTGAACGTATTTAAGGCCTCAGGGCGATTAAGGGTTATGCTGCCGAGGCCCCCCTCTTTCTGCGTTATGATCACTTCTTTCTCAAAATCCATTTCCACCTCCATTTTTAGAACAGTGTTTAGTTTCGCGCATGGTAGCTTATGCCTGTTGCAGATGCAATAGTGTATGTGGCGCAGGTGGTGGGAATATCCGCTCGCAGGGGTAGAGAATACTGTTTGGAAATGTTTGGCTGTTGCGAAGTTTGAAGCTGAATTGGGGGGGTGCAAAAGTCAGGTATTAAGTAGATAGGGCTTAAAGATCTCGTGGCCTTTAGGGTGGGGCAGAAATAAAAAAAGCCCCGTGCAGGCACGGGGCTTTTTTGAATTTAAGGTAGGTAATGCTTAAATTTTGCTGACGTTGGCAGCCTGAGGACCTTTTTGCCCGTCTGTAATTTCAAACTCTACCCGATCGCCTTCTGCGAGAGATTTAAAACCGTCTCCAGAGATAGCTGAAAAATGAACAAATACATCGGGGCCACCATCTTGCTCAATGAAACCGAAACCTTTTGCGTCATTGAACCACTTTACTGAACCTTGTGCCATTGTTTCTTACT
>CAZDRL010000011.1:0-58379 GCA_964508035.1 uncultured Desulfuromonas sp.
TTGATAACGACCCAGAGGTGTTACTGCAATTTTTGAAAAACTGGTGGCTTAAGCATATTTGCATTGAGGACAGAAAATATTCTGAGCATATGAAAAGACAAAAGTAAATAGCTCCACCCC
The DNA here is from genome assembly GCA_964508035.1 of uncultured Desulfuromonas sp. Classification (GTDB taxonomy): domain Bacteria; phylum Desulfobacterota; class Desulfuromonadia; order Desulfuromonadales; family Desulfuromonadaceae; genus JAIVHC01. The sequence continues at coordinate 121 of CAZDRL010000011.1, forward strand.
TACCAGGGCTCTGTGCGTCAAGTTAAGGTTGTTAAGCAAAGGGGTGCCTCACTATCTACAAAATCTGATCGCAACCTCCTCGAGGGTGTTCAAGGTTTTGTGTCAGCATCATAGGTTGAGATGCTTTTTCAACCTGCCCGGGAAGTGGATCCTCAGCTGGGATAACGTCAGATTCCATATTCCCCCCTCCCACGTTCCGTGATCTAAGTAATCAATCACCCATCTCGTTATACAACGTTTTGATAAGTGGATCGCTCCGCGCTCCACTTATCGGCCAGGCAGTTGTTCCTCACACCATGAGAGGTTCCGCGCTACGCGCTCCACCTATCATGGCGTTCGAGCCGACTGCAGTTCTCGGTCCATAAAATAAAAACCATTTTCTGGCCCTGCGAGCTTCGCGGCTCAACTGCCTGGCCGTTATGCTGACCGCTTCCTCAGCCTTATTGTCGGTAGTCTTTGTGAAGGTGTTGTTGACTTTCTCGATAATACCTTCTCTGTTAGTGATCACAATACCCAATGCTGTTTTCAAAAACGATTTTGGTCAATATTTCTGTTCTTCATATACGCAGTCTTAATCGATACAGGCGGATTAATGTGTTATTTTGGGATAATTTGTGCTATCAGGAGACGATATAGAGTGATCTGTCATATTATGTATTCAGGAGTTGAAAAACATAAATAACTATTGACAGGTTTAATGTGACGTCGAGGAGAGTGTAGATGAAAAAGGTTGTATGTTTTTTGATCTGTTGTTCATTTCTTTTTATCTCAGGCTGTGCAAACACTATGAAAGCGATTGAAAACAGAGAGTTACAGGTTAATGCTGAAATGTCTGATACGATATTTCTTGATTCAGAGTCTCTTGCAGAGGCGATGCAAGGAGGTGAAGGCGCAGTTTTTGTTCGTGTCGCCAATACCTCTGACTTTCAGGAAATAGACTTCAGTGATTTAATAAGAAGTAGAATGGAATCAATGGGTTACTCAGTTACTCTAAACCCCAGAGAGGCATCCTACCTTGTCGCAGCGAACATCCTTTATCTTAGCGAGGCAAAAAAAGGGATGAACATGGAGTCTGTTGTTGGTTCTGGATTTGGAGGTGCCCTTATTGGGGCCTCGGTCGCTGGGGTGTCTGGATCAGACTTGCGAGGAGCTGGAGCTGCAGGTCTTGCTGTTGGTTTGGCTGCTGCTGGAGTTGATGCTGCTGCTGGTGCCATGTGGAAGGTTACAGAATATATTGGTATTGTTGACATCCAGATCAAAGAAGAAGTTCCTGGAGGAGTCTCAGGAACTCAGGATTCTTCTCTTGCAAACGGTACTGGAACTAAGACAAACACAACTCGAGTGATTAAAACTAACAAGCAAGAATATCGGACCCGTATTGCCGTGAATGCAAAACAGACGAATATAGATCGTTTTGAAGCATGCGATGTTATTGCAAATAGATTGGCTAACCAAATTTGCGGGCTTTTTAAAATGTAGTAAGTAAATTACAGAAGCGTAGAAAGCGTGAATCTTGTTCTTAGCCATGTTTGTTGAATTGCCTAGATCATAGGAATAACTGTTGTTTTCTGACCCGCCTCAGCGTAAATGCGAGGCGGGTCTATTTGGTGCAGATAAAAGGCCATACTTGCGTTTAATAACTTTATTTTTCAAACACGTAAAACAAATTAGGTTCGCCCACAATATAGATTGTGCCCCGCGTATCAATTGCCACCCCTTCGGCCTGTTTAATGCTACGCGCCAAGCCATTGAGGCCCCTGGATAAGCTGATAAAGCTGACCGGATCACCTTGAGCGTCCAGCTCTATGAGCATTTTAGACGCGTCGGATAACACCAGCAGGTGCCCTGTCCGCGGATCAATCGCCAATGACGAAAAGTCGCGCATAAATACTTGCTTAGAAGGCAGCTCTTGCAGGGTTTGTTCTAGCACCGCTAAGCCATTCTTTGCCTCTGGCAACGCCAAACTGTATAGACCCGAAGGGCTGCGCTCTTTGGCTAGTAATATACGTTGATTACGCGCATCCAAAGCGATCCCTTCAAAGCCCTTATTCCCTGCAGCTCGAGAGCCTAAACTTATAGATGACAACGCCTCAGCATCAATAGATTGTGCATCTGGCGGCAAGTGAAAGACAGTCAGCTGTGCGCGACGCTCTTCAATAATGGCAATCCGCCCGTCATGTAGCACCGCAACCCCTTCAGGGTCAGAAAAACCACGCAGTTCAACCACGCGCAGTACTTCACCGCGTAAGGATAACTCAACCAGCTTAGGTACCCTACTGGTCACGGTGAACAGCGTATTACTCAGCGGACTCCAACTTAGACCCGAGGTTTCTGCCTCTTGCAGTCCCGTTAAAGGCTTTGCCTGGATCAGCGCGCGATAATCGGGCAGCCAAATAGAGGCAGTTTGTTGCTGTGCGCTGGTATTGTGTTCTTGCCATAAAAAAAGTACGCGCTCATCCCAATGCAAGTAGCGCAGCACCCCTATCGTTATACCAATACAAACTATTAATAGCATCCACAGTTTGCGTCGCTTCTTAAGCGCGTTAAACATGCTGACGCCTTTCTGGTTTGATCTTTGCGCCACCAATAATATGGTTGATTGAAGCGCACGCACATCGAAGGGGATAAGCCTGCGGTAGATCCTGTTGGTAAACGCTTCCACGTACAAGCGGGGGGAGCCCTTTCCCCGCCTTAACTCCGTTGTCTTGAGAGATCAAAACCACAATGGCCTGCCCTTCTTCTTACAGCATGGAACCTGATCCACTATTTCTTTTTTAGAGCGGCAAAAAAATAGTCGACGAACTGCAATAGAGCCCCACCGGCGATGGATTGCTGCTCGTTGTATTGCTGGATAACCCACAGAGTCGATCCCAAGCCGGTCAGCTGATGCGGATTGTATTTTCCCTGATACAAATCGCATACCCCTTTGACAAGGAAACGTCCCATGGTGCGCCGCCCTTCGGGTGAGTCCAGCAGAGGCAGCAATGCGGAAACAACGGGTTCGGTTTCGAGCGTTGCAAACAGCTGGTAAAACTGGGTGTAGCTTTCTGGCGCTCCATTTTTTGTGAAGTTGAGCTCCGGCTCTTCCTCCTCCTTGTCCCCCATAAAAACTACCCAGGCATCAACCAGGCCATTGTATTCCTCTGCGGTGAATAGATGGCGCACCCGCTCCAGCGCGTAAATGGTGATCTGGTGGTGGAGATTCACAATGCCACTCCCGCTAACGGCCCGCGCCATCTGGTTCTGTATGGTTTTTTCGGCGGCAGGCGCGTCCGATGCATAAGAACCGGCGTGCGGTCCGAGTTTCAGTTTGCAGAAATAGTCCGCCAGCACCGCGAGGGTGGACCAGTGGTCGAGGTCAGCGCGGGCTACCATTTCGAGGAGCAGAAAGGCGGTGCAGGAGATGGAGTGGCCGAGCGAGGCTTTGAGCTCGTCACTTCCTCCGCCGAGCAGTAACAGCCTGCGGGACAGCTCCTCCGTCCCCTCCAAGGAGAGAAAAGACTCCATCAGCAACGCCGCTTCGATGGCGTCGTTGTTGCGGATCGCCGCTTCGATGGCGTCGAAGGATGTGGCTGGCAGGAGAGGTCTGGGGCGGACAAGCCTTTCCATCTTGGGGCGGCGCGCATACTCACTCACTTCGAGCCTGACGAGGGGGAGAACATCCTCTTTTTCTAGCAGCGGCTGGAACTCGCGGCACACTGCATGCATTTTGGGCAGATGCGGGTTGATAAAAGGTGGGTTCATCACCCATTGGGCGGTTTCAAACAGGGAAAGGTGAATATCCCATGCTTCCATCCCCTGGTCCTTTTTTTTCTCCAACTCGGCTTGGGCTACGCTGACATCTGATTCTTGTATCGCTTTGAGAAGTGCATCCTGCATATAATCCTCCTTTTTGGGAAAAGTCGTGTTCACAGGGGTTTGCCGGGTTAAGGCACAAGCGCAATATCAAGTTCCGCAAAAAGTTTGATACCCCTTATCTCCATCCTGCGGCGGGTCTTGAAACTCGGCGGTGTGGGCCAACTCCACATAGGGAGAGCGTAACACCTGCACAAACCTTTCGGCCAACGTTGTGGTGCCATCCTGTTCACATTCTTGAATTGCCTCTTCAATATGGTGGTTGCGTGGGATCACGAGTGGATTGTGGCGCCGCATCAGGTGTTGCACCGCTTGAACTTCTGCGTTTTGTGCGCTTAGGCGCTCCTGCCATCGCGTAAAGCACTCGCCCAATTCATGTTTTACGTGGAATGCCGTGGCGTTGGAGGTCAACGCTTTGGTCATGAGATCGAAAGTGATGGTATAGTCTAGGTGGTTATCCTCAAGCCCCGCCAGTACCGCAACGATAAGGTCTTTGTCTTCCTGCTGGCACGAGAAAAGGCCAAGCTTGCGCGCCATCATCTGCGTGTATTTGTGTTCGTAGCGCGCGGGGAGCGAGGCAAGTGCAGGTGCGAGCTGATCGGCTGCTTTATCTGTATTGGTATCGATAAGTGGCAACAGGCACTCGGCAAGGCGGGCCATGTTCCAGTGTAAAATTTTAGGTTGGTTACCAAAAGCGTAGCGCCCCATCCGGTCAATCGAACTGTAGACCGTTTGGGGGGCGTAGATCCCCAGCATCGCACAGGGACCATAGTCGATAGTCTCCCCGGAAAGGGCAGTATTGTCGGTGTTCATAACCCCGTGAATAAAGCCGACCCGCATCCACTCAACAACTAGTTGAATCTGCCTGTCGATCACCTTCTCGAAAAACTTAAGCGTTTGATTCTCCTCCTGATGGAGCAGCTCGGGGTAATGGCGCTTAAGCGTATAGCGGTACAGCGTTTCGAGTGCTTGGTAATCTTCACGCGCCGCAAAAAACTCAAAGGTTCCAACGCGGATATGGCTTGCCGCCACCCGCGTTACCACTGCCCCCGGCAGGGGTGTGGCGCGGTACACTGATTCGCCAGTGGTAACAACGGCCAAGCAGCGCGAGGTTGGCACCCCCAACGCATGCATCGCCTCACTCATGATAAATTCGCGCACCGCTGGACCGATTGCACAGCGACCATCGCCACTGCGTGAAAACGCGGTGCGACCTGAACCTTTGAGCTGGATGTCCCTTCTGTGCCCGTTGCGATCTAGCACCTCACCAAGAAGATGCGCACGTCCATCCCCAAGTTGCGGCACAAAATGGCCGAACTGGTGTCCTGCATAGGCCGCAGCGATGGGTTCGGAGCCAGGCAGGAGATGATTCCCTGAAAATATTTGCGCCAAGGCATGGGGGTCATTGGTCAACTTGGGTGGAAGCATAAGTTGTTCGGCGAGGCTAGAATTCCACAACAGTAGCTCCGGGTTTGCTACAGGTGTGGGGTGCGTCCTTTGAAAGAACCCCGCGCCGAGCTGGGTATAGGTGTTTGAGAACTTCATGTAGATGGCCTTTCACCCTTGCTTTAGTGCAATGCTGAATCCAGCAACGGTGAAAAGTTTACCACATCATATGCAACCTGAGGCTTTAAAGCTGAGCAGGGTGAGGGAATAAGTGGGAAATATCGCAATCAGCAAGGCGTTGATGCATATCTGAAACCGTGTGTTTAGAACTGAGCTTGCATTCACTCCAGCGAATATGCTAATATGCTTTTTATTGAATGTATTGGTGGTAAGGATATGGCGGCTGGATTTTCCAGTGCGTGTATTCCTCTGACACATAACCGCAGGTTTCAGGAGGAGCGAGCTTTCGCTACTTCTACCCGCTTGCATGTGTCAGGCTTTATTAATCTCTCTGAAGGAGGAACCATGAAACGCTTAGGCTTAGCTCTACTTCTGATGTTGATGTGCAGTGCCCCTGTAGCCGTACTTGCCTTTGAGGCCAATCAGGCTGCTCAAGAAGGACGTTTTTTCATCAACCCAAAGGTTGGTGGACTGCACAGAGAAAGTACTGCGGGGTATAATCCAGCCGTAAACTACACCCTGGCTGGTGGGTACAACTATTCTGCTAATCTAAGTAGCTACATAGATGTATCCTGGGCACCGCAGCGCAGTGGTCAGGACAGTGATCTGTTTACCGCTTCCATTGGTGGACTGTACCACTTTCTGCCAAAACAGAGTTTAGTGCCTTACGTTACTGCTGGCGCAGGTTATCTTGGGATAAACGGCAAAGACGGTCTGAGTGATGAAAATCAGGCGCAGTTTAACTATGGTGCTGGACTTAAGTACTTTTTGAGCAAAGACATTGCCCTTAACGCAGAGGCAAAACATATGCTCGATACCAGTGGGAAACCCAACAGCGTGATGTACCAAGCTGGTCTAGTGGTTTACCTGGGTAAGTAGAACTGAAATGGACGGCGCATAACCTCGGAGTTTTTGCAACATAACACTGCTTAACACTTGAGGAGCGCTCTTAGCGAGTGCGCCATCCGTTTACCCTCGAAGCCCTTCTTCCGCTGAGTTTTCAGCTCTCGGTTGAGGGGCTTTTCTGTTTTGGAGCCGCAGGGTCTGTCACAACCGATATCAGAGGCGAGTAGACTCGTTCTTATGCCCGGACCACTTGGGTAAAGTGTCATCCACATCTATAACGCGCTGGGCATAGAAAAGATGGCAGGTGGGTTTGAAAGCATCTGGTAGCTTGCCCCCTGGCTTGAAATCGAACAGGGCAGGGAACGCAAGCCACATCCTCCGTCCTTCATCGGCAATCGGGCTTCCACACTGGCTACAACTGACCTTGCAGGGCAAGATCCGCTCCTGCACGTCTTGCTCGCTATTGTAAAAGCGCAACAGCTCCAAGCCAGCGGTGAAGCGCACGTGATGTTTATGGAATATGGCCGCCCATTGCATGGGGGCACCATGCAGTTTTTGACATCCTTGGCAGTGGCACAGTTTAGCATCCACGGGCTCAGCGCTCACCTCGTAGCGAACCTGACCACAAAAGCAGGTGGCGCGATACTTTGGGAGAAATGTCGCATCATCAAGGGAAGCATAGGGGGGTCCAAAGCTGTTTTTCGCGCAAAGCATCATAGATCCTTTCAGTGAATAGCGGGGTAGGTCTGCCGTTTTCCAGCAAGTTTCGCAGGTAGACCTTCTAAGATAATTTAGTGTTGCTCCTTACCATTCCCTGTAAAGCCTGCTCAAACCCATGGGCGCATCCATGTGGAAGTGCAGGGCAACAAAAGGGGCATGGGTGCAGGTTTAATTTATAAGATCATACAGAGGCGCTTCCGTTGGTGAATCGCGCTGCTGACAGGGGGGCAGAGAGGCTGAAATCAGCGCTAGCATATTGTGCTTAAAGACCTACTATAATAGAGTGTATCTACTCAACTTACGACAAGAAAGGTGATAGGACTATGGACACAGTAGGCGCGTACACCCCACCAAAAGTGTGGACTTGGGATGCAGGAAGCGGCGGAAAGTTTGCCAGCACCAACCGTCCGGTGGCTGGGGCAACCCACGAAAAAGAGCTCCCTCTTGGTAAGCACCCCTTGCAATTGTACTCGCTCGCTACCCCTAATGGCATAAAAGTCACCGTGATGTTGGAGGAGCTTTTAGCGCTGGGGAAGAGCGCGGCGGAATACGATGCGTGGTTGATCAACATTTTAGAGGGCGATCAGTTTGGCAGTGGCTTCACAGAAATTAACCCAAACTCCAAGATCCCCGCATTACTCGATCAGAGCACATCCCCACCTACACGCGTGTTTGAGTCTGGGGCAATATTGGTCTATCTAGCAGAGAAGTTTAACGCTTTTCTTCCGACTGAATCCGCCGCAAGGGCTGAATGTATGTCGTGGTTATTTTGGCAGATTGGGAGTGGCCCTTTTCTTGGGGGCGGGTTTGGACACTTTTATGCGTATGCGCCGCAGAAGCTTGAGTACCCTATAAATCGCTATGCCATGGAAGTGAAACGTCAATTGGACGTATTGGACCGCAATCTGGCTTCACGCCGTTACCTGTGCGGCGCAGACTACAATATTGCCGATATGGCGAATTACCCCTGGTATGGCGCACTGGTAGAAGGGAAGCTGTATGATGCCGCAGAGTTTCTGGATGTGAAGTCCTACACCAATGTGGTTCGGTGGGCGCAGGAAATTAGTGCACGCCCGGCGGTACAACGGGGCCAACGAGTTAATCGTATTTGGGGCGATGAAGAGGATCAGCTCCCGGAGCGCCATGCCGCAAGTGACCTTGACTAGTTTAAGAGCGGGATGGAATGCCCCTTGAGCTTCCCTGGAGTAACATTGTAAGCTCTATTGAAAGGGGGATATGAGTTGTGCGCAAACATTTTCCCCTATCACGGGGCTGCGCACAGCCTCGCCCCATAAAACCCCATAAAAAGAATAATGCCTCATTGTTCGAAGGAAGCAGTAGATGGATATTAATGCACTTCTCCTCCATGGATCTTTTGTCCTGTATGGTGTTAGCGTTTTGTTCTACGTAGCCAACGCACGCCTGCACTGGCCAAGGCTGCATAAGGTTGCCCTCGGCACGGTGCTTGTTGCTTTTGGGTGTCAGAGTTTATACCTCGGGCTGCGTTGGGTTGCTGCTGGCTACCTGCCGGTCACCAATTTATTTTCAACCATGTTTTTCTTTAGTTGGTCTCTCGCTGCGACCTACGTGTATTTTGAGTGGCGTTATCGCCTCGCTGGCGCGGGTCTGTTTGTGATGCTCCTCAACCTCATCCTGTTGTACATTGCCCTGCCTCGAGATCCAACGATCCCCGCGCTGATCCCAATGCTGGATACACCGTTGTTTACTTTGCATGTTGCCTTTTCTTTTCTCGGCTATGCCCTGTTTGCTATGGCGTTTTCTTTAGGGGTGCTCTATCTCATCCAGCGCAAAACCTCGGCACTGCTGTTGCCGTCGAGCAACATGCTGAAGCAACTCAACGAAGAGGCTATTTTTCTTGGTTTTTGCTTCTTTACCCTCAGTATGATTTTCGGGAGTTATTGGGCCTATGTCGCATGGGGATATTATTTTTCGTGGAATATTAAAGCGCTGTGGTCTGCGTTGATTTGGCTCTATTTTGCGGGGATGTGTCACGCCAAGTTTATCCGGCGCTGGCAAGGCACCGGCTATGCATGGCTCTCTATTGTAGGGTTTGTCCTCGTCCTTTTTACCTATCTAGGGATCGGTTTGCTTATGAACAGCAACCATCCCCTTGCATAAATACGGGCAGGAAACAAAAATGTTGCGTCAATGTTGGAAATTCTGCTGTTCAGCGAAGGCTACCATTATCCTCTCCAGCGTAACAACGCTTGTGGCTATTTTCGGTTCAGCGCAAATTATGCACAGTCCGCAGTTGTTCAGTACCATGGACAGCAAACCTCTGCTTGAATGGTGGAACGGCTATCTGCCACAGGCAAATGTTTACAGTCTCTGGATCCCTCTGTGCAGCGCACTCATCGTGCTGTTGTGCCTGAACACCCTGTGTTGTTTTATTGACTGGGTCTATCACCTGAGGAGCCGCTGGAGAAAAATGGGTGAATATCTCATTCACCTCGGTTTTATCCTTGTGGTTATCGCTTACGCCTGGGGGAGTATTTACGGGATGCGCAGCAGCAACAACAGTATCGCTGAAGGTGAAGTGATCGGCATCCCCTCAATGGGTGGTTACTTTCTGCGCCTGAACAGCTTTGCACCACAGTTTGCCCCCTCGGGACGCCCCGTTGATATGTTGAGCAACGTAACCTTGCTCAAGGGGGATCAAGAGCTGAAAACTACAACCGTGCGCTTCAATCATCCGCTAACCCACGGCGGGCTTGCGGTGCTACCGGGATCGTACACACAACAGGCGGTTGGCTTTAGTTGTTTCATTAATAATGAACACGTTGAGCTTAAGCAGGGGAGCACACACGTACTGCCGGCAGGTATGCACGTAAATGTGCTGGAATTTCATCCAGATATTCAATATGCAGGACGCAATGGCGCGGTCAATATGCCATTGCGCAACCCTGCTTTTATGCTCGAATTGAATGCTCCAGCAGCAGAGAGAAAAACCCTTTGGTATGTTGTTAAGCAGGGGGTACCCCAACAGTTATTAAGCGCCGGTTTTGCCCCGCAGCGTTTAACTCCACTGTATAAAAGTTACAGTCAACTGACTATCAATCGTGATCCCGGCGCTCCTTTGGCTGCAGCAGGTGGTATCGCTATGACGTTAGGGGTTCTGCTAAGCTTACGTTCTTTTTATGTCAAAAGATTTCGCAATAGTTACACATATTTACCCTAGCGCAGACAGCTGGTGCTGAGGGATGTAAGATGGATATTTATTTCAAGAGCTTCCCCCTGATTGTTCCACTTTTACCTAAACTGGTGAATCGGTTCGTTTGTGTTACCCTGTACGGATGGGGCGCAATTGCGACATTTTTCGATCCAGTTCGAAAGGTAGCACCCAGTTCGAAAGATAGCAGGTGTACTTCGGGTATCTGGGCGGGATCTGGAGTTAGATATAGACAGTTTTGACTTAACATTGCAGGAGTAAACCATGGCAAGCGGTTGGACACGTGATGGAGCAGTACAAGAGCAAATTGATGCAAGCATTGAGGATGCAGTGGAGCGTGCCCGAAGTGGTCTCAGTGCGGGTGAAAGCTTGGAAGAGTGTGAGGAGTGTGAGTGCACTATCCCGCAGAAGCGCCGCGAAGCGGTGCCCGGGGTGCGGCTCTGCGTTGAGTGTCAATCTGCCCTTGAAAAACAGGCAACTGCTGCGGGTGGCTTTAATCGGCGCGGGAGTAAGGACAGTCAACTCAAATAGTGCAAACCAATGCGCCACGCATTAGCCCCAGCCCCTCTTTCTCCTGCTTTGACTGTGACAGAATCATACGAAAACATGAGGTGACGTGAGGATGCTTTGCTGTAGCAGAGATTACCCTTTTCAAGTTACGCAATGGAGTAATCGTCCACATCTGGCTATCTAAAAAAAGCCCTTAACGTTAGTTTGAACAGCAATTTTTGCTTCTCTGTCTGAGCCCCGCCAATAAGTTTAAGCGATCGAAAAACAAAAGGTGTAAGGGGATATTGGATGGATGTAAAACTGATATTGGAGGAGTTATGCACAACAGAAAGATTTTTGAGAAATACACCATCCGTGGAATTGAATTCCGCAACCGCCTGTGGGTCTCACCGATGTGCATGTATTCAAGCGAGGATGGCATGCCGACCGATTGGCACCTTGTTCATCTTGGCAGCCGAGCCGTAGGGGGCGCGGGGTTGCTGATGATGGAGGCGACGGCGGTAGTGGCAGAAGGGCGGATATCTCCTGCGGATGCGGGGATATGGTCAGATGCGCACCGCGATGCATACAAGCGGATTACCCGCTTTATAACGGAGCAGGGTGCTGTTGCTGGGATCCAACTCGCTCATGCTGGGCGGAAGGCTTCAACCACCGAACCCTGGAACGGTGGGGAGATGGTGAGTGAAAAAGAGGGGGGCTGGCAGACCGTTGCACCTAGCGCGATTCCGTTTGCAGACGCTTATCCTATGCCGCGGGAGCTGACCCAGGAGGAGATTAAGCAAGCGGTGGAGAGCTTCGGCGCGGCTGCACAGCGCGCGGTGGATGCTGGCTTTGAGGTGATAGAGATCCATGCCGCGCATGGGTATCTGTTGCATGAGTTTCTTTCGCCCCTGTCGAACAAACGTTCAGATAAGTATGGGGGAAGTTTGCCAAATCGGATGCGCTTTTTACTCGAAACGGTAGAAAAAGTTCGTGCGACTGTACCAGAAAACTTGCCGGTTTTTGTAAGGATTTCGGCAACGGAATGGGTTGAAGGTGGTTTTGATCAGGAGCAGGCGATCACGCTGTGTAAAGAACTCAAGACCCGAGGTGTCGATCTTATCGATGTTTCCACTGGCGGCAATGTTATGCAAGCACCTATTCCGCTTGGGCCTGGTTACCAAGTGTCTTTGGCTGCGGCGATTAAAAAACAGGTGGGGATCGCAACCAGTGCGGTAGGGCTGATAACAGAAGCTGAACAAGCTGAGCAAATTCTACAAAACGGTGACGCTGATGCGATTATGCTGGGGCGGGAATTTCTGCGGGATCCATATTTCCCTTTTACCGCCGCCAAAGAGTTGGACGCGCGGCTCGACTATGTTCCCAAGCAATACCATGCCGGGATTGAGCTTTAACTGGCAGGGACTGGAATTGGGGGAGGAGGCAAGCTTAGGCTGAGCTTCTCCCCCCTTTTTAGTTTCGAAATATGGCGCAATGTGACATATCTATGCCCCTCGCGGACAATATCTCAATGGCATCTAAAGGGCTGATATCATAGGGTAAACGACTGTCCCGATGCCGGCATCTCGATCCCTTCCAGCCCCAGTTCTGCGTGTAATGTCTGGGCTAAACTTGCTGCGGACTCCGCCTCGCCGTGGACAATGAAGGTGTGTTGCGGTCTTTTCTCCATCACGCGCACGAAATCCACCAACCCGTCACGGTCGGCATGGCCGGAGAACCCAGTGAGCACTTCGACGCGGGGGCGCACCTCAAATTCTTCGCCATAAATGCGCACCGGATTTTGCTTTTCTAGCAGGTTGTGCCCCACTCCAAATGCTGGGATCAGCAACGACCCGCCCCGAATGGTCGATATGGGCGTGAGAAAGAACCCGCGCATCGATCTCATCTCTGGTACATCCCCTACTAAAAGACTTGAACCCCCTGTTTTGTGCATGTGTAAATTCTTTACGCATCTGTATATTGATGTAGTATACGTAATGTGGAATTTAATTCACGGTGACGCAATGAACGCCTTTTGCGCTGAGTTCAACGGTCAAAGCATTCTACGTGTGGTTTTGGATGCCCATGATTCCTAACCCGTGTTCAACGTTAAGGCTGCTCTCGAGGATATGCCAATGAAAAAGGGATTCGTTCAGCGCAGACAGCTTTTTTACCCCCCTGCGTCCCCTTTAAAGCACTACAACCACCCGGGGTGTATCTGTCCTCAACCACAGACATATTATGTGCTGTTGCGTCAGCTAATCCTGCTAACGGGCATCATCCTAATGCTGTGGAGCGGGGTTGCAACCGCTGCACCCTCTACAGAGCAGATGCCTGAAACATCTTCATCCGTTGATGACACCCTGATCGCACAGCGGGTCGAGGTTCAGGCTGCCTCAAGTGACCAGGAGATCGACCAGCGCTTGACCCGTATCTTGCATGCAACTGACTGGTTTCCTGATATTGCAATAGCGGTTGAAGAGGGCGTTGTGCTTCTCGATGGGCAGTCTGAGTCTGTAGAACACCGAGCCTGGGCCGGAGAGTTAGCCCGGAACACTAGTGACGTGGTTGCCGTGGTCAACCGCATAAGGGTGGTGGAGCGTTCTCCCTGGGATTTTTCTCCAGCATTTACGGAACTACAAAACCTCTGGGGGAAGTCTCTGCAGCAGCTCCCACGCCTTGGTTTTGCGCTATTGCTTCTGATTGTGGTTTTGGGGGTTGGTAAGTTATTTACCAGCGGAATTCGAAGGCTGCTTGCACTGCGTCTGAAACCATTGCTGCGAGATATGGTCACGCGAATTCTGAGTATTGCACTGCTACTCGTGGGGCTTTACTTGGTTCTGCGCGTTGCCGGTCTTTCTGGTCTGGCGGCGACAATTCTTGGTGGCACCGGTATCGCAGGGTTGGTTGCTGGTATTGCCTTTCGCGACATTCTGGAAAATTATCTGGCCAGCCTGCTGATAAGTATTCGGAACCCTTTTCACCTCGGCGATCTGGTGGAGATTGCCGGTCACACGGGCATTGTCCTGCGTGTCACGACTCGTGGCACAGTATTGATGAATCTGGACGGCAACCATGTGCAGGTTCCAAATGCCACAGTTTATAAAAGTATTATCCGAAATTATTCTGCCAATCCAAATCGGCGCGATTTTTTTGAGGTTGGTATCGGGTTTGATAACGAGCCCTCTTTTGCTCAAGAAGTCGCTATGGAGGTGCTTAACAACCACCCGGCGGTATTGAAGGATCCCGAATCTTTGGTTCTGGTCGACCGCCTCGGAGCTTCCACAGTCAACCTTCTGGTATATTTCTGGTACAATGGGTCGGTGTACAATGGTTTCAAAGTCAAATCGTCATTAATCCGCTCGGTTAAGAAGGCTTTTGAGAACGAGAACATTTCGATGCCGGATGAAGCAAGAGAGGTTATCTTCCCCGACGGGGTTGCGGTCCAGATGCTTGATGCCACAAGGGGTCCAGCAGCAAGCAAAGAAGAGAAAAAGCCTCTGGCGGAAATTGCTCCCGAAATCGTGACCAGTGAGGCTGAAGGGGATCTGGTTAGCGAAGAGCAGCAGCTGCATGAACAAGCAAAAGCAGCTAGAATTCCTGAGGAAGGATCAAGCATTCTTGAAGAGAAAAGTAGCGGATTGATTTGAATCCAGCGCGAGATTTTGAACCAGCATTTGCTTCCTGCGCAGAAACGTAAAGACAAAAAAAGCAACAAACTTCAAGTGACAAACTTCTTGTGGTGGGCGACAACTGCCATGACACAGGGGAGTGGAAGGTAGCTTTATCCCTGTTTATACAGGATAAACAACAACCCCAGCAGAAAAGAGATACTTAATGACTTGCGTTGCCATAATTCCCATCCATCAAGACAACTACTGCTACATCCTTAACCTGAGCGGTGTCATAATTGCTATTGACCCTGGTGCAGCGGAGCCTGTACTTGCCTATCTGCGCCAGCAAGATTGCAGTTTAGATTTGATCCTCAACACCCACATGCATCAGGATCACAGTCACGGCAATCTGGCCTTGAAACAAGCCACCGGCTGTAAGGTGATGGGGCGAGATGAGCGCATTCCGGGCCTTGATCAGCTTCTTACCCAGGAAGGCGCATTGCCAGCTCCAGCTCAGGCGCTTCAACTGCTGGCGACACCGGGACACACCCTGAAGGATTGTTGCTACTATCTGCCACCTCATGGGAACCATCCGGGCGCCCTGTTTTCTGGCGATACCCTGTTTTCCGGCGGCTGTGGTCGCGTTTTCGAGGGCACGATAGAGCAGCTATTTGAGTCTCTGCAAACCCTGGCGGCTCTACCACCCGAGACTCTGATCTACTGCGGGCATGAGTATACCTTGGATAACTACCGTTTTGCCGAACGGATGGAGCCTAACTCTCTAGCGGTACGGCGCAAACGTCAACAGGTGGAAAGATTTCGTCAACGTGGGGAGCCAACCCTGCCTGTTTGTCTAGGGGAAGAGTTGGAAACCAATCCCTTTCTACGTCCCCACGATCCCGCACTGCGCCGTGCGTTGCACATGGAGGATGCCAGCGATCTTGAGGTGTTTGCCGTTTTGCGTGAGAAGAAAAATAGATTTTAACCTGGCGTACGCAATATCTGTTGCACAAAAAATCACCATATAACACATGCCATATAACCATATAAACATGCTGTACGGCTAAACGAGAAATTGTGGGAGAACATTTTGGATATTAAGCTAGGGATCGTGATGGATCCTATCGAGCAGATCAATGTCAACAAAGATAGTAGTCTGGCACTGTTGCTGGAAGCTCAGGCACGCGGTTACCAGCTCTACTATATGGAGATGCAGGATCTTTACCTGCAAAATGGGCGGGCGCATGCGACGATGAAACAGTTGCAGGTGCAGCAAGACCCGGAGAATTGGCATCAGTTTGGCGCCCAGTTGGATATCCCGCTGTCTGAACTGGATGTGATCCTGATGCGTAAAGACCCACCTTTCGATACCGAGTTTATCTACGCTACCTACATGCTGGAGCGCGCCGAAGCGGAAGGAACGCTGATTGTCAATAATCCGCGCAGCTTACGCGATGCGAACGAGAAACTTTTTACCGCCTGGTTTTCTGAGTTTACCCCGGAAACGCTGGTGAGCCGCAGCGCAGCCAAACTGCGCCAGTTTTATATCACGCATCAGGATATTATTCTAAAGCCTCTTGATGGCATGGGGGGTGCCTCTGTATTTCGTATCACACCAGGGGATATGAACCTGAGTGTAATTATCGAGACTCTGACCCAGCATGGCAGCCGCTATGCCATGGCGCAGAAATTTGTCCCAGAGATCAGCAAGGGAGACAAGCGGATCCTGGTGGTCGATGGTGAGCCGATTCCTTACTGTCTGGCTCGGATTCCGGCTGCGGGTGAAACTCGAGGGAATCTGGCTGCTGGCGCCTGTGGCGAGGCCAGACCCCTGTCTGCGAGTGATTGGCGCATTGCCGCGGCGGTGGGTCCGGTGTTAAAGGAGAAAGGGCTCTATTTGGTAGGTCTCGATATTATCGGCGACAAGCTGACTGAGATCAACGTCACCAGTCCCACCTGTATCCGTGAGATCGAAGCCGCTTTCGATATCAATATCAGCGCTAAATTGATGGACAGTATCGAACGCGCACTGGCACGGTGATGCTGCCAAATAGGGATTCAGAATTGAAAAAATCTTGGCAGGACACGCTGGAATCATGCTCGCAGCCGGAATTTGCAGCGGCGTTAAAAGGGATTCGCAGAGGAATTGAGAAGGAGTCGTTGCGGGTCGATGCCGATGCTCACCTTGCACAAACTCCCCACCCAGCCCCTCTTGGCTCTGCACTGACACACAATTGCATTACGACCGACTTTGCCGAAGCACAGCTGGAGTTTATTACCCCCGCTGGCACCGACGCGGAGGCCACTCTCGGGATCTTGGCTGATATCCACCGGTACGTATATCGCTATATTGGTGCCGAACTGCTCTGGCCCCTCAGCATGCCTTGCACGGTTGAGAACGAGGCTGAGGTTGAACTGGCGCAGTATGGTCACTCCAACGTCGGCACAATGAGAACCATCTACCGCCAGGGGCTAAAAAACCGCTATGGCAGCTTGATGCAGGTTCTTGCCGGGGTACACTACAACTTCTCCTTGCCGGAAGGCTTCTGGCCGGTGTGGCAGAAAATTAAGGGGGAGCGCCAACCCCTGCAGGATTTTATCTCAGAGAGCTACCTTGGCTTGGCGCGCAATTTTTTACGCCTTGGGTGGCTGGTTCCGTACCTTTTTGGAGCTTCGCCAGCGGTGGGCTCCTCTTTTCTGCAGAACACCCACAGCAAATTGCGGCTGGAACCGCTGGGTCAGGACACCTGTTATCTACCCAAGGCCACCTCGCTAAGGATGAGTGAACTGGGGTATAACACCAAGGTGCAGGACGATCTGCTCGTCAGCTACAACAGTCTGCCAGAATTTGTGGCAGAGTTGCGTCAGGCAGCCAGCCAGCCTAACGCAGCATTTGAGCAAATCGGTGTGAAGCAAAATGGGGCGTATCGGCAACTGAACACCAATACCTTGCAGATTGAGAATGAACTCTATGCGCCGATTCGGGTCAAGCGGATCACAAAGTCCGATGAAAGGATCTCAGACGCCCTGGAGGACAGGGGGGTTGAATACATTGAAGTGCGCTCGCTGGATGTTGACCCTTATGTGTCCACTGGAATCGGTCTAGAGCAGATGTACTTTCTGGATGTTTTTCTGACTTATTGTCTCCTCAAAGACAGCCCTGATTTATCTCAACAGCAGCAGCGCACCACCAAGCAAAACCTGAGCAAGGTCGCGACGTGCGGGCGGGACTTAACCCTGCAACTGATCGATAACGCCACGCCGAAATCCTTGGGAACATGGGGGGAAGAGATTTTTGCCGACCTGGCTGAGGTTGCTCGGTTGCTCGACAGGGCAGAGCAGGGGGGACGTTTTTGCGCGGCGCTGAACAGCCAACGGCAAAAGCTGGTTAATCCCAAACTGACGCCATCGGCGCGGATGTTGAAGGATATGCAAGAGCAGGGACTGGAGCTCAATGAACTGGCGCTTGGCTTGGCCAGAACACATCGGCGCACCTTGCTCGACGAGGGCTACCAGCAAGTGCAGGCTGGCGAGTTCGCCAGCGAGGCAGCAGCCTCGAAGTTAAAGCAAATCAAGATCGAGGAGGCTGACTCCTTAAGCTTCGACGATTTCCTGCACCGCACCCTGAATGGCCCACGTCTGTCCCATGCAAAGGCTGACTATGCTTAGTCTATGTGCTTCAGCACTTCTGCGACTCGTGCCTGCAAGCGGGGCAGAAGTTCCGCTTCAAACCATGGGTTGCGCCGCAACCACACGTTGTTGCGCGGACTTGGATGGGGAAGCGGCACCACCTTTGGCCAGTAGTTGCTCCAACTCTGGACGCGTTTGGTTACCGTGGTGCCAGCCGTGGGGAAATAATACGCCTGTGCGTACTTACCAATAACCAAGGTGAGCTCAATGTGGGTAAGATGCTTTACCAGCTTTTCGCGCCACGCCGGTGCGCACTCTGGGCGGGGTGGAAGGTCACCGGAAGTGCCCGTGCCGGGGAAACAGAAGCCCATTGGCACAATGGCGATGTTGCGCGGGTCATAAAACGTGGCAGAGGATACCCCCATCCACTGGCGAAGACGCTCACCGCTGGCGTCGGTAAAAGGCGTGCCAGACTCATGTGCCTTTCTTCCTGGAGCCTGACTTACAATCAGAATGCGGGCTTGTGGGTCGAACTGCAGCACTGGCCGTGGCGCAAGGGGTAAATGCCCGGCGCAAATTGAGCAATTCCGTACTTCTTTAAGCAGGGTAGTGACTGATCCCATCGGCGCCATCCTTTTCTTACGTGAGGTTTCGTGCGCGACTCAGCCACGCAGCGGCCAGCCACACCCCCAGCCATACCCCCGTGCGCACCGACATCGCCCGCAGGCTATCCACCGCGATAGGTGTGCCACTGCGATACAGCAGCATAATTGTTATCAACACTAGAAGGTTGAGGAGAAAAATAGCTCCTGCGCCATATTTGCCTTGAACCGGGTTGCACCAAAGAATGGCTCCAACCCCCAGGTATGCCACGCCCATCACGGTGTTGTAGATAAGCAGAGGGCGAAATACCACATACCCAGGGTCGGCACCCAGCAGCACCTGTCCACCAGCAAAAATGGTCGCTATGCCGAATGAAATAGCAATAAACGCTAATACGGCGATCTTTATATTTCGCTGCTTCATGGGCCCCTCTCTTGGCATCATTTGAACGTTACTAAAAATGGTTGCGCCATGGTTCATTGTAGAGCGGTTTTACTGGAATTCAAGTTATGCCCCATTGGCCCCCCATGGGCTTCCATTGGCGTTTGTGCTCAGTTTTATTTGCGCGGAAAGGCAAAAAAGAGAGGATATGTGCGACAATAGGGAAAAGTTATTTATGAAATGTATGAATCACCATTGCATGATTTGATTTTTGATCTAGGATTATAGAGTCAACACATGCCCAATACCATAAAAGGAGAATCTACGATGGCAAAGAAAAACATCCAGTGGTTAGAGTCCCTCGACGAAGCGAAGAGCGTAGCCGCGAAAGAAGGGAAACTGATCTTTCTTGACTTCTTCAACCCCGGCTGAATTGGTTGCAAACAGATGGATGCAGTTTCGTATCCACACTCAAGCGTAATCGATTTTATTTCCAGTAATCTCGTACCTCTGCGTATCGCTCACGATCACAAGGAACTCGCGCCACGGTTCCAGGTAAAGTGGACTCCGCTGTTGCTCCTGCTGGATGCTTCAGGCGCAGAGCTTTATCGCACTATGGGGTTTTTCCCGCCAGAGGAGTTTGTCCCAAGTCTGCTGCTAGGGATGGGTAAGGCTCAATTTGATAAAGGTGAACGTCCTGGCGCGATTAAACAGTTTGACTTGGTTTTGCAGGACTACCCCAATAGTAGTTCGGCCCCCGAGGCGGTCTACCTCAAGGGGGTGGCCAATTATATTGAAACTAAAGATGTAAATCATCTCAAAAACCTCTACCAGAGCTTGAAAAAAGATTATCCGCACAGCACTTGGGTGGCACGCGCAACACCTTACAGCTTGCTGTAGCACACGCACGTGGTGTGCGCGGCAGCAGTGAAGACACTGGTGTCAGGATAAAAGCGCAAGGTTCAGCCCTTTGGTTGTCCCTTGCGCTTTTTTTTTTAAATTAACTCTACAGATTTAAGAGTTAATCAGTCTTAGAGTAAAACCAGCCTGATAGGTGGATAGCTCCTAAAGCTGAAGCACAAAGGGGATACGTTTAACTTCATCTTTTTTTCTCCACTTCCTTGCTTCTTGCCTGCATTGAGTTAGCCTTCCTTATGCAATGCAGCTTAAGAGATCGTTTTATAATTAAAAAAGGAGAAGCGGCATGAAGAGCAATTTTAAAAAAAGATGGTGGGGAAGTATTGGAGTATTATGTGTGATTTTGCTCACTGTGGGGATCGCTTATGCGATTGAGGCACAAATCCCCACAGATGTGGATCCTAACCCGCAAACGTACATGCCGGTTGTTATTGAGGAAGACTTCAATACCACCATGAAGAAAGATGTGAAAGAGAAGCCGAAAGTGATGGAGCGGCAACAGGCGCTTTTGGAACGCCGCTATGATTTAAGTGATCGCCCCGCCGATGTGATGATGTCAGGCAAGAGAAAACCAATTCAGGAAGGGGTGCGGGTAAAGCTTCCTAAAGCGATGACGTGGGAAAAGTTAAACGCTATGAGCGCGGCCGAAATTAAAGAGAAAGATCTTTTCCCTGAGGGTTTTTTACCTCTCCCGCATACTAAACATGCAACTGGAGGGCAGGTGTTTCCTAAGGACCAGATCGATGCGATTCAGAAGCTGGAGCAACGTTCACTTAAACGCTTCGACGTTGACTTTGATCTGCCGGTACATTTTATTCCAGAATTTCCTCCGCCTATGTATTTGACTACCCATCCGGAACTGGGGGATGTGTCTCAAGGGAAAATGCTCAGCATAGACAACTATTATGCATTGATGAGTGGAATTCTTACTCCAGTTCAGATGGAAGGGCTGAGGTTGCTGCTTACCCCCTTCCCTCAGCAGCAATTCAATCAGACTGAGGACCGGAAGGTCGAGAAACCCAGTATGGGCGTAGCCTGCCTGGATTGCCATACTAACGGGCACACCAATGCGACATATCACCTGAATCCGGATACCCGTCCCCAGGTAGCCAGATTCCGCCTAGACTCGGTGAGTCTGCGTGGCATGTACAATCAGCAGATTCATGGCTCCAAGCGTTCCCTGAGGTCGATAGAGGACTTTACCGAATTTGAACAGCGTACAGCCTATTTCGACGGGGACCATGTGATTGCCACAAAAAAAGGGATAAATGTGCCGGATCGCGCCAGTCAGACGGCGATGATGGCACAGATGCAGAACCTGTTTGATTTTCCCCCAGCACCAAAGCTCAACGTGTTCGGCAAGCTGGACCCAGCTAAGGCCACGCAACAGGAAATGTTGGGGCAGGAGATTTTCTTCGGCAAAGGGCAGTGTAGCGTCTGCCATCCCGCGCCGTTTTACACCGACGATAGGATGCACGACCTTAAGGTAGGGCGTTTTTACGAGTCGAGGATGAGCAATGGAAAATGGATCACCCCGGTAGGTCCCATCAAAAGCTTTACTCTACGTGGGATCAAAGACTCACCGCCCTATATGCATGACGGACGTTTGTTGACCCTTGAGGACACGGTGGAGTTTTTCAACCTAGTTACTGAACTGAACCTGACCAAAGAGGAGAAGGCTGCGTTGACAGCGTTTATGCGTCAGTTGTAATCCATGTGTCTAATTCAGCGCCAGTGGCTAAGTAGCCACTGGCGCTGAATTAGGAAGAGTAGCTTCAGATATAAATTGTTCCATCTTTTTGATGAAAGCTGTATTGTTCGTACGGGGGTTATGCGTCTCCAATGTGATGTGATTTAACACTGATTTTCGTTGTTTGTTTATTTAAATGGAAATTTTAATGGAAGTTTAAGGGAGCAATCAGTACATGCTAAAAAATATCTACAGAACAGGGATACTCATCTGTTTAATCGCTCTTACCTGTGGTTCGGCTTTGGCCAGAGAAAGCGCTGCAGTCAAGCCAGGCTCGGATGCGGCAATAGCGATGTTGAAAGCTGGGAATAAGCGTTTTGCTACCGGAAGCGCTATCCAACCGCATGCCGACGCGTCACGCCTTGCCCTTGCTGGCACGGAAAGTCAGGCCGATCATGCTTATGCAACTATAATAGCCTGCTCTGATTCCAGAGTTCCTGTGGAGATCTTGTTTGATGCTGGCGTAATGGATCTTTTTGTTATTCGCGTTGCCGGAAATGTTTTGGATGTTGATGAGATAGGATCTGTTGAATATGGTCTAGCACATGTAAATACCCCTGTCTTTGTCGTGCTTGGACATACTCAGTGTGGGGCCGTAACAGCGGTGACAAACACCGTCCAGGGGCATGGACATCCACTTGAGAGGAATATACCACCTTTGGTTGATAATATTATCCCCGCGGTGGAAAGGGCGATGGCAAAGAATCCTGAGCTCCACGGTGCCGAGGTGATCCCGTATGCTGTTGAAGAAAACATCTGGCAGGGTATTGAGGATCTATTTATGCACAGTCCTGTTTCGCGTAATTTAGTGAATGCGGGAAAAGTTAAAGTTGTTGGGGCGATTTATGATGTATCCAATGGTAATATCAAGTGGTTACCTGAAGAAAAATCTACCGAAATTCTGAAAAGAGTAGAAGCAAATCCCCAAAAAGCCGTAGGGGCAATGGCAAAATAATGTGTTGTGCCATTAATGGGCGCGACAGGCTATCTTAAATAGCCTGCTGGAAGGATGGGATGTTTTCAATCATAGTGCACTGCAATCTTCTGCCCCTTGCTCGTGCACTCAGATGCGAAACTCAAAAGGAGGGTCCCGATGAAAAAGAAGTTGATTTCAGCCGTTTTTGTCAGTCTGGTAGGTGTAGCAACATTTGGTCTGCATCAGGCGTCGGCAGGTGAGCGCCCACCCGCTGGTGCAAAACCCCTATCTGCTATTGTGAAAAGCTTGGAGGATCAAGGGTATTCTCCAGTGACTGAAGCCTCTATGGACAATGGAGTATGGGAGATAGAAGCCTATAAAAATGGTCAGGCACGGGAACTTAGAGTTAACCCTGCTACTGCGAAAATCATTTCAGAGCGTGCGGAGGACTGAGGCTTAAAAAGCTAGTAACCATTTCAGCAGAGCCCGCTTTTGACGCGTCAAAGGCGGCCTCTGCATTTTTGTCACTCGATGTGGATGTTTTGCCGGATAAGCTATTTTTTAGCGAAGTAGAGTTTCTCGAACTCAGCCACCAGGGTTTTAAGTTTTTCAATGTGGGCCACATCAGTTGTTTGCTTGCATTTCATGGCATACACAAGCATTTGATGCAGAGCCTGGATCTTTTTTGCGTAATTTGCGTCATCTGCGCCGATGCGCTGAGTCATAAAATATTGCGCAACAATCTCCTGAAATTTATTCGCATGGTCTTCTTTGTTGTTCACCCAGCGCATGAGTTGATGCGTATGATGATGATCTGTAGATTTTTCAAGGGTATGGATGGTTTTCATCGATTTTTCCATGGTGGTGATGTGTTCTTTGAGCAGACTTATCCGCAGCGGATCATCATATATTCCGCATGGAATTTCACAGTGGCTGTAAACATTTGCCGCAGCAAATAAAAGCATAAAACTTAACGTTAAGCCCACAGTTAAACTTCTCATTTTCAATTCCTCCTTGTTAGAATTAGTGCCTTTTTTTGTTCTGGGCACATGGCAAACTACATTTTGGCTACTCGTAGTATTGTACACCATAAAAAATCGTTTGCGCGAAGTTTATTAGAAAACATGCAGAAAAGAATCTTTTTTGGCAGGGCAAAATCCACAAATCCGTTTCTCAATGTTTGCGTCGAATCGCCTGTATAGCTTCATCTAGGCGCTGGAGAAAACGGGAGCGGTCACTTTTTTTCAATGGCGGCGGTCCACTTGTTATCTCTCCTGCATCGCGTAGTTCTGCGAGTAGATCCCGAGTTGCAACACAATCACCTATGTTGTTGTCGGTAAACGGTTTGCCTGTGGTTCCAATGACAGCTGCGTTTTTCTTCAGGCATCTGCTCGCAAGGGGAATATCTGCAGTTATTACTATGTCATCTGGCTGAACCTGGTCAACGATCCAATCGTCGGCTGCATCTGCCCCGGTCCCCACAACTTCAAGAGATATCCCCTGCTCGTGCGGAATACGCATCCAGGAGTTTGCTACCAAGGTAACCTCAAGGTTATAGCGCCTGGCTACGCGGTATACCTCCTGCTTGACCGGGCAGGCATCTGCATCGATGAATATATGTAACAAAGTAGAACCTTTCTGTGGTTTCATTGGGCTACAGATTTTGTAGTGTGGTATTTTTGGAGTTCGCAGATCTTGTAGAAGTGCAGGCGTGCATATATGGATAACAAGTTTTGCTCGTTATCTGCTATAGAACGGCTGAGCAAAAAAGGCCCTCGTAGAGGGCCTTTTTTATGAAAGCGGATGTGTTTTTATGCGCTTATTACAGCAATGCTTTAACGGCATTCAGGGCAGCGGAATAGTTCGGTTCATCAGTTATTTCGGGGACTATTTCGCGATAGGCTACTTTGCCAGTGGTATCAATGACGTAGACGGCACGGGCTAGAAACTTAAGTTCATCGATGAGGAGACCATAGTTTAGCCCGAAGCTGCGCTCCTTGTAGTCGGAGAGGAGTTGCGTGCGTTGAACATCGGCGTTGACACACCAGCGCTTTTGGGCGAAGGGTAGATCCACGCTGATGGTGTATGCCACAACTCTATCCCTCGGCAGGACTGAAACGTCTTTGTTGAATTGGCGCGTCATGATGTCGCATATTTCAGTATCGATGGAGGGAACTACGGTTATCAGTTGTATCTTACCCTTGGCGCTGTCACGGGTTACCGACTTCAGATCGCTGTCCACCACCTCAAAGTCGGGGGCTTGGCTTCCAACGTCAATATCGGGGCCGAGCAGGGTCATGGGTTTTTTTTTGAATGTAATTACACCTGTTCGTTTTTCTGCCATGGCACTTCTCCTCTGCAGAGTTGTGATTCAAGTTTATTTTTATCCCTGCCTCAAACTCAACTGTATGGGAATTTAAATGATGTGCGAATAAACAGTCACGTTGAGGCTAACACTCAATCCAGCCATGTCAATGGGCAATGTATCCATAGACGCTAAGCCGAAGGTGTGGCGCGTTGACGCATCACACCTTCGGAACATAGTTGAGTGGCTATCCGCACCGCTGCTTAGTTGGTGGCTGCACTTTTTACAGTCAGATTCGGCTGCGGTGTTTTGCTGGTGCTCGGTGGTAGGAGTGGATGCTCAATTACCGGCTGCTCGCCAGTGAGTGCTCTGAGGAAACTCGTAATCTTAGCAGCCTCTTCCTTGTTGAGATCCATACCCAACTGGGAGCTGCTCATAATTTCTACTGCAGTGTTGAGATCCCATACTTTACCCGTGTGGAAGTACGGGTAGGTGAGGGCAACGTTGCGCAACGCCGGGGAGCGGAAGACATACTCATCCGCCGCAGTGTTGGTTACCTGGAAGCGCCCCTTGTCCCCTTCTGGGAGTAACCCTGCGTTGGGTTTTTCAACTACTCCGAAGGGGAAGTAGCCGGTCCCACCCAGATTCACGCCGTCATGGCAACCTACACAACCACGGTTGATAAAGAGTTCAAGCCCTTGTTTCTGCGTTGCGCTCAGGGCAGCGTTGTCACCGCCCATGAAACGGTCAAAGGGATCGTTGGGGGTAAGTAGAGTCGCTTCGAAAATCTCAATAGCTTTGGCCATGTTGTCGAAGGTGACCGCAACTTTCTCACCGGGGAACGCTTTCTTAAACAGTTCCACATATTCGGGGATCGAATTCAACATCTCGATCACTTTTTCTGGGGTGTTGTTCATCTCTACAGACGCCTGCACCGGCCCTTTTGACTGCTCTGCCAGGTCTTTGGCGCGTCCATCCCAGAACTGAGCCGTGTTGAATACTGCATTGTAAGTGGTGGGGGAGTTGCGCGGCCCTTTTTGCCATCCGTGTCCAGTCGATGTTTCCTGCAGATCAGCACCAGCAAGACCAACATTGTGGCAGGTCTGGCAGCTGATAAGCTGGGAAGAGGAGAGGCGTGGCTCGAAGTACAGCATGTGGCCGAGCTTAAGTTTTTCCGGGGTGGCTTTGTTGCCTGCCAGCTCAGGTGCGCTTGCAGGGATGGGCTTGAACATGCTCTTGCTCATGGCACGCAGTTCTGCGTCTGAGGCAAATGCCAAGGTGGAGACTGTCAGCATCGAGGCGACAGCTACTGCAATGATACGTTTCATGTTTCTGCTCCTTTGAATAAAATAAAAATAACATACAAAAGAGAAACAGACTCAGTCTGGTTTCTCCGTGTGACCATAGTTGCGCAGCAGGAAATTAATATAAACGTTGGGGGATATTTATTATGCACATCTTACAGGATAGCGTTGTTTGAATAAATTTCAAGGCTTAACCATGGTTTGAGTGTTGCTCATGCGGCGCCATTAATTCGATAATAATTCTTAGGTAAGAAAGGTAATTGTTTGCCGGGGGTTTGTCAAGGGTAATTTAAAGCCCCCTGAACCTGTTGTGTTCAGGGGGCTTTATGAGGTCTGCGAATTTTATGCTATTCGGGGTGGGGTTACATCAGGTTGAAGCGTTCCAACAATTTAATTGCACCAAAATATGACGCTACAATTATGCTGACCCAGAGTATGAGTAATAACATAGTAATCTCCTAATAGCTTTTCTTGTCTGATGCCACTTCAATAAGCGACAGTTTCTTACTATCCATCTGGCGCCACACCCAGACGATATACGCCAGCACAAACGGGATCATGAGAGCTACGTAGCTCATCATGGTGAGGGTATAGTGGCTACTGGAACCATTGTAGATGGTGATACTGCTGTTCAGGTCAAGATGTGAAGGATAGAACGCAGTGTTGTTATATCCGGCGAGAAAAAATATAGCTAGAACAGTCAGCACGGTACCGAGCCCTGCGGGCCAGATTCCACGCACCGATTCAGAGAAGTAGTTCAGCATCACCCCTGTGATTACCAGCACCAGCCCTGTTACAAGCAAAATCAGAGTCAGGGGCATCTCGATTAAGTTGTGCAGGTACTTGTTCGGTTCAATAAAGATACTACCGTCAGCGGGGTTGATAGCGTATCCATCCATGGTGACCAGGCGAACGAGCACGTACAGCAAAAACGGCAACGCGCACACAAAGTTGTGTCCGCTTGCGTTTTTAAGGCGCTGCACAAGTCCGGGCTCATCAAGATTATTGCTCAAGTACAGAGCGCCGAGGGTGCGGGCGAGGAAAACCAGAAACATTCCAAGGCTCAGATTAAAGAGGCTGAAGGCTGCTTCTAGACCACGCAGAGGGTGCCCCCACTGGACTAGATTGTAGTCGTTGAGGGTGAAGGCAGAGCCGGTGAAAAATGTCCCCACTGCTGTTCCGATAAGGAGGATGCCGACAGAGCCATTGATGAATAAAAAGCGCTCAAAGGTTTTCTGCCCCAGAAAGTTTCCCGGTTTAGTGCGGAATTCGTAGCTGACCGCTTGAATGATAAAAGTAAACAAGATAGCGATCCACACCCAGTATGCGCCGCCAAAACTAGTGGCATAAAACAGCGGGAACGAAGCGAAAAAGGCACCTCCGAACAGAACCAAGGTAGTGAAGGTAAGTTCCCACTTGCGTCCCAGAGAGTTTACTATCAGACTTTTTTCGTCTTCACTTTCGGGGAGGGTTAGTAGAAGGGTCTGCCCCCCCTGGACGAAGGTGAGAAATATGAAGAGGGCAGCAACAACGGAGACTATAAGCCACCAAAGTTGCTGTAGTGTTGACAATTCAAGACTTCCAAACATGATTACTCTCCTCCCGGGCCAATGCCTATCTGGCGCGCCATGATTTTAATTTCAGCGATAAGTAAGACGGTAAACAACGCCAGGAACAGGAAGAATGTTGTCATAACTGTGCCCGTATCCAGATTGGAACGCGCGACTGTTACCGGCAGCATATCTTGAATCGCCCACGGCTGACGCCCAACTTCAGTTACGATCCAGCCGGCCTGTTGTGCAACGTAGCCTAAGAACAGTCCCAGGACTCCAAGGATCAGAAGCGGATAGTTGCGCTCCAAGGTTCCACGATGCAGAAGAAAGAGGTACAGGGCAAACAGCAAAATAAAAAAAGTGCCAAGGCCAACCATCACCCTGAAGGCATAGAAAGTTAGACCCACTGGCGGTACTGCATGTTCTACAGAGAGCAGATGCCCGTATCCGAGGTAATCGCGGTGCTGATTAAACGTCTCAAGTGCCGCAGAGGCTTGTGCTTCGTTGTTAGCTTTGCGCGCTTCCTTGTACGCAGCCAGCGCGGCAACTGCCTGGTCCCCACGCTCTATCTTTGCATCGACCCCCATGATCCCCTGCGCGGCATTGCCGTAGAGCAGATCGTCAATCCCGGGAACAAACCCGTTGAAATCACGGGTTGCGAGGAGGCTTAGTACTTTCGGAATTTCTATCTTAAATATAAATGGATCCTGATCATCACCGGGTTGTTTGAGGGGATTGGCCATCCCCAGCGCCACCAGCCCAGCACCAGCAGAACCTTTGTACATCCCTTCCATCGCGGCAAGCTTCATAGGCTGGGTTTTTGCAGTGATAAACGCGTGTTCATCTCCACTGAAAGCGACAAAGACTGAGCTCAAAAGTCCAAATACGCACGCCACAGTGAGAGAGCGGAGGGCAAACTTCGTGTGCTTGCCGCGCAGCAGATACCAGCTGGAGATCCCCACTACGAACAGGGATGCAAGTAAAAAGCCGGAGCTGGTTGCATGGACAAAGTGGCCGATTGCGACCGGAGAGGAGATCACCGCCCACAGATTTTCCATCTCAAAGCGCGCACTATCGGGATTGAAGACCATCCCCACTGGGTTTTGCATCCAGCCGTTAGCTACCAGAATCCACAGGGCAGAGAGGTTGGAACCTACCGCTACCATCCAGGTGGAAAATAAGTGCATACGGGTGGAAACCCGATCCCAGCCGAAGAACATCACCGCAAAGAAGGTTGCTTCGAGGAAAAAGGCAAAAATGCCCTCAATGGCAAGCGGAGCCCCAAAAATATCCCCAACCATCCATGAATAGTTAGACCAGTTGGTGCCAAACTCAAACTCTAGAATAATACCGGTGGCAACCCCGATGGCAAAGTTGATCCCAAACAGGGTCATCCAGAACTTAGTGAGGTGTTTCCACTCCGGGTTGCGGGTTTTTACGTAAATTGTTTCAAAAAAAGCACACAAAAACGCCAGCCCCAAGGTGAGGGGGACGAAAATCCAATGGTACATGGCGGTAAGAGCAAAGGTGGCGCGCGCCCAGTTCACCATGCTGAGATCTATGTTTTCAATCACGTGTTGCCTCCAGGTTACTTGAGAGGTTATCTAAATTTAACACCATAAAATCATTGCGGTTCAGATGGCGGCGGCGATCTGCTCTCAGTGAGATTGCCAAGGACGTGCTCGGCGCGTTCAGCATCGGAAGAGAAGTTAGTGGCAAGGAAGTTCGGGAAGAAGAACACCTTTAGCACTGCAAACATGATGAAAAGCTTGATGAAGATGATTTTCCACAGGGTTTTACCCACCACCATGGAACGGAACCCATCGCGGTAAAATGTGTACACATTGCGTATAAACATGTGCTGCCCCCGTACAGGATGAGAAAGAATGGACGCCAGTGCCAGTGGAATTGTTACCTTTTTGGTTGTATTTACTCCGCCTCATTCAAGATGTCAAGTCCATTTCATCTGCAGGCTGGTTTGTGCTGCAGAATTCCGCTGGTGCAGCAGATATTCTGCAGCGGATTAAACCGTTAAATATCCCCCTTGTGGCAGAACAAGCATCGGTTTGGGTCGGGGTGCTCAGGAGGAAACTCAAGCCCGGGCTTGCCGTGGCAATCTTTGCAAAATTGTTCTGCGGCTTTTTTCCCATCTTGTTTGAGTATCTGCTGATATTTGGCGTGAGTGGCGTCCACGGGCATGTGTGGCGTGGTCCCTTCAGGGGCAAACAGCAAAAAAGTTACTACGGCAACACCTATGGCTATAGTTATGATATCTCGTTTAGTCACGTTTTACCCTTTCGTAAATACTGGAGTGTGCATGTGGGTTAAAAGGTTTGGGTATTTAATCGCTGCGCATGAATACCATGTATATAAACAGAAACACCAGCGCCGCGCCCCCGCCGACAAAGACAAACAGGCTGTCTGAAGAGTGCTCCAGATCGGTTCCGATGTTTTGCACAAGCCACACTAACGCAATAAACCCGGTCAAAGTAAGTGTACAGGAGAGCAGTA
The DNA here is from genome assembly GCA_964508035.1 of uncultured Desulfuromonas sp. Lineage (GTDB taxonomy): Bacteria > Desulfobacterota > Desulfuromonadia > Desulfuromonadales > Desulfuromonadaceae > JAIVHC01. The sequence continues at coordinate 30,272 of CAZDRL010000011.1, forward strand.
GATACCACTTGAGCCATAAGCTTACCAATACAAATACAACCGTAGCGCCAATAATCCAGGGATTGTGTAACGGGTCTAGATCAGTGATATAGCGGATAATCATTGATGTATTAAGCGGTTTCAGCCATTCTATGATTGCTTCCATGGGAGGCTCCATTTAAGTAGAGGCAGGGGCGGCAACACCCTGCTGAGGGGAAACGTGGAGATCCCCTTTGGTTTAAGATTAAAGCAGAGTAACATGTAGATATTAAAACTCAAAGGCGAAAGCTATTGAAATGCTTGAGCTGAATAGGTTTTTTCTTAGTATCAGTGTCCGATTTTATGTGCCTGAACCAAAACCTGCAAGTGCATAAAAACACTCTTTATCCTTCCCCTTTTTAATTGTGAGGTTCTTAGTGCCACAGCGAGCAGTAGGTGTGTTTGATTCGGGCGTTGGTGGATTGACAGTCCTCAAAGCGATCCGCCAATGCCTGCCTGAAGAAGACCTGATATATCTGGGTGACACTGCAAGGGTTCCGTACGGAACCAAAAGTCCCGAGACTGTGCTTCACTATGCGCTCCAGGCGGCGAAGTTTCTGTGTACCCACCAAGTGAAAATGGTGGTGGTGGCGTGCAATACCGCTTCATCTGTGGCGTTGCAGATTCTAGCCCACCGTTTCAACGTGCCAGTTGTCGGGGTGATTGTGCCGGGGGCGCAAGAAGCCGTGAGGCTATCGCAATCCGGCAGGATCGGAGTGATAGGCACTGAAGGTACAGTCAACAGTGGAGCGTATCAACATGAGATCAGCACCCTGCGCAGCGGCGTAGAGGTGTTCAGTGCCGTGTGCCCACTGTTTGTGCCTCTTGCAGAGGAGGGTTGGGCCGAACATGAGATTGCACGTCTTGCGGCGCAAGAATATCTGCAGCCCTTGTTGGAGAGCCATATTGATACCTTGGTACTTGGTTGCACCCATTACCCACTGTTGAAAGAGACCCTGCGCCACGTGTTGCCAGTTACGGTGGCGATGGTGGATTCAGCGACTCAGACGGCATTGACGGTGCAGTATCTGTTGCGCCAGAACAGCACCCTGTGTTCTAGAAAGCGTAAAGGGAAGTGCCGATTCTACGTGACCGATGTCCCCACCCGCTTTATCCGCGTAGGGAGTGCCTTTTTGGGCGAAACACTTGAGCACGTGGAACGGATAACTTTACCTGCCATTGAACATGAGATGAGGAGATCGATATGAGTCTGTCACCCCGTGCGCGCAAACGCCTAGTGCAGGCAGGTGCGTTTTTGCTTGGTTTGGTTGCTGTCGGAATCATCGTCGGACGGATGCTTGTAGATGTACGCCCGGCTACTCAAGAGCAGGAGGTGTTCCGCACTGCGGTGGTGCTGGAGGAGATCACCCTGTACTTCAGCCTTCCGGATGCCAGTGGGTTGATGGAAGAAAAACGTAGTATGCCGCAACCCGGTGACGATTTTACTGCCTTAAGTCATATTGTGTTACAACTGGCCCGTGGCCCCGAATCAAAAGGTCTGGTTGCAGTTATCCCCGCGCAGACCCGCCTGCTCGGGGTGCGTAGGATCGATGCCGAAACCCTGGAACTGGATTTCAACCGCGAACTGGTGGATTACCACCCCGGAGGAAGCAGCTCTGAGTTGTTGAGTGTTCATGCCTTGACCAACTCCATCGCTGCGTATGTGCCAGACTTCGAACGCTTTGTATTCAAAATCGAGGGAGCGGCAGTTGAAAGTCTCAAAGGGCATGTGGACCTGAGACGGGCAGTGCAGCTCAATCGCAACTGGATTAGAACCGATGCAGGTAGCGGAGGGATGACGTTGCCCCAATGATACTTATCTTCCCTCCCAGATATTAATTTGACGAAGAAATACATACGATTGGAGAGACAGACACATGAGTAGATTTATGTGTGCGGTGCGTGAGCACGTGCTTATGTTAGATGGAGCCATGGGTACCATGCTTCAGGCGCGCGGCCTTAAGGCGGGCGATTGCCCAGAGCAGATGATTTTAGATGCCCCCGAGGTTGTAGAAAAGGTGCACCGCGAGTATGCCGCCGCAGGGGCGCAGGTGCTTGTAACCAACACCTTCGGCGGTAATCGCACCAAGCTGGCACACTACGGCCTGGAGGATAAAGTCTACGCCATCAATACCCGCGCTGTCGAACTTGCGCGCTCCGGCGGCGGCGAGGAGGTGTTCGTAGTTGGCAGTATCGGCCCGAGCGGACGCTTTCTCGAACCGGTGGGAGATGCTGGTTTTGACGAAATGGTGGAGGTGTTTTCCGAACAGGTACGTGCGTTTGTCGCTGCCGGTGCAGATGCTATCAGCTGTGAAACCTTTCTGGATATTCGGGAGCTCAAGGCAGCGGTGATGGCGTGTCGGGAGTGTTCCGCTCTCCCCGTTATCGCGATGATGACCTTTGACGACGAAGGGCGCACCGTGCTGGGGACCTCACCGGAAGCTGCAGCAGTTACTCTGGATGCTTTGCAGGTAGATGTGATTGGGAGCAACTGCGGCCTTGGGATCGAAGGGATGTACGCGGTGCTGCGCCAGATGCGCACCTGCACCAACCGCCCCCTGATTGTGCAAGCCAACGCCGGCTTACCTATTCTCCTAGAGGGTGAAACGGTGTTCCCTGCGTCCCCCGAGGAGATGACCTTATACCATCAGCGCTTGATTGAGCTTGGCGTTCGGATTATCGGCGGGTGTTGCGGCACCACGCCGGAGCATATTCGGGTGATGCGTGCGGCGCTGGATACGCTGGAGCACAACTGGTCCCCGCCGCGACGTACCCACGGCTATGTCTCCAGCCGTGCCAGTGTGTGTGCCTTTGCCCCAGCCTCCCGCTGTGCTATCATTGGCGAACGTATCAATCCCACAGGGAAAAAAGGCTATAGTGCCGAGCTGCGCGAGGGTAAAACTGCGTATATCCGCCGTGAAGCCCAGACGCAAACTGCAGCAGGGGCGCATTTGCTCGATGTTAACTGTGGAGCGCCTGGCGTGGATGAGGCGGCGGCGTTGGAGCGTGCAGTCTTTGCCATCAGCTCCGTATCCCATCTGCCCCTGGTGTTAGACTCCTCCGATCCGGTAGCGCTAGAGCAGGCGCTTAAAGCTGTAGATGGCAAGGTGCTTATCAACTCGGTTAACGGCGAAGAGAAAAGTATCTCCACCATCCTCCCCCTGGCGCGCAAATATGGCGCCGCAGTAATAGCCCTGTGTTTAGATGAAAGCGGCATCCCCAAGAGTGCAGAGGGGCGCATCGCCATTGCGCGCCGCATCATCGCGCGCGCGCGCGACTACGGAATTGAGCCCTGCGATGTAGTGGTGGACTGTCTTGCGTTGACTGTCTCCGCAGAACAGGATCAGGCGGCAGAAACCCTAGCCGCGATCCGCACCCTTACCCACACAGATCAAGTTGCAACGGTGCTTGGGGTGAGCAACATTTCGTTCGGATTGCCACGCCGCCCCCTGATCTCAGCCACTTTCTTTGCCATGGCGCTGGAGGCGGGCTTAAGCGCCGCAATTATCAATCCGGCGGATGAACGGATGCAAGATGCCTACCGCAGTGCCATGGTGCTGCTAGGGCACGACAAACGTGCCGAGTCCTATGTGGAGGCGTATGCAGGTTCACAGGAGCAGAACTCCACCCCCTCAAGCGCTGCAAATGCAGCAGAGGAGGGGATCTTGCAGCGCTTGAGTCGGGGAATTATTCAGGGGGAAAAAGACGAAATAGTTGCTTTAGTGGAGCAGGCTCTCGCCGAGGGGCATGAACTTATGTCCATCAGTAACGATGGTCTGCTCCCCGGTCTTGAAGTAGTAGGGCAGCGTTTTGGGGCGAATAAAATATTCCTTCCGCAGGTGCTTTTGAGTGCCGAAACCATGCAGACCGCGTTCACACGTCTGAAGCAGGAGCTGGGTGCTTCAGACATGCAGAACCACGGCAAAATCCTTATGGCAACAGTGGAAGGGGATATCCACGATATTGGCAAAAATATCGTTTGCACCCTGCTGGAGAACTACGGCTTTGAAGTTCTCGACCTAGGGAAAAACGTCTCATCAGCGCGCATTGTAGAGCAGGCTCTGGCGCAGAACGTTGATGCCGTAGGGCTTTCGGCCTTGATGACCACCACCCTGCGCCAGATGCAGGTTACCCTTGACGCCCTGCGCGCCGCCGGTATCAAGGTGTTTACTATGGTTGGCGGGGCGGTAGTAACTCAAGACTATGCCGATCAGATTGGAGCGGATATTTACGCCGATGATGCGATGGAAGCAGTGGCAAAAGTGAAGAAATTGATGGCGAACACCGCACCCGATAACTAGAGGAGGTAGTGCCATGGTTGGTGGATTCAACCACAACTTCAGCTACAAAGGGCATACGTATCATGTGCAGACGGAAGATAGCGGCTTGCCGCGGGCACGTATAACCACACTTCTGTACCGAGCGGGCTCTATCCTCGCGCGCGAAACCACAGACTATACCAACATTAGCACCGCACCAGATCTGCCCTCTAAGGTGGAGCACATGATGAGAGAGCAGCATCGCTCCATGCTCAAAAATCTTAAAGAGGGAGCGTTCGATGGCAAAATAGCGCAGCTCTCTTCGCCAGCTAACGTTGGTGCAGAGCTGGGGAGCCCACAGGAAGTTGAGGCGCACAAAACAGCGGCCCCTGAAGCTTTATCGGCCGCACCCACCCCTGCAGAGGCTGCCTCTGTGCCTGAATGGAGAGCCGGACCGCTAGAGGATAAAGTAAAAAAGTATCTTGATGCGGGACGTTGAGGTTTGCTCCTGACGCAATATCACGTAAAGGCACAGGTTCAGTATGCGCAAAAACAGCCTCATAGTTCGTATCATTGTGATGAATATAGCTCTGCTCACCCTTGGGATCGGGGTGTTTACCCTGTTCCACTATCAGCGCGATCGCAGCAATATGCTGAAACTAACCAGGGATGGGGCAGACATCCTCATGGTAACGGTAGAAAACTCCATCTTTAACTCTAAATGCAAGGGCGATGCTCACACCCTGCAGCGTACCCTGGAGTTGATTGCGAGTGGTCCAAGCCTGCGGGTGGTGCGCATTTTCAACCCCGATACCGGCAACATCGCAAACTCCTCTTTTGCGGCAGAGCTGGATCAACCCATGTTGACCCGGGAACTCGATGCGTATCGACGCGGGGATGATTCCCTAATGCTTGACCACAGTGGGGAAGAGGTGTTGAGCATCCTGAAATCTATCGAAAACAGACCCGTCTGTTATGAATGTCATAGCTCTGAGCACAAAGTGCTAGGGGTGTTGAATCTCAACTATTCCATTGCTGGAACCAACGAGCTGCTCAGCAGGTCCTCGCGCTGTTTCACCTTTTCGATGCTCTTTATCACCCTGTTATTATCCGCAGGAGTTACAGGCATTGTGGTGCGCTACGTGCGTAAGCCGATCCAGGTCCTTATCAGCCGCATGGCGCAAGTGGAGGCAGGAGAGAAAAATGTGCGGATGGAACCACGCTATAATGATGAAGTTTCTTACCTGATGCACAGTTTCAATTCGATGTTGGATAAACTTGAAAAAGCTCAGGAGGAGCTGGAGCAATACCACTTTCACCAGATGGAACAGGCGGACAGGTTGGCAGCTATTGGAGAGATGGCTACAGGAGTGGCACACGAAATCAAAAACCCGCTAGCCGGAATCAAAGGCGCTTTGCCCCTTGTTGCGGAGGACTTCCCCCCCGAAGATGAGCGGCGCCAGGTGGTTGAAGATATCATGGCACAGATCGAGCGTTTGAACAAAACCGCCACCGACTTGCTCAAGTTTGGGCGTCCAGGCACGCCTCAATTTGACTATCTGAATGTTAATGATCTACTCAATGAAACTCTGTTTTTTGTGACCCAGCATCCCGAAGCCAGAAATATTGAGCAACACCGTGAACTAGGGCAAGGCCTTCCTCTGATCTGGGCGGATTGTAAACAGTTGCAGCAGGTGTTGCTGAATATAGTGATCAATGCGCTACAGGCGACCCCTGTAGGAGGCAGAATCTCTCTTGCCACTGCGCAGGTAACTGTAGGGGAGCGAGAATATGTGCAGGTAACTATTGCAGATAACGGCCCTGGAATCCCCGCAGATTTGCAGGAAAAGATTTTCACCCCATTTTTCACAACCAAGAACCGCGGCACTGGCCTTGGGCTGCCGATATGCAAGCAGCTGGTAAAGCAGAACAACGGACGGATTAATATGCATAGCTCCCCTGCGGGCACCGTATTTACCTTGCAGTTTCCTGGGGTTGAGGCGTTTGAATTAACCGATATAGACAAGAATACCGAAGGGCAGGAATGAAACCGAATCAACAAATACTCGTAGTTGACGATGAACAACTAATTCGCTGGTCGCTGGAAAAAAATCTAGTGAAGCATGGGTTTCTGGTTCAGACTGCCGCGTCGGGCGAGCAGGCTTTGGAGATAATTGGCAAAGATGCTCCCGATCTGGTTCTCCTGGATATAAGTATGCCCGGGATTGACGGTTTGCGCACTCTGGAGGAGATCAAAAAGAGTGATCCGTTGGTGGCGGTGGTGATGATAACTGCCCTAGGAGTGTTGGAAACGGCAGTCAAAGCGATGCAGCTGGGCGCCTTTGACTACATCCATAAGCCATTTAACATGGATGAGCTGTTTGTTGTTATTCAAAAGGCATTGGAAAACCGCGCCCTGAAGCAGGAAGTTGAACACCTGCGCCGCGAGAATAAACGTAGCTTTGGCATGGGGCAGATCGTTGCCGAAAGCCCACAGATGCGCGATGTCATGAAAGTGGTGAACAAGGTAGCACGCAGTGATGCCGGCACTGTTTTGGTCCAAGGAGAAAGCGGAACGGGGAAGGAGCTTATTGCCCGCGCTCTCCACGAGGGAAGTTCCCGCGCAGATGGACCTTTTATGGCAATAAACTGTGTTGCGGTTCCGGAAACCCTGCTCGAAAGTGAGCTGATGGGACATGAGAAAGGTGCCTTTACCGATGCCAAAACCCAAAAAAAGGGGTTGTTTGAAATGGCGCATGGCGGCACAGTATTTCTTGACGAAATTGGCGATATGCAGATGGGGATGCAGGCAAAATTGTTGCGTGTGCTGGAGGAGCGCTCCTTCCGGCGAGTGGGGGGAAGCAAAGATGTAAGGGTGGATGTGCGCATCGTTGCCGCCACTAACAAGGAGTTACTCCAAGAGATCGAAGAGGGTTCGTTCCGCAAAGATCTATACTATCGCATTCAGGTTATCCCTGTTTACCTCCCCCCGCTGCGCGAACGGCGCGAAGATATTCTCCCCCTCGCGCGATTTTTTGTGGAACGCTTCAATCAGGAGTTTGGCAAACAGGTGAAAGGTTTTACGCCGCAGGCAAAACGCTACCTGCAAGCGTATGATTGGCCTGGCAATATCAGGGAGCTGCGTAACATCATTGAGCGCGAGGTGATCCTCGAAGATGCAGAGTATCTAAACTTAGCTGCCCTCCCGCGCACTGCAGGGGAAGGTCTCACCTGCGAAGGTGTAGGCAGGTATGACTTTGTTTTACCTCCGGGTGGGGTAGATATAGAAATGGTGGAGAAGCAGCTCATTGAACAGGCGTTGCAACTGTGTAGCAACAATCAGTCCCAGGCGGCGCGCAAGTTGAGCCTTGGAATTGATGCGTTTCGCTACCGTATGAAAAAATTCGGCCTATTGTAAAAACCTCTTATTCGAGCGTCTGAAAGGATTCACCCGTGCCCCAAAGTTCCCCGCAACTCTACATTGTCGATGCCTCATCCTATATCTACCGTGCCTACTATGCCATCCGCCATCTGTCTAATTCACGCGGGCAGGCGTGCAATGCGGTATTTGGCTTCACCAAAATGTTGCTGAAGGTGGTGCGTGATTACAACCCCGACCAATTTGTGGTGGTGTTTGATGCTAAAGGGCCGACATTTCGCCACGAACTCTATGCGAAATACAAGGCGAACCGCGCTAAAATGCCGGATGATCTGGTGGAGCAGATCCCCCTTATTAAGCAAGTGGTACAGGGTTTCAGATTCGCTACCCTGGAGGTAGATGGCTACGAAGCGGACGATATAATTGCCACGGTGGTAAGTCACTACAGCGACAAAGATATCCCCATAACCATCGTCAGCGGCGATAAAGATCTGATGCAGCTGATAGGGGAGAAAGTCACCATGCTCGACACCATGAAGGACAAGGTGTTCGACCTGGATGCGGTAGCAGAACGTTTCGGGGGCGGCCCTGAGACGGTAGTTGAGGTGCAGGCTCTTGCTGGCGACAGCTCGGACAACGTTCCAGGTGTCCCTGGAATCGGAGAGAAGACCGCGCGTGATCTTATTGTGCGGTTTGGTACCCTGGAAAACCTTCTTGCCCATATAGACGAGGTGTCAGGAATAAAACGGCGGGAGAATCTCAAAGAATTTGCGCAGCAGGCACGACTTTCCCGCGAACTGGTGAGTCTCAGAAAAGATCTGGATCTGGACCTAACGCAGATGGAATTCGGCATACCGGAACCAAATCGTGCAGAACTGGCGCGTATTTTTCAGGAGTTGGAATTTAAGCAGCTGTATGAAGAATTTGCTGAAAAAGAGATGGAAGAGGAGCAGGAGTGCGAGTATCTCTGTGTAACCACCACTGCAGGCCTTCAAACTCTGACCGAGGCGTTGAAGGGGGCAAAATACTTCAGCGTCGATACTGAAACCACCTCACGTGAGGCGATGTGTGCCGATCTGGTAGGGCTATCGTTTAGTATTGAGGCGGCGCATGGCTGGTATGTTCCAGTTGGGCACCGTGACACCGAAGGTGCGGCAGATCAGTTGGATCGCACCACGGTGCTGGATGCACTGCGCCCGCTTCTTGAGGATGAAGATCTCGCCAAGGTGGGGCAGAATATCAAATATGATGCGCTGGTGTTGCGCCGTGCCGGGATCGAGCTGCGCGGGGTTATGGCAGATACCATGCTGCAGTCCTATCTGTTGTTCCCGGCGTCGCGCTCTCACGGGCTGGATTCTATGGCGCAGGAACATCTGCAACACAGCATGCTCGCGTATTCCGAGATGGTAGGTAGTGGTAAAAAAGAGAAAACGTTTGCCGAGATCTCACTGGCGGAGGCTACTAGCTATGCAGTGGAAGATTCTGACTACACTCTACGTCTGTATGAGCACTTCACCCCTAAATTTGACGCCGAGGTGGGTAAACTGCTACAACAGGTGGAGCTACCTCTGTTAGGGGTGCTGACTGACATGGAGTGGGAAGGGGTGCGCCTCGACCCTGAACGCCTTAACGCTCTTAGTGCTGATTTCGGCACACGCATGGAGGAGCTGGAAGGGTCCATCCATGCTGCAGCAGATACGGAGTTCAATCTCAACTCTCCCAAACAGCTTGGAGAGGTGCTTTTTGATAAACTGGGTCTGCCGCGCGGGAAAAAAACCAAAACGGGCTGGTCCACTGCAGTGGACGTATTAACGCCACTGGCGCAGGAACACGAAATTGTGGCGCAGATCCTTGAGTATCGCTCCCTTTCGAAACTTAAGGGAACCTATACCGATGCGCTCCCGCGTCTCATCCATCCTGAGACAGGTAAGATTCACACTTCGTTTAACCAGACCGTTACAGCAACCGGGCGGCTCTCATCCAGCAACCCCAATCTGCAGAATATCCCCATCCGTGGAAGCTACGGCCCGCGAATCCGCGAAGCGTTTGTGCCAGATGAGGGCAATGTGTTTCTGGCCGCGGACTATTCCCAGATAGAGCTGCGCCTCATGGCGCACTTAGCTGATGACGCGGGGATGATTCAGGCGTTCAATGCCCATGAAGATATCCACCGCCGCACAGCACAACAGATTTTTAATGTCTTTGGCGAGATGGTCACTGAGGAGATGCGTCGCTATGCAAAGACCATTAACTTCGGTCTGTTGTACGGAATGGGGGCATATAGCCTAAGCCGCGAACTGGGGATATCCACTGCCGCTGCCAAAAAATATATTGAGAGTTATTTCGCGCGCTATCCGCAGGTGCTGGAGTTTTTTGAGCACCAGAAAGAAAGCGCACGTAAAAATCTGCATGTAACGACCCTGCTGGGGCGCCGCTGTGCAATTCCTGATATCAATAGTCGCAACCACCAGGTGCGCAGCTATGCAGAGCGCAATGCGGTTAATTACGCGGTACAGGGCTCGGCTGCAGATATTATCAAGGTTGCAATGGTACGGATATGGTCTGAACTTAAACAGCAAAAACTCAAGACCCGAATGCTCATGCAGGTGCATGACGAGCTCGTGTTTGATGTGCCCACGGCAGAGCAGGAGCAGGTGGAACATCTCGTGCGCCATGCCATGGAGAACGTCATGGAGTTGAAAGTGCCTCTGGATGTAAGCCTCGGATGGGGAAAAAATTGGGCTCAAGCACATTGACTGTTGCCATAACGGGCGCTGTAGTTTAATAATCTACTTTCACAAAAGGGAAAATCCTCTGCAAAATCACCCAATTCTAAAGGTTGCAGGAATTTACATATATGGTTCGCGGTCTGGATTCAACAGGGTTAAAGACGCTGGGCGCCTGCAGCACGGCACAGGCATAGATGAGGAGGAATGCTATGGTTAAGAAAATCGGGTTTATTGGTCTCGGAACTGTGGGAAAGTCAATGGCAAAAAACCTGCTGAAGGGTGACTATGACTTGACCGTGCACGACAATAAAAAAGAGGCCGTTGATGAACTAGTTGCCCAAGGGGCACGGGGTGCTCAAACGCCACTGGAAGCGGCGCAGGGTAAGGATATCGTTATTACCGTGCTTCCGCATGAGGATGCGCTGAAGCAGGCCCTTTCCAGCCGGGGTGGATTTTTGAGCGGGATCGATCCCGGCACTATTTTATGCGATATGGGCACTCATTGCCTAGAGATGACCCAGGATGTGGCGAAGGTAGCTAAAAGGCGGGGAATCCGCTTCCTTGATGCTCCGGTGTGGGGTACGCGTGAACATGCCGCCCATGGGTTGTTGACCATTCTGGTTGGGGGCGACAACGCAGTGGTAAGTCAGTGTCGTGAAGTGCTTTCCCACGTCGGCCTCAATATCCTCCATGTGGGAGAGATTGGCGACGCAACCCGGATGATGTTCGTGGTAACCCTGATGCAGTCGCATCTGATGGAGGCTCTCGCAGAAAGTTTGGTTTTAGGGGAGCGCCTCGGCTTCAGCAACGATCAGATCATGGAAGTATTTGATGCTGGTGGAGTAGCTTCGCCCCTACTGCATAAAAAAGGACGCTCCATTGCACGTGGAAACTACCGCCGCAACCTAGCGTTGAAATATGTATATGAAGGGCTGCGGGAAGCTCAAGATGCTGCGGGCATAACCCGTACCCGTTTGCCGGGTATGGAGGCCGTGATCGACGTGTATAAAGAAGCGATGGATCAGGGACTTGGTGAAGAGGATTTTTCCGCAGTTTTTAAAGTATTGCAGAAAAAATAGATGGAGATTGCCGTGGTCGCTAAGTGGACTTAGCGCGCATGGGAGAAAAATATCAAGGGGCGTACTTCGGTATAAAAACGAAGAACGCCCCTTGTGTTTTATCCCGCGCGCAGCTTAAATTCGCCACGTAATCCCCCCTTTGATCCAGCGCCCCGGTGCTGGGGTGAACCCCCCGTCAATGTATTCTTTGTCAAACACATTTGTAACTGTAACACGTAGGGTCAGGGTAGGGCTTAACTCCCAGTTCAGGCGAGTGTCCACCACAGCGCTTGAATCGTTGTTCAGGCGTTTTTCATAGCGATAAACTATCTGTTGCTGCAAAGTTGAAGTCCAGTTGAGGTCGGTGCGTAGATGTAGTTGATGGCGCAGGTGGTTCAGAGCGTATTTTGTTTCGAGACTTGCGCTGCGCATATCGGTGTCCAGATAGGTGTAGGTTACTTTAATCCGTTCCAGCATACTTGCATCTCCGCACGGATGTTGAATTTCCACTTCGGTTTCCACCCCTGTAGTAGTGGCGTTGGCGATGTTAGCTACATGCCAGGGCTGTTGCGATTCCGCGCGCACCCACTCAATCAGATTGTCACTCTCACGCCGGAAGAGGGCGATGCTAGTGGTGATATTGCTCCACCCCCCTCGCACACCACTCTCCCAGGTCTGCGCTTCCTCAGGCTTCAACGCAGGATTTCCAATATTCATCGGAGTATTGTAGTACATCTCCGTATAGGTGGGGATCCGAAACGATTCGCCAAACGAGGCAAACCAGGTCCAGCTGTCATTTAGCGCCACACTAACATCCATCCCAGGCCAGTACTCCCAGCCCCAGGCGGAATAGTACACGGCAGAAAGTCCTGCTCCCACGACTAAACGTTCCCCTAGCGGGATGCGTTGATTGAAAAACAGGCTGTGCTGCCTGCGTGCATGGTCGCCAAGGCTGTTGCTTTTTATCTCTTCCCATTCCGCGTTTATTCCCATGGTGCTGATGCCGTAAGGGGTGTGGGTATCGGCGCTGAATTGGGCAATTAGTTTGTCAGTGGTGGATTCATTTTCATACCAGAGATTAGCGGCGGCATAGGAGTAGGTATCCTCATGGCGCTGATAGCTGATATGGGGGCGTAAATGCCAATTTCCGGCATAGGTATCCATGTGGGTGTAACCCGTAAAGGTTTGGGTACGTTGTTTCTGCTCCGGTGCATCGAAATAAAATCTACTTGCGCCAAAGTCTTTGTCAATATATCCGCTCCCTATTTCAAGCGTTGCAGCACCAATATCCCTCTTGCTGTGGGTGTTTACACTTTTGATGTTGAATCCGGTTGGTTCGTCGGAGTCAAACCCAGAGGAATAGCGCTGTGCTGCGCTGAGGCGGTGCTTCCAGGCGTAGGTGGTAAAGGTTCCACTACCCCCAGCATGATAGTAGGCATAATCGCCCCCCTCGAGGTGCAATTGGATGCCGGGTAACTCAGGAGCGCGAGTTATGATGTTAATCACACCGGCCATGGCGTTGGCGCCATAGATGTGCGCTCCAGGTCCCTTGACAATTTCGATCCGTTCAATGTCGTGCAGTTGCAGGGGGAGATCCATATTGTGGTGTCCGGTCTGCGGGTTGCTCATGCTGATACCATTGAGCAAGATCAGGGTCTGCTCGAAACTCCCACCCCGAATACTTACATCGGCTTGAGTCCCACCATTGCGCCGCTGTATATCCACCCCACTGACATATTCCAGCACTTCATACAGATCGGTAGCAGGTGAATTTTCAATTTGCGCCCGAGTGATAACTTCGGTGGAGCGTCCGATTGACTCGATAGGGGCTACACTGCGAGTTGCGGTGACCATGTATGTGCCTAGATCTGCCTCGGTTTCAAAGGTTGCAGCATCCGCATCCAATGGAGAACAAAATCCCAATGTGGAATAAAACCATATACATACGCATAAAATTGACGTGGCAACCCGCGTATTGGCGCGACAATTATTGCCTGTTTGTAGCATCTTCCCTCCCGTGGTCAACTGGTTATCTTTTCAGGTTGACGAGGGTTTACCAGTGGGGCAAAAATATGTCAACAGATATGTTGTAACAGCGAGACTAAATCTCTATAATGAATTACTTGCAGAACATTTGTTCGTTTTTTGACTCAGCACAGCATTGGAGCCGATATTGGTTTGTGTTTACATAGTAGCCAGTGGAACATTAGAGCCTGTGCAACTCGTCGTGGATGATAGCGATTAGTATGGGCGAACGTTCTTCTATGGTGCATGGACTTTCCAGACGGTCGCATACGTGTGATGCCCGTACACCACAACTTGACGCCCCACCGGGAATAATGGTGGTGAATGTGTGCGGCGCCATTCTGCAGATGGACAGAAACGTTCAGATCCTCCTGCAGCAGTATGGCTATCACAGTGCAGATACGCTCCTGGAGATGGAACTTGCGGCATGTGTGAAAAAATTCAGTTCAAGCGCAGCGACACATGCACAGCATGTGTCTGACGCTGGAGGTGCTCTAGAATGGGACTGTATCGCCATTTTCAGCCGGATTGCGCCGCAGGATAATCACTGGACAGTACGCCCCCTTTACGCTGGTGATGGAAGCTTGAGTGCCTTTTGTTTTCTGCATTGCCCGCTCACAGAGAAGGCTGATCCCGGTCTCGATTTATCTCAACTGCGCACTTTGGTTGATAGCATCGAGGAACCCCTGCTCGTTACTGATGGTAAAAACCGGGTATTGCTTCTAAACGCCGCGGCACAGCGCCTGCTACGTTCACATTGCGAGGTCACCAGTGCTGGAGTGTTGTTGCCGTTTCTCGAGCGTAGCGGTTTCTCTGTGCCGCTCCCCAATTACCTGGATACCGTTATGAATACTGGGGAGAGCATATGCTTTACGCGTGAAATAACCACCGTCAACCATCGTTGTGAAGTGTATGAGTTTGTGTACACCCCTTTGTTGACCAAGGGGGGGAAGGTTGAAGGCGTTATTGAGCGCGCCCGCGATATCACCAAAAAAACCCTGATGAAGAATCGCCTCAATGAGCAGGAAGAACGGGTGCACCAGCTCATTCACTATGACAGCCTGACCAATCTCCCCAGTCGCGCGCTTTTCTCTCAACGCCTCGACGCTGCAATAGCCGCTGCCGCCGAGGCTACACATGAGCTCGCGGTTATCTGCCTTGATCTGGATAATTTTAAAAAGGTGAACGATTCCCTCGGACACGATGTTGGAGACTTGATTCTGTGCGAGGTTTCAGAACGCCTGAGCAATTGTGTTGGGGTGCGCGATACTATTGCGCGCCTTAGCGGTGATGACTTCTTTATTTTGTTGGATAATTTGCTTGATGCTGAACATGCGCAGGTGATAGCGCAAAACATACTCTGGGTGTTGCGTAAATGTTTCAGCGTGGCTGGGTATGAATTGTATCTGAGTGGCAGCGCCGGGATCAGCCTGTATCCAGCAGATGCAACCGATGCACGTGGACTCATGCGCTGTGCCGATGTTGCCATGCATAAAAGCAAACGCAGCGGCGGCAATAGTGTACATTTCTTCACCGCAGAGCTGGATCACAACATTCATGAGTACCTGGTGCTTGAGTCTGATCTGCAGGTAGCGTTGGCGCAACGTCAATTTGCGGTACAGTATCAGCCCCAGTACAACATACATTCTGGAGAGATGGTGGGCGTAGAAGCTCTGCTCCGCTGGTATCACCCGGAACGGGGTTTTCTCCCCCCGGGAGAGTTTATCCCCATAGCAGAGCAGAGCGATATTATCCTTGAAATTGGCGCTTGGGTTCTAGAAGAGGCGTGTAGACAGAACATGGCGTGGCAGTCCAGCGGGATTGGTACGTTCACGGTCGCGGTCAATGTGTCTCCGCGCCAATTTCGCCACACAAACATGTTAGCCCAGGTTCAGCAGGTGCTGACTCGCACCGGCATGGATCCGAGTCTGCTTGAACTTGAGATAACTGAAGGCACCATCATGAATGACGTTCCAAGTGCCATCGAAACCATGCGCGCTTTACGAAATATGGGAATAAAGCTCGCAGTGGACGATTTTGGTACCGGTTATTCATCCCTGAGCTATCTACGCGACTTTGATATCAGCAAACTTAAAATTGATCGCTCCTTTGTGGAAACGATTGAGGAAGAGGACGGCTCTGCCCAGATAGCTCACTCCATAGTGGATTTAGCCAAAAATCTCAAACTTGGCGTGATTGCCGAGGGGGTGGAAACCTATGCACAGCTCGATTTTCTCCGCCGCGTCGGCTGTGAAGAAGCTCAGGGGTATCTGCTAAGTCGCCCTGTTTATGCCCACGAGATCCCTGACTGTCTCTCTTATATCGGCATTGGCACAAAGTAACGCCACCTGCGCATTGCACCCAGCGCGGGGGAAGCGAAAAAAACTGCAACTTGGCCAATATTAAGTTATTATGCAGATTTAGATGTATATTTCCCCCCCCTGTTGGGTAATTGAGCTCTAGCGCCGACAGACTCCTCGGAGGAATGGATGTTATACGATAAGGATGACAAGCAGTTGCTGGAAATGCTCCATCGGCGCAACGAGGAACTTGAAACATTGGTTCAGATCGGCAAAACCCTTACATCTACTCTTGATATCGAAGAACTCACCAACATTATCATTGAAAAAGCAAACCTGCTGTTTAAGTCCCGCGCTTGGTCCCTGCTCCTGTACGATGAAAAGAGCAACGATCTTGTTTTCGATGTTGTGGTTTCCGAGGTTGCTGCACAACTGAAGGGGCAACATCTGCCTCTGGGGCAGGGGATCGTCGGGTGGGTGGCACAGCACCGTTGCCCCGCCCTTATAGAGAACGCTATCGTTGACCCGCGTTACAACGACTGTTTAGAGGCACAGACAGGGTTTAAGGCGGGTTCGGTTGTGTGTGTTCCGGTGGAGATTCAGGGCACACTGCTAGGAGTTATGCAGCTGGTAAATGGTCCCGATGAACCGGTGTTCGATGAAAACGACCTTATTCTCCTTTCCACTATCTCCGATTATGTTGCCATCGGGATATCCAATGCACGTAATTTTAGTAAAGTACGCGAGCTGGTGATTACAGATGATTTAACCGGGCTGCACAATGCGCGCTACTTCGATGAAATTCTTGATATAGAGATCAGGCGTTCGCAACGTTTCAACACTCCTGTTTCGCTGGTATTTCTCGACCTCGACCACTTTAAACGGATCAATGACCGCCACGGGCACTTGATAGGGAGTCAGGTGCTCACAGAGATCGGGCAGCTTATCAAGAAACGCCTGCGTGCAGTAGACTGTGGGGCACGCTATGGTGGGGATGAGTTTGTCATTATCCTGCCGCAGACCGATAAAATGGGAGCATACGAACTGGTAGCCAATCTGCGCGCACGCATTTGTGATCATGTTTTGATTGCTGAGGATGGCACCCCGATACAGGTTACTGCCAGCTTTGGCATCGCTTCCATGCCCGAAGATGTGGACAACAAGCTTGATCTTATCCGCCTTGCTGACAACATGATGTACAAGGTCAAGGCGACTACACGCAACGGGATCATGATGGCGTAAGTTTTTTAGGTAACATTCAGATTGAATAAGTGCTTAGATATAACAGGTCGCATGTTGGACCTGTTTCTCTGTTTTTGCACCATATCTTATTACCCAACCCAGCTATGCCTCCCAAGGTTAGTGACATTTGTGGAGTCCGTTTATGCAACAAGATGACAACGTAGAATTGTATCGCCGCACCCTTGAAAAATGGGGCGAACAGGCACAATACGATCAGGTTATTGAAGAGTGTGCCGAACTCACTACCGCTTTGCTCCACTACCGCCGAGATAAGGCTGATGCGAGTACCGTTGTTGATGAAATGGCGGATGTTATCCTCATGCTCGGACAGCTGCGCTGGATGTTCGGAGCCGCAGAAGTGGAACGTGCCTTGGGCCGCAAACGCGCAAAACTCGAAGCGTTGCTTTTACATGAGGACACTGCTCCCCGAGGAGATGTTGAATGAAGCTGCCACCGATGGAAGAGGGTATTCTGGAACGGCGCTATAAGCGCTTTCTGGCAGATATCCGCCTGCCTGATGGAACCGGTATCACCGCCCATACCCCGAATACCGGGAGCATGAAGCAGTGCGCCGAGCCGGGTTTGCGCGTGATGTTTTCTCATAGCGGCAATCCGCAGCGCAAATATCCCCATACCCTGGAGCTGATTCAGGTGGAGGGGAGTTGGGTAGATATCAACACCCAGCGCAGTAACCGGGTGGTGGAGGAAGCGCTGACGTGCGGTATCCTTGCAGGGCTGAAGGGCTATCGCATCACACCGGAGCAGCGTCTGGAGGAAAGCCGCATCGATTTTCGTCTCGACCCGGAGGATAAAGGGCGCCTGAAGAATAAAGATCGATGTAGCGTATGGGTGGAAGTGAAAAATGTAACCTATATGGGAACCTCTGCATGCGCATGTTTCCCCGATGCCGTGACGCAGCGCGGCCAACGTCATCTGCAGGCGTTGCGTGCGGCGTGTGCGCGGGGAGAGCGCGGAGTTATCCTGTTTCTAGTGCAGCGCGCAGAGGCACAGGTATTTGCTCCGGCTGCTGATATTGACCCTGACTACGCCCATATCCTGCGCGAGGTGTTGCGCCACGGAGTTGAACCGCTAGCATATCAGACCGAAACCACCCCCACCCAAACCCGAATTGTGCGGCGCTTGCCGCTTATTGTGTAATGAGTTTGCGCGGCGTAGGTTTGATCACCGAATATAATCCTTTCCACAATGGGCATGCGTACCATGTAGAGCAGGCACGCGCAACCAGTGGTGCTGACGTTGTAGTGGCCGCTATGGGGGGACATTTCCTTCAGCGCGGAGAGCCAGCACTGGTAGATAAATGGGAACGTACGCGCATGGCACTAAGTTGTGGCGTGGATGTGGTGGTGGAACTCCCGTTCCCATGGGGATGCAACAGTGCCCCCCATTTTGCCGCCGGTGCACTGGAGGTGCTGCACGCATTTTCTCCCCATCTGGATTGTTTCTGCTTCGGGAGTGAAAGTGGTACCCTGGAAGAATTGCAGCGGATGGCTGCGGTGATAAGCGCCACTGCGGTAGAGGAGGGTGGGGCCCTCCATTTCCGACGTGGGACGAATTACCCCGCGGCACGGCAGGAACGCCTGCGGCAGAGCAACGTTGGGCAGAGAAGCACTCCGGCAGCTACTTTCGATCTGCAAGCTCCCAACAATATCCTCGGGCTTGCATATCTGCGTGCTCTTGCCGCTGCGCCCCAGATTGACCTGCAGCCTTTCACCATCACCCGCATTGGAGGTAGCTTTCATGCGTGCAAACCGCAGAGCGCCGACCTTGCAAGCGCCACGGCTGTTCGACATATGCTGGCGCAACAAGAAGATATTGCTCCGTATGTTCCCGCAGTAAGTGCGCGTCTCCTGCGCCACGCACAGCGCCATGGCAATACAAGTGATATGGAACGCTGGTTTATGCTGGTTGCGGCTGGATGTTTGCGGGCGGGTGGCGATGGGGGAGAGGATGTGGATGCGCAGATATATCAGTTTCAACCCGGGTTGCGCGCCCGCTTTTTGCAGGCGGCGCTGCGCGCAACAACCTATGTTGAACTTGTAGATGGGGCAAAGGCCCGACACCTCACCCGCACCCGGGTGCAGCGCCTGTTATGTTATGCCACGCTGGGAGTTACCCCTGCACAGATGGAATTGCACCTAAAAGGGGGAGTGCCGTTTATTCCGCTGTTGGGAGCAAGTGCCAGGGGAGAGGCGTTCTTGCGTCAGTGTCGCGCCTCGATGAAGCTTCCGCTAGTGGGGAATTTTTCACGTATCAATGCGCTGCTCAAGCGTCATTACCACTCTGCCCCTGCAAGGTTGCGGCAGGCACACCAATTGCTTGAACTCCACAACCGCAGTGCGCGCATGTACTCCCTCCTGCTGCCCGGCTGGAAGGGAGGTTCCCGCCATCTGGACTACATGCGTGATCCGCTCCGCTCGGCTGATCTAGGTTAGGGAGAAGGACGGGACACTATCAGGTTGGGGAGTTCATTGGTATCAGCGGCAGCGCTTGCTTGTGTATGGGGAAAGTGCTCCACCAATAGAGCTTCGCAGTGGGCGATGGCGTTGCACACCCCTGTGCAGGCATCGCCCTGTTTCAAGCCGGCAACAATCTCATCCACCACTTGGTGCCATTCCTCCGGATCAACTCTAGCGTTGATCCCTTCATCTGCCAAAACCTCTACTCGGTGTTCAAACAGAGAAATAAGAATCAGGATTCCACTCTGTTCCCGGGTTTTATAAATGCCATGCCGGGTAAAGTGTTCGAACGCCTTCGCCGTCATGGCGCGTTCCACTTCACTTGGGCTCAGCAGCATCCTTTTTATTCCCGGAAGTTGTTCGAGCATAAAGTAGAAAATGGCAAAAGACAGAGTGCACCCGACGGGAAGTTGCCAGAATAGATGCATTTGCTCAGTTGCCGGCATGATCCACAGAGTGATTGAGGTGAGAGCCATGGTGAGCAAGAATGCACTGCGCGCGGTGGTACGGCTGTAGCTTGATGCCTGGTCTATAATTACGGGGACAATTTCGCCGTGGCTCTGCTCTTCTACCCGCGCTACCGCTGAGCGGATCTTCTCCTGCTCGGCGGGGGTAAAAAAACTATGCGCTGCTCGTGGTATCATAATATCTCCTGTGGATAGATGTGAGGGGGCGTTTTTTACCACCCCCCAGAAGCGCCGCCGCCACCAAAACCGCCACCGCCGCCGCTGAAACCACCGCCGCCGCGCCCTCCGCCAAAACCACCGGGGAAGAAGATGGACCTTGAGCGTCGCCGCCTGGAACCAAAGGGGAGTAGTCCCGGTGCAAGAAACAGCAGCATGATCAGCCAGCCGAAGGGGTAGCGTTTCTCCTTCCCCGCAGATGCCCCTGTGCCCGTGTATTCGCCGCGCACACTGGCGGCCATGGCAGCTGCACCGGCTACAATACCTTCTTCAAACATCCCTTGCTTAAACCGCGGTGCGATCTCCAGGTCAATGATACGTCCAGCGAGCAGATCGGTAAGGCGTCCTTCCAACCCTTTGCCCACCTCTATCCTTATTTTGCGCTCATCCCGCGCAACGAGAAGCAATGCTCCGTTGTCGTGCTTATGTTGACCTAGCGCGGTGTTGGATGCGAGTTCAATACTGTATTCGCTCAGCGCACGCCCCTGTAGAGAAGGGATAGTGACAACCGCAATCTGGGTGGAATCGCTCTGTTCAAACTGGCGTAGAAACGTAGTGAGTTTTTGCTCAGTGGCGGCGCTGAGCATGTCGGCCTGATCTGTGACGTAGGCGCTAATAGTAGATGGGAGTTGTGGTGCCGCCGTCGCTGTGAAAGCGGTTAACACTCCGAGCATACACATGCATAGCGTCACGACTACCGCACACAGTGCAGATCTATGCAGCGTCACAGGTGAAATCAAAATTTCACCTCGGGAGCGGTTTCGGCACCGGTTGTGGCACTGAATGGCTCTTTACGTTCGAGTTTTAACAAAAACTTGTTGGTCAGATTGTTTGGGAAGGTCCTGATTGAGGAGTTAAACTTCTGCACTGCAGCATTAAAGCGCTGGCGCGCTACATTGATGCGGTTCTCCGTTCCCTCCAGTTGGTGCTGCAGATCGCGAAAGTTTTGACTTGCTTTCAGGTCTGGATAGCGCTCCGCCACCAGAAGCAGGCGCGACAGAGCGCCGGACATCTGCTGCTGCGCCGTGGCAAAGCGCTGTAGCGCCGCGGGATCGTTGAGATCTGCAGCGCTGATATTGGTTTGCCCCACAGTGGCACGTGTACGGGTAACGTTCTCCAGGGTTTCCTGCTCGTGGGCTGCGTACCCTTTCACGGTTTCAACCAGATTTGGGATCAAATCCATACGGCGTTGGTAGGTCGCTTCGACATCTGCCCACGCCTGCAGCACTGCTTCATCATTGCGTTGGATATCATTGTATCCACATGCACTGAGGCTCAGCATCAGCCCAAGAGTCAAGACAACTGCGAGCAATTTAGGCAACTTAGTAAATAATCTTTGCATTCGGTTCTCCCGGCGGCGCCACTGCAGCGTCAGAGATGCGCGCGCTATTCAGGCGCTAAAGCCATTAGTGGTATAAAAGGTGAGTGGTGTTAGTTTATTAGGAATGTTGACAATTGAGGCAGAGCATATAGAAGAATATGTAGAACATGGTTTTACCCACGTTGAAGTTTTACTTCTTTCTTTACGCCCTGTTTCAACCTCAATTGCGTTCGAGTATAGGATGGATAATACCATGCAGACCTTAACCAGCACTACTCCGGAGTTTGATTTTAATAGTTGGGGGCAGAAGTTACAGGCGAGCTTTCAGAGCCGTATTGACGCCGCCGCGCCTTCACAGCTATCACTGAAGGAGTTTCTCCAGCAGGTGGAGGGCGAGTTGCGTGCGGGGCTACATGCTTCTGACAGTGAGATGATTGCATGCAGCGCGGGGTGTAGCGCTTGTTGTCGCGTTAACGTGGCTACCCTAGTCCCTGAGGCTCACAATATCGCTGCATATTTGCGCCGTACCCGTAGTGCAGCTGAATTAGCGCTGGTGCGTGCACAGATGCGCCAGATGCTCGTGGTGATCAGCGGACTCGATGATGATGAGCGTATCACCACCAATCAACCTTGTGTTTTTCTCGATCAAGAGGGGAGTTGCTCCATCTATCCCGTGCGCCCACTCCTGTGCCGCTCAATCACTTCCACCAGTGCAGAAGCATGCCGCGCGGCACTTGGTTGGACTATGTTTGAAGAGCCAAGCAGCGTGATGATGAATATGTTTCAGAAAGAGCTTATGGATACAGCGTTTACCGCTTTGGCGCAAATATGGCACGAGAGTGGTGGTGACAGCCGCAGTCGAGAACTGACTGCGGCTGTCTATCCCCTGGTGTAGATCTGCTTAGTGACTCTCGCTTCGGTCTGTCTCAGATATAAGCATAAAGGTCAGGAGTTGTTCATGTTGCCCTGTTGCAGGGCGGCAAACTGCATAAGTTGTTGCAGGTCGATGCCACTTTTTTTGACAATTTCCAGCATCACCGGAAGCAGGCGTAACATAAAGCCTGAATCCTGCAGGGCTTCATCAGCCAGGTCCGGCAGGGCCGTGAGGATAAACTCCTGTTTTTCTGTAGTGGTTAGCTGCATAACTTGCTGTTTCAACTCTTCAATATTCATAGGTTTTACTCCAATTATTTCGGAAAGGCGATGTTGTAGACATCGGCGTAGTTTTTGGCAAAGTGTACCTCCAGCCCCTCGCGCAGATGTTCGGGGAGGTCTTCAAAGTCTTTTCGGTTACTCTCTGGGAAGATCAGCACGTTCAAGCCACTGCGGCGCGCCGCGATAGTTTTCTCTTTTACCCCGCCGATGGGGAGCACCTGGCCTGTGAGAGTCAATTCTCCGGTCATTCCCAGCTTTTTTCGCACCGGTATGTTTGAAATCATGGAGAAAAGCGCAGTTGCCATAGTTATCCCTGCGGAAGGTCCATCCTTTGGGGTTGCTCCGGCGGGGACGTGCATGTGGACAAAGTGGTGATCAAAGAAGTCCTCCTGCATGCCGAAGTGCTTCAAATTCCCCATAACAAAGGAGTACGCAATCTCGGAACTTTCCACCATAACCTTGCCTAGTTGACCAGTCTGCTTGAACCCTTTATTACTCGTTTTTACCGCGGTTGCCTCGATTTGGAGGGTTGCCCCGCCTAAGCTGGTCCACGCAAGCCCAGTGGCTACCCCAGACACGTTTTCAAACACCTCATCTTGACTGAACACCGGCTTTCCAAGGTATTTTTCCAGATTGTTTTTGCGCAAAATGAGCTTGTCTTTTTGCGTATCGGAAAATGCCATCGCTGCTTTGCGCATGATCTTTTTAATTCGGTTTTCCAGTCCTCGCACTCCTGCCTCGCGTGCGTAATCGTCTACAATCGCTTCGAGGGCATCCTTGCGGATACTTACCTGTTGCCGCGTCAGACCGTGGCTCTGCAACGCTTTAGGGATTAAGTAGCGTTTCGCTATTTCAACCTTTTCTGCCATGATATAGCCCGAAAGGCGGATAACCTCCATGCGGTCAAGAAGAGGTGCAGGGATGGTGTCGAGCTGGTTTGCGGTAGCGATAAACAGGACATTGGAGAGGTCAAAAGGGACATCCATATAGTGATCGCGAAAGCTGTTGTTCTGTTCTGGATCTAACACCTCAAGCAGGGCTGAAGCGGGATCTCCATGAAAAGAAGCACCGATCTTGTCGATTTCGTCCAGCATCAGCACTGGATTCGAACTCCCGGCTTGTTTAATCGCCTGGATAAATTTACCCGGCATTGCCCCAATATAGGTACGCCGATGTCCCTTAATCTCAGCCTCATCGCGCATCCCCCCGAGGGAGAAGCGGTAGAAGTTGCGCTTCAGTGCATGGGCAACACTCTTGCCAATGGAGGTTTTGCCCACCCCGGGAGGACCAACCAGGCAGAGGATAGAGCCGGAGATATCCCCCTTCATCTTCCCGACAGCGATAAATTCGAGAATCCGTTCCTTCACATCCTCCAAGCCGTAGTGGTCCGCATCTAGTGCCTTGCGTGCCTTGGCGACATTGTAGGAATCTTTGGTGTTTTTCCCCCACGGAAGGATGGTAAGCCAATCCAGGTAGTTACGGCTGACGTTGTATTCCGGTGAGCTTGGTTCGATGAGTTGGAGTTTCTCAAGCTCCTCATCAACCGCTGTTTGCGCTTCATCGTTGAGTTTAAGATTCTTCAGGCGCTCGGTAAATTTTTCGATTTCACTGACTTTTCCCTCTTTCTCCAGCCCAAGTTCTTTTTTAATTGCCTTGAGTTGTTCACGCAGGAAAAACTCACGCTGCTGGGCAGACACCTTTTTTTCAATCTGCTTGGAGATTTTGCTCTGCAGGCGTGAGACCTCCAGTTCTTTTTTTAGCAGCACCAGGACCTGATCGATCCGCGCGTGGACGTCGAAGGTCTCCAGGACCTGCTGAAGTTCTTGTCCATCTGCAGAGGTGAGGTTAGCCGCAAAGTCTGCAAGCTTGCCGGGATCATCCATGCTGGAGCGTCCCAGAAACATCTTGATCTCTTCGGAGTACAGCGGGTTGATTTGCACCAGCTCTTTGAGGGTGGTGATGATCGCCATGGAGTACGCCTTAAGCTCTTCACGTTGGGCATCTTCAGGCGTTTTAAGGTATTCCACGCTTCCAATCAGACCATCCTCGGTTTCGTGCAGGTGCCTGATGGTGAAGCGTTCGAGGCAATTGACCAGAACCTGAATATTGTCTTCTTCGCTTTTCAGAATTTTTACAATCTTCCCCACAACTCCAACCTTGTGGAGATTATCCGGTTCATCCTTCCCCTCAGTGTTGCGCACCAGCACCATGCCGATAGCGTGGCTGGGGCTGTCCGCCGCTTTTTTAATGATGTCCACTTTTTCTTTCCCGCTGATACTCATAGGGATGAGGATATTGGGAAAGGCCGGGCGTGGACGTAGCGGGATGATGGGAATTTGCTCTGGAAGGACATCGGAAGCAAGGAGCAGCGCTTCGCTTATGTCACCGATATCTTCAAACTCATCGTCATCATCCGAAAACATCGATTCGTCGTCTATATCATCGTAATCTTCGCTCATAAACAGCAATCCCTTTCACGGTGTGAATATTAAGTGATTTTTCAGACAGTAATCACTGTTCTGGAGCATGTCAACCGCCGCTGCACTTTTATCCGCAGCGGCGCGTGGTTTGGGGTGGGGATATATTAGCGTAGGATGGGACGTTCTATGCGTCCACCGAGGCGGATAAGATATCCTTCAGCATCTTTTCGCACTCCGGTTAAACTCAAGAGTTCTTCAAGTTGCGCGTGTTCGGCAGGGATATTATCTATACGCAACTGCAGGTTCATGCGACCTTTAGGGCTGAGTTGCGGCGGGGTTATAGAGCCGCTGCCGGAAAGTTGAAACGCCCCGCCAGGATTCTGAAGTTCAAGTTGCAACAGGCGCCCCTGTTCCTCCAAGGTTAACTCTAGATCTCCCAAGGTTGTCACACTTTGTCCTAGCCCCACCTTGTCCAGTCCGTGTATACGCACCCCTTTGAGTATAATCTGCCCATGGCTGGGAGTTACCACATCAGAGACATGCGCGTCAATCTGCGCGTACTCAAGCTCACCTTCTATCCTGATTGAGCTGAATCCGGGGATGGTAGCGCTGAGGTGCATCCGTTCAGCCTTAATGGCGGTGGTGCCGCTACTGGTGTAGAAAACTTCAAAAGGCCCACCAAACAGTATACCAGATGCTACGATTCCCGGTTGTAAGCGGATGAGGCTGCTCCACGCTGGCTTCACCTGCAGGGGGGCAATGATAAGAGGAAACTGGGGAATATCTATGGAAACTTGCTTCCCTTTTAAGGTAAAGGGGAAGCTGCGCTCGAGATGGTGGATTTTGCTGCTGAAAGGAGCCTGGCGAGCGAGTTCGGCGTTGATGCGGCGCTCCAGGCTCGCATCGGGGAACATAAACCACACCCCAAGCACAAAGGTTATTCCACTTAGAGCGATAAACGCAAGGATGTATACCGCCCTCTTGCGCAGTGATTGTTTGAGGTTTGGTGTAGTCTCAGCCATAGCTTATCCTCTCCCGAAGGTGGAGATGGTCAAGGAGGCGTCAAATAGAGACTTATTCTCAAAGCGCACCCTCAGGTCCAGTCCCTTTACCCGCAGGGGACGTTGTGACTGTTCCAGACGTTGGAGCAGATCCACCGCTTGGCGCAGGGAGATCCGTTCGATTCTCACCTCCAGCCCCTCTTCTACCATATCATTGTGGCGTATCGGTGCCACAGGACGCATGGAGGTGAGTTTGTCGCGCCCCGCAACCTGCTGGACTTGGTTTTCCACAAAACTGAACAGACCGGAGACATCCTGCTGGTCAGTACTGATCTGTTTTATCTGCTGCGCTAAGCTCTGGTACTCCTGCTGTAGAACGGTTACCTGCTCCAGTTGGGCTTGTCCGGCGCTTATTTTTCGCTCAAGCCCCTGCATTTTGGAGGTATACGGGGCGATGACGCCTACATAGAGCAGCACCGCAACACAGAACACGATTCCCGCGCCCAGAATCATTTTTTCACGCGTGGACAGGTTTCTAATCACTGTGAACCTCCGGCGGTAGAAATATTTATCTGGAGCCTGAAGCCAACGTTATTTCCTTCAAGCCCAGTTTTGGCATCGAAAATGCGTACTGAGCTGAACAGCGGTGATTGACGCAGGCGTTCCCCCAGGCGGTTGACACTATCGAAGTCGGTAGTATCTCCGCTGATATCGAGGGAATCATCGACGTAGCGGAAACGCTTCACATCCAGGGTTATCTCCTCTGGAGCCAGGCGCGACACCTCGCGCAGGGCTGCCAGAGGGGATGCTGAATTACCTACCCCCAGCAGAGCGGCACGCCGCTTCAGCTGTTCGAGCTCTGCCTGAATCTGGCGCGGGATATCCACAATAACGTTGGTGTCGGGCAGGGTCTGCCGAAAAACCTTGCTCATCTGCTGTTTATACGCATCCACCTGTTGGACTTTGTGCCGATACGTGGTTAGTGCAGTGGCTCCCCCCACAAGAGCAGTAAAAAGCAACAGGGTTGCACCTACATAGAGGTGTTTTTTTATGGAATTCCAGCTCCCCTTGAGAGCAAACATCCCTTGCCGCAGATTGAAACTGCGCTCTTCGCGTGCCATGGCGAGGGCACATACGGGGAGAAACTCATGCGGCACCGGCTCCCCTTCCAAGGTAGGGGGGAACTTCAGCAACTCGTATCCGCGCTGTTGCAGCTGCTCTTCCACCTCAGGGGTGATGTGTTCCCCCATAAGGAGTAGCGGCTGTGCTTCGACATTGTTGCTGCGCCATAACAGGGCAGCTTCTTGCTCAATCCGTTGCCACAGGGGGGGATCTGAAGGTGTTCTGCGGCAGTTTTTATATGCGCCAATGTTTTCATCGTTGATGGAGCACAGCGCGAACTGATCGGCATGAACCTTAACCAGCAACCCGTTTTGGTGCCAGGTAATAACTCCGCCAGCCTCGGTAAACGGACTCAGACCCAGGAGTTGCAGCGGTATGCGGGCCTGATCCAGAGGGGCCAGGGCCGCGGCAATAGAGGTGTCTGGTACTGCGACGCTGATGCTGGCAAAACCCTCCTCTGCCGGGGTAGCAGGGGTGGACGCGATGGTGTGCTCACTGATGTCAGCCGGAACGCGAGATTCCATTTCAATTCGTGCTGCAGCCTCAATTTTATTTTTATCTTTAAAGGGGAAGCGGAGGGTACGCACGAAACTCTTTTGCCACGCCAATGCGGTGCAGAAGTGGTCGCTGAAGCGTGGCGGTTGTTCCAGCATCTCCAGCAGGGTAGCACCAATATCACTTTCGGGGGTGATCTCCCGCTGGTGCAACGCAACAACCTGAGGCGGGTTTTTTTTCCCGTCTAGAATTGCCATGCGGATGCAGGTGGGGGTGATTTCAAACCCGACTTTGCGCTGTATCATAGTGGTAAACCCAGTCTGTTCGAGTTTCTATTTAGGTAACAGTTAAAACATCCATTCAGGTAATATGTGGCTATTTAATATCAGGAACTTCAGTGGTTCAAGCATTAAAAAATGCGTAA
>CAZDRL010000012.1:0-44763 GCA_964508035.1 uncultured Desulfuromonas sp.
ATGAAGCGATGAAGGATTTACCGTTGCTGTATTGAGGCCAGAATCCAGGAACTTTAATCGCCGCGACGGTAAGGGTGGGGTGGCGGTACAGATACAGACATGGTGCGCGGAACAGGATTTTTCTGGTGAATATGCTGTGAGCATTGCTGAAAAGTTCAAATTCAATTCAGTATATACAGAAGGAACAGGATATGCCGGGATTTGACAGGAAGAAGACCGCATCTGTTGAGGAGGCTGCAAGCTCTAAAAAAACAATCCACGCATGCTTAATAAGAGCTGACTTTTTTTGAAATTTTTTACCCACGCTGTGTTTAGTCTGCCCTGAGCACGACCAGCGTTCTGTCGTCTCTTTGGGGGGCTGAACCACAAAATTCACCCACGGCTTGAAATGTTCTGGCGGCAATTTCGGCGGCCGTATCCTCGGCTGCGTCTCGCAAGATATGCAAAACATGGCTGGAGCCAAACATCTCCCCCGCAGCATTGGTAGCTTCCCAGATTCCATCTGTACCAATAAATAAAATATCCCCTTGTTGCAGGGTTTCCCTATATACAGGGCTGAATTCTACCGCGTCCAAAATTCCCAGAGGAATGGTGGTGGGGGGTAATTCTTCCACTTTTTTTGTTTCGGCACGATAAAGGTAAACCGGGCCATGTCCTGCAGATAACCAGTGTAAAGAGCGGGCGGCAGGGTCGAGCCGCGCGGCGAAGAGTGTCATGAATCTGGTGTCTGCGCCATTATTGATGAGAAAGGTATTGAGTCGGGCGAACAGTGTTTTAAGCTCATCCTCGCCATTGGCAATGGTCGACTGCAAAATCCCTGCAACAGAAGTCATCAGCAGCGCGGCTCCAATTCCATGCCCGATTACATCCCCAACAACCAGACACCATTTGCCGGTGGTCGTTTTGATGAAATCATAATAGTCTCCCCCTATTTCATCGCAATAGTCTAGGCGCCCATACAGATCAAAGCCTTCTATCTCTGGCGCTACCTCTGGCAGAATCAGCTGTTGTATTTCCTTGGCGGCAGCCAGAGCCTGTTTAATCTCCTGGCGCTCTTGCAGATGTGGCCCAATGCGGTTGAACGCGCGCCCCAATTCTTCAAATTCATCCTTACTGCTGATAGCAACCCTGGTGGTAAAATCTTCCTGTGCCAGACGTTCTGCTGCTTCAACCAGCTTGGCAATGGGTCTTGTTACGGCTCTGGCGCGCACCATCCCTATAATGGTCACACACAACAAAACGCCAAAGGTCAGCAAAGCAGTCTTTTTTAATGCGTCGGTAAATTGGTCTTCTACAAAGGTGGCGGCCTGATTCGCGGGTAAATTAATCTGGGTGTTGGGGATGATCAACAGTGGAAAAGGCTCGGTTTTTGACACCCCGGCATAAATCCAGGTTGATTCTCTGCTATTGAATTCAAGGTGAAAGAAACCTGCCGTTTTTTCTTCGGATGCGCGCATAAGTTTTTCTCGCGCTGAATTCAATACGCCAGCATCAAAGATCTGCTGCGGATTAATATCTTTTTCGCGCGGGGTTTTCTGGTTAAATATTTCCAGGTGGATGTTAAGCGGAAGAGTGTGCCCAGGGGGGTCTGCAGCTATGCTCACGACAAATAATC
This sequence comes from uncultured Desulfuromonas sp., assembly GCA_964508035.1. Lineage (GTDB taxonomy): Bacteria > Desulfobacterota > Desulfuromonadia > Desulfuromonadales > Desulfuromonadaceae > JAIVHC01. Next base: position 1,616 of record CAZDRL010000012.1, read on the forward strand.
TGCCATATTCGTCCCAGGGGTGCGGGAGCTGCCAGCCTGTAAAAAACTGCTGCTGATCAAAGTTTATTGCCGTGATACCAGCAAACGTTCCATCTGGAAAATGGACAGGGCTGCACACGGTGATCTGCAGCCGTGCGTTGTCTACGTTAAGGTGCCAGTGGATGCGCTGCAGCTTATGGTTGTTCTCCAGCTCGATCCTCTGCGCTGGCGTGAGTGCCTTTGGCGGATAAACAGACTCCAGCCCTGAGTTCAAATAGGTTGCATGCCAGATAAAATATTCCGGATTTGCCTGTTGGATAGAACGGTAGGATGGCGTCAGTTCAGAAGCTGTGAGGATGTCTTTTTGGGCCAGAATATGCTCAATTTCACGGTTTTGCGCGCTAAGCGCCTGCAGGATAAAAGCACGATCTCGGTGTAACAGCAGCGCTTGATAGTGAACCAGAGCCTGTAACTGCGCAACGGTGTGCTCCTGCAGGGTGTCTCTGGTTTCGGTGGCTAATCTGGTACTTATTTTGCGCAACGTGGCCTGATACAGCGCTCCGTTGAGGAGCAGTGGCACCAGACTTACTGCCAAGAGCAGGAGCAGGAGCTTATAGCGAAAGCGCATATGCATCTTTTTACCCATTTCAAGCTCCCTTCAACATGTTTCTCAGCCAGCTTTCAGCCTAAAGATATCGTTTTTCAAGGCAAAGTGTTCGCTTAACTCTGTTCACTGTTTACTCTGTAAGAATATGCGCTTTGCCACCTGTGTGCAAGGTGATCTCCAAAACTGGGATGAGCAACTAGATACAATCCTGTTGTGCGTGCCTGCTTAATAGGGCGCAGAGGTATCCTCTCCCGTAGTGGTAGCGATGATCTGCGCAGTGTGAAAGAAGTCTTTGACCTCGATGCGGGACAGTTGTTTAACGCGCCATAAAACAGAGCCTCCGCAGGTGTTCCCCGGAGGCTCTGTTTTATACCGTGATTATAGTCTGTCTGAATGGCTTTGGTGGATCAGCAGTCGAAGTAAAGTGCGAACTCTTCCGGGCACGGACGCATGCGTACGGGATCAACTTCGGTTTCTTTCTTAAAGCTGATCCACATATCGATAACGTCTTCGGTGAACACATCCCCTTTGAGAAGAAATTCGTGATCATCTTGCAAACAGTTGAGCGCTTCGTCCAGCGTAGTGGCTACAGACGGGATCTCACGGAGTTTTTCAGGCGAGAGACCGTAGATGTCTTTATCCAGCGGCTGGCCCGGGTCAATCTTGTTCTCGATGCCATCGAGCCCAGCCATAAGCATGGCGGCAAAGCACAGATAGCCGTTTGCAGCTGGATCAGGGGTGCGGTACTCAACACGCTTCGCTTTATCGTTGTTGGTTACTGGTATTCTCAATGATGCCGAACGGTTGCTGTTGGAGTATGCCAGGTTTACTGGTGCTTCAAACCCCGGTACCAGACGTTTGTACGAGTTAGTGGTGGGGTTGGTAAAAGCGCACAGTGCTTTAGCATGCTTAATGATCCCGCCGATATAGTACATCGCCATCTTAGACAGACCGCCGTAACCATCGCCTGCGAACAGGTTTTTGCCCTCTTTCCATAGCGACTGATGGCAGTGCATACCAGAGCCGCTATCTTTATAGAGCGGTTTCGGCATGAAGGTTGCGGTTTTGTCGTATTGGATCGCAACATTCTTGACGATATATTTGAACCATTGCAGGTTGTCCCCCATCTGTAAGAGGGTATCGTAGCGCATGTCGATTTCGCACTGTCCACCAGTTGCGGCTTCGTGATGCACACATTCGATGTGGAGACCGATCTCTTGTAGAACGATCACCATTTCGTTGCGCAAATCAACCAGGGAATCGGTGGGGGCACAGGGGAAGTACCCTTCCTTGTGGCGGGGTTTGTAGCCCAGGTTGGGATGTTCCTGCCGCCCGCTGTTCCAAATCCCTTCAATAGAGTCAACCGCGTAGAAAGACTGGTGCGCTTCAGACGCATAACGCACATCGTCAAAGATAAAGAACTCCGGCTCTGGACCAAAGTACGCGGTATCCGCAATCCCGGTGGATTTAAGGTACGCCTCTGCTTTTTGGGCAATAAAGCGTGGGTCACGGGTGTAGCCCTCGCGGGTTATGGGATCGGAAATATTGCAGATGAGGCTTAAGGTGGTGCGTTCGATAAATGGATCAATCTTTGCGGTGGTAGGGTCCGGTAGGATAAGCATGTCGGACTTGTGAATAGGTTGCCAGCCACGGATAGAAGAGCCGTCGAAGCCGAGTCCTTCCTCAAACACATCTTCATTGAGTTCGCTTATGGGGGTGGTGAAATGTTGCCATCTGCCGATAAAATCTAAAAATTTGAAATCTGCAAATTCGCACTTTTGCTCTTTGGCGAACTCTATTACATCTTTAACTTCCATCAGGTGCTCTTCCTCCGTTACGTTGGGGGGGTGAATACATATCCCAAGAATAGATAATATAGTAAGTGGTTTGGGATTGTGCGGGGGTGAAGCTCTGTTTTGTGGGTTTTTTACAGCGCCTTGTCGCCCCGTTCTCCGGTGCGGATACGTAGCACATCCTCTACCGGAGTCACAAATATTTTTCCGTCGCCGATCCGCTCAGTTTTGGCGGTAGCGGCAATCTGCTCCACAACCTGAGCGGCCATATCGTCGGAAACAATTATTTCTAACTTGATCTTGGGGATAAAGTCGACAACATATTCAGCACCTCGGTACAATTCAGTGTGCCCTTTTTGGCGTCCAAAGCCTTTCACTTCACTCACGGTAAGCCCCTGAATTCCGATTTCGCTCAGAGCCTCTTTAACCTCATCCAGTTTGAAGGGTTTTATGATTGCTTCAACTTTTTTCATTGATATCCTCCTGCGGGCATCCCTTAGGTGTATGGTTGCGCGTACTTAATACCGATATGCAGATTTATAGCTTTGGTCTAAATTCACTTGCAATGCGCCAGCTCTTTTCCGTTTTTATAAAGTGATAGATTTCTCTTTTGTGGACTCTATCTCCGGCTTTGAAGTTGCCGTACTCCATCACCTTGAAAAAGATCGCAAGCCCTTTGTCCATCGCTTCGAACGGTGCGTGTTTGGCAGTGGCGCTCAATTCTGCCGAAATTTCGTCCAAGCTTCTACGAAATACCAACTCATATCTAACTTCTACGCTGTAGCTTGCATCTTCATTCATGCGTCCGTCAAGTTTTTGGAAATTCTCCAGTGAGAATATTTCCTCTCCTACCTGAGGAAGTATGTAACGTGCAATCTGAGTTTTGATAAGTTCCTCTGAGGGAGGCGCGGTGCACGCGGTAACACTCAGGCATAGAAGCAGAATGATGGTTAGGCTGCGACTACAACGAAGCGGGCGATAGATATACCTGAATTCGAAATTCATACCCTGGGTACACTGTGTTTTATCAATTTAACATTTATCTGCTGCAGACACTCTAACGCGTAGATGTTGAGCATAGTGTTAAGTATCCTTTCTTCGCTGTGCCTGGGCGATCTGCTCACATTTTACACCGGATGGAATATCGCTGCTGGCAACAGAAGGGAGTTGTTGCGCATTTTCCGGGTATGAAACCCAGGATTAAGTGCCTCAAAAGGGTGTCTGTTGCTCTTGCTCTCGTGTGCAGGTTCAGCGTGCTTGCCGCTTTGCTACAGGCTTCTCTTGGGGTGAACCCTCTTGTAACAAAAGGGCGATTAAGGGGGAAGGATCGCGAAAATTAAAACATTGGTGACTATTATAACCCCGATATTTGCCCCGCTCAAGGAAGGTTTTATGATTAATTCAGAATTCAGTACGCTGTTGCCTTTCCGGTGGTTTTCAGCAGCTTCTTTGCAGCGTCTTGCTGGTAAACATTGTTGCATAAAAAAACAGGCCGCACCGGTGAAGGTTAGCCTGTTTTTGGGTTCGTCTTGCTTAATGCATGGGAACATATATCCAGCTAAAATTTATATAAGTCCAAACGCAACCATGGCTTTAGCGATTTTGGTGAATCCTGCTATATTGGCACCATTAACGTAGTTGTTCGGCGTGCCATATTCTTCTGCTGTTTCGTAGCACACCTTGTGGATATTACGCATGATCTTCTGCAGGCGTTGCTCGGTGTACTCAAAGTTCCACGAGTCACGACATGCGTTCTGTTGCATCTCAAGAGCACTCGTAGCTACGCCGCCGGCATTAGCAGCCTTTGCGGGACCGTAAGAGATGCCAGCTTCGAGGAACACTCGAACCCCTTCGGGGGTAGTGGGCATGTTTGCCCCTTCACCCACAGCAATACAGCCGTTATTGATCAACATAGCCGCATCTTTACCATTAATTTCATTCTGGGTAGCAGAAGGCATAGCGACATCGCAGGGGATCTCCCAGATGTTACCTTTAGACACGTACTTGGCATCAGGATAGTGGTTGGCGTAGTCCTTGATGCGGCGTCGCTCAACCTCTTTAATGCGCTGTACCAGCTCAAGATCAATGCCTGCTTCATGGTAGATGTAGCCACTGGAATCTGAGCACGCCACAACCTTGCCACCAAGTTCGTGAATCTTTTCAATGGTGTAAATGGCTACATTGCCGCTCCCGGACACTACACACTTTTTCCCCTCAAGTGAATCGTTGCGCACCTTGAGCATCTCTTCTACAAAAAAAGCTGCACCGTAGCCGGTAGCTTCGGTTCGTACCAGCGAACCGCCCCAGTCGAGCCCTTTACCTGTGAGCACCCCAGCTTCCCAGCGATTGGTGATGCGCTTGTACTGACCAAACATATAGCCAATCTCGCGCCCACTTACACCTATATCCCCGGCAGGGACATCTGTATGTTCGCCAATATGGCGATATAGCTCTGTCATGAAACTCTGACAGAAGCGCATCACCTCATTGTCAGACTTACCCTTGGGGTCAAAGTCTGCCCCCCCTTTACCGCCGCCAATCGGGAGACCGGTGAGGGCGTTTTTGAATATCTGCTCAAAGCCGAGAAATTTTACGATACCAAGATATACAGAGGGGTGAAAGCGTAGCCCACCTTTGTAAGGACCCAGTGCACTGTTAAACTCAACGCGGAAACCGCGATTTATATATACATCGCCCTTATCATCCATCCACGGTACGCGGAAAATGATCTGTCGTTCTGGCTCACAGATACGTTCGATGATGCGGTGGTCAGCAAATTCTGGATGTTTTACCAGTACCGGTCCGAGTGATTCAAGAACTTCAAGAACCGACTGGTGGAATTCGTTTTCACCGGGGTTGCGATTAAGAACCTCCTGATAGATAGGCTTTATTTTTTCATCAAGCTTAATGCCCATAGATTTCTGCTCCTGATGGATTATTTGAATTGACTTATTCAATAGTTTATCTTGTGTGGCAAGTCAACTATACTTTTCAAGGATAATGCCAAAATAACTATGTATGTCATTTTTCCCCTTCTCCCCATTTGTTTTTTAACAAAACAGGACTTAAAGAGGTAATTCGAGTCACAAAAGCCCAACCTGCATTAGCTGCGGCAAATCTTGTGTGAGTTTTTAAGTAACTCAGTGTGTCTTCGGGCAACGCCGTAAATGCAATGAGGGCTAAATAGGGCGAAGCGGGGCATGTCCAGAGGGGAGGGGGTTCTCCCCAAGAGGCTTTAATGTAAAGCCCCTCGGGGAGGACGACTGCACGTGGATCAATACATGATTATTTATTTGTCTGTTTGAGCAACTTAAAGTATTCACTATCAGTTGAGAGGATAATGCGGTTGTTTTTGCCGACAGTAGTGCTGTACGACTCAAGGGTGCGGACATAGTTATAAAACGCAGGATCTTGATTGTAGGCTTCGGCGTAGATTGCGGCCGCTTTTGCGTCAGCCGCACCTTTGATCTGAATTGCTTTCTGGTACGCTTCTGATTCAATCGATTTCAGTTCTTTGCGCATCTGTCCGAGGATATCTGCCTTTTCTCCTTCACCTTCAGAGCGATATTCGGCTGCAACTTTCTGGCGCTCGGATATCATGCGCTCGAAGACGCGTTGCCGCACCTGATCGACGTAGTTGATGCGTTTGATCTTCACATCGATCAGCTCAATGCCGTATTCAGGTGTGTTCTGCCGTGCCTTTTCCAACACGTAGTCCATAATTTTATCGCGTCCGATGACGTTTTCGTCGTCTTCCTGCTTTGCATCAAATTCCTTAGAATTTATGCTCAGATCACCCTCATAGCCAACGCTGCGTACCACGTCCACCAAGCGATGTGCGGAAACTTGATCGCGCACAACAGAGTTAATTATGTCGGCTAGACGACTCTGAGCATTTTTCTCTGTAGCTACAGAAGTAAAGAATAGCAGCGGATCGGTAATGCGCCAGCGCGCTGTGGTATCAACCCAAATATACTTTTTGTCGCTGGTGGGGATCTGATTGGGGTCGGCATCCCAGTTAAGAATCCGATGGGAAAAGGTGTGAACCTTTTGCACAAACGGGATTTTGAAATGGAGTCCGGCATAGCGCACGTTTCCAATCGGCTTCCCAAACTGGGTTACAATGGCTTGGTTTGCTTCGTTAACTACAAAGAATGAATTTGCAGCAATTGCAATAAGAATAATCAGTGGGATAATCAGTTTTTTCATTGGCTGCCTCCGCTAAGTGAGCCTTTGCCCAGGGGTAGCAAGGGCATAACACCCGACTGCTCTGAGTCAATGATGTAGAGTTCCTTTATCTCGGGCAAAACTTGCTCCATCTTTTCAATATACAGACGTTTTTTGGTTACTTCCGGAGCTTTGGCATATTCGAGGAAGAGGTCTTTGAAACGCTGTGCCTCACCGGTAGCGCGGTTGATCCGCTCCAGAGCATAACCTTCCGCTTCTAAAACTTTACTCCGTGCAACACCGCGCGCTTTCGGAACTTCGCGGTTATACTGCTCCCGCGCCTGAAAGACGAGGCTTTCACGTTGTTGTTCCGCTTCGTTTACTTCGTTAAACGCACTGCGCACCTCTTTGGGTGGGTTTACATCTTGAAATTTCACCGTCACTATACGAATTCCGATATCGTAGAAATCGAAGATATCCTGCAACTCTTTTTGAACCTGGATTGCGAGACGCTCACGTTCAGTAGTAAGCACATCGGTTACCATGGAATTGCCGATAACGACCCGTAGGATAGCTTCTGATAGGTCACGGATGGTAGCTATTGGGTTGGCAATGTTGAACAAGAATTTAACCGGGTCCATGATCTGGTACTGAACAATCCATTCCAGATCGGTGACGTTGAGATCGCCGGTGAGAATCAAGGATTCATCGTCGTACTCGCGTGAACCGTAGGTGGAGCGAATATCTGAACGATCGCTGCGGAAGCCGAATTCCTCTTTAAGTACACGCCCTGTAGGGACCGGAATAACCTGATCGATCCCGAACGGCAGTTTTAAGTGCAGACCGGGAGGTGAAGTCCCTATGTTTTTCCCCATACGCAGGATCACGCCGGTCTCTTCGGTGTCGATTTTGTAGAACGCACTCTGGGCGCCGAACAGAACCAGGGCTACAACGACCACCCCCACAATGAGATTTTTTGGGGGGCCGCCGCTGGCCTTGATTTTCTTTATAATGGCTTCCAGAGCCTGTTCTAGCGGGTCCTGGCGTGGTTGCCACGGATTTTGTGACATGAGTTTCTCCTCTGTGCTCGGTTTTTATAGATGATGGCGCTGCAGTTAAAGCTTTGGTGCAACTCCATCCAGGCCGATACTTTTATGTAAGTATCATAGGTGTGACAGCGTATAGATGTCACTGATGCCGGGCAGTTCCCGGGCTATCCTACTTCGTTGTAAATGCGCATACGAAACTCTGCCCCCAGTTCTGTAGCAATTGCGGCACACGCATCGATATCCACACCAGGTACGGTGACTGCGGATGCGGTTACGCTGGGGATATATTTGGTAGCAGTGCGGATAAACTCTTTGACTCCACTGTAGCCTGCGGGACCAAACTTTGAGTGGCATAGGCGCTGGTATTCCTCCGCGCTAGAGGCGTTGAGGGATACTGAGATTGAATCCACCAACCCTTTAAGTTCGGGCAACACGTCGCGCCCATGCACCAGGTTAGCCTGACCATCGGTATTGATTCGCACCTTCGCCCCACGCTGTTTCAACCAGCGAGCCACTTCAATTACGCAATCGAGGCGTAACAGCGGTTCTCCGTAGCCACAGAACACTATCTCCTCGTATCCTTGCGGATCGCCGATGGCGTCAATAATTTCCTGTGCGTCGGGCTCGTGCTCAAGCTTAAGTTGATGCCCCTTAACCTTAAAGTCTTGGAATTTGGTGCAGAAGGTACAGCTATTGGTGCACCTGTTGGTGATATTTAGATAAAGTGCGTTGCGGATGCGATACGCGATTTTTACCGCTTGATCCACTTGCCCAACTCCAAACAGCTCATACGCATTCAGACTGGTGATGCGCGCTATGTCGTGCAGGGTCAGACCACGTAGCTCAGCAATTTTACTTGCGGTTTCTGTGGTGTACGCAGGTTCGTTGCGCTTTCCGCGCTTCGACTGCGGAGCCATATATGGGCAGTCCGTCTCAACTAAAATTCGCTCTAGGGGGATATTGCGGATTACGTCGCGCAACATCTCGTTGTTAGGGTAGGTTATATTGGCGGTAAAAGAGAGGTAGAATCCCATCTCCACGCAGGCGTTGGCCATCTTCACATCGCCGCTGAAGCAGTGGAGCACACCACCACATTCCTGCGCATTTTCAGCGCGTATAAGTGCCAAAATATCGGCATGAGCGTCACGGTCATGGATGATGAGAGGTTTGCCACATTCCTTGGCTAACTGAATATGCTGCCGGAATGCATCCAGCTGATGCGGACGTGGGGAGCGATTCCTGAAGTAGTCGAGGCCGGTTTCTCCAATGGCCACAACTTCATCATGCTGTGCAAGGGTGCGCAGCTCTTCAAGAACTGCGGGGGTTAGCTCCGTTGCGGCGTGCGGATGTACCCCAACGCTGGCATATATTCTGGGCAAGGTCCGGGATGGCTGGTGCGCGCCGGATTCAGCAGCAAGGCGCACGCTTGCGCGTGAACTCTCAAGATCACAGCCCACAGTAATTATAGTGCGAACTCCGGCGTCTGCAGCTCTTTTAAGTACAAGATTCAGGTCGGCGGCAAAGCGGGGCCCATCGAGATGGGCGTGAGTATCAACCAGAGCTGGTTGTTTTGTGTGCATATATGCTAACTCCGTGGATCAGACACAAAACCGGGCGCTAAGTGCGCCCGGCAGAGGTTAGTTCTGTTCAATGCGTGGGAACATGGGGGGAGACTTCTTGATGGTAGCGCCGGGTTTTAGTTGGCCCCAGGTGTTCGAGTTTTCCCGTTTTTCAGTTGTGCTCAAGCCCAGGGTGTCCTTGATCTGTTCTCCAGTATCGGGCATGAACGGTTCTATGCTCAATCCTACGAGGCGGATCGTCTCGATCAGATTGTACATCACGGTGCCCAAACGCTCGCGCTGGCTTTCATCCTTGGCCAAGGTCCAAGGAGCGTTGGTGTCGATGTAGCGATTGGCACCACTGATTATTTCCCAGATGCTTATCAACGCTTTGTTGAACGCCAGGGTGTCCATATGTTTATCCATGGCGTCCATGCGGTTGCGGCACAGCTCTATCAAAGCTTCGTCAGCATCGGTGTGGTTTTGCGCTTTCGGCAGGATGCCATCGAAGTACTTGCTTACCATGGCGGTGCAGCGGCTTACTAGGTTCCCCAGGTCGTTGGCAAGGTCAGAGTTGATCCGATTGATTAAAGATGGGTGGGAAAAATCCCCATCGAGACCAAATGGAACTTCACGCAAGAGGAAATAGCGGATGGGGTCAACCCCATATTTTTCCACCAGCATATTGGGTTCCACTACGTTCTGCAGGCTCTTGCTCATTTTCTTGCCTTCAACGGTCCACCACCCATGTGCAAAGATCTTCTTGGGTAGCGGTAGACCCGCCGCAAGCAGAAATGTAGGCCAGTACACGGTATGAAAGCGGAGGATATCTTTGCCGATAACATGCACATTAGCTGGCCAGAATTTGGCAAAATTTCCTTGCGCGTCATCCGGATACCCAAGAGCGGTGATGTAATTGCTAAGAGCGTCGAACCACACATACAGTACATGTTTATCATCGCCGGGAACCTTGATGCCCCAAGAAAAACTGGTTCTAGAGATGGAAAGGTCGCGCAGCCCTTCGCGCACAAAACTGAGCACTTCATTGCGGCGGGAACGGGGCTGGATAAAGTCCGGGTTTTTTTCAATATGGTCGAGCAACTGTTGCTGGTATTTGCTCATGCGGAAGAAGTATGACTCCTCCTGCAACTTCTCTGTGGGTCTGCCGCAGTCGGGGCAACAGCCGTCAATAAGGTTGGTTTCGGTCCAGAAGGTCTCGCACGGGGTGCAGTACCAGTCCTCGTACATACTTAGGAAAACATCTCCCTGCGCCTTAAGCTGGAGAAACAGCTTCTGCACTCCTATGGTGTGACGTTGCTGGGTAGTGCGGATAAAATCGGTATTTTCAACATTGAGTTTTTTCCACAGCGCCTGGAAACGTGGCATTACCCGGTCTGCAAGTTCGATGGGAGTTTCGCCGTTAGCAAGAGCGGCTTTTTCCACCTTCTGTCCGTGTTCATCGGTGCCTGTGAGGAAAAACACCTCAAACCCACGGGAACGCTTGTAGCGTGCCAGAACATCGCACGCCAGGGTAGTATAGGCGTGTCCAATATGTGGTACGTCGTTGACATAGTAGATAGGGGTGGTGATGTAAAATGTGTTTTGCATGCGAACTCCTGCTATGTATTCGGCTTCGGTTTCGGCCGGCGATTGTTGCGACGACGCGGCGGTCTTCTTTTCTGGGCTTTCTGTTCTTGTGGTTTGTCGCTCTTACCCTGCGTGAGTGGTGCATCGCTCTTGCTCTCGACAGGAGAGGGCGGGGCCGCCTTGCTTTCCGGGGCAGAGCCTGAACCAGGTTTGGAAGAAGGGCGCTGTTTCTGGCGTCCACGTCTAGGGCCTGATCTGCTTTTCTTAGCCTCAGTGCGCGCAGGTTTTGCGCTGTCGCCATCTTTGCCAGTCCCACTTTCGTCGGAACGGGGTTCTGCCTGAGAAGCTTTGGTGCGCGCCGTAACGTGTTTGGCTGTGGATGGACTCTTCCCTTCTCTGCCCCTACGTTCAGTGGAGGACGCTTCCTGACCACGTTCTGGCTTTTCGCTCTTGCTCGCACCTTGAACTGCACTCTGCTCTCCACGGCTGAGGGCATCTATGGGGATTTCAACGTTTTTCCCCTCCAGGCGCAAAGTAACACTTTGAGCGAGAATATTTACCGCTACAACGGTGGTTTCCTGCCCGTCGTATTGAACTTTACGCCCTACCTTGGGAAGTTTTTTAGCCATGCTGCAGTAGGTGTCGTACTCATACCCCAAGCAGCATAACAGGCGTCCACATTGACCCGATATTTTGCTCGGATTCAGGGCCAGTCCTTGTTGTTTTGCCATTTTTACCGAAACAGGCTGGAATTCAGTGATAAATGTGGAACAGCATAGCTCGCGCCCACAGATACCCAGCCCACCGATGAGCTTCGCTTCATCGCGTACGCCGATTTGACGCATTTCGATGCGGGTGTGAAAGTGATGGGCCAGATCTTTGACTAGCTCGCGGAAGTCGATGCGGTTTTCTGCGGTAAAGTGGAACAGGATTTTAGAGCCGTCAAACAGGTAGTCAGCTTTGACTAGATTCATGGGAAGGTTGCGTTTTTTTATCCGCTCCGAGCAGAACGCAAACGCCTCATCTTCTCTGGCGCGGCTGATGCGATTCATGTTGAGGTCCGCTTCAGTGGCCAGACGAAGTACTTTTTTAAGTTCTTGGGGACGCTTGCCAATATCCACGATATCGCGTGGATCACGCACTACGGTTCCAAGGGCACGTCCGCGGCTGGTTTCTACCACGACCTGATCTTGGCGTTTGAGCTCAAGGCCGTTGGTGTCGAAGTCGTATTGTTTGCCTGCATTGCGGAACTTTACCGTAACCACAATAGTTGACGCGTTGCGTGCTTTGCTGGATCCTTCCCCTGCTGAGTGGATATCTGCGGGTTTAGCTTCAGTTTTCTCTGTTGTCTGAGCGTCTTGCGTTTTATTTTGATTTTCCGTTTCTTCGTTCTGCATATGATTAAAGTCAATATGTTGAAGTTAATGTAAAAGAGTAGGTGTGCATTGTATGTTGCAGTATTTGTTGTGTATATTAGCGCTGCTCATGATGTAGCTGTGGCCCATGTGCCCAAAGCGTAAAACACAACCCAAGCGTGTACAAACCCCAAACTCAAATAAGTTTACCATGTTAACGTATTCGTCGGAAGCAGGCAATGTTATGTTGTTGCTTCCTGGGATTTAACTCTTTCTGCTTGGTTGAAATACCAGACGCGTGAGAAGCCATTCCATAGCCAAGAGGGGATTGACGTTGTGCTGGAGATAGGTGCGACAGCGCAAAATAGCGTCGAGCATGACAGAAACATCTGCTGAAGTACAACGCGAGCTCAAGGTGTGGAGTTCCTGTTCGAGGTCGGTATTGACGACTAGGGCCCCAGAGGCGCGGGAGGTGTGAATAAACAGGTCGCGATAGCAGCTGATAAGGATATCCGTTACTGCTTCGGCGTAATCTCTATCTGGAGCCAGGGTGGGAGCTAGTTCGAGCATGGGGAGCACAGACCCGGGTTGTAGTCGTGCTATAGCGGTGAATATCTCACGCCGGGTGTTGAGATAAAAGTTACGGTCGGCCCCAAATGCCTTGCTTAGACTGCCCTGAGACAGCGCCGCCAGAATGCTACGTTCGACGTTATCCTCCACTTGTGAGCGCAACACACTTTTAATCTCTGCATCACTCAAGCGCGAAAAGGGGAGAACCTGACATCTGGAACGCACTGTACTCGGTAAGGCGTGTTGCTGGGCACTAAGAAGGACGAAGATAGTTCCGTTCGGAGGTTCCTCCAGGGTTTTCAGGAGGGCATTAGCCGCACCAATATGCATGCACTCTGCCTGGTCTATAATGACAAAATGGTGCAGTGCTTCTAAAGGGCGAAAAGCGAGGCTTTTCTGGAGCATGCGGATCTGTTCAATCTTGATAAATTGCCCGTCAGGTTCGAGCATGTGCAGATCCGGGTGGTTGTTGTGGTCGATGCGCCTGCAGGCGTTGCAGCTCCCGCATCCCTTCCCTGCGTGGCAGAACACTAAGCGCGCCAGCGCAAGAGCCATTAGGCGTTTGCCAATCCCCTCAATTCCGCTAAATAGGTATGCGTGTGCAAGCTTATTGCTCGCATGCGCGTGGCGCAAAAGTTTCTTCTGCTGCTCATGTCCGATAATATCCGCGAAAGTCATGGGCTTATTTCGTGGTTTCGAGATGCTGTGTGACTACTTTGATGATTCGCTCAGCTACCTGCTCAGGACTGGCATCGGCGTCAATACGCTTGATCCGTTGCGGATCTTCTGCCTGAAGTTTGATGTATCCATGCTGGACTTTGGAGTGAAACTGGAGTGATTCCTGGTCGAAGCGCGCTTCAGCACTTGAATCTTGCGATTGGTTACGTCGCAACGCTCGCTCTACCCCAACGGCTACCGGCAGGTCCAGCCACAGAGTAAGTGCGGGTTTGATCCCGTCGCACGCCAATTGAGCCAGGGTTTCGATGGTGCCTGGATCTAGTCCACGTGCGTAGCCCTGATATGCCATAGTCGCGTCGGTAAAGCGATCGCAGATAACCACTTTGCCGGCTTCGAGTGCTGGGCGTATAATTTCTTGCACGTGCTGTGCTCTTGCCGCTGCGTATAGAAGCAACTCCGTTGTAGGGACCATATGCGTATGGGCCGGGTCGAGAAGGATGGCGCGGATTTTGTCAGCAATTGCGCAGCCTCCCGGTTCCCGCGTAGTCAGGGTGGGGATCCCTTTGGCCTGCAGGGCAGCGTGCAGGAGTTGAATCTGGGTGGTTTTGCCGCACCCCTCAACCCCCTCTATAGTGATAAACTTATGCATTGTTGGGTAGTCCCTGTGTGCTTCTATCTATGTAATAAGGTGATTCACAAGAAGTTGGTACTGTGTAGTGTGGAAACACGCCATTATAGTTTTCATGGCGGATGAATCAAGGTGAAAATAGCGCCTGCAGCTACGTTGACACCAGTAGGGGCGTGTAGTTAGCTGCCCATAATAAGCAGTTGGCAGACGTTTTTCTGATGCGTTATGGTGCAGGGCACGGTATGGTAACCGATTTGAATGTAGAAGTGGTGGAATGTTTTTCGCTTGGAACGGTATTTTTAATAAGGTATGAAGAACTCTTCTGAATCTGACACTCTCAAGCAGAAGCCTGTGCTTGCCCAGCTTGAAGAAAAGCTGGGGTATCGCTTCTCCTCTCGGCGGTTACTGGAAAAAGCATTGGTGCATAAATCATTTGCGAATGAGAAGCTTGGAGATCCAGCTGCATCGAATGAACGGTTGGAATTTCTCGGTGATGCAGTACTGGACGTAGTGGTTGCGGGTCATCTGTTCTCTAAGTATCCGGAGTTGTCGGAGGGGGAGTTGTCACGGATGCGTTCGGAATTGGTAAGCGCCTCAGCTCTTGCGACCATGGCACGTGTGTTAAAACTGGGAGATTGTCTTTGTCTCGGACGCGGAGAAGAGCACAGCGGCGGGCGGGAGAAAGACAATATCCTCGCCGATGCTATTGAAGCGGTGTTTGGGGCAGTGTTTCTCGATTCTGGTTTAGATGCAGCAGATAAGGTGATCACTGCGTTACTTGATGATGATGCGGTTGCCGACGTACAGCGCGAATCTCACGATTACAAGACCCGTCTACAAGAAGAGGTGCAGGCGCGTTACGGGGTTGGCCCCGAATATATTTTATCTGCCCAAAGTGGTCCGGATCATGATCGCACCTACCGGGTACAGGTTCAGTGCGCTGGACAAAAGCTGGGATGTGGAAGTGGAAAAAGTAAAAAAGCGGCGCAGCAGCAGGCAGCGCGCGTAGCTCTGAAGAAAATAGGGCTTTAGTCTGAACTAAGATCTGGAGAAAAACTCGAAAAATGATGGAAAATAGCGAACCAACTGACTATCGCTGCGGATTTGTCTCTATTGTGGGGCGTCCTAATGTGGGCAAATCGACCCTGCTGAATAAAATTCTTGGACAGAAGATTGCTATCACTGCGAATAAACCCCAGACCACCAGAAACCGAGTTCTGGGTATTCGCACGACCGCAACAGCGCAGACCTTGTTTCTTGATACGCCAGGAATTCACAAAGCACGTGGGAAGCTCAATCAGTATATGGTTGATCAGGCGCTGTCGGCATGTAGTGGGGTTGATATCGTGCTGCTGGTCACCGATGCGACTACTGGTAGTAAAGGTGATGACTTTATCCTGCAGATTCTGGCTAAAAACCAGATCCCGGTAGTTTTGTTGATAAATAAAATTGACTGTATCGATAAAACCAGGCTCCTGCCCTTGATAGCGCAATATAATGATGCGTTTAATTTTGCGGCAATTATTCCTATCTGCGCAGAAGATGGCAGTGGGGTGGAAGATATGCTCCGTCAGGTGGAGGAGATGTTACCGCCTGGACCTATGCTGTACCCAGAAGATGCAGTTACCGATCTTCCTGAACGCTTCATCGTAGCGGAGATGATCCGCGAAAAGGTGCTACGGCGCACACGCCAGGAGTTGCCTTACGGGGTAGCTGTTGAAGTGGAAAGCTTCACCGAGCGTGAACGTGATGGACTTATTTCCATTCAGGCCGTGATCTACGTAGGGCGTGATGCGCATAAACGGATTCTGGTAGGCAAGGGTGGAAGCATGATTCGCACTCTGGGTATCGATGCACGCCACGAAATTGAACGCTTCCTCGACGCCAAGGTGTATCTTGAGCTGTTTGTAAAAGTGAAGAAAAACTGGATGGAATCGGAGCGCGCCCTGCGAGAACTGGGTTACACCTAAAGCGACAAAGCTACCCTTGTGTTGGGCATCAGACTCCATGAGTATGTTGTGTTTTCAAGTGTCGAACAACTTCAGTTCAGAACAAGATTGTGCAAGCCACAATTTCCCCCATATATGAGCAAAAGAAAGAGGACATCTCATGTCTGTAGTAGCCATTGTCGGTCGCCCCAATGTCGGGAAATCGACCCTGTTTAACCGCATACTAGGTCAGCGCAAGGCGATCGTGGAAGACTTCCCTGGGGTTACGCGCGATCGCAACTATGCTGAAGTTACGCGCTTTGACAAGCCCTTTACCCTCATCGATACTGGCGGATTTGAACCGGCAAGTGATGACCGGATGTTGACGCAGATGCGCGAACAGTCGCAACTGGCTATAGAGGAAGCGGATATCATTTTGTTTCTTCTTGACGGGCGTGAAGGGCTCACCGCTTCAGACCAAGAGGTAGCGCAGATGTTGCGGCGCGTGAAAAAGCCGGTTCTATACGTAGTCAATAAGGTGGATGGGCCGAAACAAGAAGAGGAGGCGATGGAATTCTACGCTCTGGGGATTGAGCATTTCCATTCGGTTTCGGCAGAACACGGTCGCGGAATCAATGGTTTGACTGCCGATTTGCAGGACTTGCTCCCAGAACACAATGTTGAGGCTAAAGATGAAAGCGAAATCCGCCTTGCGGTGATTGGACGTCCCAATGTAGGAAAGTCCTCCATTGTTAATCGGATGCTTGGCTACGAGCGGGTTGTCGCAAACCCCACTGCCGGTACCACACGTGATAGCGTCGACACCCCATTTGTATACAACAAGCAGAAGTATCTCCTTATCGATACCGCCGGTATCCGGCGCCGCGGAAAGGTGAGTCAGAAGTTGGAGAAATACTCCATTGTTCATGCCCTGAAGGGGATGGATCGGGCGCATGTAACAATGGTAGTTATTGATGCTGAAGCTGGGATCACCGATCAAGATATCACCATAGCCGGATATGCCTATGACAGAGGACGCGCCATAGTTCTGGTGGTAAATAAGTGGGATGCTGTTGAAAAAGACAACCACTCGGTGAAAAAATTCACCGAGGAGATTCAGCGCAAGTTTAAGTTTTTGAGCTTTGTCCCCATCATGTTTGTTTCGGCCCTGACCGGGCAGCGTATTGCCAAAATTATGGAAACCGTAGCCGAGGTGGCATATCAGTTCAATCGTAAGATCAGCACTTCAGAGCTTAACAAGGTTCTTCAGGCAGCAGAGCAGGCGCACCAGCCTCCCATGTATCATGGCAAACGTGTGAAGCTTTTTTATATAACCCAGACCGCTGTACGTCCACCTACCTTCACCATCTTTGTGAACAAATCGGACGGGGTTCATTTTTCTTACCGCCGCTATCTGGCAAATAAGATCCGCGAGCCCTTCGGTTTTACTGGCTGTCCCATCCGCGTCAATTACCGCGACCGAGAACGATAACTGCTCTGCTCCAGTCTGCGCCCATATTAATGAAATTCACCTGCGCGCCAATTGTGTGGTGGGGATTTAACCATTTTATGCTACAGTTTACTTGCAACGCAGAAAACCAACAAATGCAGGGGACTGCGTACTTTATGGTGCGGACTTAAGGAGGTTTGAGGTGAGTAAAAAAACGATTCTGGTAGTTGAAGATGAAGAAAGTTTGCTCAAGCTCGAAAGTATTTTGCTTACTTCCAAGGGTTTTGATGTGATAGGCGCAGCTAACGGCAAAATTGCCTTGGATATTCTGGCCAAAGAAAAAGTTGATCTGGTGTTGCTCGACATCATGCTTCCGGAAATCGATGGCTTTGAAGTGTGTCAGCGGATAAAGAGCAATCCTGCAACCAAGGACCTGCCAGTTATCATGCTTACAGCTAAAAAGAGTCAGGAAGATCTATCTCGCGCCGATGAGGTTGGAGCAGACTGGTATGTGACAAAACCATTCAAGTCTGCCAAGGTGATTGAAACCATCGAACGTTTTTTGTTTTAGGTGTTTCACCTGTTAAAAACTTGACAGTTTCCCTCTCCGCACCCAATACAATTTCAGACAATAATGTCGTGCTCGCTCCCTTCGAATAGGTGCGAGTCACTTGACATTACACCCTATTTAATGCTATATGCATACAGTTTGCACTAGGCAATTTTTTATATCAGGAGGCACTCTTGGCTAAAGAAGAAGCAATAGAGGTAGAAGGCACAGTGATTGAGCCGTTGCCCAATGCCATGTTTAATGTAAAGTTGGACAACGATCATGTGGTTTTGGCACACATCTCCGGTAAAATGCGCAAGTTTTATATCCGCATTTTACCCGGTGACCGGGTGACAGTTGAACTTTCCCCTTACGATCTGAGCCGTGGGCGGATCACATATCGTGAGAAGTAGGACGTAGAGCATGCGGTAAACCCCAGCGCCCTGCCACAGAGGATGTGTAGATTGTGGCGGGCACAGGGTGAAAATTTTGGTGTCTATAGCATAAAAGCCGGCTGATGCCGGTTTTTTAATTTTATCCGCAAACGGGTTTTAACAGCCCACGATACGGAGGCGACAGAGGCGTAATGGAAGAGAGTTACAACCCCACCCAGATTGAGCGCAAATGGCAACAGCTTTGGGACGAAACGGCTCAATATAAAGTTGAACCCCGCGATGATAGGGAGAAATATTACGTTCTGGAAATGTTCCCCTATCCGTCAGGGCGGATCCATATGGGGCATGTGCGTAACTATTCCATTGGCGATGTGATCGCGCGCTTCAAGCGTCTGCAGGGATTTAATGTCCTCCATCCTATGGGATGGGATGCCTTCGGCATGCCGGCAGAGAATGCTGCTATTCAACACGGTATTCACCCTGCCAAGTGGACTATCGAAAATATCGCCAACATGCGGAAACAGTTGAAGCAGATGGGGCTCTCTTACGATTGGGAGCGCGAGTTTTCCACTTGTGACGCTGAGTACTACCACTGGGAACAGCTCATGTTTCTGCAGATGTACGAAAAGGGGTTGGCGTACAAGAAGAGCTCTTCTGTCAATTGGTGCGAATCGTGTCACACCGTACTCGCTAACGAACAAGTTGAGGATGAGTGCTGCTGGCGCTGTGGCACCGAGGTTACGGATAAAGAGCTGGATCAATGGTTTTTTAAGATAACCGCATATGCCGAGGAGTTGCTTGAGGGCACCTACAATCTCCCCGGCTGGCCGGAGTCGGTACTTACTATGCAGCGCAACTGGATCGGGCGCAGCACTGGATGTGAGATCAACTTCAAAACCGAGGACGGTGCGGAAACCCTCTCGGTGTTTACCACGCGCCAGGACACCGTGTTTGGTGCTACGTTTATGAGCCTGGCACCTGAGCACCCCCTGGCGCAGAAACTCACCACTCCAGAACAACAACAACTGGTGGAGAACTTTGTCGCCAAGGTTAAAAAGCAGGATAAAAAGAAGCGCACTAGCGAAGATTTCGAAAAAGAAGGGGTGTTTACCGGTTCCTACTGCATTAATCCCCTGAGTGGACGCAAAATGCCAATCTACCTGGCTAACTTTGTCCTTATGGACTACGGCACCGGCGCGGTTATGGCGGTTCCGACGCACGATCAGCGTGATTTCGATTTTGCGCGCAAATACGATATTCCCATGGTGGTGGTAGTTAGCCCCGAAGGGGAAGAGCTAAGCGCAGAGAATATGACGGAAGCTTGGACTGCACCTGGGATAATGGTCAATTCTAGCCAGTTTGATGGCCTCGATAATGAAAGCGCTAAAGAGAAAATTGCCGATCATCTGGAAGAACAGGGGCTTGGCACCAAAAGTATAAATTACCGCCTGCGGGACTGGGGGGTATCGCGCCAGCGTTACTGGGGCACTCCCATCCCGATTGTGTACTGTGACACCTGTGGTCCGGTACCAGTAAAAGCTGAAGATCTGCCGGTAGAGCTTCCGCGTGATGTGGAGTTTAAGCCTGAAGGGGGAAGCCCGCTGGCGCAACACGAAGCATTCTACAAAACCACCTGCCCCAAATGTGGTGTGCCGGCGCGGCGCGAAACCGACACCTTTGATACTTTTGTCGAAAGTTCCTGGTACTTTGCCCGCTACGCTTGCCCCCACACCGACGATGCTCCGCTGAATCGCGCTGACGCCAACTACTGGCTCCCCGTCGATCAGTACATTGGTGGAGTTGAGCACGCGGTGATGCACCTGTTGTACGCGCGTTTTTTCACGAAAGTGATGCGCGACCTGGGCTTGCTCGATATCGACGAACCCTTTACCAATCTTCTTACGCAAGGGATGGTATGCAAAGAGACTTACTCTTGTCCTGAGCATGGGTGGTTGTATCCCGAAGAGACGCAGGATGGACGTTGTACCAAATGTAACTCTGAGGTGATTAGCGGGCGCACCGAAAAGATGAGTAAATCGAAAAAAAACGTGGTGGACCCAGACCATCTCATCGCTACCTACGGTACAGATACCGCGCGTTTGTTCTCCCTTTTTGCTGCGCCGCCAGAAAAAGATCTGGAGTGGAATGATCAGAGTGTTGAGGGTTGTTATCGTTTCCTGAACAGAGTGTGGCGTGCAGTATATGACAATAGAGACAGCTTCATCGAGCGCGCTACAGAGGATAGCTCTCCCGAAGCGCGTACTTTACAGCGTAAAACCCATCAGACTATTGCCAAGGTTACGCGCGATATAGAGGGAAGTTTCCACTTTAATACTGCTATAGCCGCAGTTATGGAATTGGTTAACAGCGTGTACGCAGTGAAGGATAAAACGTTATGTCAAGGCGCAATACGCGAAGCTCTGGAAACGACGGTTCGCTTGCTTGCCCCCTTTGTACCACACATCTGCGAAGAGTTATGGAGTGCGATGGGGCATACCGGCGGTGTCGATGCCAGCGGCTGGCCTGAAGCAGACCCAGCGTTGATGCAAGAGGATGAAAAACTAATTGTAGTGCAAATAAATGGCAAGGTTCGCGCGCGTATAATGGTGCCTGCCAGTGCCACCAACGTCGAGGTTGAGGAGCAGGCTCTTGCAGATGAGCAAGTGAAGCGCCTAACTGCAGAAAAAACTATCCGCAAGGTGATTGTCGTCCCCGGAAAGCTAGTAAACGTGGTGGTAGCATGAGAGTAAGTATGAAATACGTAATTGTCGTGTTATCCCTGTGTGTATGGTGTGCAGGTGGGTGTGGTTATCACCTGCCGGGGCGCGGCGATGCAATTCCCGCCGATGTGGAAAAAGTCTTTGTTGAAGTGTTGATCAATCGCACTACCCAGCCGTTCATTGAGAACAAGCTTACTTCAGAAGTGCGGGATCAATTTTCGCGTCGTCCTGGCTTTGAAGTGGTATCGGAGCGGAGTAAATCTGATGCGGTAATTTCTGGTACCATTACCCAATATAGTAAGAGAGCCGTGGCGTATGACCAAAACGACGATATAAAAGAATATCGCGCTGCCATGACAGCAGAATTTCGCTTTGAGCGCACTGATGGCTCAGAGGTGTTCTGGCAAGGTGATGTACGCTGGGACGAAGAGTTTATGGCTCATGATGACCGCGCCCAGCAGGACAATAACGAGACTGAAGCGCAAAATGAACTCACCTTTCGTCTTGCCACAGAGTTGTTCAACCGCATAGTCGACAACTTCTAAACGGAGCTAAGCATGAACGCAGCCGAGTTATCCCGGGCTGTTGCAGCACGAAAGCTTCCTTCCTTGCTATTCTTGTATGGGGAGGAAGCTTTTTTATTACATGAATCGCTTAAAGAGGTGATTGATGCTGCAGTGGCACCAGAAGACCGCGATTTTAATCTGGATACATTTTCTGCGCACGACAACTCCGTCGAGGAGATTCTCGATGCAGCGTACGCTTATCCGGTGTTTGCACCGCGCCGCTGTGTGGTGGTCAAAGAGGCGCAGCGTTTCAATGCAGACGAGTACGATCAACTCCTTAAGTATATAAAAAAACCACTAGCCTCAACGTGTTTAGTGGTGTGTGCCGACAAAACAGATAAAAGGAAAAGATTTTTTACTAACTTTAAGAAATACGGAGAAATAGTCGAATTCAAACGCCTATATCCAGATAGAATTCCTGCATTCGTTAAAAATCGCACTGCTAAAGAGCGTAAGCGCTTTACTGAAGATGCACTGGAACTGTTCTGTCGTCGGGTGGGGACAAATCTGAGTGAGGTTGTCGCCGAGTTGGATAAGTTGGTGAGTTACTGCGGTGCTGATGAGCCCATTATCGATGTCGATCACATCATTGCAGTTGTCTCTGATACCCGCGTTGATAGCATCTTCGACCTTACCGATGCTGCCGGGAACGGCAATCTAGGGGAGGCTCTAATCCTGACTGAGCGCTTACAGCACGAAGGGGAGCATCCGCTTAAGATACTCACCATGCTGGTACGCCATTTTCGGCAGTTGTGGAAAGTGAACGTATTGCTGAAACACAATGCATCCCAAAGCGAAATATGCAAAAGGGTAGGGATAAGCCCGTATTTTGCGGCCCAAACCATTAAGCAGGCGCGGATGTTTAAGGGCACGGTGTTTGTGGATATCTATGCGTTGTTGGTGCAGACAGATATGGATCTTAAGTCAAGCGCAGGACAGCCGGCTGCGTTGATGCAGGAGTGTATCACCCGCTTGGTAGAACTGAGCAACTTGCCTCGGGCAGATGCTTAGGCGCGGGCGTTTATTTCTGTTTAACTGACGCAAAAAAGGGGCCGGAGCCCCTTTTTTAACTACTCTATGTGTTAACTTTTGGGTTGAATTATCCCAACGAGTTAACCAGCTTAGTCAGGCGGCTGATTTTACGGCTTGCTGTTGCTTTATGAATAACCCCCTTGCTTGCACTCTTATTGATGTAGGGGATTGTTTTATCAAGTGCAGCTTTTGCAGCGTCTTTATCTTGTGCAGCAACCGCGGTGCGTACATTTTTCACCAAGGTGCGCATAGTGCTGCGCACATGTACGTTACGGGCGTTGCGGACAATACTCTGACGATTACGCTTTAGGGCTGATTTATGAGTTGCCATGTGTCACTCTCCGTGTGTTATTGTTGCGAGTTTGATTATGCATCCATATTTAAGAAATTATTACACTGATGTATCTGTTGCTATAGTTTTAGCTGTTCCTGTTTGCGTACCTATGTTTAGCCTAAACTGTGGGCAGAGGTGGTTTATAGCACCGATAGTAGATTGGTGTCAAGGTAAGAATATAGTAATGTATATTGAAATTATCCGCAAAAACAGTAACTTAAAGCATCACACGGTGGGATTAAAAATAAATAATCCCTTTTTCGAGCAGGTGCAAATGTGAGCCGCACACGCACTCTAGCTGCAACAGCGATTCTGGGCATTTCAACCCTTCTGAGTCGATGCACTGGACTTGTACGCGACATTGTAATTGCAACGATGTTTGGTGCCGGGTTTGGTACCGATGCTTTCTTTGTTGCCTTTACCATTCCGAACCTGCTGCGCCGTTTTTTTGCCGAGGGTTCTCTCACCGCCGCCTTTGTGCCGGTATTCTCTGGGGTGCGTTACAACAACGGCCATTCTGATGCAGTTAAGGTCGCGCGCCAGTGCTGGTCTGTGCTGGTGCTGATGATGGCCACAGTAACCGCGCTAGGTATTTTGTGCACGCCGTGGATAGTCAATGTAGTGGGGCATGGCTTTGGGTCTGTTCCGGGGAAAATGCTGCTCACTATTGATCTGACCCGCACCATGTTTCCCTATATATTTTTCGTAAGCTTGCTCGCCCTTGTCACCGGCATTCTCAATGTCTATGGCCACTTCTTTATCCCAGCGTTTTCGCCGGTACTTCTCAATCTGAGCATAATCTGCAGTGCGCTGTTTTTTAGCACCTTTTATACCGTTCCCATTGAGGCTCTTGCTTGGGGTGTAGTGGTGGGCGGGGTCCTGCAGCTTTTGATCACGCTGCCGCTGCTGAAACGCTACGGTTTTAGACTCCGTCCTGTGTGGCGCATCGACCATCCTGCGGTGAAGCGCATTGCACTTCTGATGCTTCCAGGGGTAATTGGGGTGGCTATCTATCAGATCAACGTGGTGGTGACCCGTTTGCTTGCATCGTTTCTGGAGCAGGGGAGTGTTTCTTATTTGTACTATAGCCAGCGGCTGTTTGAATTCCCGCAGGGGATCTTCATCGCCTCTCTGGCGCAGGCGTTGCTGCCCACCATGAGCCAGCAGGCTGCAGCGCGCCAAGAACGCGAACTGCTTGGATCTTTACGCCATGCCTTAAGTCTCATCTTTATAATCACCATCCCTGCCGCCCTTGGTCTTGCTCTGTGTGCTCAAGCGCTATTCAGCCAGTTGTTCATGCGCGGTGAATTTACTTTTGCACATGTAAACAACACCGCTATAGCTCTGGTTGTGTACGCCCCTGGACTGGTGTTTGTCGGGATCAGCCGCGTTATTGTGCCTTTGTTTCATGCTTGGGAAGATACACGGACTCCGGTGTATGTTTCGTTCTGGACCCTGTTGGTGAACGGCGTTGGCGGATTTGTGCTGATGCAGTACTACACTTATGTAGGGCTTGCCGCCGCCCTGAGTTTGGCATCCCTGTTTAACGCAGTGGTGTTGTTTATCCTGATGCGACGCAATTTGGGGCGCAATATGGAACTCGCTTCTCTGGGGGGAGTGTTACTAAAGGTGTGCGGCGCCAGTGCGCTGATGGGAATAGCCGTGCACAGCATGCTGCAATATGGCGTGTGGGCGCAGGGCTTTAATCTTCAAAATGTCCTGTGTCTCAGCGGAGCGGTGGCGGGAGGGATCGGCATCTACACCATCGCTGGCTACTGTATGGGGCTAAGCGAGATTGCTGAGATCTGGGGTATGGTGAAACGAAAGCTGCGGCGCTAAATGGCTGGAGCCTTGTTTCACTCTTGAAAGATGGGGACAATTAGACCTCAGCAGTGTTTTCAAATTGACGTAGCGCTTCGTACATAATAATCCCCACCGCATTAGCAAGGTTCAGACTGCGAACTGCGGGGTTTAATATCGGGATGCGCAGGCGCATTTCGGCTGCATGGGCATTGAGGATAGATTCAGGTATCCCCGCACTTTCTTTACCGAACACCACGAAGTCGCC
Organism: uncultured Desulfuromonas sp.; assembly: GCA_964508035.1. Lineage (GTDB taxonomy): Bacteria > Desulfobacterota > Desulfuromonadia > Desulfuromonadales > Desulfuromonadaceae > JAIVHC01. Next base: position 26,631 of record CAZDRL010000012.1, read on the forward strand.
CCGTTCGAAGCTCGCCTTGGTATATGAATGTGCCGCCTTTGTGCTTGTGAGCCACCAGCGTCCCGCGGGGTAGGCGTGTTGCAACTGCGCAAAACTATCCCACCGGTGCAAGTGTACGTGCGGCCAGTAGTCCAATCCGGCGCGTTTGAGGTGCTTATCCTCAAGCGAAAAGCCCAGTTTCCCAACTAAATGCAGGTGTGTCCCCGTTGCGGCGCATAAACGTCCGATATTGCCGGTGTTTGGAGGGATTTCAGGCTCGATTAGAACAACGTGGAAGCTCGCGCCACTGCTATCCACGGTTTTGCCCCTCGAGGTTCATGGCGCTTGGCGGAACAGAGCGCCACCGCCGATGGACCCAGAACCACTGATCTGGTTGTTTGCGGATCGCCTCTTCGGTGATGCGGGTCATTTCCCGGGTAAATGCTGCCACATTTTCCGGGGTTGCTTCCCCTGTCCAGCGTAGGGGCGCACCAATCTCGACATGGTAGGTGTAGTCAGGTTTGCGGTACACAAATACCGGGATCACCGGCACCTTGGTTTTAAGTGCAATCTGCGCAATGATCGGAGTGGTATAGGCTGGGCGACCAAAGAAATCCTCCAGAATCGCCTGCTTTTTGGATGGGTGCTGATCCAGCAACAGGCACACCATCCGTTTTTGTGCCAATGAACGCATGATCTTGCGCGCTCCGTGTTTGCTTTCAATACAGCGCCCTCCAGCCGCTTCGCGCTGACGTTCAAAAAAATCGTGGACATACTTATTCCGAATGCGCTTCGCAACAAAATCCACCTCGTAGCCGAGCATTGGCATGAAAAAGGTGCCCACCTCCCAGAATCCAATATGTGCTGAGAGGATAAAGGCTCCAGTGCCCTCAGTACGAATCTGTTCTAAGTGTTCAAGGCCTTCGAAGGTGAAGTAGCGCTCCAGATCGGTACGCGAATTAAACTTGTCGAGGCGCAACATCTCCATACCGCTTACGCCCAGATGTTCAAACACCTGTTTAACCTGGGCATCAATCCACGCTTCTGATTTGTCTGGATATGCGTGTTTAAGGTTGGAGTACGCGGTTTTGCGACGCTCTGGTTGGAAGAAAAGGCTCAATTTGCCCAGTACCGTCCCGAGGCGCAGTGCTGTTGTCCGTGGCAGGATTCGTGCTATCGTTGCGAGAGTGTAAAACGGGATCGCCTCAAGCACTCCTATGATCTGTTGTTTTTTTTGTTTGAGCTGTTTGTTTGAAGCCATATATTCAATACCTGTGTTTTTTTATACGAATTAGTTGCGCTAGCGTGCCAATTTGTGGGTAGAACATTGGCAGGGCTTAGAGTAGCCATCAACGAGGCGAATTTTACCCCTATTTCCATTATGTGCAAACGATAATATAAGTGAATGTGAATACTATGAATCTTGATTATTTTTTTATCGAGGCCCTGGCAGCGCAGTTACACGCCCAGTTGCGCGGAGCATTGGTGAAAAAGATCCATCAACCCCGTCCCGATCTGCTCATTATATATCTGTGGAACGGGCGTACCGAGCAACCGTTGGAGTTGAGCATTGCAAATGGTGCCGTGTATCTGTGTCTTACCTCGAGTAAATACCGCAATCCGATGCAGCCACCACGCTTTTGTCAGTTGTTGCGCGCGCATCTGCACCGTCTGACCCATATTAGCACGCTTGGCTTTGATCGTCGCGTTGGGATATTTTTTGAGTCCCGCGCTGGAACCCCCAAATGCCTGGTACTGGATATGTTCGGACGCCATGCGAATATGCTCCTGTATGATTTGGATAACAGCATTATCGATCAACTGCGGCGCTCAATAGCTCCACCCCAAGCTGCGGGTCTGCTCCCCTTTGCAGATGCACGCCCCAATATTCTCGCAAAGGGTGAGATTCAATCCACCCGCTTTGTTTCATCACCCTCAACGTGTAGTTCTGAGCCCTCTGCGGCTCAAAAAATATTTCTTGCGCAGCTGCCGCAACACCTAAAGGGGCTGGGGCAGGAAGCAAGTGGTGGTGTCGGTATAGATACCAATGTCGCTGCCGCTTGGCTACAGCACCATATTTTCCCCATGAGTAAGGCGGTAGTACGCAATCTTAGTGCGCAGGTGCATCATGCTGCCACTCTCGAACCCCTGCAGCGCTTTGCACAGGGGTGGAAAGCTGGCTCTCTGATTCCGTGTCAAGCAGGCAAGGTACTCAGCATGTGTGTTCCAGAGTTGGAGAGTTCTGATGTTCTGCCGCCCGAACCCGACCTCAATCGCTTTCTGCTCGACCAGCTGCAACACCTAAATGCCGATGCACCTACATACAGCGCCGCCCCCAATCTGGTTGCGCTGGTGACAAAAGGGCAAAAGAAGCTGGCTAAGCGGCGCGCCAATATCGAAGCAGAGCGCGACACATGTCAGCGCCACGCGGAATATCAACGCCGCGCCGAACTTTTGGATGCGCACCGCTATCTGCTGCAGCGCGGCATGGAAGAGGTGAAGGTGCAGAACTACTACGTTGATCCTCCTGCTGAAATGACAATAGCCTTAGAGCCGAGAAGAACCCCGCAGGAGCAGATTGAACATGCATATACTCGGGCGCGCAAGGCGCGGCGAGGGCTGGAGCACTGCGAACGCCGTCTGCAGGAGACCGCGCGGGAACAGGCATGGCTCGATGAAATTGCCTTCCAGTTGCGTTCAGTGGATAGCGCCGCAGATGAAGAGGTGATCCGCACTGAACTTATGGAGCACGGCTATTTGCGTACTGCGAAGAAAAACCAGCTGCGCAAGCGCCACATTGATTCTGCAGATCTGGTGCGCAAAGGTGTGACCCCAGGTGGGTTTTCTCTGCTATGGGGGCGCAACAGCCGCACCAATGCATATCTCTCCCGCCACATTCTCAAGGGGGACGATCTGTGGTTTCATGCGCATAATGCCCCGGGGTGTCATCTGGTGCTCAAAACTGAAGGGAAAGAGCCTGCCGCAACAGATATTGAGGTTGCGGCGCGCATCGCGGCGTACTACTCCAATCTACAGCACGCAACCAAAGCCGAAGTGATGTGGACCCACGGAAAACATGTAAAACAGCCCAAGGGGGCGCGCCCAGGGGTGGTGCATGTCACCACATATGCTACCGTACACGTAGCCCCGCAGGATGAACATGCGCTGTGTTCTGCGAACGCGCAAAGCAGGGATAAAACCTGCGAGTAGCTCCATCCATCCGCAATTGATCCGCAGCCAAGGATAGTTCTGCACCGAAGGAGATGTTTATGCAAAAAACTGCATTGATAACCGGAGGCAACAAGGGGATTGGGCTGGAAACCAGTCGCTATTTTCTCACGCGTGATTATCGGGTGATCATCCTCGCGCGTGATTTTTCCGCGTTTGCCCTTGCAGGCGCCAAAAACGTAAGCATATGTGAGTTTGATTTAACTGCAGTAGCACAAATTCCAGCGTTGCTTGCTTCCCTCGGTCCCATAGATGTGCTGGTGAACAATGCCGGGGTAATGTATTCACTCCCTTACGACGCCTATCCGCAGGAAAAGATGGAAACCTTGTTGCGTTTGAACCTCGAGGCACCGGTGGTGCTGATGCGTGAAGTGGGCAAACAGATGGCGCAAAGAGGTGGTGGACGCATAGTTAACAACGCCTCTGTTGCGGGGCAGGTTGGGCACCCGGATATCTGGTACGGTATTTCCAAGGCCGGCCTTCTCAATGCCACCAAAAGCTTTGCGCGTATCCTCGGCCCGGATAATGTGCTGGTCAATGCCGTAGCTCCGAGTCCGGTGGAAACCGATATGTTGGAGGTTATTCCGCAACACCGGCGCGAAACCTTTAAAGCATCGGTGATCAACAACCGCTTTGCAACTGCGGCGGAAGTGGCAGAAGCGATCGGGTGGCTTGGCACTACAGCACCGGCGTATATCAACGGGATCTGTATCGATATTAACAACGGAGCCTTCCCACGCTAGCCGAGGTTGAGATTATGGCTGCAGCATCGAACTGTGCGCAAATTGTTACCACGCTTCAAGCGTGGTTACGTTTTTGGATGCGCTGAATCAGGGTCTGCATATACGCGTACTCTGCTGTGGTCAGCGGTTTGTTGCCATAGATAATGGCACTGTAGCGGTGCGCGAAGGCGATACAGTGGGGATTGTTAAGCTCCTGTGCATGTTCGAGCAAGGCGGTAGTCGCAGGGATTTGCTCCAGCTTGTAACATCGGCGCAGGGCGGCGTGGTAGCTCTGTAGCAGGCGTTGTTCCGGGGTCAGACGTGCACGCCGTAGCCCCCACCAGAGCGCGCTGGCGAGGGAAATAAACCCCACCCCAACTGCCACAGGGTAAATCAGAGTGGATGGGGCAGGGAGCGTCACGCGGGAGAATAGAGAGGTGGCGCGTTTGCCACCGCTGCGCACCACACTGAGCTGTTTGTCCAGGTCGTAGGTGATGATCGCTTGGGTCCACAAAAATTCCAACCCGTCCAAGGTGCGGCGCACCAGCGAGAGCGCGGCACGTCGATGGAGAAACCCTGTCTCGGCGTTGTGGGCGAGGGTGCTCGGATCGAGACGTTGCCAGCGCCCATCAACCAGAGCTTCAACCCAGACATGTGCCATATCTTCGGTAATCAGATAGTAATCGCCGAAATTGTTGTAATCCCCCCCATGATAGCCACCCACCAGACGTGCGGGTATATCACACAGACGCAGGAGGACGGCGAATGAGGAGGCAAAAAATTCGCAGTAGCCCCGTTTTTTCTCAAACAGAAACTCATCTATGGGCGCCGTAGGGCCGGGCAGATCGGTGTTGGCATATGTCAGCTGCTGGGAGCGGAAGAATTCCTCCAGTGCGCGGATACGCATGGGGACGGACTTGCCCTGGATCCGGATCTGCTCCGCCACCTGGAGTAGCTGGGGGGATATCTGCTCTGGGAGAGTCAGATATTGCTCCCCGGTAGCCGCTGGATGGGCACGTAATTCCCCCGCAGGGCGCGCCTGGAGGGTGTAACTTACCCCTTTGAGCAGTGGGCGCCGCGCTGTGTACACCAGATCTCCACCCCGCAGCGCTGCGATCCCTTCAAGTTCGTTGGGGTAATCGAGGGTAAACAGAAACCTGTTGTTGCTTGCAGGCAGGGTGATGGTGCATGCAACTGGTGTTCCGCCAACCACACGCTCAGCTTGCTGTGGCGAAAAAGTGCGTCTCCAACTGGCGCCGGCAACTGAATTAAGCACAGTGCCGCGCCAATAGAGCTGTTGCGGTGGCAGTCGCGCACATTCCGCGCGAAAGGCGAGGTTTTTAATGGCGGCATTGCTCGCAAATGTCCCAGGGCGCACCTGCTCACTAAAGCCAGTGACTGCATGCGGTTGTGCATTGAGAAAGTTCCACATGGGATACTGGGTGCGGGGCAGCACGAAAAACAGCACCAGCATCAAAAACAGGGAGCCGAGGGGGAGAATGGTCGCAGTTTTGAGCAGCAGAGCTATCTGGTTGCGCTCGAGGCGCAAACCGGGATCGCGCTGATAAAACGTTAACAACACCAGACCGATGGTGACGACAAACACCATGGAGATCAGGGCAGGGAAGTAGAGAATCCCCAGACTGAGCAGAGAAGAGCCCGCCAGGCAAAACAGCGCAAGGACAAAAATCTGCAGATAGTGGCGTCCCTGCTTCTCAGTCAGGAGGCGGATACTCAGCAGCAGGGCAAGCAGATTAACTGCGGGGGCAACCACGTTGCTCAAGTTTATCTGGAGCAGATAAAAGGCGAAAAATGCCAGTGTGAGGATGGTTGCACTCCACCCTTTGAACAAGTAACGCTGGCGCCGCTCCGAAACAATCCCGCCGACAACTGCAATGATCACTATCGCCTGCACCGCAAGATCAAGCCACGCGAACAGCGGGGCCAGCCCGAGTATCACCGCCGTAAAACACAGAGTATCGAGTAAGGTCTTAATCCTGAGCATAGCGCGCCAATGCGGTGAGAAGAGAGCGTTTATGCCCCCTCCCCAGGTCAGGGGGGATGGTGGTGTGCGCAAGGCTCAACCCCACTGGTTGCCCCTGGTGTACCAGATCGTTGATCAGATATGCCGCACATCCCAGCTGCTGCTCCAGATTGTGTCCCGGCAGTTCCAGCGGGTCGATCTCCACGGGTGGTTGTTGCAGAGCAGAAAGTTCTTTGACCATTAGAGCATCGTGGCGTGCTGTGAGCTTCCAGTGGATCATTTTCAGTGGCTCGCCCCCCTGATAGTTGCCAATGCGGCTGATATCCCCCTCTGACCCCTTGACGTGTGTTTCTCTTATCCCCGGGACATTTTTTGGGTAACGTGATCCAGCTCCAAAGCACGGTACAGGACGGGGAAAAACGTAGAAGGTGTGGTTCAGGTGGAGGATGCGGTGACGAACGAAGAAATTTACTGGAAACGACGAGCTGATCTTCACGGGCACGGATGTATGTATTCCACGTGGGGTAAACACCACCGGCACGCTGACCTTGTGGTGGAGTCCCTTTTTGAGGATGGAGATATGCCCACAGCTAGCCCCGTGCGCGCCGAAGTCAAAATCGAGCAGACACGCCGGTACGAAACGGCGACCGTTGTACACCTGCACTCCCATCAGGGTTTCAATTCCGGCGTAGATCTCTTCCGGCGGGGCAAGACAAAGATGGAGTTTCTGCAGGTTCCAGTGCCCCAACAGGCCCGACACTGCCATAAAACCCAGCAATGCCGATACCATGAGGTAGAGCAGATTGTTGCCGGTATTCACTGCACCAAAGCCCAACAGCAGAGTGATCACGATGTAGAGCACTCCGGAGCGAGTCAGTTTCAGACCATAGGAATCTTTACGTTGCCGAGAATGGATAGCATCACCTCGCGTTTGTTCAGGGATTGGTGCTCCGGATGAAGAATCAGACGGTGGGCACCTACCGGCACCGCAATCTGTTTCACATCCTCGGGGATAACATAATTACGCCCATCTAAATATGCCGCGGCCCGCGCCGCTTTTGCCATGCTGATCGCGCCCCGGGTAGAAATTCCAGCACTGATATAGCGATGCGCACGTGTTTGCTCGGTAATGGTAAACAGGTATTGCACCAGTTTTGCATCGAGGTAGATACTCTTAACCGCCTGTTTAGCGCGGCGAATCTCCTCTAAGCTCAGCAGAGGTTTGATGTTGAGGATTTTGTTATGGATCCCGCCATGGAGGATAATCTCTTGTTCCAATTCCGGCGGCGGGTAGCCGATTCCAGTCGTGATGAGAAAGCGATCCAATTGCGATTCGGGCAGCGGATAGGTGCCTATCTGCTCAGTAGGATTCTGGGTGGCAATAACCATGAACGGATCGGGCAGAGGGTAGCTGATCCCTTCGATCGTAACCTTGCGCTCCTCCATCGCTTCAAGCATCGCACTCTGGGTTTTGGGCATCGCACGGTTGATCTCATCCGCTAAGAGGATGTGATTGAAGATCGGTCCTTCGATAAAACGGAAATTATTCTGCTCGCGATCGAAAATGGAGAGCCCGGTGATATCCGACGGAAGGAGGTCACTGGTGCATTGAATGCGCCCGAACGACAACCCCAGCGCGCGCGACAACGCCAGCGCCAGGGTGGTTTTTCCCAGCCCCGGAATATCCTCCAGCAACAGATGCCCATCCGAAAGGAGCGCTATCAGCGCCAGGCGCAGCGCTTCCTCTTTGCCCTGAAGATACTGAGTCGTAAGGGTGTCAATTACCTGCACTACTTCGGCGTGTTTATCCAGGGGTTTGCTCACACTTTCTCCTTAAATTTTGAAGTATTGACCAATAGTGTACAACACTTGTCATCATTGTTCGACTGTTGTGGGACAAAAAAACCTGTGGATAAGTTCTTTCTTTGCCAGAGATGCTGCGCGCTGTTTCCCCACTTACGTTTATCCAGATCAACAAAAGTTGTAAGTGGTCGATTTACTGCTACACTCTTGACTTAAGGGCGCGTAGAAATGTTTTTTCTCAAAAGAGGTGTTCCATGCATGATGACATGTTTGTGTCGCGGCGACGCTTTTTGCAACTCGTTGGTGCAGGTTTGTTTGTTACGGGTATGCACGCGGCGCTTCCCCTGCCGCTATGGGCGCGGAGTGAGAGGTGGGGCCTGGAGGGACTTCCATCGTCCCGGGCACGTTATGACCTGAACATTGGGTATACTCCGCTGGAAATTGATGGCCGTCAGGCTATGGCCACAGGCATTAACGGCACTGTTCCCGGTCCGCTGGTGCGGCTGCGGGAAGGGGAAGAGGTTACCCTCAGAGTAACTAATTCCATGCTGGATACACAGCACTCATCCATTCACTGGCATGGCATACTGGTGCCGTTTCCTATGGATGGGGTGCCGGGGGTTAATTTTGCCGGTATCGCTCCCGGAGAGACCTTTGAATACCGCTATAAAGTGGTGCAGGCGGGTACCTACTGGTATCACAGCCATTCTTTCCTGCAGGAGCAATCCGGCGCTTACGGTCCCATGATTATCGACCCTAAAGGTGGGGAGCCGTTCTATTTTGACCGCGACTATGTGGTTGTCCTCTCCGATTGGTCCTTCGAAAAACCTGAAACCATATTCCGTAATATCAACCTGCTCGGACACTACTACAACTACCAGCAACGCACTGTGGGCGATCTGGTTAGCGATATAAAAGACCACGGGCTGATGCCTACCCTGAAAGAACGTTTCGCCTGGGGGCAGATGCGCATGAGCCCCGTGGATCTGGCGGATGTGACCGGTGCCACCTACACGTATTTAATGAATGGCAGCTCGCCAGATATGAACTGGACTGCTCTGTTCAATCCGGGTGAAACAATTCGTCTGCGCTTTATTAACGCCGCTGCCATGAGTACGTTTGATGTGCGTATCCCCGGGCTCGATATGGATGTGGTGATGGTAGATGGGAAAGCGGTACGCCCTGTGCCGGTGCATGAGTTCCGCATCGGGGTGGCGGAAACCTATGATGTTTTAGTCCGCCCCCGAGAGGATAAACCCTTTACCCTGTTTGCGGAATCTCTGGATCGCAGTGGCTATGCCAGAGGTACTCTAGCTCCAGAGCCGGGACTTGCGGGCGCAGTTCCAGAGTTGCGCCCGCGTCCAGTGCGCCAACTTGAAGATATCGGTATGGCGATGATGCTGGAAGGGGCACATGGTGAGCACAGCGGACAGGAAGGTATGAGTCACGGGGAGATGCAGGGTAAGATGTCTGGATCCCAAGAAAAAAGGGGGGTGCAGCCTGACCCGCGCATCCCCGGTCCCAACGGTCCCGCACCATTTCTGCCCGATCGACAGAACAGTTCCAATGTTGCCATGGTGAACCATAATCCATCCTATCGTCTCCATGAACCCGGCATAGGTCTCGGAAATGATGGCTGGCGTGTTCTCACCTACGAGGATCTCGAAAGCGCGGAACCGCAGGTGTACGCACTGCAGCCGGAACGGGAGATGACCATCAACATCACGGCGAATATGGAACGCTACATGTTTTCCTTCGATGGGATGAAGTTTAGCGAGCACCCCGGTCCGTATCTTTTCCGCCACCATGAACGTTTGCGCCTGTTTCTGGTGAATCACACCATGATGGAACACCCCATTCACCTGCATGGGATGTGGATGCAGCTTGAAAACGGCGCGGACAAACTTCCGTATAAACATACTCTGCTGGTAAAACCCGGAGAGGTGATGTCTGTGCTTATCACCCCCATTGAAAAGGGGGACTGGGCCTTCCACTGCCACTTGCTTTACCATATGGAAGCGGGAATGTTTCAGGTTGTGAGGGTAGCATGATGTTGTATAGAGCGTTTTTTATAGTGTCTGGCTGCTTTTTAGCCCTGTCGTTCCCCAATGCTGGGCTAAGTGCAGAAAATACTGCGCGCGCCTATTTCCCAGCAGATTACCATGAAGTGGACACTCATCCTGTAGCGGGTGAAGATGTTCTGAAATACGCTCTGGCCACGCAGGAGGGTGCCCAGCGCAATTTCGGGCTTCAAAGTGTGCACGATAACCAGAATTTCGCCACCTTCAATGCGCATCGACTTGAGTACCTGTGGAGTACGGACGCTGGAGATGAGGCGCTGGTGTGGGATGTCGCAGCCTGGTTTGGTAATGACTACAACAAGATATACCTTAAAAGTGAGGGCAAAGCGCTTACCGACCCGAAACATGACGTTGAAGAGTTCAACCTTGAACTCCTCTACAGCCGCAACATAAGCCGCTTTTGGGATATGCAAATCGGTGTGCGGCACGATTTTGAACCAGCATCTGAACGAAGTTTTGTTGCGTTCGGTTTCCAGGGGGTGGCACCTCAGTGGATAGACACCGATTTGACCGCGTATGTGAGCGAAGATGGTGATGCCTCCATAGCATTGGAGATGGAATATGAATTGTTAATCACCCAGAGAATGGTTCTGGTTCCCAGGGCGGAAGCAGGGTTTTCCTTCCATGATGTGCCGGAATATGAGCAGTGGCGCGGGATTACCGATGTCGAAATCGGGATGCGCCTCATGTATCACCTGCGGCGCAAGTTTGCTCCGTATGTGGGGGCAAGCTGGCATCAACTAGTAGGTAAAACCGCCAACCGGGTTGAGTCCGCAGGGGGCGATACTGATGATTTTGCGCTTCTAACCGGGGTCCGCTTTTGGTTCTAAAAAGATCGAAACAGCAGTGGTGTGTCTATGTTTTTTTTGAAAGGGTAACTTGCACGTTTTTTATGCGCGATTTTTGCGTATACTTATTAGCGTTCTGTTTGTGTAATGTTTTTTCCATAAGTAGCCAACAGTAAACTGGAAAGAATGTTTTGTATAAAACCTGACTAAAGGAGATTCTTTTATGAAAGAAAGTGACCGCAAACCTACAACTAATGACGCTGGAATACCTGTATCCAGTGATGAATTCTCTCTGACAGTGGGCCCGGATGGCCCGATCCTGTTTCATGATCACTACCTTATGGAGCAGATGGCAAACTTTAATCGCGAAATGCTTCCAGACCGCCAGCCCCACGCCAAAGGCTCCGGCGCGTTCGGCCATTTCGAAGTTACCCAGGATATGAGCGCATACACTAAGGCGATACTGTTTCAGCCGGGAGCCAAAACGGAAGTGCTTGCCAGATTTTCCACCGTAGCGGGTGAAAGTGGTAGCCCCGATACCTGGCGCGATGTACGTGGCTTTGCGCTGAAGTTCTACACCGACGAAGGCAACTACGACATGGTGGGGAACAATACTCCGGTATTTTTCCTGCGCGATCCTATGAAATTCCAAGATTTTATCCATTCGCAAAAACGGCGCGCAGATAGTGGCTTGCGTGACAACGATATGCAGTGGGACTTCTGGAGCCTCTCCCCCGAAACTGCGCATCAGGTCACCATTTTGATGAGTGATCGAGGTGTGCCCAGAAGCTATCGCCACATGAACGGCTACACCAGTCATACCTACATGTGGGTAAATGCCAAGGGGGAACGTTTCTGGGTTAAGTACCATTTCAAAACCGATCAGGGGATAGAGTTCCTCACCCAGGAAGAAGCAGATCGTCTCGCAGGAACTGATGCTGATTACCATCGACGTGATCTGTTTAATGCCATCAAAGAGGGCAACAACCCAAGCTGGACCCTCCAGGTTCAGATTATGCCCTTTGAAGACGCGAAAACGTACCGCTTTAACCCCTTTGATCTGACCAAGGTGTGGCCGCATGAAGACTATCCACCTCAGGAGGTTGGACGCTTGACCCTTACGCGCAACCCAAGCGACTTCCATACAGAAATTGAGCAGGCAGCGTTTGAACCTAATAACCTCGTCCCCGGGATCGGACCCAGCCCGGATAAAATGCTGTTGGCGCGTCTCATTTCATATTCAGACGCCCATCGAGCGCGTTTGGGGGTTAATTACAAGCAGATTCCGGTAAATCGCCCGAAATGCCCGGTGCATAGCTACAGCAAGGGGGGAGCGATGCGGATGGACAATGTCTCCGACCCGGTGTACAAGCCAAACTCCAAAGGGGGTCCCAAGGCAGATCCTGAGCGTTACCCCGAAGACGCGGTTTGGAGTGCTAGCGGCGACTTTATCCGCAGCGCGTACACGTTACGCAAAGACGATGATGACTTTATTCAACCGGGCACCTTGGTACGCAACGTGATGGATGATGCGCAACGCGATAGGCTTGTTGCCAATGTGGTAGGGCACCTTAAGGGGGGATTGTCGGAACCTGTATTGAAGCGCGCCCTCGAATACTGGCGTAATATTGATCAAGAAATTGGTGACCGCATAGCAAAAGGTGTGCAACAACATTGATCTGGCCTTAAAGTGCCGCCCCGCACTGTGTTTGTGGGGCGGCACGCCTTATTCTGCTGTTTTCAAGCGGCGGCTAAAGCTCAAGGAGGAAAAGATGGAACTACAAGGCAAAAAGATCGCCATTCTGGCTGAAAACATCTACGAAGATATGGAACTTTGGTATCCGTTATTGCGCTTTAAAGAAGCAGGTGCCGAGGTGGTAGTGGTAGGACCGCAGCGTGGCGTTTATGCGTCGAAACACGGCTATCCGGTAACTGCGGACGCAAGTGCAGATGAGGTGAAGGCTACCGACTTCGATGCCTTTATCATCCCCGGTGGCTACGCCCCTGACAACATGCGGCGCTGTGCCGCGATGATTGATTTGATCCGTACCGCAAACAAGCAAGGGATAATAATTGCCGCTATTTGCCATGCGGGGTGGGTGCTGGCCTCAGCCGATGCGCTACGCGGCAAGGAAGTGACCGGTTTTTATTCCATCAAGGATGACTTGCAGAATGCTGGAGGCAAGTTCGTTGATCGCGAGGTTGTGCGTGACGGCAATATCATCACCTCCAGAACTCCGGCGGATCTTCCCGCATTCTGTCGCGAGATTATTGCCGCGCTCATCTAGCGCTGAAACTATGCAGCCCAACCGGCATATTTGAACCTCACCCCATATGGGAGGAACCATAATGAACGTATTTGAATTCGGGAAAAAGATGGAGCTTGATGGAAAAGAATTTTATACGCAGCAGGCGGAAAAAATTGGTGTGCCCGGCTTGCGGAACATCTTTAAACGTTTAGCTGAAGATGAGCAGAAACACTACGATATTCTGGTGCAGCTGGAACAGGAACATTCTGACACTTCAATGCCTGACAGCACGGTACTGGATGAAGCGAAGAATGTATTTGAAGATCTGCTTGCCAGTGATAAGAAACTAGCCAGTGTCGATGGTGGGGATTTAGAGGGATACCGCCGTGCCATGAAGATAGAAGCAGATAGTTTTCGCCTCTACGAAAAAGCTGCGGCGGAAGAACAAAATGAACACGTGCGCCAGTTGCTTTTGCGTATCGCGGCGGAAGAGCATCGCCATTTTAATATCCTCGAAAGCATCTACCAGTTTGTCAACGCCCCCAATCAGTTTTTTGTGTGGGGTGAGTTTAGCAATATAGGTGAGTTTCGCAATTTCGGGCGAGACATCGATATCCCCGAAGGTAAACCTTAGTTTAGCAGAGGCGGTGCAACCATGTTCTGCATACACGAGCGTGGTTGCGCCTGAACATCAAAGGGGGCAGCATGGATATCATCAGCTTATTAGTTTTTCTAGCCGTGGGCGCGTTAGCAGGATGGCTTGCCGGAACCATCATGAAGGGAAGAGGATTTGGGGTCTTAGGCAATATTGTGGTCGGTATTGTAGGGGCTGTGGTGGGAGGCTTTGTATTCGGTGCCCTTGGAATAACAACCGGTGGATTATTGGGTACTATAGTGATGGCCACCATTGGTGCGGTTATTTTGTTGTTTATAATTGGTCTAGTTAAGAGAGTTTGACTCATATTCCCTGCAAAAAGGTGTTATCATTTTGTACATCCGTTTTTTTGATACTTTTGCGAGGGCATCGACTATGCGTAACCTAAAACTTGGGGCCAAGTTCAGTTTGATTCTATCTGCACTGCTGATTTCACTGTTTGGTATAACTGCTTTTTTTACTTATCAGAATCAACAGCAATTAGCGGAGAATATTGCTCTGGAAGAAGCGCGTAATCGGTCGCAGGGGCTTATCGACGTATTTAACCATATGTCAGAGATTGTACGAAATGAGCCAGAAAACAACTATTCCCTTGTGCCGCAGGTGGTCACAACGCAGATCGCCCAACGCATCTCCGCTGGGGGTAACTACTCTATTCGCCAGGTGGCGCTAAGCTATCGCAATCCGGCCAATCAGCCCGATCCGTTTGAGGTTAAACATCTACGCAGCTTCTCTGCTGGTAAGGCACAGGAAATCTACCAGATAACAAAGCTCGATGGAGAAAAGGTGTTTCGCTATATGGAATCGCTTTTAGCAGATCCATCGTGCCTGAAGTGCCATGGAACCTACGAAGCTGCCCCTACTTATATTCAGGAGCGTTTTCCTAAAGATCATCCGTCGTATAACTATCAGGCCGGGGAGGTGTTGGGGGCGGTGTCGTTTGTAAAACCGATGGGTCCGCTGTATGCCGAAGTAGCAGGGAATATTAGAGAAAAGCTCAGTTATCGCGCAGTGATACTGCTACTGTTTGTGACGGTGACTTATATGACGGTGCAACGTTTGATTTTGCGGCGTATCAGGGCCGCATCAACTACCATTCACACCATCACCTCAACTGGAAGCCTGCACGAACGCATTCCAGAAACGGGTTCTGCAGACGAGATAGGGCAATTGCTGACCGACTTTAACCGGATGATGGCAGAGCTTGACCGCACCACCCTTCAACGGGAGGAATCGGAAGAGCGCTATCGTAGTTTGATTGAGGCAACCCGCTCAGCAATTGTAACCTTCCTGGGCAATGGCAGAGTGGTGATTTCTAACCAGAAAGCAGAACAGTTGGTGGGTCTGTCACGCCAAGATCTTCTGGGCGAGAGTCTATACGACTATCTTGACAAAGGTGCAGAGCTGCAACAGCAGGTTAAAAAGATGCTTAAGAATGGGGGGGGGCAGGCGTATGTCCACGCGGGGAATTACCGCATAAAAAATGTACATGGGCGCACAAAAGAGATTGAAATAGTCCTGGTCCTAGCGTCCGAATCTGAAGAAAAGCAGATGTTTACCGCCATTTTACGCGACCCTATGGGATAGAAGTTACCTAATAAAAAATCTTATGCCAAATTCTGTACCAAAGCCTGCAGCATAATTAACTGATGTGGAAATCGAGGTTGCGCCTGTTTTCTCCAAACCGAAAACAGGCGCAACCTCGGGGACAAACAGAGCAGCGCCGCGTGATAGCTGGTTGCCGTTTGCAGATAAGTTTGTATTTGCAGGTCAACCCCACGCTTGGGCAGAAAAGGAGCAGTCAATATGACCGATCAGTTTTTCCCACATGAAAAAGATATCCCAGCGCAATACCGCATTGATGAACCAATTGAACAGAGGCACTATTTGTGTAACGGGAAAATGGTGGACTGGGCTGGAGCACAGCAGGAAGTAGTGTCACCGATATGTGTATCATCCACTGCCGGGATAACTCAGAAGATCATTGGTAGCTATCCTCTGTTAAACGAAAAAGAAGCTCTGGAGGGGCTGGAGGCTGCTTGTCAGGCGTATGATCACGGTCGTGGGGCATGGCCAACCATGTCTGTTGCTGATCGCATCAAGTATGTTGAGACATTTACCCGCCGTATGCAGGAGCAGAGAACAGAGGTGGTTAAACTCCTGATGTGGGAGATAGGCAAAGCCCTTCCTGATGCAAAAAAGGAGTTTGATCGTACCGTTGACTATATCGTTGATACGATTGATGCACTCAAGGACTTGGACCGTGTCTCATCCCGCTTCGTTATCGAGCAAGGTGTCATTGCCCAGATCCGCCGCGCCCCACTGGGGGTAGTGTTATGCATGGGACCATTCAACTACCCGCTCAATGAAACCTTCACAACGCTGATTCCGGCGCTCATCATGGGCAATACGGTGGTCTTTAAGCCGCCCAAAATGGGTGTCCTTCTCCTTGGTCCCTTACTTGAAGCATTTCGGGATTCCTTCCCGCCGGGTGTGGTTAACACGGTCTACGGCGAAGGACAAAATGTAGTTGGCCCCCTTATGAAGTCCGGCAAAATTGACGTGCTGGCGTTCATCGGCAGCAGCCGCGTCGGCGACATTCTTAAAAAACAGCATCCCAAGCCGCATCGCCTCCGTTGCGTATTAGGGCTTGAGGCAAAGAATGCGGCCATTGTGTTGAAAGATGCCGATATTGATCTTGCGGTACAGGAATGTGTGCTGGGGTCTTTGTCCTTCAATGGTCAGCGCTGTACAGCTCTTAAAATTCTCTTTGTCCAAGAAGAGATTGTAGCTGCGTTCATCGCTAAATTCAGTGACACCGTGAGCAAGCTTGTGGGCGGCATGCCGTGGGAGACAGGGGTGCAGATAACACCATTGCCGGAACCGAATAAGACGCAGGATCTCACCGCGTTGATTGATGATGCGCGCGCTAAAGGGGCACGTCTTGTCAATACACATGGTGGCACGGTGAACCAGACCTTTATGGTGCCGGCAGTTATGTATCCGGTTAAGCCCGGCATGCGGCTCTACTCTGAGGAACAGTTCGGCCCGATTGTGCCAATCGTAAAGTTTGCCAATATCGAAGAACCTATGAAATATATTACCGAATCAGCCTATGGGCAGCAGGTTAGCCTGTTCGGCAGCGATGCAGAGTTGATTGCCACCCTGATTGATCCTTTGGTTAACCAGGTTTGCCGCGTCAATATAAACAGTCAGTGCCAACGAGGGCCAGATACTTTCCCCTTCACGGGGAGAAAAGACTCTGCAGAAGGGACGTTGTCGGTGACAGATGCGCTCAGAGTCTTCAGCATTCGGACGCTGGTGGCAGCCAAAGAGAGTAACGCAAACAGAACCATACTCAGATCGATTCTCGCGGAACGGAGCTCACGATTTCTTTCAACCGACTTTATTTTTTAAAACAACCGCACTGGCATGGGTGCTGGAGGTTAATGCATCACAAGAGGCGGAAAATATCGTGCGCAAACTCGCGCTTAAATTCAGGTCTTGTTTTTGACGCACGTACCCATACAGAGCACTGGAACACGGAGTCGCGAATATCGAGAGAAATCCAGGACACTTATAACGTCCTCTCTGTTTCTAGCGCATCTTATTTTCTTTTTTCACCGGAACCTGTTCTGAACGTATCTCTTTTTGAGCAGTCAGGTGTAACCAGAGCAGACATACCAGCGACAAGCCACATATGAAGACCCAGCAGCTGGTCCAGAGTCCGGTCCATTCGAGCAGGTAACCGAAGATGATCGGGCACACGAACCCACCTAATCCACCTAACACCCCAACCATGCCACCGACAACACCCACCTCATCGGGGAAGTGATCCGGAATCAGCTTGTAAACGGCGGCCATACCGATCCCCCAGGTACTGCCAAGCAGGATGATGAAGATGGCGAAGATCCAGAGGTTGGCTTGGAAGAATATCCGTGTCACCCCTTTGGCCAAGAGCTCCTTCTTCTCGATCTGTTGTCCAACCTTGACCACCGGCTCCTGCCAGACCTGTTTGGTCGGCAGGATCAGCATTTCGTCTTCATAGCTATCCAAGTGCGCGGGTTTGAGCTTGATGGGGTAGCTCTGGTCATCGACCCTGATTGAATCGGCGGTGATTGCGCTGACTGTGCCATCCTTTAGCGCCATCACTCCGCGGCCGGGGGAGTAGATCTCCATCTTCGGCACAATCACCAGAAAGCTGATCACCACCGAGATCCCCAGCACCCAGTACATGATTGAGTGGCCGCCGAATTTGTCCGAGAGCCAGCCGCCCAGCGCCCGAATTACCCCGGAGGGGAGGCTGAAAGCCGCGGCAAAGAGGCCCGCAGTGACCAGCGGCAGATAATAGACACTGACGAAGTAGGGAACCAGCCATTGTGAAAGGGCGACGAAGCAGCCGAAAACCAGAAAATAGTAGAGCCCGAAACGCCAGACCCGCACATTCTTCAGCGGGGTCAACATCAGCCTGAATGTTTTACCCGAGGAGGCGGGTTTTTTATTCTCGGTAAAGAGGAAGAAGATCACCCCCATGCTCGCCAGCATGATGGCGTAATAGACCGGCAGCTGGCGCCACCCTTCAAGGTTAGCGCCGTTGCTGGTCAGATGGTTGAGCAGGCTCGGGGCGAACATCGTAGTCAGCGC
>CAZDRL010000012.1:44863-54449 GCA_964508035.1 uncultured Desulfuromonas sp.
AGAAACAACACCTTGTGGGAGGTGGCAGTCGTCTTTTGTTCCGTCATAAGAGAACCCTTTATGATCTGAATGCAGGGGAAGAGGAAGGCTTTTTCCCCTGGGAGTTAAGCAATTTTCAGCTGCGGTGGCGCTGGCGATACCAGACCACGATCTGGTAGGGCCGCCCCAGGTACCTGAGCGGGATGCTGACCACGTGCACCAGGCGTGAAAAGGGGAAGAGCGCCACCAGGAAAAACGCGTTAACCGCATGCACCTGCACGATCCACGGCAGGTTGGCCAGGAAATCGACCTGGGGGTTGAGCTTGAGCAGTGACCAGAGCCAGGGGGAGATAGTATAGGCATACCAGAAGCCACCCCAACGCAGGCTGATGGCAATATAGACCCCGGTTATAACCTGGAGTAAGAGGGCGCTGAGGAGCACCCAGTCGATTTTGCTGGTCACGACATTCACCCGCGGAGTGACGCTGCGGCGGAAGATCAGAATCAGCAGGGCGAGCGTGGTCGCAATACCGAGAGCCATCCCGGTGACTTCGAGAAAGACCAGGCGTGCGGGTGAGCCGAGCAGGGTTCCCCAGCCGCCCGGCACCAGAAACGCCAGAAAATGCGCCAGCAGAATCAGCAAGATTCCGTAGTGCCATGGGAGGGAGCCCCAAAACAGTGCTTTGCTCTCCAGAAACTGGGAAGACTGTGACGAGTAGGAGTAGCGGTCGGTGGTGTAGCGGTAGATGCCGACACCAAGCGCCAGGGCCAGCGCGACATAGGGGAAGATTCCGAACAGGATCATATCAGCCATGAGATAACTCCTTCTGCCGCTTGGGCTCGGGCAGCTCAGTTTCAACGGTGTTCGTCAGGTATATCTGGAGCGCGTTGAGCAGGTGTCGGTACGGGTGGTCTGTGGTCTCGATCCCTGCGATGATTTTCTCCAGCGCCGGCAGGATGGCATCGACGATGATTTCGGTGTTTCCCTGCGGATCGTCGTTGCTGCCGATGAAGCGCAGCATCACACTCAAGTGGTCGGGGAGCTCAGTGCCGCAGGAAAAACCCTGTTGCGCGTAGAGCCCTTGCAGTTTCAGCAGAAACATGGTGCGCGCCTGACTTTCACCGCATAGTTGGTAGCCAATATAGGGATCGGTCAGTGCTTGCAGATCGAAGGTCAGGGTGAAAAGCTCTTCGATCTGCACCAGCTCCTGCAATTCGAGAAAATTGAGATAGCTCGAAAAAGCCGGAGCCGCTGCCGGATCCAACTCCTTGAGCTGTTGCTCAAACTCAACTGCCGTCAGTTTGGTTTGGGCGCTCGGATAACTGAGGAGCTGGCTGAAGACAAGGCAGGGTTTCAGGTTCATCGTTTCCATACTTACCACCTTCTCTTCGGAGCCTTGCGGCTGCCGAAACCCATCTCCTGCTTGTACTCAGCAGGATCCATCCCCGCTTCGATCGCCTGCTCACGCAGCAGGGGTGGTATAACGATCCGTTCCTTGATGCGGGTCAGGCTGGTCATGCGGAAGATGGCGTCCAGGGTTGCGCTGTCGAGGCCAGAGATTTCCCTGGCCTTCTTTACCTCTGCGTCAGACAGGTCTCCAACGCTGAGAGCACGCCGTTGGAGGCGCACCGCGATTAAGCGCCGATACACCGCCTTGACCTCTTCCTCATTGCCACCTGCGAAGAGTCCGGCCAGATACATCAGCGGCAGTCTGGCCTGCTCTAAGCTGGTGAAGAAGTCATCTGCTACTTTCTGGGTCCCCTGATTCTCAGTCGAAAGAACCGGCAACAATGGCGGCACGTAAAAGAGCATCGGCAAGGTGCGGAACTCAGGGTGCAGCGGCAGGGCGATGCCCCACTCCTTGACGAACTTGTACACCGGGGAAGCCTGGGCCGCTTCAATTATCTGCTCCGCCATTCCGCCTGCGCGCGCGGCCTTGAGCACCTCTGGATCGAAGGGATCGAGGATCATCTCGCGCTGGGCTGCGGCGAGCTCGCGATCCTCTTTCAGCGCCGCGGTTTCGATCTGGTCGGCATCGTAGAGCAGAACACCGAGATAGCGGATACGCCCGACGCAGGAATGAAAACAGGCGGGCGCTTCTCCCACCTCCTGGCGTGGATAGCAAAAGATACATTTCTCTGATTTTCCGGTGCCCCAGCCGTAGTAGGTCTTCTTGTAGGGGCAGGCCGAGACACACATCCGCCACCCGCGGCATTTATCCTGATTGATCAGCACAATCCCATCTTCGCCGCGTTTGTAGATAGCGCCTGAGGGGCAGCTGGCGACGCAGGCGGCGTTGATGCAGTGGTTACAGATGCGCGGCAGATGAAACATCACCATCTTTTCAATAGCGAACAGCTGTTGCTGTTGCTCTTTGCTCAATTTGATGACGCCGGGATCGTTGGCCGCGTAGACGGTTGAGCCCGAGAGATCATCGTCCCAGTTGGGCCCAGCCTCGATCTTCATCGGCTTGCCGCTGACCATTGAGATCGGGCGCGCCGCCGGTTGATCCTGTCCCGCTGGCGCATTGGTCAGATCGGCATATTTAAAGGTAAAAGGTTCGTAGTAGTCGTCCATGGTCGGCAGGTCGGGGTTATGAAAAATCTTGCCGAGGGTTGCTCCCTTCCCCCCCTGCTTGAGATGGAGCTGGGAGCCAACGCGCACCCAGCCGCCATTGTATTTTTGCTGGTCTTCCCATTTGGTCGGGTAGCCGGTGCCCGGTTTGGTTTCGACGTTGTTCCACCACATGTATTCATTCCCCTGGCGATCGGTCCACAGGTTCTTGCAGGCGATACTGCAGGTGTGGCACCCGATACACTTGTCGAGATGAAATACCGATGAGACTTGTGCGCGAATATCCATAAAATATCTCCCTGATATGGTCCCAAGATGTTCAAGCATTAAGTTAAGGCGAGGGCCTCGTCTACCATTGCGGTTCGCCGTCGAGCTTGCGGACCATGATGTAGGAATCGCGGTTGGCCCCGGTCGGGCCCCAGTAGTTCCACGCGTAGGTGAACTGACCGTAGCCACCGAGCATCAGATTCGGTTTGAGGCGGATGCGATTGAGGCTGTTGTTTCCACCGGCGCGCTTGTTGCCACGTAGCGGGGATTTGGGCACCCCGGTACGTTCCATGGCGTGATAGAGGAACGCGATTCCACGTGGCAGGCGAGAGGTGACGATAGCGCGAGTCACCACCACCCCGTGATCGTTGTAAGCCTCGACCCAGTCGTTATCAAACACCCCTATCTGGGCCGCATCCTGATCATTGAGCCAGAACGGGTGGCAGCCGCGTGACAGCGTCAGCATGTGGTGGTTGTCGGAATAGGTGCTGTGGATCCCCCACTTGCCGTGCGGAGACAAATAGTTGAGCATGATGCTCTTTTTGTCGCTGGTGCTGGTCACCAGGAAATCCTGCAGCGTGCTGTGATCCGGCTTTGGCTTGTAGGTCGGCAGATGCTCTCCGGCGGCGATATAGCCCTGATGATCCAGATAGAAATGCTGGCGTCCGCTCAGGGTGCGCCATGGGACCAGCTTTTCAGTGTTGATACAGAAGGGCGCATAGGCGCGGCCGTTATCGGTCAGACCACTCCAGATCGGGCTGTTGAGCAGGCGGCGTGGCTGGCGCTCGAGATCGGCGAAGGTGGTGCGCACCCCACGGGTCGCTGCGGCCAGATCAGTCAGCGGCAGACCGACCTTCTGCTCAGCGGCGGCAAAGGCGCGAAAGCCCATCTCACCATTGGTCTCGGGCGCAAGCTTGAGGATAACTTCAGCGGCGTCACGTGCAGTGCTCAGGGTCGGGTAGCTCTTGTCGCCCCACGTCACGCTCTTGTCACTGGCGGCCATCTCATCGTAGTAATCCTCAACCGGCCAGGAGATACCGTGCGCGCCGATCCCTTTTCTGGCCTCGGGTCCCAGGGAGATGAAGCGGTTGTAGAGATTTTTGTAGTCGCGCTCAACCACCACCAGGCCGGGCATGGTCTTGCCGGGGATCGGTTCGCACTCCCCCTTGCTCCAATCCTTGATTTCAAACTGGGCCATTGCGGCTGGAGTGTCATGCTGCAAGGGGACCGAGACGATCTCGCGCACGGGCTCCGGCAGATGGGTTTTGGCAAGCTCACTGACCTTCTGCGCCAGCCCCTTGAAAATATCCCAGTCACTCTTCGCCTCCCAGCAGGGGGGCACAGCCTCCTGCATTGGGTGGATAAAAGAGTGCATATCGGTGGTATTGAGGTCGTCCTTCTCGTACCAGGTCGCGGTCGGCAGCACGATATCGGAATAGAGCGCCGAGGTGTCCATACGGAAGTTGATATCGACAACAAGATCGAGTTTCCCCTGCGGAGCTTCTTTATGCCACTTGACCTCTTTGACGAACTCTTCCGCGGTCTCGGGCGCGATGCTGTTGGTGTGGGTCCCCAGGTAGTGCTTGAGGAAATACTCATGCCCCTTAGCGCTCGACATCAGGGCGTTCCCACGCCATATAATCCACACCCGCGGCCAGTTTTCGGGCGCATCGGGATCTTCGACCGCAAATTTCATCTTCTTCTCAGTCAGCTGTTTGACCGTCCAGGCGACGATCTCCTGCTCATTTTTGGCCCCGGCGGCCTCAGCTTGCTGGACTGCCTCGATGGGACTCCGGTCGAATTGCGGGTAGAAGGGGAGCCAGCCGTTACGCACCGCCCGGACCTGATGATCAATGGTGTGCCCGCCCGTGATCTGATTCTCATCCGCGACCGGATTGATTCTGCACTCGTCCGAGGTGCGCTCATAACGCCACTGGTCGGTATGCACATAGTGGTAGGAGGGGGCATTCACAAACCGCGGGGGCTTTGCCCAGTCAAGAGCACCCATGATGGTGCCCCAAGGCGCGGACGGGGCAAGCTTCTCCTGGCCGACATAATGGTTGAGCCCGCCACCGTTCCTGCCGACACAGCCACAGAGCATCAAGGCCGAGATTCCGGCGCGATAAATCAGGTTGGCGTGGTACCAGTGGTTGGCCCCGGTCCCAATGATGATTGAGCATTTCCCGCCGGTCTTTTCGGCAGTCGAGGCCCATTCACGCGCAAACTGAATGACGTTAGCGCGGTCAATGCCGGTATATTTTTCCTGCCAGGCCGGGGTGTAAACGCTGTCTTCGGCATCGTAGCTGCTGGGGTAATCTCCAGCCAGACCGCGCTCAACGCCGAACTGGGCCATCAGCAGATCAAATACGGTGGTGACGACAACTTTGCCATGCGCAGTTTCGAGGTAACGCACCGGCACGCCGCGCTGTACTGCCTGCCCGGCGGAAAAATCATCGAAGGCAACCTGCAACACCGCTTCGTTGGAGTCCAGCAGCGAGAGAACCGGCGCGAGCTCTGCGCCATCCTGACCATCCTTCATCTGCAGATTCCACTCCCCCGCCTTCTTTTGCCAGCGGAAGCCGAGAGAGCCCAGCGGCATGCGCGGCTGCTGGCTGGTTTCATCCCAGATCAGATACTTGAAGCCGCCATTCTCCTCCTCGCGATAGCGCGCAAGTTCACCGGCGCGGGCCATGCGCCCGGCGCGGTAAACCCCATCTTTTTCCTCCAGCTCGATGAGGAAGGGGGTGTCGGTGTAGCGCTTCAGGTAATCCAGGAAGAAGGGGGTTTTGGCATGGTGGTGGAATTCACTGAGGATGACATGGTTGACCGCCATCCAGAAGGCGCCGTCTTGCCCGGCATGGATCGGAATCCACCAATCAGCATGTTTGGCGGTGATGCTGAAATCAGGGGCGAAGACCGTGGCCTTGGAACCATTGTAACGCGCCTCACACAGAAAGTGCGCATCCGGGGTGCGGGTCATGTCGACGTTGGAACCGACCACGGCGATATATTTACTATTGTACCAGTCGGCACTTTCGGCGACGTCGGTCTGCTCCCCCCAGATCTCGGGAGAGGCGGGCGGCAGATCGCAATACCAGTCGTAAAAGCTCAGGTTCGCGCCACCCATCAGTTGCATGAAGCGTGCACCCCCGGCAAAGCTGAGCATCGACATCGCCGGGATCGGCGAAAACCCGACCAGGCGGTCGGCGCCAAATTTCTTGATGGTATAGATCGAAGAAGCCGCAATGATCTCTTCAACTTCGTCCCAACTGGCACGGCGGAAGCCCCCTTTACCGCGAGCCTGCTGGAAGCTCTTGCGTTTCGCCTCATCTTCCATAATCGAAGCCCAGGCCTTTACCGGATCACCGTGCTCTACCTTGGCTGCGCGCCAGAGCTCAGCCAGTATTCCACGCAGATAGGGATATTTGATGCGCAACGGGCTGTAGAGATACCAGGAAAAGGAGATCCCCCGTTGGCAACCGCGCGGCTCATAGGGAGGGAGCCCCGCTTCCAGTTCAGGATAGTCGGTCGCCTGCAGTTCCCAGCCGACGATGCCATCCTTGACATGGACATTCCACGAGCACCCGCCGGTACAGTTAACGCCGTGGGTGCTGCGCACCACTTTGTCACACTGATTGCGGTTTCGGTAGAACTCTTCCCACGCCAGCGATTTTGGGTCGAGAATATCTTTAATCCAGCTCATCGTATTATACACCTCGCTGCTTTCTAACTTGTTCAACCAACGGTCGGCGCACCCCTTGCAGGCGGCGCAGCCCCAAAAGAGCCACTATACCAAAGACGATAATGACCCCGAGCAGAATAAATCCACCCAGTGACTTTGGTGGCAAGACCTTCAGTTCTGCGGTCTGGGCGAAATAGGCGGTCAGGTCGAGCCGCTCGGTTGCGCTCAGCGGGCGGTCGGCGTAGATCGGCATCATACTGGGGAACGGTAGACTCTGCAGGATGCTGGCGAGGCCAGCCTCGCCAAAGTTTGTAAACAATGAGGTCAGGTCGGGGCCATAATTTGAGCTCCCCGCCAGCCCCGCTCCAGCAATGCCGTGACACGCAAGGCAGGGCGCGCCCCCCATCTCCAGCCTGAGCGCACCAGAATAAAGGGCTGCGCCGCGCGCGGGATCTGCAGCACGAGGCAGTGGCGGCGTTGCGCCGCCATGGTGCGCGGCCTCCTCCGGGTAGGCGAGATAGATCAGCAGGGCCTCCATCTCGGGTGGATCGAGCTGGAAAGCAGGCATCTTAAAGTTATTGTATTGAGCCAGCAGCGCCACAGCGATCGGGTCGCCGGCGGCAATCATTTCATCCGGACTGGTGATAAAATCGATCAGCCACTGGCGCTCGCGGAGCGCGCTGACCCCAGCCAGGTCGGGGCCGGTCGGGCGGTCTTGCGCGCCGATGCTGTGACAACCAGCACATTGTTCATGAAAGATACCCTCGCCCCGTTCCGCCAGTTTGGTCAGCTCGAAACCCGTCGGCTGAGCGCTAGCTGAAGCAGCGAGCGCCAGTAATCCCAGCAGGACTGGCGCCAGGCAGAAAAACCAGTTTCTCGACATAATCGCTCCTTTTTCACAGATAGAAGGTGATATTGTGTTAGCCTCATGCAAAAGTGTTCCGCCCATGGAATCAGTGTTTTTCGCAACTGATCTTAAAGCATTTATTAAAATCAAAGGTAGCTCGAACAGAGGACTCTTGTGAATAAAAACCTTTCTCCTGAGCGCTGTGTTTTTCCGCTGCTTTCGCATGCCAAAATTTTCTGTTCATATAGACTAACGCATACGGTGAGATTCTCCAATGCAGGATCAAATTAAAACATCTTCCCCAAAGGACAACCCTATGACCACTTCCAATATCCTTATTGAACACCGCGACCAGATCGCCTATGTCAGCATCAATCGTCCTGACGCCCTGAATGCCCTTAACCAGGCCACGGTGATGGAGTTGACCACTACACTCAAAACCCTGGAAACCGCACCAGATGCCAAAGTAATCATCCTCACCGGAGCGGGCGAAAAAGCGTTTTGTGCCGGGGGCGACATCGCTTTTATGCGCAACTTGGGCCCCGCTGGAGCACGCAAGGTGGCGTTGGCTGCGGATGAATTGTTTCGAACCATTGAGGAATCGTCCCGCGTGGTGATTGCTGCGGTTAACGGTTTTGCCCTGGGCGGTGGGTGTGAACTGGCTCTGGCGTGTGACTTGCGTGTGGCGGCAGAAGGGGCACAATTGGGACAGCCGGAGATCAACCTGGGTATAATACCCGGCTGGGGTGGGACTCAACGGCTGCCGCGCCTTATCGGTATCAGTCGAGCCAAAAAGCTGCTGTTTACTGGTGAACGGGTCACCGCCTCTCAGGCGTTGGAGCTGGGACTGGTTGATCTGGTGTTTCCTGCCGCAGAGCTGCTTGATGCCACTCACACGCTAGCGCAAACCATTGCCGCCAAGCCCCAGGCCGCGATGCGCATGATAAAACAGGCCGTTAACCAAGGGATGCAGATGGATTTAGACAAAGCGGTTCGGTTTGAAACGGAACTGTTTGGAATGAGTTTCGCTACCAAAGATAAACAGGAGGGGATAGATGCCTTCTTTGAAAAAAGACAACCCCAATGGCAAGACTGCTGAGGGTTAATGTGGCAAAAAAAGTGGAACACTATCGTGCCCAAACTTGCGCTTGAAATAAAACATTTATCTTTGAACCTTGAAGGGCAGCAAATCTTGGCTGGTTTCAATCTCTGCCTGCCACAGGGGAGTAAAATCACTCTCACTGGGCGCTCAGGGTGTGGAAAATCAACTCTATTGCGCTGTGTTCTTGGTTTTATCGCCCCTGATGCTGGCTCCATAAAGATTTTGGGGCAGCAACTCACGGAGCAGTCGGTGTGGGAACTGCGCACCCGCATGGCCTATGTGGCGCAGGAACCCGAGCTGAACAGCGGAACGGTTCAGGCAAACTTGGCTGAAATTTTTGCATTTCACACCAATCGTCACCTAAGCAAAAATCTTGATCGAGTTCCTCAATTGCTTGAACACCTGCTGCTGCCCCACACTATTTTGCAGAAGGAGACAGCTGCTCTTTCCGGGGGTGAAAAGCAGCGCATTGCCATTATGGTGGCTCTGCTGCTTGAACGGGAACTTCTCCTCCTCGATGAGGTCACCTCGGCGTTGGATCAACGGGCAAAAGATGCGGTTCTCGCTATCCTCAGCCGCTTGGAGCACATCTCCATTCTCGCCATAGGACACGAGCAGGACTGGAGTGCGTTTGCTGACCATGTTGTAGATATGTCTGAGCCACAAGGGGATACCGCATGCACATTATCGACATAGATTTTTTCCATCTTGCAAGCGGATATCTGCTCTTGCTCCTCCCTCTGGGAATTCTACTGTGGTTAAAGGTGCCTCTGCTGAATCAGACATTGGTTGCTATACTGCGCATGAGTGTGCAATTGGTGTTTGTGGGATTTTATCTGCAGTTCATATTCGATCTCAATAATCACTGGCTTACCTCGGCGTGGATAATTGTAATGGTTTTGGTAGCGGATTTTTCCATTGTACGTGGATGTCAGCTGCGTCTGCGCAAGGTTGCTGCTCCTCTGTTTCTGGCTCTGGCAGTAGGTACCGCCATCCCTTTGCTGTACTTTGTGGTCTTTTTGCTGCGGGGTGACAACGCCCTGAGCGCACAGTATCTTATCCCCTTAAGTGGTCTGATTTTGGGCAACTGCCTGCGTGCGGATATAATTGGACTGCGCACTTTTTATTCAGACC
>CAZDRL010000013.1:0-46626 GCA_964508035.1 uncultured Desulfuromonas sp.
AGTTATGTGATCTCAATGGTTGCTATAGTGCTTCGCCTGCCTTAAAATGAGGGATTAAACTTGTAGCATTTAGTCCATAGCGGGGCCTTAGCGGAACCATAGTGGGAGAAGAAGCGTGCAGGAAAATGTGCAGGAAATAACCGTGGTGTTTTACGCCAGAGAATTTGGAGAGAAATGGCAATATCTGTTTGATGATGCCAGCATAGAGCCTTTTTTTGCCCAGCTTAACCGTGAACTGGAGGGGTGCGGAGTGCAGTTCCGCTTTGCCCACGAACCCAATGTATGTCTGAAGATAAACGGCTATCAAGATATGCTTAACAGTGTGCGTATCTGCGCCCCTGCGCACGGATTTCCCAGCCTGTGTCTGGGGCAGTTTCTGGGTTCGAGCCAGGATGCTGACTTTCTTGCCGATGTGAAGCGGGGGGTAAGGCGGGTGGCGTTTTCCCCTGAGAGCATTGCCCCAGCTGGAGGTGACGCACTGTGTCACAATTGTGGCTGTGGCTGCTGAGTCTGTCATCTTGTTTGGACAAAAGGTCAAGGTTGTATCCCAGAGCCTTGTAAACAGCCGTGCCGGTGAGCTAATGTATACGTTTATCGCAGCGCCGTGCCCTGAGTATAGATGTGGCATTGTGTGGGGCGATAAAGGTCTGTATGCGGTGTTTTTAGTCTCCCGACACCAAACCACATCAGCTCTGCCTCCGTTTATTTACCGTCGCTGGCCTCATCTGCGCCCAAGTGCTGAATTAAATCAAACACACACTACTGCTCCCGTTACGCTAGAACTCCCGGCGCAAGCGCATGGCACTCTGGTGTTGAGTGGGACAGAGTTTCAACGCCAGGTGTGGCGCGCACTCCTGGATATCCCCGTGGGTGAAACCAGAACCTATGCTGACATTGCGCAAACGATTGGACGTGCGCAAGCGTGGCGTGCGGTGGCGAATGCGGTGGCGGCCAATCCACTTTTGTACTTAGTCCCGTGTCACCGCGTAGTACCGCGTAAGGGTGGGGTGGGTAAGTATCGCGGCGGCACTGAGCTGAAACGATATTTTCTGGCTCTGGAAGGGGTATCTTTCACCGAGGAAGGGATTTTATGAACGAGAGCTACGATCAGCATTCTGAACCCACGCCTACGCCGATTCAAGATACCGGACCGCACGAGGTTGTGTTGGATAAGTGGATCAGCTGTGCCCCGTTTGAGTGCGCGCTGGGGATTGAAATTATCTCCGCGCACCATGGGAAGTCAGAGTTAAGGATGCCCTTCGCATACACCTACGCCAATGGTGCTGCTATGCTCCACGGCGGTGCCATGAGCACCCTTGCGGATACCGCCGCCGTCTTTGCGTTAAAAAGTTTGCTCCCAGTTGGAACCCATTTTGCCACCACCCACATGGATGTTGACTTTCTCTATCCGGTGATGCAGGGGTGGGTGAGCGCCAAAGCCAATGTTGTGCATGCAGGTGGACGCACCTGGAGTGCAGATGTGTCTTTGTATGATGATGAAGAACAGGAAGTGATGCAGATGCACGCGACGTTCAAACTTGCGCGGCGTCAATCCAATCTCACTCAACAAGAGTGCGATTCCATCCCCGGACGAATCATAGCCGCTGACACCCCTGGGGATTAAGTCGATGGAGTTTATCCCGGTTACATATGTGCAGATTCATACCCTGGCTGTAGCTGGCGCCGCGGTCGTGTTTCTGTTTCTTTTTTTTGCCTGGGCGCGCGCACGGCGTCTTTATAATGATGCGCGCCGGGAGGGTAATACCCTAAAGAACCAGTATCAGCAGTTGGAGCAGTACCACGTTGATGCCAGGCAGGACGTTGCAGTTCTGGAAGAAAAGCTGCACACCACCCACGCGCATCTGGTGCGGGCGGAAACCCGCCTGGAAGAGCAGCAGCGCCATATGCAGGAGCGCGAGGATTTTCTGCGCCAGGCGCGCGACTCCATGCAGATGCAGTTTAAAGCACTGGCACAGGATATTTTCGAAGAGAAGGGGAACACCTTCAAGCACGAAAACAAAAGTGGTCTGAACGAAATTCTCGATCCGCTGCGCTCTCAACTACGGGAGTTCAGGCAGCGGATCGACACCATCCACGCCACCGATCTCAAAGATCGCACCTCCATGCAGCATGAACTTGAGCAGCTGCGCACGGCGAGCCATCAATTGAATCAGGATGCAGTCAATCTTACCCGTGCCCTGAAAGGGGAAAATAAATTTCAGGGCAACTGGGGCGAGATGGTACTGGAACGGGTGTTGGAACAGTCTGGCCTGCGCAAGGGGTACGAATATGAGACCCAAGTGAACTTGCGGAATGAGGAGCATCAACTCCTGCGCCCCGACGTGGTGGTATGTTTGCCTGAAGGGAAGCAGATCATCATTGATGCCAAGGTTTCCCTCACCGCGTATGAGCGCTACTGCAGTGCAGAGGAGCCTGAAGCGCAGCAACAGGCGCTCAAGCAGCATGTCACTGCAGTACGTCAGCACATTACGAGCCTGGGCTCCAAGGATTACGCTGATCTCAATGGGGTAGAGTCTCTCGACTTTATCCTGATGTTCATGCCGCTCGAACCAGCTTTTATCTGCGCGCTACAACATGCGGAAGATCTGCTCGATTTGTCCATGCAACAGCGCGTGGTTGTGGTTACCCCTACAACGTTGCTTGCCACTATGCGCACGGTGGAAAACATCTGGCGCTATGAACGCCAAAATCAAAATGCGCGTGCCATAGCTGAACGGGCTGGAGCGGTGTATGACAAACTGCGCGGGTTTGTAGAGGATATGGAGAAAATCGGCACCCAGATCACCACTTTGGAACAGCAGTACCACAGTGCCATGAATAAACTCACGCAGGGGCGGGGGAATCTAATCAGTCAAGCAAGCCGTTTTGTGGATCTTGGCGTGAAGGTGAAGCGTAAAATCCCCGCAAGCGTTATCGAACGTGCCGAGATTGAAACCGATATGGAGGCAGATTCCTGATGCTTGAAGTGGGCGCCGCTATCATAGTAGAGCAGGGCAAGATTCTTCTGGGGCAACGTCTCGAAGGATCACGTTTAGGTGGATACTGGGAGTTCCCCGGGGGGAAAGTTGAATCCGGAGAGTCGGTGGGCGAGTGTATTGAGCGTGAAGTGTTGGAGGAACTTGGAGTTACGGCACGTTGCACGACCCTGATATGTGAAAGTGTACATACCTATCCATTTGGCACAATAAAACTGCTGTGTGTGCATACCTTTTTGCACCATAATGCTCTGAAGTGCAATGTCCACGCTCAACTCAAGTGGGTAGACCTGCGCGATCTTCCCGCATATAATCTTGCTCCCGCAGACCTACCGGCGGTGGAGCATCTGTTGCGCTACTTTGCGGTAGAAACCACATACGCGAAAAAGCCAAAGCTGGGTTAAAATTTGGGACTGTCTATGTTCAAAATTGGGGTTATTTCTGATACCCACTGGGGTTCACTGGCTCAGGCTAATACCGGGGCAAATAAACTTTTGCACAGCGTATTTGCCGACGTGGATGTGATTATCCATGCCGGAGATATGCTCCATCCAGAAGTGGACTTGGCCTTTGCACCATACGAGTTTTACGCTGTGCGTGGAAACATGGATACGCCCTGTGCGCAGATCCCTCTGAAGCGTATGCTTAATTTGTGTGGTGTAAGTATCGGGGTGATTCACGGGTGGGGCAGTGGCAGCAATATTGAAACCAACGCCGCATCTGAATTTGAGCTGAAAAACATCGATATCCTCATATACGGGCATAGCCATAGCCCCGCGTGTCATGTGAAGAACCAGACCTTGTTCTTTAACCCCGGGAGTGCGACAGAGCGCCGCCGAGCTCCATATCACAGTGTCGGATTGATCCAGATTGGTGCTATTGCCCCTCTGGCAGCGGCGGGGGAAGAGGGAGATAAGGCTGATCTGCGGACCCTGAGACAGAAAAAAACATGGGAGGTAGAGGCGCGACAAGTGCTACACTTGGGAGCACAAAAGCAGGTGGTTGCAGAGATTATCAACATTGACGCACTCTCTAAAATCGTCTAACGTCTGAACCATTAATTGGGATCTACCATATGTGCTTAAACGCACTTGATAAAAATTGAATCCTTAAAGAGATCGTTACCCCAACTTCAGTACGCAGCGGGAGATATGCAATGAAATTTTTAAAAATGTTTTTAGCTCTGATCGGTCTGGCATTGTTGTTTATATTTGTACGCGACAACACCGAGAAAATTGTAGTGGAATTCTGGGACTACGCTACTCCCGAAATTGAGCTTTTTCTGATTCTGATTATCACCTTTGTCCTTGGTATGATAGTGGCGTCATTTGGTTCTACGCTCAAGATCATGCAACTGAAGCGCCAGCTTAAAACCGCACGCTCTGGGGTAAGTGAGAGCAGCAAAGAAAGCCAAAAAGGCAAAAACAAAAAAGAGAAAAGGGATAAATATAAAAAACCGCAGACCGAGCCGTTAGACACAAACGTTTCGTCCGCATCTGAAACTTCCTCCAGTTCTGCAGGGAGTTATACTACCCCTGGCGCTGCTGTTGCGGCTGGAGCGGCATACACTACAGGTGCAGCAACTGATTCAACTCCCGATTCAGCTCCTGGCTCAACAACAGCATCTGCTCCCGACGCAGATGGGTCAATAACCACAGTTAGTGATGCTCAGTTTGTTGAGGAGCAGGAAGAGGAAGCGCGTCTCGCAGCGGATGCGGCGGATGAGGTTCTCTCCTCTACCTCGGATCCATCCGAGGATGAAAAAACTAGTCTTGAAACTGAGGAACCCACCGTTGTGCAAAACACCAGCGCCGATGTTATCACGTTGCCTGCAGATGAAGTCACACCCGCTGAAGAGGATAAAAAATAGATAGATGTTTGATTCTGGTTCATATCTGCTGGAGCTGTTTCAGAAGGGTGGTTTGCTCATGTACCCCATCCTGGCTTGTTCAGTGCTGGCATTGGGGATTTTTTTCGAGCGTCTATGGACATATGTATCTCTGCGACGGCGTGGGGTTAAGCTATATGCGGAAGTGCAGTCTTTGGTGGCAAACGCACGGATTGATGAAGCCAAAGCGGTGTGTGAACGGAGCAACTTTATGCTTTCACATATCTTTCTCGCAGCACTTAACGCTGCCGGAGCACAACGCAAGCACATTAAAACCCTGGTAGAAGAAGCAGGTGCGTATCAGGTTGTGGCACTAGAGCGCTATCTGGGTCTGCTCGGTACTATTGCTGCCATCACTCCGCTCCTTGGATTGCTGGGGACAGTACTGGGGATGATCCGTGCATTTAACGAACTCGCAGCCCAGGGGGTGGGAACCCCTGAAACCCTGGGAGCGGGAATTTCTGAAGCGCTTATCACTACTGCAACGGGGTTGGCAGTGGCTATCCCTGTTTTATTGTTGCACAAGTATCTGACCAGCAAGGCAGATATCCTCGCAGATGAGTTTGAACTCAGCTCATTGAAGCTGGTAGATAGACTTGCCACAGATTCTCTTTCTATTGAACGTCAGAGCTAGCATAACCTATGGCATTCAGACGAAAAAAACGTGATGAGGTGAGGATAGAGATAACTCCCATGGTTGACGTGGTGTTTCTACTCCTCATTTTTTTCATGATCTCCACATCTTTTATCGATTCATCTGCCATTGGGATCAATCTGCCCCAGGCCACAACGGGTGCTCCGGAAGGGGAGCAGGCTGAAGTCAAGGTGTATTTGGAAGAAAATGGGACCATTCACTTCAATGAGCGCGCAGTGGATATGGCTGAGCTTGAAAAACTGTTGAAAAACTATACCGGCAATGCTGCCACAACAAGTTTCAAGTTACTTGCAGATAAAGAGGTAAAGCACGGACGCGTTATTTCGGTAGTTGATCTCGCACGCGCACACGGTTTTGGTACATTGGCGATAGCGACACGTAATACTGCACCCGCACGCGGGGCAGAATAACCAGCAAGGAGTAACAACATGGCTAAGACAATTGCAATTCTCACGGGCGGTGGAGATTGCCCTGGACTCAACGCAGTGATCCGCGGCGTAGTCCGTTCCGCAATCAAGAATCACGGCTGGCGCGTGTTAGGGATAAAAGATGGATTTGACGGTTTACTCGAAGGCACCCCAGCAATGGAACTCACCTTGGATTCTACCCGGGGAATTTTGCAACTCGGTGGCACCATCCTTGGCA
The DNA here is from genome assembly GCA_964508035.1 of uncultured Desulfuromonas sp. Classification (GTDB taxonomy): domain Bacteria; phylum Desulfobacterota; class Desulfuromonadia; order Desulfuromonadales; family Desulfuromonadaceae; genus JAIVHC01. The sequence continues at coordinate 6,185 of CAZDRL010000013.1, forward strand.
CGAGTAACCGCGGTAATCCCCTTAATTACCCGGTACAGGAAAACGGGAAGACTGTATGGAAAGATGTTACTCCCCAGGTGGTAGAAAATTTCAATAAAATGGGAGCGGATGCTCTGATTGCAGTGGGGGGAGATGGGACCCTTAAGATCGCGCTGCACCTGCAAAAGCTGGGGATGAATGTTGTAGGGGTGCCCAAAACTATAGATAACGATTTGCGCGCCACCGATGTAACCTTTGGCTATAACACCGCCGTGGGGGTGGTAACCGAAGCTCTGGATCGGCTCCACACTACCGCCGAAAGTCATCAGCGCGTAATGGTAGTGGAAGTGATGGGGCGCGATGCTGGTTGGATTGCCCTTGAGTCTGGCATAGCAGGTGGAGCAGATGTGATCTTGCTGCCCGAGATCCCCTTTGATATCGCGAAGGTGTGCGCTTCCATCTGTTCGAGACGTAATTCCGGGCGGCGGTTTTCCATTGTGGTTGTGTCTGAAGGGGCCTACCCTGAAGATGGTGACCAAGTAGTGCAGGCCGAAGCTGGAGCTACCTCTACAGGGGTAAAGCGCCTGGGAGGGATCGGACATGCCGTGGCGGAACAGCTTACCGACTGTTTAGATATGGAGGTGCGAACCGTTGTGTTAGGGCATCTACAGCGAGGCGGTACCCCCACACATTTTGACCGCATTCTCGGAAGCAGGTTCGGGGTGAAGGCCGTAGACCTCGTCGCCGAGGGGAAGTTTGGGCAGATGACCTCCCTGAATGGACGTGAGGTATGTTCATCCCCTATCGAAGCTGCAGTGGGAGCGTTGAATCTAGTTGATCCTGAAGGGGAAATGGTGAAAGCTGCAGAAAAACTTGGAATTATGCTGGGTCGGTAACGTTTTTTTGTGCCAGCGACGTCCCTTTTAAACCACATGCCATGTTGCTTATGTTTGTACACGCGCACACAGGCATTTTATGACATTCTTCGCAGGGAACTGGCTCCAGGTGGATGGTGACATCCGCCTGGGGCAAGACTGTGTGGATATTATCTTCAATAAGGCGCGCAGTTGCATGCGCCTGTTCTATGGTCTCCAATCTACACACACGTAGATGCAGGTCCACCATACGCTTGTTGCCGACGGTGCGTGTACGCAGACGGTGGTAATCGTTAAACCGCTCTGAGACCCGATCAATACTCCGGGTGATTGCTTGCACCTCATCCACCGGCAAACTGCTCTCTAGAAATTCATTTAAGCTAAGACGTAACAGTTTCCCCGCCTGCCAGATGATATACACACCAATTACTATGGAAAGTAACGGGTCCATCCAGTTCCAGTGAAACATTTTAGCCGCTGCAAGCCCAGCAAACAGCCCCATGTTGCTATATACATCGGTAGCATAATGCAGGGAATCGGCGCGCAGTGCGCTGGAATCGTATTTCTTCCCCACCCGGACAAGGTGTCTACTGATAAACCATGCCACTACTGCACTTGCGGCAAGAACAACAAGGCCGAGATCAAAGGTTTGGATCTCGACGCCTTTGTGCAGCCGGCGCGCCCCTTCAAAGATTATGATACTTCCCGATGCTGTAATAAACAGCCCTTGAAACAGAGTCGCTAAAGTTTCAAATTTTCCATGCCCGTATGGATGCTGTTCATCCGCAGGTTCACTGGCTTTTTTCAATCCCAGGTAGTTACACATCGACATAAAGATATCGATGATAGAATCCATGCCGGAAGAGAGTAAAGCCAAAGAGCCGGTTAAAACTCCGGTAGCAAGTTTTACCCCAGCAAGGAGGAGCGAAGCCAGAATGGCAACGCGAGTGGCGCGCAACGGAGGGTTGCGAAGTTCTGGACTAGATTCGATAGTGTTATGCATAATTGACTCGATCTTTAAATATATTTAAACACCCCGGGCAGGCAAGGGACATTCTGCGCGCCACTTAAAATAACCATCACCTTCAAGCGCCCAAAACGCCTCAAGACGCTGTTTGAACCATTGCATATCTGCGCAGTCATTGCATATCTGCGCCACGAGGTGGGGGTCCACATCATGGTGTTGCGCAAGGAAGGTGTAGAATGCTGCAACTCCCAGCAACACCGGTAGAAGCTCTTCTTCGGTAGGCTGAAGGTTGTTAACAATGTACCAGTGTCCGGCAAATTGTTTGACACAGTCTCTATGGGGTGTGAATATGCTGCTGCGGCAAGCGCTGATGATAAAATCACGCAGAAAATAATCTGCCCCTTGGGCCAGACTTCCAGCCACAAGAGGGTCGGTTTGCTGTTCAATTAAATGGGCGTGAAAATTACGCAATATCTGGGTACATTCACGATCCGCCTGCAGTTCAGCGGCCAAACTTGGTGGTGCTTGCTCTGGTGCCATTAAATGATTAAACTCCCTAGAGGTAAACGATTCAGTGTTTAGTAATCTATATCGGATGTGCAAGTTTAAAACCTGTTCCAGTGCTTAACTGGTGCTTTAACCTTAAGGATATAACATGGAGGGGATTGAGTGAAGATTAAATGCCCAGTTTGTGATAAATCTACTGAGTGGAACGATAATTCATGGCGTCCGTTTTGCAGTGAGCGCTGTCGCAATGTCGATCTGGGCAAATGGTTCGATGAAGATTATCGTGTAGCAGGTGAACATGTTCCCGATCCGGAACAGCACCAGTCTGAGCAAAACCCATTTTAACCCTGAAAGTAGAGGATAATTACTGTGTATCGTCTTAAAATATTGACCCATTTTGCTGCAGCACACAATTTAATTAATTACCAAGGAGACTGCGAAAACCTGCATGGACATAACTGGAAGGTTGAAGTAGTTGTCGCAACAGAAAACCTGGATAAGGCCGGCCTTGGTCTGGACTTCAAAATACTGAAAAGAAAAACCAATGCTATTCTCGACATCTTGGATCACAAGTATCTCAATGATCTAGAGCCATTTAAAGAAAAGAGCCCATCTTCAGAGAATATCGCGCACTATCTATTTGAAGAGTTGTGTAAAGTTTTTACTGATGATGCGGTTATAGTTGATTCGGTAAACGTGTGGGAATCAGACAATGCCTGTGCCAGCTACTCCCGTACCTAAAGCACGCGCCGCAGCGCCACTCATTGAGGTGTTCTCCTCCATTCAGGGAGAAGGATCTCTACTGGGGCGGCGCCAGATATTTGTGCGCTTTGCCGGGTGCAATCTGCAGTGCGGTTACTGCGATACCCCACATACTCCGCGCCAGAGATGTAGGGTGGAGAAGGTGCCAGGAAGCAGGTGTTTCACGACCTGGGATAATCCGGTAGAGCTCACAACCCTGGTAGATTATACCCATTCTTTGCTTGATTCACGCAGTTCCTGTCAGCACTCGCATCACTCATTTGCGTTCACCGGTGGTGAACCACTCCTCCATGCGGAGTTGTTGCACAAGTGGCTGCCCCACCTGCGCAACATTCTGCCGATCCAGCTTGAAACCAACGGAACACTACCGCATGCGCTGGAGCAGGTCATACCATGGCTTGACTGGGTGGTGATGGATATCAAGCTAGAATCACAGACTGGGGAACCTACGCCGTGGGAGTTGCATCGGGATTTTCTCCGCCTCGCGCTCCAGGCGCAGTGTTGCGTAAAACTTGTGGTGGGTGATTCAACTCCGGACGCTGAGCTTCACACTGCAGCTAAACTCCTTACCAGCACACTTCCATCCACTGAGGCCAATTTTGACGTGGTGCTCCAGCCGCGTACTATCAACGGGTGTTGTAGCATTGCTGGAACAACATTGCTACGCCAACAAGATATTCTTAGCGCCTATGCCCTTGATGTGCGGGTGATCCCTCAGACCCACTGTTTTATGCATTTGCTCTGATGCAGGTTTTACTTGGCAAGGGGGAATTTCTCCCGTATGCGCCGCAGAACACACTCAGGAACGAAATCAGTAATGTTGCCACCTAGTGAGCCCATCTCTTTTACAATGGATGAACTCAAGTAGCCGTAGCGTACCGAGGTCATCATGAACATGGTTTCAATCTCTTTTTCTACCGAGTGATTTACCTGTGCGAGCTGAAACTCATACTCGAAATCCGACACTGCGCGCAGCCCGCGTATAATGATATTAGAACCCTGACTTTTGACGTATTCTATCAAAAGCCCGTCAATCACATCTACGCGGATGCGTGGATTGTTCCCCAGCGCTTCGCGCAACATCTCTATTCGCTCATCCACAGTGAACAGGTTTTCTTTTGCGGAATTTTTCGCTACCCCTACGATGATATTGTCAAAAACCTTTAAACCGCGGCAGATTATATCAATATGTCCATTGGTAACCGGATCAAACGAGCCTGGATAGACAGCGATGGTTTTGCCAACAATGGTTTTGCTCATACATATTTCTCCTTTTTATGCTGTAGCTGCACTAAATAGATAGATGCAGGTATCTCCGTAGGTGCGCATATCGATACAGGAATAGTGACCGATATCAGGGGGAACGTGCGCACTTTTGCTTTCTTCAGCACAGATTATTCCACCAGGTGCCAGCAGATTCAGGGTGCTGATAAGGGTAACTATTTCAGGGAGCATACCACTATTATACGGTGGGTCGACGAAGATCAACTCAAACCCGGATTCACCAAGGTGGGGGAGGGTTGTTGCGAACCCACCTTTGATTATTTCAGCGCGTTCTTCCACCTCGCACACGCGGCAATTGTGCGTTATGATTTCAGCAGCCTGACGATTATTATCAATGAATACCCCGCGTTGGGCTCCACGACTAAGAGCTTCAATGCCCAAAGCACCAGTACCAGCACAGATGTCGAGCACCTGAACCCCTTCCAGGCTGCCTATTTTACTGGTGAGAATACTGAACAATGCTTCACGTATTCTGTCACTGGTGGGGCGGATAGTATTGGTTTTAAAGGTTCGGAGCCGCTTCCCGCGTGCGCTGCCACTGATGATACGCATCTGTATCCTACCTGGCTTTTGGCAGTTCAATCAGATTTTTATCTGAAGTGCGATACAGCAGGATGGTACGACCTAGCACTTGAGCCACCTCTGCACCAGTACCCTGCGCCAGAGTTTCGGCTACTTTAGCACGCGGCGTGGTGCAGCCCTCTTGTAACTTTACTTTGATAAGTTCATGTGTCAGCAGAGCTTGATCAACCGAAGCGATAACCTGATCATTTACTTCCTCTTTCCCAACCATGACAATTGGCTGCAAATGGTGACCGAGACTGCGTAGATAGCGCACTTGTTTACCTGTAAGCATGTAAAAATATCCTTCTAAGGTGAATTTAGTTACTCCATGTAACCGATTGAGACGAACGCTGTTGGTTATACACCTTTGCAGGCGATGGTGGCAACAAGGCATATATGTTGCGGCTGTCTTTGAGAAATCGCACCTTGCAATGAATAGGCAAAAGTGCCAAAGATTATGTGTGTATTGGTCTGGGAGCGCGGCGTACCTGTGCTGTGTCTAAACATTAAGGCAGAGGCGACAATAGCGGCGGCAGGGAGTAATTGCGCTGCCATTAACCTTTAACCACCTTGTGCAACCCCGGTGAGCGCGTGTACTATCCCGAGCGTAACCTTTAAATGTGTGACCTGAAAAGTAAAAGGATTGCATTGAGTTCCATATGGACAAAGATCTAGCTCTTATATATTCACGCCGTTTTGACACGTATTCTTACGGTACCCTCCATCCGATGAAGGTAGAGCGCTATCGTCTTACCTACGATCTCATGGAAGCGTGCGGTCTGACTAGGCATTCGAACGTACAGATCGTTGATGCTGTCGCCGCCACCCGCGAAGAATTACTTAAATTTCATTGCAGCGACTATCTCGATATTCTGGAGCGGTACAGTCGTGACAATAGCAGTTGTGCCAACTTCAAATACAGCCTTGGGGATATAGAAAACCCTGTGTTCGAGGGGCTGTATGACTGGGCTTCCCTTATGTGTGGCGGCACCATCACCGCGGTGCGTGAGGTTATGCAGCACGGCAGGCGCGCCGCTTTTAGTATGGCGGGAGGATGGCATCATGGCTTTGCTGCGCGCGCTTCGGGGTTTTGCTATCTAAATGACGTCGTTGTAGCTCTCCAGCCGCTGTTAGAGCAGGGGAAGCGGATCGTGTATGTTGATATCGATGCGCACCACGGCGATGGAGTACAGCAGGCGTTTTACTCCACCGATCAGGTGCTAACTATCTCTATGCACGAAAGTGGGAAAGATTTTTATCCCTATTCAGGCTTTGTGCGCGAGGCGGGAGAAGGAAAGGGGTACGGCTACAGCGTCAATATCCCCCTGGTGCCCCACTCCGACGACCTTATCCTCGAACAGGCACTCCAGCGTATAGTTCTCCCCCTGATTGAGGCGTACAAGCCCGATTTGCTTATTACCCAGATGGGGGCAGATTTCATGCGTACCGACCCACTTACGCGCCTCGAAGGTACTACCGCGTTTATGGAGTACGCAGCACGCCGTTTTATGGCTACCGGGTTACCCTGGGTTGCTGTTGGTGGTGGAGGATATCACAGCATCAATGTGGCGCGCGCGTGGACAATGCTTTGGGCAGCGATGCTCGATGTTGAACTGGAGTATGTGCTTCCGCTGAAGTTTCAGGCTATTGTGCATGAATTGGGTATTGACCAAACCCTCCTGCGCGATCCACCCCATCTGGCGGAGCCAGACGATTTTGCCCGCGCCCAGAAAGCACTGGACGAAAACATTGCCTTTCTGGAACGCAGAATATTTCCTCTGCACCACATCCGCCCCGGAGGGATGGTATGACCTGCGCTATGGCCAGCAGTGATCTCAAAGTGGAACACCTCATCGATCCATATGGTCTGCCGTTGTTTTCTCTTATGGATATCAACGAATTGCCGCAGCCCGACAAAGAGGCCATATACGCACAAATTGTGCCGGAGATCGTCTTTACCCGTTTTGGCTTTGACCGCAACACCTTAGTGGCTCCGGGGGGAACGCATAAAATTGAAATTATTGCGCCAAAGGGGCTAGGACTCCTGCGTCTGGCAGTAAAGCGTGACTCCAGTGATATCGATAGTGTGTTTTTTGTCGAGGTGGCGGATACCCATTTCGGTCAGGTGGAACTCTCTTTTTGCCTTATCAACGATCCGGATGCGCCCCGTTTTAATGTAGATGTGGATACGCATGGACGGGAAAATTCCTTCGGTACCCTGCGGCGCAATATCGATGAAGAGATCAAGGCGATGAATGCGGGGCTTTCGCCATATCAAGTGCGGCGTGGGTTAAAGACATTTAAAAATTTTTTCCGCCGCTTTGAACGTTTCGTCGCCGCTCTCGGGGTGGATATCATTGTGGCGGAACCTCTGTCGTACAGCAATGCGATTCGCTACGAAAACTACGGTTTTGACTACACCACGGGTAAACAACTCATGCATTGGATCAATGCCGAGTTTCAGCCGGGTGGAATTCTGTATAAACGTTTGGATAAGTCCACCCCGTTTCGCCATCCAGACATGGCATCAACTGTACGCGGCAGGAGTTGGGCAATCCACGATGGCATCCTGGATCAACCTTGGGACAACATAAAAATATACAAAAGCGTAGGTAGAGATGCCGGGGTAAATACCTTTCCCGACCCTGATCGCACCTACTAGAACAACACATTTAAAGGAGAAATAACATGAGCGTAGGCGACATTTTTATTAGCTTAATTATATGCGCGGTGATTTTTGCTGCTCTTTATGCAACCAATAAGGTAAAGAAATCCAAATAGATATCTACATTGGAGTATAAAAGGTTTTCCCTTGCACGATAGTGTTATTAACGATATAACAGCCCCGTTTTTAGTTTTTCTGCCACAGCTGTGATCTTTTCGCAAAAAGCATCAAATAAGGATCCAAAGCTTATATGCAAGGTGAAGGGGGAAGGTGAGGGGGATGAAGGTAAAAGCTATATTGGGGCTGATTGTTATGTGCGTGGTTATGCCACTTACAAGCATGGGTTCCGGGTTTCATATTCGTGAGCAGGGTGCCAAGGCAATGGGGATGGCGAACGCGTTTGTCGCGCAAGCAGATGATCCCTCCGCAGTGTTTTATAATCCCGCCGGAATTGCATTTTCTGAAGGCACAGCGATCAGCCTTGGGGTTACTGTTATTAATGTACCGGAAACGAAATTTTCGGGCACCACAAAACTGGGCGACAGAGCAGCAGGCCTCGGTATTGAGAAGAGTGGAAGTACCAAGGCGCGCGATGATATCTTTTTCCCCCCAAACTTCTATATCACCACCAGTAAAGCAGATTCTCCGTGGGCTTTTGGCATCGGCATCAGCTCCTTGTTTCCGCTGGCGAAGCGTTGGGATACCACCAGTCCTTTCCGCGACGAGATCAAAGAGATAGCCATCAAGCCTGTTAATATAAATCCCACCATTGCGTACCGTTTTGATTCCCTGAATCTGGCAGTGGCAGTGGGTATTAATTACACCTATGCCGATGTGTGGCTGGAAAAATCCTCCTGCACCGACACCTTCGCTTTCACGGCCAAAGGGATACCAGGCTATGCTACTGCACCTGGCGAACAAGTTATTCAAATGGGTGAACTGGAAATGGAGGCGGATGGTGATGGCTGGGGGTATAACGCCGGACTACTGTGGAAACCGAGTGAGCGCATCTCTATCGGGATATCCTACCGCAGCGAAATTGAACTCGATTTTGATGGAGATGCCGACTATCAGATCACTACAGCTGGGCAAAATTTTTACACCCAAATGGGTTACTCCGATATGATTTACTCAGTCGGAGCTGAAACCAAAATCACCCTGCCAGATATGTGGAGTTTTGGGATTGCTCTGAAGCCAACTGAACGTCTCACGGTAGAGTTTGATGCGGATCGCTTTGGCTGGAGTTCCTACAGCAGTCTGAATATCTACTTTGACGAAAATGACGTTTTACCCAACTCTTTGACCCGTAAAGACTGGAACGATGTATGGGCGTATCGTGTTGGAATGCAGTACGCAGTTACCGAAACCTTTGACCTGCGCTTAGGTTATGCGCGCGACAATAACCCCATTCCTAATGACACTATCGGCCCGGAGCTCCCGGATGCGGACCGGAATAACTACACCTTCGGCTTTGGTTTCAAAGGGGAGCGTGCGGTGTTTGACTTTGCGTATATGTGGGTTGACTTCGATGATCGGGACGTTAACAATAATATCCAGACTGGAACTTATGAGAGTGATGCATACCTCTTTGCCGCTAATTTAACATATTTTTTCTAATGTTTACCGCGCTTCCAAGGTGCCTTCGGGCACCTTTTTTTATAACCCCAGTGCAAACGCAAGCAACATGCATGTACAATGATATACATGCGTCATTCCAAAGGTTTGCAATATGCAGTCGTACCTGAGTTAGATGGTGTAAGTGTTTGGGTCAGAGTTAGTTCTGTGCGCTTAAATGTGCTATTTCGGAGGTTTTTAGCATGATTAGTCAGCATCTTTTATTCGGTTTGCTTGGTGGTTTAGGTCTGTTCCTGTATGGCATGAAAATTATGTCGGATGGGTTACAGAAGATCGCTGGTGACCGCATGCGCAAGATCCTTGCTGCACTAACTAACAACAGGTTTGTTGCTACCCTTGTTGGTATCGTGGTTACTGCAATTATCCAATCATCCAGCGCTACCACAGTAATGGTCATCGGCTTTGTAAACGCAGGGTTGATGTCTTTGATTCAAGCTATAGGGGTGGTGCTAGGCGCCAATATAGGTACCACCATAACCGCCCAGCTTATTGCGTTTAAAATCACTAAATTCGCCCTCCCTGCTATTGGGCTTGGGGTTGGGCTGAAGATGTTCAGCCGCAGAAAAAGCTGGATCTACTTCGGCGAAGCGGTGCTGGGTTTCGGTTTTATATTTTACGGTCTTTCAGTAATGAAAACCGCCTTTGATCCGATCAGAGACAGTGGCGAACTGAACCAAGTGTTCCTTCTGGTTGGGGATCATCTGTTTCTTGCCGTTATTGTAGGTGCGATAATCACTATAATTGTCCAGAGCAGTAGTGCCACTATCGGTATCACTCTGGCACTTGCCTCCAGTGGCATTCTCAGCTTTGAGACCAGTGTTGCGGTAATTCTGGGGGAAAATATCGGTACGACTATTACCGCCAATATTGCGGCAATTGGCACCAATGTCGCTGCGCGAAGAACCGCCCTATGTCACTTTCTGTTTAATGTTATTGGGGTGGGGTATATGCTTGCATTTTTCCCGCAATTTACCAGCCTCATCGAAGCGGTTACCCCCGGGATGGCGGATTTTGCCATCTCTACCCAGCAGCAGGCAGTTAGCTATGGGCTAGAGGTGGGAGATAAGCCCTATATTGCAAGACATATCGCCAACACCCATACGTTGTTCAATATAGTCAATACCTTAGTGTTCTTACCCTTTATCGGAGTGTTGGCCACTCTGGCGAGCAAGTTGATATCCGGAGATGAATCCGATATGGATGTGCAACTTAAATATATCGACAATCGCATGCTGGAGACCCCACCATTGGCTTTAAGCCAAGCGCGTGCAGAGACTGTACGTATGGCTGAAATCGCGCAGAACTGCCTCAATCGCACCATAGATTTTCTCCATCGCAACGATTTGCGCATGTTAAAGGAGTTGCGTAAAACCGAAGATATGCTCGATATGTTGCAACAAGAGATTATCAACTTCCTTGTGGCTATCTCCCAGCGCCCTGTAACACAGGAGGCATCCAAAGAGATCTCCTCACTCATGCACATGGTTAATGACCTGGAAAAAGTGGGAGATTACTGTGAAAATCTATGGGAACTGAATGAGCGTAAAATAGATAAAAAAGCAAAGTTCTCCGATATGGCGAACGACGAGATTGCAACCTTAGCTGCCAAGGCTAAGGAGTTTCTCGATTTTATCACTACGGCGCTAGAAGAACGTAAGATCAAAATCGAACAGCACGCACATGATCTAGAAAACCATATTGATGACTTGGAAGATAAATATCGTAAGCACCATATTGAGCGTCTGCATACTGGAGAGTGCGAAGTAATTCCCGGTCTTATCTTCATCGATATGTTGCACAACTTTGAAAAAATTGGCGATCATGTGCATAGCATTTCACGCGCCATTGTGGGTAAAAAGTAGATGGTTTTGGGCTATGAAGGTGGGTGTGTTTACCTAGCTTGCGCCAACCTTTTTCGTTGCATTGTCAGAATCGATTTGGTATAAACCCCCTGTTCGTGCCGAAGTGGTGGAATTGGTAGACACGCTAGATTCAGGTTCTAGTGTCCGCAAGGATGTGGGAGTTCGAGTCTCCCCTTCGGCACCATTAAATAAGTAACCGCTACCCGATACGGTAGCAGATCTCGGTAGCAGATCTAGATACACTTCCAGTTTTGCACACGAGACTCGAAGCGAAGCAAGCGCAGACTGAATGTCTGAAAAGCGTCCATGGATGGACGCGGCAGCGCGCGTAGGGGAGCCTACGCAGAAGCCGCCAGGACGGCGGCGCCGAAGTGGGCGAGTCTCCCCTTCGGCACCATTAAATAGGTGAATATTAAAGGCTAAAACTTTCGAGTTTTAGCCTTTTTTTTCTGTACTTTCAACCTCAAGGTGGGGGTCTGAATGGGAATTGCTGCAGACATAGTTATCATTATTGTGGCAGCGCTTGCCGGTGCATTGGTTGCGCAACGGCTGAAGCAACCCCTTATGCTCGGCTACATCCTCGCTGGGGTTGTGGTAGGGCCATTCACGGCAGGGATAACCGTCAGCGATGCGCATGAAATTGAAAAACTTGCCGAAATAGGGGTTGCTCTCCTTCTGTTCGGGATCGGTCTCGAATTTTCCCTTAAAGAACTCCGTCCAGTCCGTTCCATCGCACTGATTGGTGCTCCGATCCAGATAGTTCTTACCATTGTCTACGGCTATTTTATCGGCCAATGGCTCGGGTGGGAGCATATCCCCTCTATGTGGCTTGGGGGGATTGTCTCCCTCTCCAGCACCATGGTAATTCTGAAAACTCTGATGAATCAAGGGATGCTGGGAACCCTCTCAAGCCGGGTTATGATCGGTATTCTGCTGGTGCAAGATTTGGCAGTTGTACCGCTGATGATTTTGTTGCCGCAACTCAGCAATCCACAGGCGGGCTCCTCTACTTTGGTGTTTGCAGTCCTGAAAGGGGCGCTGTTTATCACCGTGATGTTACTCTTAGGGACCCGCTGGCTTCCGTATGTGTTGAAACTTATTGCGCGCTGGAACTCGCGCGAACTGTTTCTACTGTGTGTAACTGCCATTGGACTTGGAATTGGTTACGCCACCTATCTGGTAGGGCTTTCTTTCCCTTTTGGTGCGTTTGTGGCGGGAATTGTTCTGAGTGAATCGGACTATGGGCATCAGGCTCTTAGCGATATCATCCCTCTACGTGACCTGTTCGGGCTGTTGTTCTTCACCTCGGTGGGGATGCTTCTCGATCCGGTGTTTTTGTTTGCTAATTTAGCCGATATCCTTTTCATGGTTGCCCTTGTTGCGATAGGGAAAGGGGTGCTGATGGGGAGCATTGCGCGGGGCTTTGGTTATCGTAACGTGGTTCCGCTAGCGGTGGCACTGGCGATGTTTCAGATTGGCGAATTTTCCTTTCTTCTAACCCAGATCGGCTTTTCAAGTGGTGCTTTAAGCCAGTCCAACTATTCGTTTGTCATCTCCGCTACCATCATCAGCATGGTTTTGACCCCCATTGTATCGGGGTTTACCGCTCCGCTGTACCAATGGTGGCGTAAAAGCTCCAAACATGAGGCGCTTGAAACCATCAATATGCCTGATATGAGTCTTAAGGATCATATTGTAATTGCTGGTGGGGGTAGAGTGGGGCAACATGTGGCGCGGGTGCTGCGACAGCTGGATGTTCCCTTGGTTATTGTTGAGGCTGGACATCGCAATTTTGAAAAGTGTAAGGCGGCGGGATTGCCCACGGTTTATGGAGATGCGAGCAACTATGTAGTGCTGGAAGCGGCCATGATCGAAAATGCCAAACAGTTGCTCATAACCATCCCAGCGCCTATTGTGGCGCAGTCAATTGTACAACATACCCATCAGGTGCGTCCCGACCTTAGCATCGTAGTGCGTGCTGAGGGGGAGGAACAGATGCGCGCCCTGTATGATATGGGGGTATATATGGTTATACTCCCTGAATTAGAGGCTGGACTTGAGATTGCACGCCAGGCTCTGCTGCATATCGATATTCCGATACATCAGATTCAGGAGTATACTGATACGATCCGTAAAGAGCTTTACCATCCCATCATGGACTCCGAGGATGATCTGAAAGATATCACGCAACTGATGAATGCGCGTCAATTGCTCGAACTTTCGTGGGAAAAGCTTGAAGAGGATAACCCCATGGTGGGACGCAATCTGCGCCAGCTCGACTTACGCAGCAAGGCGGGAGTTTCTGTGGTTGGAGTTATTCGGGATGGATCCTTTATCCCCAATCCGGAGCCGGATTTTACCTTTGCCAGGGGAGACTATGTGGCCGCAATAGGCAATGCAGCACAGCGGCATCTGTTTAAAAGCCTCAAGGATTCGACCCTGGAGTACGGAGTAAGCTGACGCTGTGAAAACCTTTTTCCAACTATTGGGTAGGAGAACATTATGGCAGTAGTGCAGATAAGTTGTACCCCTCTGGGAGAGGGAAGTGGCGGTATTTCAAAGTTTGTGGCTGGATGTCTTACTTTGGTGAAAGAATCAGGGCTTAAATATCAACTCACCCCTATGGGGACTATTTTGGAAGGGGATATTGATGCAATTTTTGCGCTGGTGGCCAAAATGCATGAATCACCTTTTAACGCCGGTGCCCAACGTGTCTCAACGCTGATTAAAATTGACGACAGGCGCGATCAAGAACACACTATGCAAGGCAAGTTAAATTCGGTTCAAAAACACTTTGAAACCTCAGAAAATGAATAATTCAGGCATGTTTTGCCTGCCGAGGGTACGCCAACGCTTTTTGCCTTGACAGCATGCGTAACGATTTGTTATCACTACCAAGCCTACGCCGGATAGGCCAGTGACACAAATTCGGCCCCGTCGCCAAGTGGTAAGGCAGAGGTCTGCAAAACCTTTATCACCAGTTCAAATCTGGTCGGGGCCTCCATTTTAAAAGCCAGTCTGCATACATGTAGGCTGGCTTTTTTTATACCCGCTCCACAAAGGCTTGTGCCCGTATTCCACGGGCCAGGGAGTGTAACCTCCACTAGACAAGCTTTTCCTTTTTCAACCTGTTCTCCTGCAGCATCCATGCAGCGGATTAAAGTTAGAGGATGCTCTGAAGGGATCTCAATGTTACACTTGAGTGCTATAAGTACCATTACAGCTTTAGCCAAAAAAGGAGGAGGGGCAACTCATGGCACTAGCATCAAATCTACGCTTACCTGTTGTCGCAGGGCAATTCTATCCTGCTGATCGTGAAGAGTTAAAACGCCAGATTGAAGGATTTTATCGTGCCGCCGGGGCGGAGAAGAAAACCAGTGCGCGTGGTGTGTTGGCGCCCCATGCCGGATATGTTTTTTCCGGCGCGACTGCAGCGAAAGCCCTCAGCGCGGTAGCGATCCCTCCAACGGTGATCCTCCTTGGACCCAATCATCAGGGGCGCGGTGCAGCTGCTGCCGTATATGCGAGCGGTGCGTGGAAGACCCCCTTAGGTGTGGTGAAAATCAATGCCGCGCTGGGCGCCAGGCTGTGTCAAGAGGTAACTGGCTTTAGCGACGACAGTGATGCCCACCGCTTTGAACACTCACTTGAGGTGATACTCCCGTTTCTGCAGTATCAACGTCCAGATGTGGAGATTGTCCCGGTGATGCTGAAGGAGCACAGTTTCGCGGCGCTCGAACTAATGGGGCAGGAGCTAGCAGAAGTGCTGCGCTCCGTGGATGGTACTGGCGGTGATGTGTTGATCGTCACCAGCAGCGATATGAGTCACTATATTTCCGCCAACGCTGCACGGCAGCAGGATCTCCCGGTATTAGAACTGTTGATCCAGGGGAAGGCGCGCCAGATGTATACCCATGTGCTGGAGCAGCAGATCAGCATGTGCGGTATTTTCCCCGCTACCCTGATGCTCACAACCTTGAACGCCCTGGCAGGGGAACCATGTCAGGGTGAAGTGCTGGAGTACACCCACTCCGGTGTGGTTAGTGGAGACAATGCGGCAGTGGTGGGGTATGCAGCGGCGGTTTTTCATTGATGTTTTCTGCAACAGGAAAGGATGGAAAACTGTACCTGAGTGGAGTATATTCACGGTTTTACATCAAAAGTAATGGCGTTAAATAGTAGCGTTAAGCGCTAATCTTCAATATTTTGCATGGAGTACATAGATGTCTGATATGCGTGTCCGTTTTGCCCCCAGTCCCACCGGTTATCTGCACATTGGCGGTGCTAGAACCGCACTGTTTAACTATCTTCTTGCGCGCCAAGCGCGTGGGACGTTCATCTTACGCATTGAAGATACCGATGTGGAGCGCTCCACCCAGGAATCGGTTGATGCCATTCTCGACGCTATGGAGTGGCTGGGGCTTGAGTATGATGAAGGACCGTTTTATCAGTCCCAGCGCTTCGATCTATATCGGGAGAAAATTAAGTTTCTGTTGGATAGCGGTAAAGCATACAAATGTTACTGCACTGAAGCGGAGTTAAATCAAAGGCGTGAAACGGCGATTCAGCAGGGGCAGAAACCGCAATACGCTGGCACTTGTCGCAACCTGACAGAAGAACGCCCCGGACAGCCCTACGTAATACGCTTTAAAAGCACGCGCGAAGGCTATACCGCGTTTAGGGACCTGATTAAGGGGAACATCAGTTTCAATAACAGTGAACTTGATGATATGATTATCCAGCGCACTGACGGGACCCCCACCTATAACTTTGTGGTGGTGGTGGATGACGCCGAAATGGGGCTTACTCACGTAGTTCGAGGGGATGACCATGTCAACAACACTCCGCGTCAGGTTCAGATCTACACAGCGCTGGGATATCCGGTGCCCAACTTTGCCCACGTACCGATGATTCTAGGAGATGATAAAAAACGCCTCTCTAAACGCCATGGCGCCACCTCAGTTATGGCTTATCGGGATATGGGCTATCTACCCGAAGCGCTGGTGAATTATCTTGTACGTTTAGGGTGGTCACACGGGGATGAGGAGATCTTCTCCATGGAGGAGTTGATCGAGAAATTCTCCCTCAAACATGTGGGGCGCTCAGCAGGGGTCTTTAATCCGGAAAAACTGTTGTGGCTTAACGAACACTATATTAAATGTGGCGCTCCACAGCGCCTTGGACAACTGCTCCTCGAATATCTGGAACGTGACGGCGTAACAACGACTGGTGGTCCAGATGCGGCAGAGGTGGTTAAAACCCTGCAAGATCGGAGCAAAACCATGGTAGAGATGGCGCATAAAGCTGTATTCTACTATCAGGATGAGTTGGAGTACGATGAGAAGGCTGTAGCGAAGTTTTTCACCGCGGAGCAGGTTCCGGTTTTTCAGGCGGTGAAAGAAGCGTTAGAGCACGCTACCTTTGATGCCGCAGGGATAGAAAGCGCCTTCAAACAGGTATTGGAACAAACCGGGCTTAAGTTTGGCAAGGTGGGGCAGCCAACTCGAGTGGCTCTCTCCGGCGGTACCAGCGCTCCCGGGATCTACGAAGTAGCCTTGGTGTTGGGACGTGAGCGCTGCAGCACGCGCCTCCAGCGCGCCATACAGATGTGCAGTACGCCATAGAGTGCGTGCAATGTAGCACATAGGTAACGGTCAACTTCTGAACCTACACCAAGGCCCCTGGAGCATTTTCGCTTCAGGGGCCTTGGTGTAGGTTATGTAACAACCCAGGACTTTGATAAAATCTGTTTAAAAAGGGAAGAAAAACGGCAGTGCGATAACCATGATAATTCCCAACATTATCTGCAGAGGCACCCCAACTTTAATATAGTGGGCGAAGGTGTAACGCCCAGCTGACATCACCAAGGCGTTTGGCGGGGTTGAAAACGGCGAAGCAAAGCACATGCTGGCACCTACGGAGACCGCGAATAAAAACGGATACGGGCTGACCCCAAGGTGGCCAGCGGCGGTGAAGGCGATCGGGGCAAGCAGAACTGCACAGGCAGTATTGTTAATAAATAAAGTGAGTAAAGAGGTGGTAAAATAAACCCCGCCAAGCAATGCAACTGGCCCATAACTGCCTAACGTGCCCACCAGTGAATTTGATAACAGCTCCGCTGCACCGGTTTTCTCAATGGCGATCGACATAGGTATCATCCCCCCGATCAGAACGATACTCTCCCAGTTTACAGTGCGGTATGCTTCCTCCATATTGCGCACACACCCGAATGCTACCATCAATACAGCGGCGAGCATCACCGAAACCACCGCTGGAACAATCTCAGCAACCAGCAGAATAATCATCAGCAGCAGAATTCCAGCAGCTATGGGCGCCTTATGATCCAGCGTGACCTTGCGCGCTTCTTCCAGCGGTTGACCCACCACCACAAAATCGGTCTGCTCCGCGGCGAGCAGGGCGATATCTTCCCAGGTACCCTGAATCAACAGCGCATCGCCCAGGTTCATTTTCACATCTTTAAGATTGTGGAGCAGTAAGGTGTCTTTGCGTTGAATCCCAAGAACATTCACCCGGTATTTATTCCGGAATCCGGCACGCATAACTGGTTGACCAATTAAGCTTGATCTCGGGGTCAGCATCACTTCTGCTATCCCCACCTGTGCGGTGGCGTAGCGTTCAGTGCCAGGGTCCTGCTGCTTTTCCGGTGCCTGATTGTCCAGCAGGAGTAGGCCACAGGTTTCTGCAAACTCACACACCGCGTCAAAAGAGCCGTACAGGTAGAGGATATCGCCCACTGCAATACGGGTCGCAGGACCACCAATCTCTTGGTCAATTCTCTTGAGAAATTGGTTTTTAGTCGAGGTTTTACGCCGCACCTCAATAATATTCAGCCCGAACTGGGTCGAGATATCAAGCTCGGCTAGTTTTTTGAATTTAACCGTGGAGTTTTCTTGCACCCGCACGCGGAACAGATTCCCTGCCAGCTGGTAACGGGTCGCGAGCTCATCAATTGAGCGTCTGCTGCGTTTTTTACTTTTCGTCATTGCGTTGGAGGGTAAAAATCGGCGCAGAAACAGCAGCCCGACAATTCCACTGCAAAGGGCAACCAGACCGATGGGAGTGAAGGAGAAAAAGGATAGCCCTTCATGCCCTTCGGCGATCAGGGTCTGCTGAATCACCAGGTTTGGCGGTGTACCGATAAGGGTCATAACACCACCGCAGCTGCTGGCAAAAGCCAGTGGCATCAACAGTCGACCAGGATTTATCTGTGCGCTGACGGCGATACTGACAACGATAGGCATCATTACTGCGACGGTGCCAGTGTTGCTCACCATGGTGCTGAATACTGCTGCCACCAACATTATCGCAATCAGCAGGGTGGTCTCGTTGGTGCCCGATAATTGCAGTAACTTACTGCTCACCATTTTCGCTAAGCCGGTGTGGAATATCCCCCCGCCCACCACAAACAGGCCGATCATCATCACTACAATGGAGTTGGAAAATCCACTCAGTGCTTCAGCCGGAGTCAGAATACCGCACAGCATCATGAGGATTAATGCACTCAGTGCTACAAGATCAGAACGGACTTGGCCAGAAATGAAAAAAGCCGCTGCCACAGCCAAGATGGTTAAAGTTATTATCATTGCTTACGTTAAACCTCGATACGTATCAAGCTAGATACGCGTTAGAGAAATGAATTTGCTGTTAGCGTCATATTCCAGACGAAAGCGGCCATGTATACCGGTGCGTTCAAGAAAAGGGCGAAACCTTATGGCGGGCAAACGGATGGTGCGCCCATCGTCGGCTGTAACCCTGACACTGTTGGCTTGCCCCTGATAGTAGCGTAAAAAATCATCTGCAGAAATGTGAAGGTGAAATGTTATTACAGGCATTGTTTGCCTCCATTCACAGGGGCGCAGGTATCAACACGACCCTGTGGATAACATTTGGGAAAGTGGCTGTGCAGGGGGGCTAACTAGTGTATTTAAGGATAGTTTCCTCTAGCTGCACATATTTTGAGCACAAATAATTTACCATGTGAAAACAGCATGTTACATAAGTCAAGGGTGAATGTTATATGTTTATGTATACTGTTTTACGCACCAATGTTGTGGAAGTGTGCGCGCAAGTTTTCCAACCCCTGTTCAATTGAAACCCGCGGTTCATAACCCAGATCTCGCTGTGCGGCTGAGATGTCAAACCAATGCGCGGTGGTAAGCTCCCGCGCAACAAAACGGGTGATGCGGGGCTCGGTTTTGATATTGAGACCGGCATGTATTTTTTCCAGCAGCCAGCCAGCGGCATAGGCGATGGGGGCTGGAATGTGGCGTTTCACTTCTGCCACATCGGCACAAGCGAGGATAGCGTTTACAATCTCCCACAAGGGACGTGGATCACCCTGGGAGATGAAGTACGCTTTCCCGCTAATATGGGCACCCGGGGTAAGTTTTTCCGCCGCACATATGTGGGCAATAGCGGCGTTGTCAATATAGACACAGTCCACCAGATTGTCACCTTTGCCTATAATGCGCAGTTGTCCCTTGCGTCCCCGTTCAACGATACGCGGCACCAGATGGTTATCTCCCGGGCCCCAGATCAGGTGTGGACGCAGCGCCACCGTAGCTAGATTTTCGTCATTGGCATTAAGAATCAGTTGCTCTGCAATGGCTTTTGTCTCCGGGTAGGGCGCGGTATAGCGGATCGGGTAGGGGAGAGATTCATTTGCCCCTTCAAGGGACGTTCCGGCAAAAACCACACTGGGCGAACTGGTGTAGATCAGCTTACGGATGTTCTGCTGGCGGCATGCGTTTATGACATTCTGGGTCGCAGTTACATTGGCGCGGTAATACGTGGCGTAACTGCCCCACACCCCCGCCTTGGCGGCTACGTGAAACACCCACTCACATCCTGCAAACGCGGGATGATCCGCTTCAATATCTGCCAGATCGGCGCTAAACTGCTCTACCCCACGCTCCACCAGACTCTCATGGCGGGAGCGGGAGATACTCACCACTTCGATGTTGTTCTCCAGCAGAGCATCAACTATAGCCAGCCCTAAAAAGCCCCCACCGCCGGTAACTAAGGCTTTCATGCCAGACGCTCGTGGGCCCACAGCGCAAGCTGCTCACGGAAGATCTTCGCATTATGTCGCACATCTACCGGGAACTGGGGATGGATTAAGAATGTGGATATCTCTGCTGTATGGGGATACTGCTGCTGAATCGCCTTTAAATCTGCAATGATGCTCGCGTGTTGCGCTGCAGATACGCCTGGGTTCAACTCCACACATAACACTGCCCGTTGCTTACCACGGGCACCATATCCAACCAAGGCGGTGCGCGCCACCTGTGGGTGAAGGTTGAATACCGCTTCACATGGGATAGTAAACAAGGTTGATGCTGCTGTTTCGACGCGCTGGTTTTTGCGCCCACAAAACCATAAAAGCCCCTCTCCATCCATATAGCCCACATCGCCCATCCGATGATAGAACGTGGCTTTATGTGTATATATTTTAGCGTTGTGCGTAGCCTGCTCGCGCTGGTAATAGGCGGAAGTTACCTGAGGTCCCCGCACGCAGATCTCGCCTGTGCTTTCTGCCGGCATCAGGTCTACATCATCCCAAGAGGGGATGGCGTCATCACTGATACGGATAATTTGCACATCGATACTGGCTACAGGTCTACCTATGCAGATCCCCCCACCCATGTCGGTTTTGCCTGCGGTGGAGGATAGAATTTCGTGACTGCCGATGGAGGAAACCGGCAGGGCTTCAGTGGCACCGTAAGGGGTGAAAATCTGTGTCTTAGAGTTAAGCATCGATTCCATCTGGCGTAGAGTTTGCGCTGGAACCGGAGCCCCGGCGCAGATAACCCGTTTCAGACTTGGGAGTTTACGCCCCTGTCTGCACCCGTAGGTGGCAACCCGGCGCAAGAGTGCAGGGGAACCAAACATGTTGGAGATATGGAAATTATCAAACGCCTCGAAAATCCGCTCTGGATTCACCTGCCCCGGCTTGGAGGCATCCATATCGGGCACCACCGCAGTCATCCCCAGTGCGGGGGCAAACAGGGCAAACAGCGGGAAGGTACACAAGTCGATCTCGCCTGCCTCAATGGCGTACAGCTGTTTCAAACTCTCGATCTGGGCGAAGAAGTTTGCATGCGTGTATTCAGTTCCTTTTGCCGGGCCGGTACTGCCACTGGTGAAAAGTATTGCCGCTAGGGAGCCAGCGCTGGGGACATAAGGGGCAAAGTTGAATGTGCTGGGGGTGTGGAGCAATAATTCTTGCAAGCGGGCGGTGCGTGGTAGCACCATCCTGGAGGTGGTGATGCAGTGGTGCAGGCTCCCTTTACCCCAGCCCAGAATCTGGCGCGCGAGATTGGCTTTCAGATTGCCGATGAACACCTGTGGTTTAACCTGCTCCAGACATTGCTTGAGGTTTTTTATCCCCATCCCCGGATCAATCAAAACAGGGATGGCACCCAGCTTAAACAGCGCGAAGGTGAGGGTGAAAAAATCAAGCCCGGGGGGAAGCATAAGAACGGTGCGCTGTCCGGCGTGTATCCCATAGCGGCGTAACGCCAGTGCAACCTTGTTGCTGTCAGCTTCGAGCTGCGCATAGGTGAGGTGGGTGTAACTCACGCGCCCGTAGGGGTCACGCCTGTGGGGATAAACCACGGCATGGCTCAACGGGTGGTGCGCCGCGCGCTCAGTCAAAGTGGTGGCGATATTACATCCCGTGGGTGCAGGGGAAGTCTTTGTAGTTTTGGCTTTGGTTTTAGCTTCTATGCTGCTGGATTTCATGACGTTATTTTTCCCGAATAAAGGCGCAGATCAGCGGCACAATTTCCTCCGCCACATCCTCAAGGATATAGTGCCCACCGCGCGCCCAGGTGTGGAAACGGGCGTGAGGGAACTTAACCCGCCACTGGTGCAGGAAGTGGTGGTCAAACACGAAGTCCTGTTCGCCCCAACACACCATGATAGGGAGATGTGCCAGGGTCGGGAGCTTTTCTTCCACCTCGATGACACTCTGGTAGGCACGATCTGCAGGGGTCAGGGGGATGTCCTGGACAAAGCGCAAGGTGGCAATACGATTGCGCCAGGAGTTGTACGGAGCGGTGTAGCAGTGGCGCAGCGCCTTCGGGAGCGGGTTTTGTTTGCATCCAATCCACGCGGCAGCTCGGCTGAACGCGTTAAACCCACGAATCAGTACCGCACCTACATGGGTTTCACGCCCGAGTTTGAGGGCGAAGGGGAGTTTTTTACTCTGGGGCAGGGGGAACGCCGCGGTGTTCAGCGCCACAATCTTTTTTATCCTGTGTGGGTGGAGGGTGGCAAAACGCATTCCGATCATACCGCCCCAATCATGCACCACTAAGGTGATATTGTCTTTGATCCCGAGGGATTCAAGCAGGATCTCCAAGTCCGCCACCCGCTGATCCAGCGTATAGGTGTAGGAGCTGTCAGCAGGTTTGTCCGAGAGTCCGCAGCCGATGTGGTCGGGAACAATCACCCTGTGGCTAGGAGCCAGGGCCAGAGCTAGATTGCGGTAGTAAAAACACCAACTCGGATTGCCGTGCAACATCACCACCGGAGCGCCGCTGCCTGCATCGAGATAGTGGAGGTTGATGCCGCGCTTTATTTCAATATATTTCCCACTTAACGGTAATAGGCGTTTCACCACTCAACCCCCAACATCATACAGTTTAACCCACTGCCAATCCCAAGAAATGCTACTTTTTGCCCCGCGCGGATATGGCCGCGCTCGGCACCCATTGCAGCTGTGAGCGGCAGAGACACCGTGCCTATATTGCCGAGAAAGGTATAGGTAGCAAAATCTTTTTCCAGCGGAACCCCTATACTGCGTAAAATAGTTTTCTGATGCGCTTCCCCAACCTGGTGACACACTACGCGCTCAACATCCTCGCCATCCCACTCCATGAGGCGAAGAAAATCGTCCCAAGTATGTTTTCCGAGTTCAACACCGTTGTTTAATACCGCCACGGCATCAGTATGCATAAACTGCTCGAACAGATCTTCGCCAACCTCTTCAACCCCCCAACGGCACAATTCATAGTGCTGGGGTGCACTGCGATTCACGGCACCAAGGAGTTTATGCTTGGCTGTGTTTGGAAACGATCCGTCCGATATCACTACTGCGGCAGCACCAGAGCCACCGGTGAGGGTGGCAATCGAACGGGAGAAAAACGCCATATCCTCACGTGCCAGGAGGCGCCGAATCACGGTTTCATTGAGTTCACGCGCGCTTTCGCACGAAACCACCATCCCCGCGCGGATCTGGCCTAACTCAATGCGGTTGGCAATATCGATAATGCCGTTGAGGACACCCAGGCAGGCATTGCTGATATCGTGGACAAATGCCGCGCCACCAACCCCCAAACCGTGCGCTACGCGACATGCAGTTGCAGGCTCGTACAGTTCGCGACACACACCTGTATACACCAGCGCACCAATATCAGCTGCATCGATGCCACTCTGATTCAGGGCTTTTTTACCTGCGGCGATAGCTCCCTGCGACAACGGTGTGTGCGGCAGCCACCAGCGCCGTTCCCGAATCCCTGTGAGAGCCTGGAGCTGTCCTTGGTGTATATGCAGTTTTTGGTACAGCGGTGCAAGGTGTTGTTCCAGCTCATGCGAAGTTACCACAACAGGGGGGAGCTCATAGCAGATGCTATTAAGATAAACATTATTATATTTCATAGATTGTGTTGATATATTGGAAAGGGAGTCAGGCTATGAGGTAGGCATTGACTAAACTTCGCCCACCAGAGTTCAGCCATTTGTTACCGATGGAATACAGGCGTTGCGCGTCAATTTTCTGGTAAAACTGGCGGTAATGCTTAGCTGCGTTTTTGGTGTCCTCCGCAGCCCAGCGATAACCGGGGTTCAGGTGCAGCATGTCCAGCAGGTGTCTATCTGCGTGGTCCGGCGGCAGACACATGGCGTAACTGATGGCCCAGTCGAGCATGGTAGGTGGATTCGACGGTGGATAATGCACATCTCCGCCGCTTTGGAGGAGCGCCACCTTTAAACCGTTTTGGTGTAGCACCGCTTTGGCGAGAATATACACAGCTTTTTGTTCCGGTGTTACCAACATGAAATGGGACCTTTTAGTTAAATAATAGACGCGGCGTATATTGTCAGAAAGGGGGATACAGTGCAAGCAAATAGGCACTACATCCCCCCTGTTGTTGCGATACCGCAGCGCAAGAGTAAGCGCTGATGGCAGACTCTACTCTGAAAGCATCTTGGCATTAACGCAGGTCACTTTGGCTGGGTCACGTATCACAGTGCGATGATATTTGACTGCGGGTTTCCCAAACGCCATCGCATACCCAATCACATGATCATCCGGTATCCCCAGATTCTTACGCAACGTCGGTGCAATATCCCGGATTGCCCACACCGCCAAGCCATCCCAGAGAGTGCCAACCCCCAACGCTGCGGCATACATCTCAAAGGCAGCCAAAGCAATGATGCCATCAGTTCCCGGGGTAGGCAGTTTCGCCGGCACAGAGGTTACCACCACATGGGGTGCGCCGCGAAACAGCGAATCGATCCCTTTTCCTTCCCACAGACGCACAAAATCGGCAAAATAACTTCTGTTTTCAGGCAGCTCACCACGCTGGATCACCTTGCTGATTGCATCCATACACTGGTGCCGAAAAATATCCATACACTTACGCTCTTTAATCACATGGAAATGCACCTGTTGCACATTCACCCCCGTGGGTGCATGGCTCGCAACCTCAAGCAGTTTCTCGATGGTGCTCTGCGCTAAGTCTCCCTGCGCAAACTGGCGTACACTGCGTCTGCCTTTAATCAGGGTTTCCATGGCGAGAGGGGTGGGTAGGTGACCAGAGATAGGCAGGCATTCCTCCACTGTTCTTCCACCGATGCTGAGTGCTCCATGCGGACAGATAGCCATACAGTGCTGACAGTCGAAGCATAACTCCTCTTTGTCTGCCGGAATAAACGGTACTTTGTTTGTTGCACGTTCGAGCTTAATGATTCTGCGCGGACAATCTGCCACACACAGACCACAGGCATCACACTTGTTCTGGTCAATAGTAAAATTAAGCATATGTTCAGGTACTCCTTTCACGGTGGTTGAAATTGAAAGAACCACAGGGTTCTGTTATTTTAGCCTCCAGCTTAAAAAATATTTTTGCGCCTTGGATGGAGAATGGAACAGGATAATACCAAGGTGATTGAGTCAGGCTTGACCGCTTAACAAATCAAATAAAAGGGCACATCGCAATGAAAATTTTAGCGTATCTCATATGGGGCGCTCTTGGGGGGTGCATAATTATTGGAGTGCTGGTGTTTGTGCATGCACGCATGCGCGCCACAACTAAAACCAGGGACAACCATACCCCTGCGATCGAAACACCGCCCCTCACCATCCCTGCGGAGTTAAATGAAAAACGTTGGGAACAACTGGTCAGGATGCATAATCTGCAGGGATACCCCCTTCCTGCTACCGCACAGGAGCGGAGAGCCTGGGCGCAAAAACATCTTGGTATTGAACCAGCGTGGTTAGCGGGTGAAGATGTGTCTATGTTCCCCTTTTTAAGTTTTCACCACGCAGTTAAAGATGGAGTCGATTACATCAGAGCCCTGAAACACACCACCAATGATGCCGTACTGTATGTGGTAAAACCGCGCGCCACCCTTATGGTTGAGGAGATCATGGATGCATGTGCAGTACTCTGTTTCGCCACCCCTGTAACATACGCCGGAGGCAGCACATGGCGCTATGCCCCGGTCAATGTGTACTGGGAGTGGGGCTATCCGCCAGAGCGGGTGCAGTGCGCGCAGATTATCTACACTGCGATGCAGGCTGGCGTTGAAATAAAAGGGGTTGAAGTGGAGCATGAGGAGATCTATGCCCTGGTAGAAGGGAAACATCTGCCTGCTACACTACTCGAAAACCCTGCATCGAGCTGGGATCCACGAGCTTTGGCCAGCGCAGGGGAAGATCTGGCCGGGGTGCGAAAAGGGATGCTTTCAGCCCAGGAACTGATGGAAATCATCTCAGGCTGGGGAAGAGGGATAGAAGGTAACATCTAGCGTTCGCGCTTCATATCTTCTACCATGTGTTCCAACTCCCGCTCAATCTGATTGGCATTGCCAGTGTTGAGTTCCAGCAAACGCCGCAGGTGTGCCATGCTGTCAACATCGATCGCGGTGAAGTTAAACCCTACCGCGGGGTGGATAGGCGCAAAATGGCTCGGTTGCGCGTGTACCACAATCTGCACCTCTTTCGACAGGCAGAGGCGGATCAACCAGGTGTCTGAATCCACTTTTCCGGGTGGGATCTCATCCAGCTTGATCAGTACCCCTTTCATGGAGATATCGGAGACCACCCCAGGGTAGCGGGTGCCAGCATGGATTATCTCAACATCTTCAACAAAGTTAACTCGCTCATAGCGGCGTTTTTTTACCATTCTATCCCCCATATGGCTCTATCCCCCGCATGGATAAGGACTTAACACTAGGACTAATTGATCCGATGGCACCCGTTGGCACTAGTCCACTGTAACATGCAGGGGGGACAAAAGCAGTTTTAGGCAGAAAATAATCGGGGCTAAATATTTTTATCCCGCCAGGCGTAATTTTGCTTGACCTGCGTCTGAATTGTCATTAGTATCAGCGCCGCTCTTGGGGTGTAGCCAAGCGGTAAGGCAACGGACTCTGACTCCGTCATTCGGGGGTTCAAATCCTCCCACCCCAGCCAGAAATAAACATATATTGTGCGCTCTTCGTCTAGCCTGGTCCAGGACACCGCCCTTTCACGGCGGCGACAGGGGTTCGAATCCCCTAGGGCGTACCAATTCAGAAAGCCCCACTGACACATGTCGGTGGGGCTTTTTTATTGTGAGAGCAATGCCAGCCTAAGGGGGGCTATTCTCCTGCTTCTGCTTTGCATGCCACTGAACCACTTTTAGGAGAAAATCTTTGTACAGACGGATTTCATCGGACTCTATCCCGCCGGCCTGGGATGATGTTTGCAGTTGCAGCACTTCCTGTGGTATTCCCCCATATTCTTCCTGACAGCAGGCGTTAAGCGAATCGCTGATGCGCCACAAGAACCCGTCCGAACCTTCAATGGCACGGATCCGCTGGAGGATTTCGTAGGTGATAATGGTTTCCAGCTTGCGCTGATGGCGCGCAGCGAAAAAAAACAGGAGGATACCGGTGATAAGCAGCATCAGGATCGGAGTGCTTCCAACAGAGTTTTTAGCTACTAAATCCGCTACCCAGAACGCAAACCCAACCACTATAAATGCTGATCCCAGCCCCACCAGGGCAAAGGTACTTTTGGAGCGTTGTTTCAGGACTTTGTCGTATTCGAGTGCATCAAAATCCAGTTCACTGGCGATATCAAGATAGTTTTGCTCATCTTCGTATAATGTGGACATATATGCTCTTCAGCTTGACGGCGGTTGATTGATACTGGTGCGTGCTTGAGGAATGCTCCATTGCGGACGAACGGTTCGAGATTTTTGTTGTTTCCCCCGGCCGCTGGGAGAAACAACAGCAAGGTTAACTCCGCTACACACAGATTAAGCTGTTGACGGATTAAACTATTATTTCTGCATTGACCCCGGCTCCGCCACTTGCACATGCAAGGCAGGGGGAGCCGGGGTTTTTATTGTATGGTTTATCTACCCGGTCGATGCGTGTGGCAACCACTACATTTTACTGGACCAGCACCCATGTCGTTATGGCAGGTTCGACATACAGCGTGGAACTCTTTACGGCTCATTTCAATCCGGCTCGGGGGCTCGGTAGGATGACAGGTGCTACAGCTGATGAACTCGGTGTGTGCCGCATGGTTAAATGCCACTTTCCCATATTTATTCTGCATAACTATAGTGTGGATAGAGGTGCGCTCTGGCGTGGGTTCCTCGCTTGACTGCATCTCTGCGCGCGTTTTCTGGGCGGGGGTGGTGTCGGCAGCTTCTTGCGCAGAGGCAGGGGCG
Source organism: uncultured Desulfuromonas sp. (assembly GCA_964508035.1). Lineage (GTDB taxonomy): Bacteria > Desulfobacterota > Desulfuromonadia > Desulfuromonadales > Desulfuromonadaceae > JAIVHC01. The sequence goes on from CAZDRL010000013.1 coordinate 34,258, forward strand.
ACAGCAGCTGCACTTGCACTCACTTGCGCAGCTTGAGGTTGCGCTGCAGGCTCCTGCTTTTCTGTGCTTTTCTGTGCTTCAACATGCTTTATTCCACTCTTCAAGTTCGAACCCTGCGCTCCTGTTTTTACCTTTTGCTCCTGTTCACTGGTTCCGCATCCAGTTGCGAGTAAGACTAAAGCAGCCATTAGTACAATCTTTTTTAACATCTTCATCCTCTCCTCCTCCTTGTTATTGTATGCTACCAGATTTTTCTGCAGGCAAACCTACACCATAAGAACCTTACATTACATCATAAGGCACATGAACTTTCACATCTAACTTATCAGTTTTACACAGAAATTTTGCATGAAGTAAATAGTCTTCCCATCTACGAGCAAGTAGCCATCTGCGGTTATTTGGCGTTCTCCATCATCAATCGCACTGATTGATGCCTCCACATGGATCTCCTTGCTGCTTGGGATGATTTGCCCGCGATACGACCAGTGATGCGGAGTGTTGTGGGTAGTTATTTCAAAAGTGGTGCCGGCGTTCCCACCCCAACGTTGTACAGCCGCATATTTAATCAATTGGATAAAGGATTCAAGCCCTAATGAACCCGGGCATACCGGATCTTGATAAAAATGGGCGGCAAAAAACCACTCATCGGGGTTTACGATTTTACGTGCACGGATGAAACCGAGACCGTGGGGGCCGCCGTTGCGGATATAGAGTTCAATTTCATCCACCATGCGCAACTGTACATCTGGGAACGGCGCCTGCACCGGGTAGGGGCCCGGGGTTTCGTTCCGTTGCAACTCTTGCTCCTGGGGTTGATAGGGCTTAGCGCCCGGAATTCCCACCTGGTTCGCCAGGGCTTGTGCGCTGAAGAATCCAAATACGGTATCACCGCGATACACGGGGCCATGGTTATCCGCAACCTCAAAATCGTAGTTCTGAATAATCATTCCGCCACTGCTGGAAACCCGCGTCAGTTTGGCCCGAGTTGTTAGGGTGCCGCACATGTTCGTGAGCGGACGCAGTATTTGCGCCGTGCCGTCGAGGTTGCGAAAGCATAGATCCACCTCACTGGTAAGGGCAGAGCCTACGTAAGCCGCAAGCCAACCACAGGGTTGGAGCGCGATCTCAAGCAGGATACTGAACGGCATGTTGTGTGAGCGTTCCTGCGCAAAAAACCATCCATCCTGGGGCACATCATACTGTGCTGCCACACTTCCTCCCGCTACCATCTCCCACGGGGTGGCGTCGATCTCAGTAATGCGGTCTAGAAACTGGAAGGGGGGACGGGGCAGACGCGCAATGCGGCGCTCGGCATCAAAGATACGGTAGCGCTCCCCAAATGCATCGGAAGGGTTCCCGTTGGAGAACGCGAGGATGCTGGCATAGTCGAACAGGGCCGGCTTTTTCCCCGCAGCTGGTTGTGCTTCAGGGGATGGGTGGACAGGCGCTGTTTGGGTGGGTACCGGGGCAGGGGCTGCTTTAGTGGCGCCGACAATTGGCGCAGAGTCGCTCCAGCGTGCTTCCATCGCTGCACGATTCAGACCGCTGAGCTGAATGGTCATGTTGGTGATCTCCACGATTGCTTTGGAGTCAGCATACATAAGCGCATCCACAATGGCGTACGGCTCCGGACGATAGCCAATCTCTTTTATATTGACCTCATAGGTCGCAACCTTGGTTTTTTCGGTAACCTGTCCCCGACATTTAAGTTGACTTTCTATCCCGGGAATCGGCTCCCAATGCCCTTCACCCTCTGCGGTTACCCAGCCCATCCGCATCAGAAGTACGCGCAGGGTGTGGAGACAGCACTCATACATCAGGGTACCGGGCATCACATTATCATCACAGAAGTGACACGTGAGGAACCAGTCATCGGGCTGGATATCCATCTCGGCTTTAATCTGTCCAATCCCATAGCGTCCACCAGTGGGATCCACATGAATCACCCGATCCACCAACTCCAGATTACCTCCCGGTAACGTATAGGGATTTTGAAGCGCCAGGCGCGCAAATTCCGGGCCGAAGCAGGCCGCAAGGTCACCGCGGCGCAACGCCTGAACCTGGGAGGCGCTATACTGCTCCACCTCCTTCAGCGGCACCAGCTCGCTCCAGTCCGGGGTGCGTTTCCCCTGCATGGGGCGCAGATCAAGCGCGGTATGCACTACGCCGCGCCCGGCGTTGAGCTCCTGCTCGGTAAAGAATCCGGCGCAGCCATCGCGCATACTCATCAGGGGTTTGCCGTTCACACTGCTTTCATAGTTAAACCTGAAGAGCCAGGTGTCTCCCTGGCGGAAGAACCGTTCTATGTAGATATCGTAGCGAATCACATCGCCAGGCTGTGGCAGAGAATCGTGAAATTTCACCACTGCATCCAGCAGACGATATACCGCCTTTCCTTTGGTCTGCAGGTCTGCACCCAGATACGCGGATAAAAACAGATCGGCTTGTCCAGCCTCCACTGCTACACAAGTGGGGATATGCCCTCCATCCAGGTACCAGCGCTCTGCAGTGACATCGTGTTCGGTGACAACTCGGCCAGCGCCCATGGAGCAGGGTTCCCCCTCAAGCAGGAGAATACGATCCACCAGCATCAGGGGTTCATCGGGCAGACGCACCCGCGTGGGGTGGGCATCGATGGAGGCAAACTGCGGCCCCAGCATTTTCCCGATAGAGCCGATGGCGAACTCCATACACGCGGCGCGATCAAATAGCGGAGGTTCTGCCTCAGGCAAGGGGGAGGGCGCTGCTGCAGGTGCAGATGGTTGAACTTGCTGCACTTGAGCCGTGGGTGGCGATACTGGCTCTGGGCTGGAATGCCGCTCGGGGGTAGCAGCAGTTGCAGCAGAAATTTCTGCCCCAGATATTTCTATAGCTTCAATATCGGTACCAAGCTCCTGCGGTGTACCGAACTCTTGCTGGAGCCGGAAGTTCTCTGCCATCAGCGTATGCAGTTCTGCGCGCAGCCGGAGGAACTCGCTATGCGCGGCACTATGCTGCGCCTGCATCTGCTGCATGGAATGCAGTACTTCAGGCATAGATTCAGCCACATTCTCCACCACATTGACGCCACCGCTGCTTACGTTCTGCTGCGCCACCGCAGGGGTGACGCATGGGCAGTTATCCGCCATGGGGGCAACTTCCTCCCGCGTGTTTGGGAGCGTCTTGCGCGACAAAGTTATGTTCTGTGAAGGTTTCCTTTCAAGGGGTGGCAGCGCAGAATGTTTTGCCCCTTCCTTTGCATCCGCGTCTTTTACATCTCCGTCTTTTGCACCCTTTAGTGGCAGGGTTATTGGTTCAATTCCATTATACAGTTTCACCATGTTCTGTTTCATCGTGTTCTTTCCTGGCGCACTTGGGGATGTTTCGGTGTGGTGTGGTTGCGCCGAGCACACCCGCGGACGTAGATCGGCTATATTGCAACGTACCCCTTCCGCTTCCAGTTGCGCAATCAACGTGGCAAAAGTGGTGAGGGGATGTTGCCCTTCCACACAAGTGGGGCGCACCATATGGGGTCGATCTCCAAGGATACGCGTCAGCATCCGGGTGCAGGAATTCCCGCTCCCGCTTTCGATAAAGATCCGTGCGCCGTCAGCATAGGCATTGTTGACCACGCGCGTGAAGTCGATAGTGTCGGTTGCCTGCGCTAAAATAGCGTCAGCGCAGGCTTCAGTGCTCGGGGCATAGGGTGTGCCGCTGGCACAGCTGAATATTTCGGTGGCAACAGCGTGGGTTTCGAACCGATGCAGAGCGTGATACGCCTCTGCCACCACCTGCGGCACCGGGCAGTGCACCGTGGTCACCCCATTGAGCTCAATAAAGGGTGGATTCCCAAGGTTGTGCAGCACCTGCTCCACTGCGTGGCGTTGCCCGCCAATTACACACTCCTCTGCGGTATTAACGATAAGAAGATAGGCGCGCTCAACCTCTTCGATACGGGGCTTGATCTGTGCCGCCGGGAGGGGAACAATCCCCAGATACCAATCAACCGCTTCATCCTCCGGTAACTGCCACAGAGTGCGCGCCGCGGCGCAAGGGCCAGCGAGATCGCGGGTAAACAGCGGCGACGCTTCGATCCGTTCCAGCATGGTGTCGCGCGCGCGCCATACCCCCAAGGAGAACAGACTCGATGATTCGCCGAGGCTGTAACCCACAGCCATATGTGGTTCAACCCCAAACAGGCGCACTCGATCGCTCAGAGCAGTACAGAGCGCAACGTGGGCAATAATCATCGAGTTGTGATCTGCTTCGATCTGTTTCAGATCGGCCCCATTCCAGAACATCTCGGCGCGGAATTGCTCGCGCAGATAGTTGTTGCTGCGGTGCTGCCGTTCAAACACTTCCGGCCAGGTACGCGCAAATTCGCGCCCCATGTTGACAAAATGATTTCCCGAACCGGGGAACACAAATGCCACCTTCCCCTTTGCGGCAAGGGGGGTGGGGGAGTAGAACACCTTGGCGCGCGCACATGCTGGAATCCGTGCGCCCCCCTTGCCGTCCAGGCGCTGCGCTGGCGTATGTTTCAGGTGCTGGGCGGCAAAATCGAGTTGCGCTGCCAACTCTGTATGGGTCGTAGCGACACACGTCAGACATAGACCCTGTGGGTCAGGCGGGTTGAGGGTATCCCACCTGCATGCCAGGTGCGCCAGAGGCTGCTGCGCATACAGGTGTAATTCTTGCTGTAGCTGTTTAAGCGCAGTTCCGATTCCGGCAGCGTCCGCAGCATAGATACGCAACAGGGTAGCATCTCCCGCGCTAGTATCAGCCTTCGCTAGGGGGAAGCGTGCAGGAAGGGTGGCAGTGATGTCGGCGTCAGCAGCAGGGGCTTCACGCAGCGCCACCAACGCAATTTGTCCACCGGTAGCTACCCCCTCGACCAGAGCGCGACGTGCACCTGCGGCGGCGTTGTGAAGCCAGTAGTCAGCATCAACCTTCTGCCCCTGTTCCCACCGTGGTGGCAACACCTTGGCGTGCAGGGCAAGGGCGGCTTTAACCACGGCGAGGAGCCCGCTTGCCTCTCCTGCATGCCCCAATTGAGTGGTTGCAGGGATGGTGGAAGGAAGAGCTGGGACCGCTTGATGTTCAGCAGCCGGAATTGAGCCATCCGGCGCGCTGATTTCGCTGAAACGGTATGCAGTTATTTCAGCACCGTTGCGGGTTTGCAGCTGCTCCAGCGCGCGTGTGCGCGTGTGCTCCTGCACGTTGAGCAGGGTGGTATCCGCACCAGTGGCTTCGGTATGGGCATCAATAACCGCATAGATGGTATCCCCGGCGGCGCGTGCATCTGTAACCCGTTTCAGAATCAGGGCGCAGGCACCATCGTTCACTTGAAGATCACGCCCGAGACGTTGGTTGCTGAGTTGCGCGCGGATATCGCCGGGCATGTCCACCGCACCAACAATAGCGAGGTTGATCTCCCTACGCTGCAGCGCATCGAGTGCAGTGCGCAACGCATGAAGACCGGAGTTTTCTTCACTCGCAAAGGTGAAGCTCGGTCCCCCGACGCCAAAGGCACGCGCTATGCGACTGGCAACAATGCTCCCCAGTGCACCCATGGTGCGATTCGCGCTCAGCGCAGGAGAGAGGATATCCTGCAGTGCTTCGAGGGGAGGCAAATTGTTGATCCCCTCCTGTTGCCACTGTTTGTACAGCGCGGGCAGCTGCCAGCGCAGACTGAAGCTGGTGGCGTTGAGATCAAGTCCGGTACCGATAAACACCCCAGTATCGGTGTGTTCCAACTCCTGTGCGGCGGCATCTTTCAGCGCTGCTTCGGCACACACCAGCATCAGCGCTTGGCGCGGCAGCATTTCACCCATCTCGGTGGGGGGGATACGGAATTTGCCTGCGGGGATAGATATTTCATGCAGATACGCGCCGCTACAGGGGGTAAAACCCTCTTCAGTCCACCAGCGGCTCAGGTGCGCGCCACCCCAGTGCTGCGGGGACTGCAGGGCAGGGTTTTGTGCTGTCGCCGTAAATATCTGATGCCGAAACGTTGCGGTGTCTTCACTTGCACCACTGCGTACATCCAGGCCCACAATTGCAATAGCATCATCTGCAGCCGTTTCTGCCTCAGTAGAACCCAGAGCAGGAGCTGCTTTCTGGGCAGAGTTTTCCTGTGCGTAGATGTGGGCACACCGCTCCGGATCCCACTCTTGCAACAGCACATGTGCATTGATGCCGCCAAAACCGAAGGCGCTCACCCCAGCGCGGCGCAGGGCGTTAGCATCACGACATTCCCACTTCTGTGCTTGACTCAAGACCTTAAACGGCACCCCATCTGTACTTAAAAACTCCCCAGGGGTGGCGAAGTTTGCGGTAGGGGGGAGGGTTTGGTGTTTGAGGGCGAGGATGGTTTTTATCAGTGCGGCAGCCCCGGCAGCAGTGAGAAGGTGACCGATGTTAGACTTTACCGAACCGAGCACACATCCCTGTGCCAGGGGTTGTTCTCCCTCCACATCTGTTGCGGTCCCATTCTGGGGCTGGGCCCAGAGCTGGTGTAAACTCTCAACTTCAACTGCATCACCCACCGGCGTGCCAGTAGCGTGACATTCGATATACTCAACCGTGCGTGGATCCCAGCCCGCCTGAACATATGCTGCCCGCATAGCGCGCAGTTGCCCTTCCGAGGTGGGGGCCAGCAAACTGCCACCGATATCATTAGAGAGCCCGATCCCCTCGATGGTAGCGTAGATATGATCTCCATCACGCACCGCATCGGCAGTGCGTTTAAGTACAACAATCCCCGCACCTTCACCCACTACCAGGCCATCACCGTTGCGGTCAAAGGGGGCACAAGTGCCACTAGGGGAGAGGGCGCGTAACTGCGAGAACCCCATTTGGGTATACAGGGAATCTGGGCGTGCCACTCCCCCTGCAAGCATCACATCTGCACGTCCGCTGCGCAGCTCTTCTGCCGCAAGTTTTATTGCATACAGCGAGGAAGCACAAGCGGCATCGAGGGTAAAGCAGGTACCCCCCAGTCCCAGTGCCTGCGCCAGTACTGCAGCAGGGAGTCCGGTAATAAAACGGTTCAGTGCCGCGGTAGAGCTTGGTGCCACGGGGTGACCAAGGATCTGTTCGCTTAAGGTGCGCCCGAGGTAATCCTGCGCGAGGCGCGCGCTGGTATCGGTGGGGAGGGCGAGATTGCCTGCAATCACCCCAATGCGCTCGCGCGCGCTGGGAGAAACTGCGGCATCAAAAAACGCCTGGGTGCCAGCATGCAACAGGAGTTGAAACACCGGATCAAGCTGTGCCACCAGTTCCGCACTGATATTAAGACGTGCATAGTCGAGTTCCACCCTGTGCTGATCCACAAAACAGGCGCGGCGCGAATATACATGGTCTGCCTGCCCCTTTTGGGGCGCAAACGCCTGTTCCAACGGCAGCGCCCAGCGCCCAGATGGTGGCTCCGCCGCAGTATCGGTAGCAGAATGGACAATATCCCAAAGAGTGGCGGGATTGGGTGCATGGGGGAAGATCCCGCCGATGCCAACTATCGCTATTGAAGATGTTGATTTCATCAGATTCCACACTTTTGTATTTATAGTTACAGCATTATTTGAGAAAGCCGTTGGGTGTTTAAGAGGCGTCTATCTAAACTTCCTATATTTACTATGGGTGCTGGTCAGCTGCCGCTGCGGCTAACTGTAAGTAAAACGTTTTACAAAACGTCTCTTATACTACAAACTGCCCCCGTTGGGAACCCAGACCCGCTCAACCCAGTACATCTATCCATGCAGGAGCTGTTCAGCAGAGGGGGGAGTGGCGTTGGAATAGACACCGCAACCGCCTTGGCGCGAGGAGATAATGAATAGCCTTGATAGCCTTGCCCCATCAAGCTGCGCCAAATTCCCCCACAGGAGCTATTTCACCCCCTTGTTTAAACGCCTGCAGTAGAGATCGACAAGAACCTAAGCCTTAACACGATTCCCCCTGTTCGTAGCCAGCAAATTTTGCAGTTGGAATTGACAACAAAGCAGGCGTTAAACTATAGTTTGCAGATTTAGCTAGGAAGATGGCTACGTACACATTGCGTTGCTCCCTGTTTTGTGCGCATAACACGTCAGCAGCGCCTATGTGCGGGCAGTGTTTGATGCCCACCTGAAGAGATACCTACTGAAGAGATACCTAATAGAGACCACCTGGAAAGATCACTTGGAAAACCTATGGCAGGCACGAAAGGAACATATATTGTCCATGAAACGTGAGATTTTATCTGGTAATGAGGCGATCGCGCGCGGTGCGTTTGAGGCTGGGGTCAAGGTCGCGGTCGCGTACCCAGGCACCCCCAGCACCGAAATCCTGGAGAACACCGTCAACTACCCATCCATCAATTCATCCTGGGCGCCCAATGAAAAAGTGGCCTTGGAGGTGGGGATAGGATCCTGTTTCGGCGGTGCGCGCAGCTTAGTAGCGATGAAACATGTAGGGGTAAATGTGGCAGCCGATCCCCTTTTCACCCTGGCATACACCGGTGTAAATGGCGGGCTGGTACTGGCGGTGGCAGACGATCCGGAACTGCATTCTTCCCAGAATGAACAGGACAGCCGCCACTATGCGCGTGCTGCTAAAGTGCCGATGTTTGAGCCCTCCGACAGCCAGGAAGCGCTAGAGTTCACCCGTTTAGGGTTTGAAGTGAGTGAGGAGTTCGACAAACCTGTCTTTGTGCGCACCACCACACGGATCTCCCATTCCAAATCGATTGTCACCTTGGGAACACCGCTGACCGAACTACCTGAACCTAAACTAGAAAGAAATCCACCCAAGTATGTGATGCTTCCCGGCAATGCGCGCAAACGCCACCATGTGGTGGAAGAGCAGCTTGAAGCCCTGGCAGCGTGGTCGTGTACGCAGCCGTTTAACCGTGTGGAAAAGCGCAGCGCCAAGGTGGGGGTGATCACTGCCGGTATTGCATATCAGTATACGCGCGAGGTGCTGCCTGAGGCTTCGGTGCTCAAGCTTGGCTTAGTGTTTCCGCTCCCGAAACAGCTCATCCGCGATTTTGCCGCCAAATATGAAATTCTGTACGTCATTGAAGAGCTGGAGCCCTTCATCGAAGAGCAGGTGCAGGCGATGGGGATTAAAGTGGTGGGCAAAGAGCGCCTCTCAATATGTGGCGAACTCACCCCCGGACGGATAAGAAGAGATCTGCTGGAACAAGAGATTCCAGAGTATTTCACCCCGGAAATGGAGCTGCCGCCACGTCCACCGAACATGTGTCCCGGGTGTCCGCACCGTGGAGTATTTTACGCTCTGAAGCGTTTGAAGGCGTTTGTCACCGGCGACATCGGGTGTTACACCCTCGGGTTTATGCCACCGCTCTCCGCTATGGATACCTGTGTGTGTATGGGGGCCAGTGTGGGAAATGCCACCGGTCTCAATAAGGTGCTCAGCAAAGAGGAGAAACAGCAGGTTGTCGCGGTTATCGGTGACTCCACCTTTCTGCACAGCGGCGTCAACGGCCTGATGGATATGGTGTACAACAACTCCACTGCCACTCTCATCATTCTGGATAACCGCATCACCGCCATGACCGGCCGCCAGGAGAACCCGGCCTCAGGCTTCACCCTCTGTGGTGAGCCCAGCCCGGAGATCGATCTGGAGCAATTGTGCCGCAGTGTTGGGGTTAAACATGTACGTGTAGCGGATCCCTGGGATATGGAACAGACAAAAAATATTATCCAGGAAGAGATGGAGCGCGAAGCACCCTCGGTGGTTATCACGCGTGGCCCCTGTGTGTTGATTAAACGTGATCTGGGGCAGCATAAGCCGGCGTTGATTATTGACGCAGAAAAATGTACCGGGTGCAAAGCCTGTCTGCAGATAGGCTGTCCCGCCATTGAATGGCAGGCAGATGACGGTAAAGCGTACGTAAACCAACTGCTGTGTGTCGGGTGTGGCATCTGCGACCAACTGTGCAAATTTGATGCATTCAGCTCTAGCGCAAACAAGAGTGACAACGCTGACAAGGGAGAAAAATCCAATGGCTGATTCGGTAACCAACATACTCCTTAGTGGAGTAGGGGGGCAGGGGATCCTGCTGGCGAGTGAGGTCCTCTCAGAAGTGATGATGCTGGCTGGCTACGACGTAAAAAAGAATGAGATCCACGGTATGTCCCAACGTGGTGGCAGCGTAGTATCACATGTGCGCTTTGGCAAGAAGGTTTATTCCCCCATTATCCCCGAAGGGGAGGCCGATATTTTGTTCGGGTTTGAACTTCTGGAAACCTACCGCTGTCTGCCCCTGCTGGCTCAGCATGGCAGCGTCATTGCCAACCGTTTAAAGTTGATGCCCCCTTCGGTCGCTATCGGGCAACAGACCTACCCGAAAAACCTCGAAGAGCACATCGCGCGCCAGGTAGACAAGAGCTACATTGTGGATGGCCTCGAACTTGCGCTTCAAGCTGGAGATCCCCGCACTATCAACACGGTGCTGCTGGGAGCACTGGCCAACATCCTCCCGGTAGATACCCAGCTATGGACTGAAGCGCTGCGCAAGATGGTGCCGCAGAAAACTCTGGAGCAAAACCTGAAAGCGTTTGAGCTCGGCCAAGGCAGCAATGCTGCAGACCAAGCAAAGCAGTAGGTGATTGAGTATGCTGTGGAATGACGAGTTTGAAACCCTGCCGCGCGAAGCGATTGAGGCTCTGCAGCTTAAGCGGTTGCAGCAAACCCTGGCCCGGGTGTGCGCTACGGTCCCTTTTTATAAACAGCGCTTCGCAAAAGCGGGGATCGCCCCGGGGATGGTACGCTGCCTCGATGATCTGCGCCGTCTCCCTTTTACCCTGAAACAGGATATGCGCGACAACTATCCCTACGGTCTGTTTGCCGTTCCGTTGGATCAGATTGTGCGCATCCATGCCTCGTCCGGCACCACCGGCAAACCCACCGTGGTGGGTTACACCAAGCGCGATATCGATACCTGGGCAGAACTGATGGCGCGCTCCTTTGCCGCCGCCGGTGCCACCAGGGGCGATGTGATCCACAACGCCTATGGCTATGGCCTGTTTACCGGCGGCTTGGGTGCCCATTACGGCGCCGAACGTCTCGGCGCTTCGGTGATCCCCATGTCAGGGGGGAATACCCAGAAGCAGATGATGATTATGCAGGATTTCGGCTCCTCGGTAATCACCTGCACCCCCTCCTACAGCCTGTATCTGGCCGAAGCCCTGCAAGAGAGTGGCATCAACCTGAACACCCTCAAACTGCGCGTCGGCATTTTAGGCGCCGAACCCTGGAGCGAAGAGATTCGCACCGAGATCGAACGCAGTCTGGGGATCAAGGCGATCGATATCTACGGGTTGTCGGAGATTATGGGCCCCGGAGTCGCCATTGAGTGTATCGAAGCGCAGCACGGTCTGCACATCTGGGAAGATCACTTCATTCCAGAGATTATCGACCCCGAAAGTGGCGAAGTACTGCCGGAGGGGGAGAGGGGCGAGCTGGTGATCACCACTATCACCAAAGAGGGGATCCCCCTGGTGCGCTATCGCACCCGTGATATCACCCGCATCATCGCCGAACCCTGCATCTGCGGCCGTACCCATCGACGTTTAGAGCGCATGAGTGGGCGTTCCGACGACATGCTCATCATTCGCGGGGTTAATGTGTTCCCGTCTCAGATCGAAAGTGTGCTGTTCTCCATGGATGGGATCGAACCCCACTATCAGCTTATCGTTGACCGTGAGGGGACGCTCGACACCCTGGAAGTGCAGGTGGAGGTGAACGAAGAGACCTTCTCCGATGAGATCAAGAAACTGCAGCAGTTAAGTCAGGGGATCAGTCGCTCCATCAAAGACCTGCTCGGGATCACGTGCAAGGTGCGTCTGGTTGAACCGAAAACCATAGCCCGCAGTGAAGGAAAGGCCAAGCGCGTCATTGACCGCCGTCAGCCGTAAGGTGCCAGCTGGCGCCAGAAAGTGAGAACCGCATGAAAGTTGAACAGATATCTATCTTCATCGAAAATAAATCTGGGCGTCTGGCCGACGTAACCCAAACCCTGGGCGACAGCGGCATCAACATCCGCGCCCTGTCCCTGGCGGACACCTCCGATTTCGGCATTCTGCGCCTGATTGTGGATAAATCCAATCTGGCCGAACAAACCCTGAAAGAGCGTGGTTTTACCGTCAGCAAGACCGAAGTTATCGCGGTAGAGGTTCCCGACCGACCTGCAGGGATGGCGAGCATCCTCAAGATCCTGGACGCCGGCCAGGTCAATGTAGAATATATGTATGCCTTTGTAGAACGCTGCGGTGGCAACGCCGTCATCATCTTCCGCTTTGACGACCCCGAAGCCGCGATCAAGGTACTTACCGACAACGGTGTCCATGTCCTGGAAGGCAAGCAGATCTACAATATGTGAGGGCGCAG
>CAZDRL010000014.1:0-46359 GCA_964508035.1 uncultured Desulfuromonas sp.
GGTGAAAATCCGCTAGAGCAGCTGATATATCTTGCTTTGGGCACAGTGATGGTGGCCAAGGAGCGTATGGAAAACGAGAGCGCTCAGTTTCGAGCTTTTCAACACCAGGCGCAGGATAATGCACGTGCCTTGATCCGGGGGCTGAGTTCACGTGGCGAAGAGGGACAGGATACCGTTCGAAGTGCGGCGCGGGACGCGCTGCGCGATCTGTTGCGCGAAGTGGTTGATGATCTTGGGCTCGCCACCAAGAAAGACTTAGAGCAGTTGAGAAAAGATCTGGAGCGTTGATTTGAAGCTGCGTCCGAGGTTAGTTCTGCGCCAGTGTCGCCCCCAACGCACCTATGCTATTTTTCGCTTTTTAATGACAGTGTTTGTACTGTTTCGACGCCGCCAGCGCTGGCTGGTGTGGCGTCCGCTCGGCCCTGAAGCCCTTGTTGCCACCATTCGCACTCTAGGGACCAGTTTTCTGAAACTGGCGCAAGTGCTTGCAACCAGGGCAGATTTCTTCGACGCCAAGTATCTCGCGGCGCTGCGTCAACTCCACGACCAGATGCCTGCCATGCCTCCAGCACAGTGCGATGCCGTATTCGCCGCGGCCTTTCCCGATCCTGCGGTGTTTGCCACCTTTGATACCACGCCTATTGCTAGCGCCTCCATCGGGCAGGTACATCGCGCGGTTTTACGCGACGGGGGGCATGAGGTGGCGGTGAAGCTGCGGCGCCAGGACATTCGTACCGTGGTGCAGATTGATATCATGCTGCTGCGCGTGTTTCTCCTCCTGTTTCGCCCCCTGTTCAGTAGTCAGACGCGCAACTCTATCGAGGCAGTGTTGCGTGCTTTTACCGAAGTAATTCTGCAGGAAGTGAGCATGGAGCACGAACTCGCCAACCTGCAGCAGTTCAGTGAAGAGTATGCCACTTCCGGTATCTGTTTTCCCCGCCCCTACCCAGAATACTGCAGCGATGCCGCGCTGGTTATGAGTTTTGAGTCCGGAGTGCGCATTGACGATACCGCTGCCGTGGCACAGCTGGAGGTGGAGTTCTCCGACCTTATGGAACAGCTGGTGCTGTTCTACACCGAGCAAATGCTGGTGAAAGGGTTCTTCCACGCTGATCCCCATCCGGGAAATTTGCTCGTGAACGCTGCCGGGCAACTGGTACTCCTCGATTTTGGCATGGTGAGCCGTATCCCCCACCATATCCGGCAGGCGATGATTCAGGCAGTTAAGGCTGCATACGAACACGACTATGAGTTGTTGGTGGGTGCGGTGCGCCGTCTGGGCATTTTGACTGAAGAGGCTGATCTGCAAGGGGTAAGCACCATTACAGAGGAATTGTTCGGGATCTTCTCCAGTGAACATCTGGATGCTACCAATATGCAGGATCTGGCGTTTGGTGTCCTCGATCTGCTCCACGATCAGCCGTTTAAGCTGCCTCAGGATGTGATCTATGTGATGCGCGTGAGTTCTCTCCTCGAGGGGCTTGGCACTCAGTATGTGCCGAACTTTAATGGAGTTAAGGATATCCTCCCCATTTTGAAACAAAACCTTACCCGCGCCCTGGGGGAGGAAAACTGTGGCATAGAAGCGATTAAGCGCGAAGCACGCCAATTTCCCCTTACGTTGGTGCGCGCGCGCCGCGTGATTGAACAGGCGGAGCAGGGAGATTTGGCGGTGCGCGTAAGTCCGGCAGATCGCAACTATATGGTTACCAGAATAGGGTGTTATCTGCGCTCCATGTGCTGGTTGCTGTTCTGGTTCGGCCTTGCTCTGTTTCTACAGCGATACGAAGGTGTCGCGGCCACGAGAGGGAGTCTGCTGTGTGTGGGAGGGGCGGTAATGGTGATGTTGAATCTGCTGCGCCGCGGCTGAACTGATGTCTGTTTCCCGTTTAGATAAGATGCAGCCTAAAGCAGAGATAAGGGTTCGAACGGATGCAGGGGAACGCCCCCGGGTGTTGATGTGGTTTCGTGCCGATCTGCGCTTGCAGGACAACCCCGCACTCTATGCTGCCGCGCAACAGGGCAGGGTGATTCCGGTATTTGTGTATCCCCAAGCTTCAAATACGGGTGCGAGCGCACTCAGCTACGCCGGCGCGGCGGGGCAAGTGTGGCTTCACCACAGCCTGGGTGCACTACGGCAGGATTTGCAGGGAACCTTGCAGGTGTACGATGGGGATGCCGCAGAGGTTTTACCTGCACTGTGCCGCAAGTATGCGATTGCTGCGGTCTACTATAACCGCAGTTTCACCCCCATGGGGCTGGAAGAGGAGCGTGGTGTGCAGCGTGCGCTCCTGCATTTGCGGATTTCACCCCATCCCTACAATGCTAACTATCTGTGGGAGCCGGAGCAGGTAACCAAAAAAGATGGCTCTGCATATCGGGTGTTCACCCCTTTTTACCGCAACGCCCTTGAGCAGGCGGAACCGCCGCGCTATCCTATTCCGGCACCAGAATATCTGGAACTACAACAGCTGGAGAAAATGTCTGCCACGGCAGAGGATGTAACCGCCCCCGCCCAGCTTAACCTTTTGCCCCATCTCCCCTGGGGGGATAAAATTGCCCAGCATTGGAAGATGGGGGAGAACGCCGCGCACGTACGCCTGCAGGAGTTTATCCACTCTGCCCTGCCAGATTACTCCTTCGCGCGCGACTATCCTGCGCGTGCCGGCGTGTCGCACCTCTCCATGGCGCTCACGTGGGGCGAAGTGTCTCCACATCAGCTCTGGCACGCGGTGGCGCACACGCCTCACACACAGCCGGGGGCTAACTCGCAGGGGTTTCAGTTCCGACGTCAGTTGGGGTGGCGCGAGTTCAGTTGCACCCAGCTGTATAATAACCCCGACATGCGCTGGCGTAATCTTCAGCCTAAGTTTGACAAATTCCCCTGGCGTGATGACCCCGTTGCACTCCAGCGCTGGCAACGCGGCGAAACTGGTTACCCCATTGTTGACGCAGGGATGCGGGAGTTGTGGGAAACCGGCTATATGCACAATCGGGTGCGGATGCTGGTGGGCTCATTTCTGGTTAAAAATCTGTTGCTTCACTGGCATCACGGCGAAGCATGGTTTCGCGCGTGTCTGTTTGATGCCGACTACGCTAATAACTGTGCTGGATGGCAGTGGATTGGTGGCTGTGGTGCCGATGCAGCGCCCTATTTTCGTATCTTCAACCCCATTACCCAGGCGCAGAAATTTGACCCGCATGCAGAGTATGTGCGCCGGTTTATCCCTTCCCTGCGCAGCCTGCCAGATATGTATATATTTGAACCTTGGAAGGCGCCGCCAAAAGTGCTACGCCAAGCGGGGATCGCACTCGGGCGTGATTATCCCCGCCCTATAGTTGATCTCAAAGCCACACGCCAGCGGGCGTTGGAGGCGTACGCACAGATTAAAGGGTGAACATTGTGAAGGTGGAAGGGTGGCGGCAACGGATGTCGTGCTGTCTATGCTATTATGCCTACGTGCAAGATAATTATTCACCATAGAGGAGAAAAGGGGCATGTCCTCAAGCTCCATCACGTGATGCAGCTTAAATGAAACTGCATCGGTCCGAGGAAAGTAGACAGGGATGAAAGAGGAAATTCTGGCACGTCCGGTTGTTTCAATTTTAGCGCTGGATGAAGCGGGTTCGGCGGAGCGGGTGCTGCTCCAACGCCGTACTAAGGGGAACCCAAGTGCGCGTTTTTACGGGCTGTGGGAGTTGCCTCAGGGGAAGATGCGTGCTGGGGAAACCCTGTTTGGATGCGCTGCACGTGAACTGCGTGAAGAAGCTGGAATTGAAGCGGTGGCGCTGGATTCACGACACAGTGGGCGCAATCACACAGGTGGGAGTTGGGCGGTGGAATCTTTTTCCCCCCTTACCTGCGTCCTGGATCGTGTGAGTTGTTGCGTGTGTATGGCGGTAGTGGTGCGGAGCCGAGGTGTTCCCACCGATACCACCGAGGCGTCGGAACATCGCTGGGTGGATGCAGTTACGGTGGCGGGCTTGATCCAGCAGCACCAAGTTTTTCACATCAATGTTCCGATGCTGGAGGCGTATTTCTCTATGTAACTGGGGCGCACAGCTAAAAGAGGGGGCAGATATTCCGCCCCTTCTTTATAAGTCTGCACCCCTGCGCATCTGCGCAACCCCAAACTAGATAGGTAGTTTCTTGTGTTTCTTCTGTTCCTCTTTCCCCGCTTCTATGTAGGGTACGGGGCTGATATCCAACATCTCCAGCGCACGTTTAGCGGTTCTGTTGGCTGGGTTGCGAAGCAGTGACATTCTGTATGCTTCAAGGGCTCTCCCCTGCTCGCCGCTGTATTTGAGAGCGGTGCCCAGGTTCGAGTAGCTCTCTGAAATCGCTTTGGCAAAAAGTTCGTAGTCATTTTCATTGTGCTCGAACCAGCGCTGATAGAAGGCAATCGCTTTGTTTAGAGCTTCGCGCGCTGCGGCCAGTTCATCTTCATCAATTTTGCCTAGATCGATATGGCTTACATCGGTGTTCATCTCTTTGCTGTACAGCGCCCACCCCAGATGGATAACTCCAATGTCGTTCATAACAAAGCCGTAGTTGATGTAGAGGTCCTCCCCTTTGTCGGCGCGTATATTGGGATGCTCCATCTCCGCGCGTGCCATCTCATAGTAACGCAAGGCTTCGGCGTATTCCTTTTCCCCCAGAAGATTTTGTGCGCTGACGGCAGTGAGGTGTGCATTTTCGTACTTGGGATCAAATTTATCAAACTTAACCTGGTGCTCGGCACCGTATTCACAGTTACGCAACTGCAGGATAAGTGATACTATGATTACCAAAGCAAAAATGGGTTTTAAATTCATGGGATGTAACTCCTGTTGAAAAAAATTTCCCCGAGTATAAACTGTCGGGTATAGAATCTCCAGAGCAAACTCAAAAGATTTTTCTCAGCGGTTGGCTGAGAAGCAGAATGACGGTTGCGCATATGTGGAAAAGTTTATTTAAAAGTGTTTCTCAGAAAAAACAGGGGGTTAGCGATGACCCAATGTTTGACTTCGTGCATACTTGCTGTGAGATAATCTCCTCACGCGATGTGTTGAAGAACAATATCGACACAGCCAGTTTCTGTGTTGTCGATCTTGAAACCACAGGTCTGGATGTAGAACACGATGTTATTATCAATGCCGCAGCAGTAAAAATCAAGAAAGGCGGCATCACAAAAATTTATGAATCCTATATCAAACCAGCGCAAGCTATCCCGCCTGAATCAATAAAATGGCATGGTATCACAGATGCTATGTTGGTGGACAAGCCTTCAATCTGTGAGGTATTGCCCGAGTTGCTCGACTTTATCGGCGACAGCATCGTTGTCGGACATCACATAAACTTTGATCTGCGCATGCTCAAGCGCCATGTCAAGGAATGTTATGCTGCCTCGCTGGAGGGCACTCCGTGGCTTGATACCATGTTGCTGCACAAACTAGTGATGGAAAACAACACCAGCACCCAGCTTGATGATCTTATGGACATCTATATTGTTGATACGCACCAACGCCACCGTGCTCTAGGCGATTCTATAGCCACTACGCGCGTGTTTCTGAAGATACTGCGCGAGTTGCCCGCATCGTTTCAGACCCTTAACGACCTATATACAGCACAGAAAGATTTATCCCGTAAGGAAAATATATGATGGTTCACCCGAAGCTCAGCTATCAGCGGCGTAAAATATCTGTTCATCAGTACGAAAGCTACAAGGGGATGCCTCAGAAGGAGCTCTTTGATCTGTTGGGGCAGAAATACCTAAGCTGGAAGGAACCGTACAAGAAAGTGCTCGACGATATGGCTCCCCCCCATTATCGCTGGTACCAGGGGGGGAAGCTGGATGTGTTCGAGAATCTGGTGGGCAAGCATATGGGGACGTTGCGTCGCAACAAGGCGGCAATTATCTGGCGCGGCGTGGACGATGCGGAGCGTACCTACACCTACCAGGCGTTAGGACACGAGGTAAAGGCCCTTATTAATGCCATGGTGCATCTGGGGGTGAAAAAGGGTGACCGGGTCCTGATCTATATGCCAGACCTGCCTGAAACCATCTTTGCTATGCTCGCCTGTGCCTGTATAGGGGCAATACACGTAAACTACCATATGTCGTATTCAACCGAAGCGCTCGCTCAACGCCTGCAGCACTGTCAGGCTAAATATGTTTTTACCTGCGATACGGTCGCGTATCGCTCGCGCGGGCTCAAGGATGTGGTGAGTGAGGCGTTGGAACGTATTGATTACAAGGTCAACCACTGCATCGTGGTGCGTCATACCGGGCAGCGCGTGCATATGCGCCCAAAACGGGATATCTGGTACGGAGATCTGGTCAACGACTCCGAATTTTCCACTGGGGCCATTTTTGATCCGGTGCGCAATGCTGACGAGCCTCTGTTTATCATCTACACCTCGAGCAAGTCCAAGGAACCACGCGGGGTGCAGCATGGTCTTGCTGGATATTTGATGTGGGCACACTTTACCACCGAGTTGCTTTTTGATCTGGTGGATACGGATATCTTCTGGAACACTTCGGAGCTGTCGTGGATTAATGGTCACACCTACTCGGTGTATGGTCCCCTAATGCATGGTTCCACCATGTTTTTGTACGAAGGGGTTATCTCTTACGAAAACACCGAGCGTTTCTTCGATTACCTTGACCGTTATCACGTTACCGTCATGTACACGAATCCTTCACTGTTGCGCAGTGTAATGCGGGCTAAAAGTACCAAGCGTTATCTCAACCGCACGAGCAACTCGCTGCGCCTTATTGGGTGCGGAGGCGAGAAGATCAGTGATGAGATCTACAACTGGACCCAGTACGAGCTTACCAATAAGCGCAATCTACCCATCACCCAGATCTGGGGACAAACCGAAACCGGGGGCTGCCTGATTGCCGGAGTGCCAGGAGTACTGGAGTTTGAGGATGATACCATGATGCGCCCCCTTCCAGGGGTCGATGCGCGGATTGTGGATCACAACGGAGAGCAGATTAGTGCGCCCGAGGAGCCCGGACGTCTGGTGCTCGCTTCGCCGCTCCCTTCCATGCTGCAAGATCTGTACAAGCACCCTATCGGCTATGAAAAGATATTCTGGAAGAAGTTTGAAGGTCGCACCTTTTATGCGACTGGTGACGGGGCGATATATGACGCGAACGCAAACTTTGATCTCACCGGACGCCTGGATAATATCATTACCACCGGCAGTGGTAGACGTAGCATTGACGAACTTGAGGAAACCGTTATGGAGATCACGCGCATAAAAGAGTGCGCCGCTACGGTAATCGATCATCCTATGCAGGGGTATATGCTGGTGGTCTACTGCGTGTTGCGCGATTTTCGTGATGAAAGTTATCGCAATAAAACCCTGCGCGAGATCCGTGAGTATATCATTGAGGAGATCGGTGAGTTGAATCTGCCGGATAAGATCATGTTTACCAAGTATCTACCCAAAACCCCGGAAAACACGATCAACCGCGAACTGCTTAAAGATATCGCGATGCAGATGGAGGGGATCTGACTTAGAAACCCTGCCTGCAGGCGCAGCACCAGCCTAGCCGGTTGGCAGTGCTGCACCAGGGTGCTTATGACTGGAGGTGCTATATGGCCTTTTTTTTCCCGGAACATGCACGGGAGGGCAAATATGCGCAACTGTACGCCCAGCTCTCCGCAGTGGAGCGCGTTATACTGTTGCGCGAATTTATCGGGGTTACGTATCGCAATCGCTTCCGTTTTTTTAAACGCCACAATTTTTACTCCTACTACGCCGCGCCATTTCGGCACAATATCCAGGTCGCGGCAAAACGCAAAGAGCAGCGTCTGCGCATAGCGCGGCGCGTATGGAACAAAAAAGAGATTCTCCCCGCCTATCTGCGTTTGATTTATCGCCATTATGTTCTAGGTTTTGCGCTGCAGTTACTGCGCAAGTACCACAGAGCAGGTCTTCCCCCACCCGAGCCAGGTTGCTACCCAAAGGCGGTGTATGTTCTAGATGCACTGCAGTGGTTTTTAGCGCATGAAACCGAGATAAATCAGCGCATTGAAGTGTGCATGCAAGAGGTGATGGCAGATGGGAGTCGCAGCCTCTATATTTACTGTCTGCAGAGTCTCGTGTTGACGCTGCAACTGCTGGAGCAGTCTGGTCCGTATCTTCCAGGGCGGCACAATATCAGAAAAAGCTCTATTGGGGGGCGGGTCCCCCTGGGGGCAGAGCTGGAATTCAGCAATGCAGGGCATAAGGCCAGTTTCAACCATATGTTTTGCCGCCATAAACATGAAAAAACGTTCCACAATTTTATCTATTTTCACCACTTCCATCTTGACCATGTGACCTGGCGGCTTGGAGGTTATCTCGATCACCATGTGCGTTTGCGCCGCTATCTGCCAGCGCCCTTGATTGGCGGGTTTTTTGAATATGCGTTGGTGCGCATGGATTATCCGCGACGATACTCCATGCCTCTGACCCGCGATCCCGGTTTTCTTGCGCTGTATGTTTCCAGTGTGGTGCGCTTTCTCCCCGAGGTTGAGCCTCATAGTATGCATGTCAATATCGAGGCGGTGTGGCCCGAACCCACAGAAGTGCCACATTTAAGTGACTATAAGTGCTTATTGCTCCTCGGTGGAGATCTGCAGGTGGATGACGATGGGAGGATTCGGGAGCAGCGTCTGTGTCAGCACGAACTGATGAAGTTGGTGCGGCGGCGTAACCACCTGTCGCTGTTTGATAATCTGCGCCACAGTGTAAATGAGTATGCCTTTTTACGCTTACATCTTGAACGCACAACTGCTGAGAGAACCAGCGTTTTTCTGGCCTTGAAGGGTTTTAATGCGGTCTGCCTCGGCGGTGCGGAGCTCACAGAGCCTATTGATGAGTTAGCGCTGTGGGCGCGCCGCCCAAATGCCCTGCGCTCTGAACAGCTGGAGGCATTTGTGAAACGGGTGCGGCGCGGACTCGAGCTTGAGCAGGCTTATTCTGCTGCTACGCTCAATCGCTACATGGAAGATCTGGGGCACATCCTGGCGCAACAAAACCAGCGTCTTCCTGCGCGTTCTTAAGGGCGCGGTTGTGGGCGCAGATTCTGTTTCTATCGCAAAAGCGCTGGCAGCCATACAGGTGGGTAGCTGTGTTCAGCACAGGCTCTGCACACATGGATGAGTCAACGATGATCCTTTGGGTTTGATCGCAGTAGCGCAAGCGGTCCGCCATTGTCTGCAACTCCTGCTCCGGTTGTCCCTTGGAGCGAAACGATGTCCACTGACCGCACTCTATCCGTACTTGGCGGCGGTGCTTAGTGCTTAAATGCTCTTCAGGATAGGTATAGACCCACGCCTCGACCTGCCGGAGTTCGGAGCCATTTTCCCCTTCCTCTTCGAGGATTACCGGAAGTTTTTTGCGGATATAGGTGCTTTTAGCCGGTGCCAGAGGGTTGAACTGCTCCAGGCGGTCCAGTAGACGCATGGCGCGCAGCGGGTCGTTGAAGGTCATGAGTTCGCCGGCAACCAGACTGCTACATGGATCTTCTGGATAGATCAGAGCAGGAAAACCCATAGGCAGGTAGTAGAGGTATCCGCGGCAGTACCCAACCCTGAGGCTGCGCACCTTGCGTTTGATGAAGCGGTTGAAGTTGGTGTAGCGCTCCATCAGGCTACCGTAGAAAAAGAACAGCTCTGTCTCTGCTACGTCAAGAGCGTACAGGTGTTTTTTGCGCTGGGTAAGGTTTAAAAGGTGTTTAAGGCTCAAACGGCAAATTCCTTAAAAGTTGTTAGCTTTTCCCCCTAAGCATAAGAAGCAGGGTGGCTTGAAGATTAGCCCAGCCCTTTGCCGAAGTGGTTACGGGTGGTGCTCTGCAGTTTGCTGACTGTCTGAAACGAGCTGCGCAACAGCTCTTGTTCCCCCTTGCTCAGAGCGTTTGGGTCAATATTGCTGCTTGGATCTTTCCCCTCTTTGAGCAGTTTTATTTCGTTGCGCACCCGCATAAAGGAGAGAGTTTCAAACGCCACGCGGATCTGTTCAGCTGTTTCAACAGAAAATACCCGCTCTCCGGTGAGGGAGTCAAGGCGCTCAAGGGTAGATAGCGCACGTATTTCACGTTCGAGGGAAAACATGCGGATACAATCAACAATATATATGAGCCCCCCTTTTTTCAAGGAAAGAGTTCCGGTGTCGGGCCCTTTTTTTTCGGTTATAAAACGCCCGAACAGGCCAACGGGTACTCTGTGGGTCAAGTTCAGTTGCATCACCTGATACAAAAACGAGGGAGATCTGCGCACGGCCTGAAACACAATGCTCTGGAGCGCATGTGCGAGTTCGGCGGCGCCGGCCAGCGGAGTAAAATCGAAGAAGATCGATGAATAGCGCACCTTGTGGGGTTCGGGGTTTTCGGCCCAATCTGCCACCCGTTTACGCCAGTCACTCAGGCGTCCGCGCCACACCGGATTGCTCACCATTACATCACCTTCGCATAAAGGGTAACCTACGTAGTCAAGTGCATGAGTGAGTTTGTCGGCAAAGGGGATAAAAAATGCGTCAACCTCTTCTTGCTCTGAGTCGGGGAAGTCTTCGTAAATAAAGCCGTTGTCCTGATCTGGGCCGAGAAGCATTTCGCGTCTGCCGCCGCTGCCCATGATTAAAAAGCAGTGTTTGATGCGTGGAGCACTGTAGCCAGAATCGAGCATCTGCGTAAAGCACAGATCATAGGTGCGCTTGAGGAGCCCATGATGAATGTAGGATAGCGTTTCCATAATCTGGACAGCGCTGCGGCTTTCATCCAGCAAGCCATCGGCAATATTCAGCAACAGGGCGTGAATATGTTTGAGTTCGTCCAGGGTCTTGGCTTCTTCAATGTTGCCGAGGAGCAGCATGGTTTTCTGGGTGCGGTGTTGGATTAGGTCACTCATGGTAACCATCCCCAGCAGAACTCCATTTTCGACAATCGGCATGTGTTTAAGCCGGCGCCCAACCATAAATGCCATCGCTTCGTACATATAGGTGGATGGCGGCATGGTTTTGGGCTGGGCCTCCATCAAGTCTTTTGCATATATTGTGTCTGGGTCGACACCTTTCGGCGCCAGAGCCTTGGCCATAATGTCGCGACAAGTGATAATGCCGGCCATCTGCTCATTTTCATCAATAACCATGAGGGAGCGGACACTATTCTGGATCATGATGGCGGCAATTTCGCGGGCGGTGGCGGTGACGCTGCACGTAATGGCCGGGGACGACATGATTTCTGACAGACGTTTTTGAAACGGGTACGACTCTAACTTGATAAGGGCCTGTTTGCTGTGATTGGTGACAATATCAGCATATAGATGGCGTACCTGTTCGACAATCGCGTCATTAAAGAATTGACGCAGCAAAGGGGCGTGCACGGCAATCTCACGGATGGCGGTGCTGGGGACGAGATAACACTTCAGGTCGGTTACAGCCCGTGCCCCGCCGGTGTACTTTTCGTCGGTAAACAGTGGGGTGCAGCCAAAATGCTGGCCAGGGCGGCGATAATCTACTACGATCTCCTCGCCATTCTGGGTCAGAAGGGTGATCTCTACGGAACCTGAGCTGATGATATATAGGTAGCCTGTAAAGGGGTCATTCTGATTGAATATGTGGTAGTTGCGCGGGAATTTCTTTACTGTGGTCGCAGCGGCGATCCGCTCAAAGTCTTCCGCCGCAAGTTGGTTGAACGGCTCCATCTCCTGTAACCTTGTTATATCAACCATATTTTCCCCCTGTAGCCTTAAACCAAGTGGTGTCTATTGAATAGTTGCTTTATTTCTAAATATACAAAGTTTAGCATCTTAATGCTGAAATAGAAAAGCGTTTCTTTTTATACTCCAGCTCAGATACATGAGAGGATTACCATGCGAATCAATACGATAGTCAATACCTTCGCCCCTGAAGTCAGCACTGGGGATAATATTGAGGTGCAAGGGTGGGTGCGCACCTTGCGCCGGAGCAAACAGGTGTGTTTTGTCGAACTCAATGACGGCTCCACGATGAACTCGCTCCAACTTGTGATTGGGGAAGATCTGGCAGCAACTCTGCCTGAAGGGTTAGGCACTGGTGCGTGTATTCACGCCGCTGGCACCTTGCAGGAATCGCCAGCAAAAGGGCAGATCGTAGAACTGCACGTGACACGCATTGAGATCCTTGGGGCCACCACGGCGGAATACCCTCTGCAGAAGAAGCGCCACAGTTTCGAGTTTCTGCGCACAATCGCTCATCTGCGTCCCCGTACCAATACCTTTGGGGCGGTATTCAGGGTGCGCAGTGCGCTGAGTTTTGCGGTGCACAAGTTTTTTACTGAGCGCGGCTTTATCCACGTGCATACCCCTATCATCACCGCAAGCGACTGCGAAGGGGCAGGGGAGATGTTCCGGGTTACCACCCTCGATCCAGCTACCCCGCCGCGCAATGGAGAGGGTGAGATCGACTGGAGTGCAGATTTTTTTGCGCAGCCGACTAGCCTTACCGTTAGTGGGCAACTCCAGGGGGAGCTCTACGCCCTCGCATTTGGAGATATCTATACTTTCGGCCCCACCTTTAGGGCAGAGAATTCCCATACGAGTCGGCACGCAGCGGAATTCTGGATGATTGAGCCGGAGATGGCGTTTGCCGATCTGGCTACAAACTGTGAGGTCGCGCGCGACTTTATCTGTTACCTGATAAAATATGCGCTGGAACACTGCCGCACCGATCTGGAATTTTTTGATGCGCGGATCGAAGCGGGGCTGCTGGAAAAACTCCAACGCGTGGCGGAAGCGGAGTTCAGTACTATGACCTACACTGCAGCCGTTGAGACCCTACAGCAAGCGCACAAGACTTTCGAGTTCCCAGTCGAGTGGGGGCTTGATCTTCAGTCGGAACATGAGCGCTATCTGTGTGAAGAGGTGATTAAAGGGCCGCTGTTCGTAGTGGACTACCCCAAGGAGATCAAAGCGTTTTACATGCGCGCCAATGCGGATGGTAAAACGGTTGCCGCTATGGATTTGCTGTTGCCACGCGTAGGGGAGATCATTGGTGGAAGTCAGCGCGAAGAGCGCTACGAGCAGCTACTCCAACGCATGCAGGAGTGTGGTGTAGATCCGCACGGGATGGAGTGGTATCTGGATAGCCGCCGCTGGGGAGGGTGCCCGCATGCGGGGTTCGGTATGGGGTTCGAGCGTTTTCTGATGTACGTCACCGGGATGGATAACATTCGCGATGTTATAGCGTTCCCTCGCACTCCCGGACATGCGGAATTCTGATGGATAAAAACTAGAGCTTGAGTCCGCGCCGTTTACAATAGGTGCGCAGCATAACCATGGTGTTGTTTACCCGGCTGACCTTATGGTTGCGCGCCTTGAGCGCCATCACATCCTCAAGGGGGATCTTTTCCTGACGTAGGGTGCGGAGAACCATTTCGAGATGGTTGAGGATGATGCGCATATCGCTTTGCGTGTATTGACGCAACATTGGGAGGCTGAGGGTGATGTAGCCTTCCGCAATATCTTGAGCCATTTTTTTCGGATTACCGCTGATAGCCATAATGTCACCTTGCGCTAAGATTATTTGACCCAATACAATTGATAGAAAAGGTTGTGACACCGATGGCGCCAGCTCCATTTCTATGGGCGTCACAACTCCTGCCTGGCACCGGGGCGAAACAGTTACGCCTCAATAAAGGAGATGCATGTGCTGAAGTACAAGGTTGTTGAGACCACCATTGTAACCGATGAGACCATTGAAGAGATCATAAATAAATGGGTCGGCGCTGGGTGGGAGTTTGAGCGGGTGCAGTTTGCCATGTACGAAGGGAGCAAGCGTCCTGGAATGGCATTTGTGTTCTTTGTGCGTAGCCAGGATGGGTAACGGCGTTTTTGGATGTTGTGCTCTGCGTCGTCATCCTGAACTCGATTCAGGGCCAGTGCAGCTAAGAGGTTGCGGCTCGAGCCGCAACCTCTTAGGTTAGCCTGCATTCAGTACGCTAGCCCAGCTCTTTTGCGGATCTTGCGCATCACCTTTGATGCAGCATAGCGTGCTTTTTGTGCCCCCATATCTAAGGTTTTGTGCAGCGTTTCTTTATCCTCCAAAATGGCGTTGCGTCGCGCGGTGAAGGGGATGAAGTAAGCGCGCACAGTTTCAAACAGCTCCTGCTTTACCTCCCCATAGCTTAGGCCTCCTGCGGTGTAGCGTGCGCGCAGCGCGGCCTGCTCCTCCTGCGGCAGAAACAGGCGGAAGATCTGAAACACATTACAGGTGTCCGGATTTTTCGGATCTTCCACCGGGGTTGGATCGGTAACAATACGCATGATCTGTTTGCGCAGCTGCTTTTCACTCTGAAACAGATCGATGGTGTTGCCGTAGCTTTTACTCATTTTCTGCCCGTCCAGACCCGGGACAGTAGCTACCTCATCGTCAATATCCGGTTCGGGAATGGTGAAAATATCGCCGTAGTGGTTGTTCACCTTCAGGGCAATATCGCGTGTCACCTCCACGTGCTGTTTCTGATCCTTCCCTACCGGGACTTTCTCGCTGTTAAACATCAAGATATCCGCCGCCATGAGAACCGGATATGCGAAGAGACCGTGGTTTGCCGGGACTCCCTT
The DNA here is from genome assembly GCA_964508035.1 of uncultured Desulfuromonas sp. Classification (GTDB taxonomy): domain Bacteria; phylum Desulfobacterota; class Desulfuromonadia; order Desulfuromonadales; family Desulfuromonadaceae; genus JAIVHC01. Next base: position 14,575 of record CAZDRL010000014.1, read on the forward strand.
GGATACCTTGTCCTTATAGCTGTGGCAACGTTCCAACAGCCCCATGGGGGTGAAGTTGGATAAAAACCAGGTGAGTTCTTGCACTTCTGGCACATCCGATTGAACCCAGAAGGTGCTCTGTTCCGGGTCGAGCCCGAGGGCGAGAAAGTTGGCGGCTGCCTCCATGGTCCCCTTGGCGAGGGCCTTTCCATCGGAGAGGCTGGTCATAGCATGGTAGTTGGCGATAAAGCAGAACAGTTCTCCCTGTTCCTGATACTCGATCATTTTCTTCATCATGCCGAAGTAATTCCCCAGGTGGAGGGTGCCTGAGGGCTGAATCCCGGACAAGATACGCATGGTTTGTTCCTCTTCTATTCTGGTTAATTGAGGGGGGGAGATACAAAAAAAGCCGCGAACAGAGGTCGCGGCTTAAGATATAAAACTGAACGTTGGTGCTTTAGTCAGTTATGGGTGCAAAGGTACAGCGCGCGCCTCGTTCCTTGTGAAGGGGAACGCGCCACCAGCGCGCTGAGTTTATGTACACACTTATTTCCATGCGCGAAACCTTACCAGCCCGGAGAGCAGGGGTCAATATAGATATTGCGTCCACGGCCGATACCTTAACGGCGCGGGAGTAAAAAACGTCGCCCAGCGAAGCTGAAGATTGCCCCTTCGCGCGTAATCTCTTCTAGGCGTACTCCCCCCTCCAGATATCCACCCGGACGGAGCATTTTGTTGTTTATCCGGATCACTGCAGCGCTGGGTTCTTCTGAGTAGGCGTGCACCGACATGTGCATCTCGGGCAGTTGGCGCCTGTATTCGAGGGGCAGATCATTGAAACGTACGGGTGCAGGTTTAGCAACTGCGTCAGGTCTTGGCGCGCGTGTTTGTGCTGCAATATCAGCGCGTGCAGGACGGGTGTTTGCCTCGTCAGCTATCTCTTCTTGAATGTTTGTAGCGCCCTGCGCCACCCTCTTGGGTGTGACAGTAGTTGTGGCAGCCGCAGGCGCACTCTGTATCTGGGGTTGAGTTTCTACCCGTGCAGCAATAGGCGGAGCAGCTTCACGCTGGTTCACCTGTACGTCAGGAACGCTTGGTATCGCTTTTGTGCGCTGCGCTTTAGCGCTAGGGGGTGATGCTGCGCGCTGCGGTTCAGACGCAGCAACCCTGACGGCGCTCCTGCTTGTCTCCTGTGCGTGTTGGTTTGCGCTGTCTAGTGCCGGTGGTGCGGGGGGATTCGATGCGAAGGGCCAGAATATAATGAGCATGATCCCGGCATTGATCACCAATGCAAGCCCTAAGAGCAGGGGCCACAGCGGACGCCGCGTTGGTGGACGCTCTTGTTCCGGAGTTTCTTCGGTGGCTAGATGGGTCAGATTTTGCTGTTTTCCCTGACGTTTTTTTTCCGATTTTTTCAGGGCTTCAAGAATATATGACATAGCGTGCGGTATCCTGCTTTCGGTAGTTGATGGTTCATCTTCGGTACCTATGTATCATAACAGCAGGAGAGGTGCTGTTGTGTTATCCCCTCCCACTTACGCTTTCACTATTCACCTGAAATGGGCTGTAGTCGCGGAAAGGTACCGATATTTTCATTGTTCAGGTGGATGATGGTTACGGGGCCAAGAATTCCATCCGGAGTCAAACCCTTCGCCGCCTGAAACTGGCGCAGTTCATCGAGAAGCTGCCCTTCTAGACTCAGGCGTGTGGTTTGTGCCGGCGGACGCGGCTGAAGCAGGGCCAGTTGACGATCGAGCCAGCTGACTACCTCTCCATCATGCCCCGGATATACTGGGGTTGAATAACCTGGCGGTGGCTGCCACAGCAAGATGAAATCGCCGCGCCAGTGCTTCACCAGTTCTGTGGCTTCAATCCTGAGGATATGTTGCGCAAAACTTAATACGGCGTGGGTCTCATCTAGGCCGGTAAGGGTAGCAAAGTGATCGCGCCCGCTAGCGTTGTGCAGCTTGAGAATAGCGGGACGATCCAGCTCACGCAACGCGGCAAGGCTTCCGCGCCGATCCAGGGTGCGGAGCCCTACTTGGGCAGCGCTGGAGGCGATCTCTTGGTTGTGGTTCGGCTCGCCCTTGCCCCACAGCTCAAACAGCTGCGCTGTGGCAGCGCTGCGGGTGGCATTATCCCACAAGCTGTCATCCCATATGGGGGTGTGCGCGGGGATCTTTTGTGTTTGGGGCGAAATTGTGGGGGTCATCTCCCTGTACGCCTGTGTTGTCTCCTCTGGGGAGGTGGATAAGGGTGCTTTAGTGGCGGTGCCGAACGGTACCCCTATGCTGAAAGTAATTAGCCCTGCGGCGATGAGCACCACGCCCGTCGCGATGATCAGGAGGCGCGCTGGGAGGGGGGCGAAAAAACCTTTCTCGGGTTCAGTGCCAAATATCTCTTTTGCGGTGGTGCGCACCAGTTTCGGGGTTACGCTGTTCTGATTGGTAGCATAGGCTCCAAGGAGGGCGCGGTCGCAAAGTAGATTGATTAAGCGCGGAACCCCTCCACTCAAGCGAAACAGCATGCGCAGGGCGCGGCGCGAGAATAGAGGGCGCTCCACCCCCGCAACCTGGAGGCGATGGCTGATATACGCCAGGGCTTCTGGATAGTTGAGAGGCTGGAGGTGGTAGCGCGCTGTGACGCGCTGCTCCAATTGCCGCAGATCCTGGCGTTTAAGCATGTCGCGCAATTCTGGCTGCCCAATCATGATAACCTGCAGAAGTTTTTTCTTGTTGGTTTCCAGGTTGGTCAGCAGGCGGATTTGTTCCAGTACATCGATAGAGAGATTTTGCGCCTCATCAATGATCAGAACCGTTTTGCGCCCCTTGGCGTGCGTAGCGAGGAGGAAGTGGTTGATGGCATCGACAAAGATCTTGATACTCGTGGTATGTTCCGGGCAGTTGATTCCAAGTTCATCGCAGATGGTTTCGAGCAGCTCTGTGGCACTAACTTTAGGATTCAGGACAAAAGCTATCTCAGCATCGTCGGGAACCTGTTCTAGCAGGCAGCGACATACTGTAGTTTTCCCAGTACCCACCTCGCCGGTGAGAAGTACAAATCCGCCGTCGGTCTGGAGGCCGTAAATCAGATGTGCCAAAGCCTCGCGGTGGCGTATGCTCATATACAGATATTCCGGATCCGGAGCGATGGAAAAAGGTCTGTCTCTGAGTCCGAAGTACTCTGTGTACATAGATATCCTGTGGTTGGGGCCTGAGGTAAAACTTCAAGACGCTGTTGAGTGCCTGAAGAGTTAGGATGTTCTGCTGTTACTACAGGTAATAATAGTAAAAATACACCGTTATTCCCAGTAAATTGTAGTTGTTTGGCGGGGGGTGTGGTGATATGGGCAAAAGTTACATACAACAAAGCCGGTTCGGGGAGGCATCCGAACCGGCTTTGTTGTATTTCGGGTAGGAAGAAAGAATGAAGGTCAAAACCTGCCTGCCACAACAGGTCTTGATTGAGTGTGACTATACCCAAAGTCCTGAGGTGATACCACGTTGAAGCGCGTATTTATGTGATTGTGCTTCCACGGTTTTCGGGTGCGTATTTGCACATGCACCGCTGCGATGTTGTGCGTGGCGCTCAAATGCTTACTACCGTTTGGGGGTCGCGCTCGATTACGGTGTGGGTTGAGCTGGAAGCAGAGCGGTCAAAGTTTTTAGGTTCGATGTTTTGCAGCATCAGCATGGTTCCGTACCCCATCACGACAGCACCGACAAGTAAAAACACCCCAAAGGCGGCACACCACAGCGCTTTAACTGCGTGATTCGCCTTGAAACAATGGTAGGCGATAATGAAGGATAGAATTCCCAGAGGGATGGCAAAAATAATCATCATAGGCGCTAGCTCCTGTTTTTATCCCCGCCATTTGTGCGCAGGCGGCAATAATAGCTGACATGAGAACAGGCGTAATCTGACAATTAAAGAAGTAATTGTCAAGCTGGGGGAGATAAATACTCTGACGTTGGTGCTGAAATAAAGCGTATCAAGAGGTTTTCAGTCCCACTTTATATCAAACTTAACCTCGGCACCGTCGAGACTTTCGGTTAAATCCTGCCCATCGGGATCGATAAGAAGTCCTCCCCCTATCTTTACCTTTTTATACGCTTCTTTATTCTTTTTCTGACGCATTGCAATCGGACTCTGGAGTAGGTCCTGCTTTTGGATTTGAAAAGATTCAATCTGACGGTGGGGAAGTTTCAGTTCGAGTGAGATCTGTGCGGTTTCAGGTCTTAATTTGACTTGTTGCTGCAGTGCCATCGGGATGGTGTGCTCTGTGTGCTTAGGGGGAGGTTCGCTCCTATCTGGCTCGATGCGCGCACGATCTGCACTCTTTTCATGGATCTCTTCCACAAAAGGGATCTCTGGCGCTTTAGTTTCCCGCTGTGATGGTGACTCTAGCTCTTCATAGGCGTTATCGCTGCAGGCACAAACACCCACAATTGCCAATGAGGCAATGATTAATATGGATATATTTCCAGATGTGCGGGTAGAAGTAGACAGCAAATCCACGGGCATATCTCCTGGGACTAAGTTGACAACGGGTTGGTGTGCAGGTTGATTAGTTCTTGAGTCGCTTGCTGTGGGATCTTTGTGTGCAGGGAGAAGGTGCACCTGAGTGAAATCTGGGGAGGGATGTGTTTTGTGCACAGGGCAGCAATCTCCCTCGGGGCTTGTGCCAAAAAGAGGTTGTCCGCCAGGTACACAGACAACCTCTTTTAACGGTGCAACAATGGTGTGGCTTATTTTCCCCAGGTAGCGCGGATACGGCTTACGGCTTTTTCTACCGTAGAGCGCTCTCCAAAGGCACTGAGGCGGAAGTAACCTTCACCACTGGGGCCAAACCCGCTGCCCGGGGTGCCGACCACAAAGCATTCCTGCAGCAGCTTGTCGAAAAACTCCCAGCTGCTCATCCCTTGCGGAGTTTTGAGCCAGATATATGGCGCATTGACTCCGCCGTAGCAGGTGATGCCAGCTTCTGCGAGCCCTTCGCGAATGATGCGTGCATTCTCCATGTAGTAGGCGATAATTTCCTGTACCTGCGCCCAGCCCTCATCGGAATATACCGCAGCAGCAGCGCATTGAACCGGGTAGGAAACGCCGTTGAACTTAGTGGATTGACGCCGATTCCACAGTGGGTTGAGCGCGATTTCAACGCCACTCTTTCCCTTTACCTTCAACTCCTGGGGTACCACCGTAAGGCCGCAGCGCACCCCGGTAAAGCCGGCAGTTTTGGAAAAGCTGCGGAACTCGATAGCACAGCGTTTAGCCCCTTCAATTTCGTAGATGGAGTGTGGAATCCCCGGCTCGGTGATAAATGCTTCGTAGGCGGCATCAAATAAAATGACCGCATCTTTTTCCAGCGCATATTCAACCCAGGCTTGAAGCTGCTCTTTGGTAGCTACTGTGCCAGTGGGATTGTTGGGATAGCACAGGTAGATGATATCTACCTGTTCGCGCGGGAAATCAGGCATGAAGTTGTTTGCCTCGGTACAGGGCATGTACACCACTCCTGCGTAGTACCCTTTTGCATTCGCTTCGCCGGTGCGCCCCACCATGACATTGGTATCGTTGTACACTGGGTACACCGGATCCCCGATAGCAACGGTGTTGTCAAGATCGAAGATATCCAGAATATTGGCGCTGTCGCACTTGGAACCATCAGAGATAAATACTTCGCTCCGGTCGAGTTTGACGCCAAGGGGGGTGTAGGCTTTGTCGATAATGGTGTCGATCAGCCAGGGATATCCCTGCTCGGGGCCATACCCATGAAAGTTCTCCGTTCCCGCCAGATCATCTACCCCGGCATGAAAGGCCTTGATCACTGCGGGGGGGAGGGGGCGAGTAACATCGCCAATTCCGAGGCGGATAACTTCCTTCCCTGGATTTGCTTCCACAAATTCATTGATACGGCGCGAAATCTCAGGGAACAGATATCCAGCCTTGAGTTTAAGGTAGTTTTCATTCGCTTTGGCCATGGGATTGTATCTCCTTTAGTGAAAAAACTGGTGGAGGGGCGAACGGTGTTGGTCGCCCTTATTTCTGGGTTGTGGTGGTGTGGGGGCGCAAAAAAGATTGTCTAGCGCAGTTCCAGTACATCCTGCATGTCGTATATGCCGGGTTTTTTTCCCTGTAGCCACTGACATGCGCGTACCGCACCACGGGCAAACATGTCCCGGCTCATGGCACGATGACTGATTTCGATGCGCTCTCCCATGCCGATAAAATACACCGTATGTTCGCCGACGATGTCACCGCCACGCACGGTTTGCATGCCGATCTCTTCATGGGTGCGGGCGCCACACATCCCCTCGCGATGGAAGTTGGCTACCTTATTGTAATCGCGTCCGAGCTCATCAGCGACAATCTCTCCCATCCGTACTGCAGTGCCGGAGGGGGAATCCTTTTTTTGCTTGTGATGTAGCTCCACAATCTCCACATCAAAGTCCTGCCCTAGAATGGATGCGGCCTCTTTGAGGAGTTTGAAACACGCATTGACCCCCACGCTCATGTTAGGGGCGAGCACTATCCCAATTCCGCTGCCGATCTGGGTCAGTTCTGCGCGCTGCTGGGGGGTGAAGCCAGTGGAGCCGCTTACAAGTCCCTTCCCCATCTCTGCACAAACACGTGCATTTTGGAGGGTGACCTCTGGAAAGGTGAAATCGATGAGGATATCCGCCTGTGCCAGACCGGCGCGAAGATCATTAACCACCTTCACCCCCAGTTCACCACAACCTGCAAGGATTCCGGCGTCCTGACCGCAAGCTGCATGGCCTGCATGCTCAATAGCGCCACACAGACGCATGTTCTCTGCCTGGGTTACGGCATTGATCAGACGCGCTCCCATCCGTCCGGCGGCGCCGGTTACAGCTATATTAAGCATAAATTCTCTCTTGCTGAAGGTAGGGATAATATACTGCTGCCGTCGCCGGAAACCCAGCTACGGCAGCAGTATATGTGCCAACACATATCTGGATTATATAAGGTTGTAGCGTTTCAGTATCTCTGTAAGGGTCTGCAGGGTGGCGGGCTGCATGTTGGCCAGCGGCAGGCGTACATGCTTTTCTGCCTTACCCATCAACTCTAAGGAAGTTTTCGCAGGCACCGGGTTAGATTCGATAAACATCGCCTTGTGAATATCGAGCAGGTGGAGGTGCATTTTGCGCGCATCATCCCAGCGCCCTTCCTGAATCGCCACCACCATCTGCTTCACCTCTTTGGGGATGATGTTAGCGCTAACGGAGATAACCCCTTTTGCACCCACCGCCATAAGGGGCAGGGCAAGGAAGTCGTCTCCGGCGATCACATCGATCTTATCCCCAGCTTGGCTGATGATAGTGCTTGCCTGGGTTACATCTCCGGAGGCTTCCTTGATAGCGACAATGTTGTCGATTTCGGCGAGGCGGATAGTGGTCTCTGCCGCCACGTTCATACCGGTACGCCCTGGAACGTTGTAGAGCAACTGGGGTAGGGCTACTGCCTCGGCAATAGCCTTGTAATGTTGGTAGAGCCCCTCCTGGGATGGTTTGTTGTAGTATGGACTCACGAGCAGGAGTGCGTCAGCCCCCATCTCTTTAGCGTGCCGACTGATCTCAATTGCCTCGGCTGTTGAGTTAGAGCCTGTGCCCGCTATAACGGGGACACGGCCGCCTACCTGCTCGATACAGGCTTTGACCACGAGATCGTGCTCTTCATAGTTCAGCGTAGCTGATTCTCCGGTGGTGCCACAGGGCACAATGGCATCGGTGCCGTTTTCAATCTGGAATTCCACTAACTCACGAAATTTGTCTTCGTTTACACTTCCATCGCTGTTCATGGGGGTTACAATGGCAACCATTGAGCCTGTAAACATGGTTTTCTCCTGTGTGGGTATATTTTTTATGTGTAGGTGTAACTATTGGAGCTAAATAGATACCTGTACGGATATCCGCAGCGTGCACTTTTTCAGCATAAGTAGCATAGGTTTAGGAGGTTGTCAAAACGCCATTTTACCCCATCTGTGTACACTTTACAGTGGGGGCGCAGGGGTTATCTCGACGGCAGGAAGCGCATCACTTTCGAGGATAAATTCCCCCTCTTTTACAACACTGCGCACCGTGTAACGGTAGGTGATGTTGTTGCTCAGATCCTGATCCTCATATGTTGTAGGTCTGACGGGTTCCCGGTTCAGCGGGCGTGTGCCGAAATATTCCCCCTGTTTGCTGCGGTAGATATTGTACCCGAGCAGAACCCTCTGCCTCCCATCCTCTACGCCAGGGGCGTTCCAGTTTAGCACCACCTGACGGTCAGAAGCGTGGGCGCTGAGTGCTGTGGGGATTGGCGGCGCAGAGAAACAGGGGCGGTGGATGGTTGTGTCAGCACCGGCCTGCTCTTTGGCAGTTACGGGTACAATGCGGTAGCGATAGCCAACTCCCGGCTCTACGAAGTGATCCCACATGTAGATGCGGTTGCTGCCGCGCTCCCTGCTCTGGTAGAAACCCACATCAACTTGGCGCAACAGGTATTGGGGATTCCGACATTCAGGACATCCAGTTTCGGGAACATAGTCGATCCGGTAGATGTCAAAACGTTTTAGATTGTTCAGCTCGGAACCATCCTGATTCAGGGTGGGAATGTTCCAGGCGAGCAACAGAGATGAACCACGCTGGCTCAAGCTTACCTGTGCTGGGGCCGTGGGGAGCTTCGCTTCCAGGGGCATCACCGGGCCTTTTTTCCCACAGCCACACAGGAGAAGAGAACAAACCAGGATAGCGCTCAGGAGGGCAGAAAATCGGGGGGGAAAATAAACTGGACCCATAGAGAGACTCAAACCTTCTGTTGTGCTTGGCGTGCTAGAGCAATTTCGCGTTCTACCGCGCAGCGCGCCGTGCCGCCGGTAGCGGTACGCGCGTTTACCGAAGCATCCAGGGTGACAAAATCGTAGATATCGCTATCGATCAGAGTGCTGAACTGACGGAACTCCTCAAGACTAAGTTCCGGGATCTCTTTCCCCTGTTCGATACAGTAGCGTACAGTTTTCCCCACCACCTCGTGAGCTTGGCGAAAGGGGAGTCCCTTGCGCACACAATAGTCTGCAATATCGGTAGCCGTGGAAAATCCGCGCGCAGCAGCGATCCGCATATTGTCCACCTTTATTCTCATCTCGGCGATCATGGCAGCGAAGATCTTCAGGCTCCCTTTAACCGTGTCGATGCTATCAAACAGCGGTTCCTTGTCCTCTTGCATATCTTTGTTATATGCCAGCGGCAGAGACTTCATCAAAGTCAGCAGGCTCATCAGATTGCCGTACACCCGCCCGCTCTTGCCCCGCACCAGTTCAGGGACGTCCGGATTTTTTTTCTGCGGCATGATGGAGCTACCGGTACAAAACGCATCGCTGAGTTCGATGAAGTTGAAGTCGGCGCTGGACCAGAGGATCAACTCTTCGCTCAAACGCGACAGATGCATCATCACTGTAGCGGCATTGCTACAAAATTCAATGGCAAAGTCGCGATCCGATACCGAATCGAGGCTGTTACGTGTCACTCCATCAAAGCCGAGTTGTTGTGCGACCCATTCGCGGTCGATGGGGAACGTGGTGCCTGCCAGGGCTCCGGCGCCGAGAGGCATTACATTCATGCGTGCCCGGCAGTCGTGCATTCGACTTGCATCGCGTTTAAACATTTCGTAATACGCAAGCATGTGGTGGGCAAATAGCACCGGTTGTGCGGTCTGTAGGTGGGTGTATCCTGGCATGATGGTGTTGAGATTCCCCTCCGCCTGTGTCAGAAGGGAATCCATCAGTGCCTCTAGGTAGGCGATAACCGCATCGAGTTCGTCGCGCAAGTAAAGGCGGATATCCACTGCAACCTGATCATTGCGTGAGCGTCCAGTGTGGAGTTTCCCTCCCACCGGACCGATGCGCTCAATCAAACGCGCTTCGATATTCATGTGGATATCTTCGAGGGCGATGGAAAACTCTATTTTATCTTGCTCTATATCTGCAAAAATGCCATCCAGCCCAGCGCAGATTTGCTCTGCTTCCTCTTGTGTGATGATCTCTTGGCGCGCAAGCATCTGCGCATGCGCCTTGGAACCGCGAATATCGTAGGGGTACAGACGCTGCTCAAAGCCGATAGAAGCGGTGAATTCCTCTACAAATTTATCTGTAGGCTGGGTGAAGCGCCCTCCCCAGAGTTTCTTGCTCATAGTGCATATCTCCTAAACTAACAGGGCTTGCCCTGACGGATGGAATTAGCGCTGGTGGAGATGTTTTCCCACTCACCAGACTCGGTACTTTTATAGACTCGGTGAACTTTGAGCGGCATCCTGGTGGTGCGCGGGTCAAACTCGTAGAACACGGGGAGGTTGAAGTAGTACAGGCGATTTTCAGCCCCGAAGCGGAGGCGGCTAATGGGCAGACCGCCAAAGTCATCGGTGGAAAACTCCGGCAGCTCTGAATGGTGTACCTGTCGGGGGTAGCTGATAATCACCGACGAATACCCGAAGGTGTCATCTTTACCCACCTCCACCGGGGGATCGATAAGATCGCTATTGTTACAGAATACCGTGATGGTGTCGCGCACGCCGGGAGAGGCTTCAAGGAGTTCACCGTAAAAACCGTGAATTACATCGCGGAAGGTCTGGTGCTCTGGTTTCGGGTTGCATTTCAGAACCACCAGCAGATCGAGTTGTTGGCGCGATGAAAAGAACATTTCGTTGGCGTGATCAATCACCCGGGTGATATTCGAGCGTATCAGAGTGCGATAGATGTAGTCAAAACAGATCAGCGCCATGAAGTTGAACGCATTGGGTTCACTGCGCCACAGGGGGAAAACCTTGCCGTGATACAGGTCAAGATTTGCCTCCAACTTCTCCTCCAGGGCAAAAGGGTGGCTCTTGGCCTGCAGGTATACCCGCGTCTCGCCGTGGGCATCTTTAATGATGGTGGCGGCGCTGTTGACATTAAGGCAGTCGATGTCGCCGCTGAGGCGGTCAGTGTGGATCGATTCGAGTAATTCGGCGTTATCGGCGCTGAACTGTCCAACCAGAGCGCAGAAGTCGGTCAGGCGCATGCGCTCCAGCCCGATCATAGTGACGGTGTTGTTGCGGAAGTGACGCCTGATATATTCGAGGGTGGAAGAGAAGTACTCCGGCGGCAGCACGGTTTCAGGGAAAACCAGAAAGTGGAGTTTCCTCAGATTGCCCGATCCCTGTGCCACCAGCGTTAGAATTGAGTGGATCAGTTCCCATTTGCGTTTGGATATCGCGTCGGGATCTGCCTCATTTTCCATGCGGATCTGGTTAGGGATCTGGCAGAGGAGGCAGTGGAGGTGGTGCCCGCGTGGGAATTCTAGCGTCACTTTTTTCTCGACAATTTTAAACATAGGCGCTTAGGTCTCACTTAAGGGGGAGTCGCCGGGTAATTCCAGATCTGCACGTTCCCCCGGCGGTTGCAGTTGGGACCACTCCTGCTCTGGATACAGTTGCGCCAGCACATGCCGCGACCCGGGTGGGATATCGAGGTGCGGAAGCTCATGTGCGCCAAACCAGTGCGCTTCACTTAATTCGGCAGGATTGATGCTGATGTCAAAACTTAAGGGGAGGGCGCGATAGTACAGGATTATGTAGTGATCGCTGCGTTCCCCCACCGCTAGATGTTCGTAAATATCCACCAGGGTTCCAGCTTTAACCTTCAGCCCCACCTCTTCGCGAACTTCGCGCATCAACGCCGTAGTTATAGATTCGCCGTGGTCTATTTTCCCTCCGGGCATTACCCACTGTCCAAAAAACGGTGGGATACTCCGTCTGGTCAGAAGGATTCGTTCGTGCTCATCAATAATGCACGCAACTACCGAGGTTTTAATCTGTTTGGGAATGCCCGGGGTCATGGAATCCGTTGTGTGTTTGCAAAAGTGGCTGAAACAAGAGCACCAGCTGTGCCACAGTCAACCTGCCTGCGAGCCCCTCCCTTTGGGACGAAAAAGGGAGGGGCTCGGGATGAGGCTTGGGTTTGCGTTATTTATTGCGCATCAAACTGCGAATGCGCAGACGCAGGGCGTTAATTTTAATAAAGCCTTCAGCATCTGCCTGATTATAGACATCATCGGCCTCGAAGGTAGCGTATTCAAGGTTGAAGAGGGAGTCTGTTTTTGAATCTCGCCCTACCACACGGCAGTGTCCCTTGTAGAGCTTGATGCGGGCGATGCCGTTTACGGTTTTCTGGGTGTCATCAATCAGCGCTTGCAGTGCCTCCCGCTCGGGTGCGAACCAGTAGCCGTTGTAAACCATTGCCGCATAACGAGATATGAGAGAGTCGCGCAGATGCATCACTTCGCGATCCATGGTGATCGATTCCACTGCGCGGTGTGCCTCTTCGAGAATGGTCCCGCCCGGAGTCTCATACACGCCACGGCTCTTCATCCCCACGTAGCGGTTCTCCATCAGATCTACGCGCCCGATGCCGTGCTTGTAGCCAAATTCATTGAGCTTGGTGAGAAGCTGTGCGGGTGAGAGCCGTTCGCCGTTTACAGCTACCGGGTCGCCCATCTCAAACTCGATATCTACGTATTCCGCCTGATCTGGAGCATCCTCAGGGCGCACCGTCATCATATACATCTCTTCGGGTGCTTCCGCCATGGGATCTTCAAGAACGTCCCCTTCGAAGGAGATATGCAGCAGGTTGCGGTCACTGCTCCAAGGGAATTTTTTGCTTGTGGGCACATGAATGTCGTGCTTGCGCGCGTATTCTTCCAGTGCGGTTCTGCTGTTGAGGTCCCATTCGCGCCAAGGTGCGATAACCTTTACTGCAGGATCAAAGTGGTAGTAGCTCAGCTCAAAGCGTACCTGATCGTTACCTTTGCCCGTAGCCCCGTGAGAAACTGCATCTGCCCCTTCAGCTTTAGCGATTTCCATCTGCTTTTTGGCAATCAGCGGGCGAGCGATAGAGGTGCCGAGGAAGTAGCGCCCCTCGTAGATAGCGTTAGCGCGGAACATGGGAAAGACGAAGTCACGCACAAATTCCTCGCGTAAATCTTCCACATAGCAGGTGGACGCCCCAGTCTTTTTTGCTTTTTCCGGGATAAAATCCAGCTCTTCTCCCTGACCTAGATCCGCAGCAAAAGCCACCACTTCACAGCCATATTCTTCGATGAGCCACTTCAAGATGATGGAGGTATCGAGTCCACCGGAATATGCCAGAACTGCTTTTTTAACTTCACCTCTGTTCGCCATTTTCTTCTCCTTGTTTATTGCTTGAAGCCTGTAGTGGCCGGGAAAGGCGCGTAGGAGCTACAGGCGTTTCTTGTGTTGTTTAGATTTTAATCACTTTGGTATCGGCCATCAAATCGTGGAGGCCACGTTTGTCGCGCCGCAGTGCCACCATCAGATAGCCGATTCCGAGCACAATGCCGGAGATAAACTTGCCGATAGTTTCGCGGATAAACGCCTGTCCGTAGCTCACTTGGGTATCGTCAAGTCGCACAACCTTCAGGCGCAGCGCTATTTTGCCTGGAGTCTGCCCTGAGTAGCCGGTAAAAAACACATAGTAAAATACCCCAGCCAGCGCGCTGAAGAGCATGATGAGCATCTGCACCATGGGCAGGGTACTTGAGCCGCTCAACTCAACTACGTTCCCGAGTGCATATACCATAGTAAACTGCAGCGCTGACGAAATCACCGAGTCGAGCACGGCGGCAACGGCACGAAGCCAAAACCCGGCCGCAATTCCAGCGCCAGCGGTTACGTCCTCTTCAGGCACTGTTTCTGCAATTTGAGCGTCTGGCTCCACAGTTTCATCCACTGTGGGGGGAGTAACGAAGTTGTTTTGCGTGTCTACAGGGGGAGCATCCGCATTGGATTTCACTGTGGTTGGATCAAAGCGAAACACTGCCTCGCATTTCGGGCAGGTCGCCTGTACCGGTTGGGTGGGGATTGCGCTCTCTTCAAGATCGCGCGTGAAATTACACTGCGGACATATCAGTTTCACGCTGGTTACTCCTTTGCTTTCTGCATCAGGGTTGCCATGATCGCCTTTTGCACGTGGAGGCGGTTTTCTGCTTCATCAAAGACTACCGAGTTTGGCCCTTCGAGCACTTCAGCAGTGATCTCTTCGCCGCGATGCGCCGGGAGGCAGTGTAGCACCAGACTGCCTGGATTTGCGACGGCAAGGGTCGCGGCGTTAATCTGGAACCCGGCAAAGTCACGACAGCGCTGCTCCTGCTCCTCCTCCTGTCCCATGCTGGCCCACACATCGGTGTTGAGAATGTCGGCGTTGCGTGCTGCTTCAAGGGGATCGTTGGTGTAGATGATATTGGCACCCTGCTGCCGCGCCCAGTCAACTACTGTGGCATCAGGTTCATAGCCTTTGGGGGTGGCAATACGCAACTCGAAACCAAATACAGCGGCTGCATTTATCCATGAGTGCGCCATATTGTTCCCATCGCCGATCCAGCAGTACGTCTGGCTGCGGTAAGAACCTTTGTGTTCCAATACGGTAAACAGATCTGCCATCACTTGACACGGATGGTACATATCGGTGAGGGCGTTGATCACCGGTATATCGGCGTAGCGCGCAAGTTCCTCAATATCCTCCTGCGCATAGGTGCGGATCATGATGCCATCTACGTAGCGGGATAGTACCCGTGCAGTATCTTTGATGGTTTCACCGCGTCCAATTTGAGTGTTGGCAGAGGAGAGAAACAGTGCGTGTCCACCGAGTTGAAACATCCCGGTTTCAAAGGAAATGCGTGTGCGGGTTGAGCTTTTTTCAAACACCATGGCCAAGCTCTTGCCCGCAAGGAGAGGGTGACGGATGCCACGCTTCTGCTGATTCTTAAGTTCGCGGGTCAAGGTGAGGATAGCATCCAGGTCTGTCGCACTCCAGTCCCGCAGACGCAGAAAGTCTGATTTCATCTAGCTAAGGCTCCTTTATGTTTTTGGTAAAGTTGATGGTGGTGCAAAAACTCTTCAACTGCGGTGTTGGCATGAGAGTTTCACGCCTTCGATGCATGTAAGCACACCTCTTTGCTCGATCATGGCGCACCGTGCATGTGACCCTTATTGCTTGGCCATAGCATTTTTATCCTTGTGCAAAAGCAGTCCCGCAGTACAACTATTTCCGCTTAAAGTCGGGCTTGTCGCCGGAATAGTACTTGTACGGGGGGTGGTATTTCTCTTGAGTTTCAGGTTTAAACATTACCCACAAAAATGCCGCAATGACCAGCATCAAAATAACGATGGATCCGACGATCGCTTCTGTGGACACGTTTTTCATGCGCTACCCCTTGCTGAATTCCTCAAAGACTTGCTGCAGAATTTCCATGGCGAGATCGATCTCCCCCTTGGTTACTATCAGGGGAGGAACAAAACGCAACACTTTACCTGCCGTGCAGTTTATTAGAAGGCCCTTTTTAAGCGCTGCCGCCACTAGGGGAGCACCTTCGATATCTAGTTGGAGCCCCTGAATCAGACCACGGCCACGAACTTCACCGCACCAGCTGAATTTAGCGCTGAGCTGTTTTAGACATGCGTGCAGATATGCACCCATCTCCACACAGTTTTCCAGCACTCCGTCGTTCTCCAGCACATCAATGGTCGCTAAAGCGGCCGCGGTTACCAGCGGATTGCCACCAAAGGTAGAGCCGTGGCTGCCGGGAGTGAATGCGGTGGCAGCTTTTTCTGTTGCCACCATGGCACCGATAGGAGCACCACCCGCCATCGCCTTTGCCAGAGTCATGATGTCCGGGGCGACATCATCATGCTGATAGGCGAAGAGCTTTCCAGTGCGCCCATATCCCACCTGTACTTCATCAAAGATCAACAGCATGTTGTGTTGGTCGCACAGCTCACGTACCGCCTTCAAATATCCAGGTGGGGCGACATTGATCCCCCCTTCGCCCTGAACCGGTTCGAGCATCACTGCGCATACCTCGGCAGTCACTGCTGTACGCATAGCGTCGATATCGCCGAAGGGCACATAGCGGAATCCCGGCACTACCGGAGTAAATCCTTTGCGCACTGCATCCTGACCGGTGGCGCTGATGGTGCCGATGGTGCGGCCGTGAAAAGAGGCAAGGGCGGTTATGACAGTAAAGCGATTACTCCCGCTCTTTTCTGCACTGTGCTTGCGCACCAGTTTCATGGCAGCTTCGTTGGCTTCTGCGCCGGAGTTACAGAAAAACACCCGTTCGCCAAAGCTGTTGCGGCACAACGCCTCCGCAAGTTCGATCTGGTTGGGGATATGATAGTAGTTGGAACAGTGAATCAGGGTTTGCGCTTGCTGCTGCAGAGCCGCGACCACTTTGGGGTGACAATGCCCCAGGTTGTTCACCGCCACTCCGGCGAGAAAATCGAGGTATTTATTCCCCTCCACGTCCCAGAGCCAGCACCCTTCACCCTTGCTCGCCACAATGGGGAAGCGTCCGTAGGTGGTTGCAATGCAATTATCGCCACGTTCTATCCATGCTTGAGTATTCATCGGTTAAACCTCGCTACTGCGGTTCCTATCCCTTTGTCAGTAAAAATCTCCAGCAGACAGGTATGCTCCATCCTGCCGTCGATGATGTGGGCTTTGGTCACCCCCTCGCTGACGGCGTCTACACAGCAAGTCACTTTGGGGATCATCCCACCGCTGATGGTGCCATCTTCAATCAGAGCACTCACGGCGTCAATATCAATAGTGGAAATTAGTTTCCCCGCTTTGTCCAGCACCCCTTCAACATCGGTGAGGAGCATCAGCTTTTCAGCTTTCAGGGCTCCGGCAACGCGTCCGGCAACTAGGTCGGCATTGATGTTGTAGGTTTCTCCGTTGGGGCCTACGCCGATGGGGGCAATAACCGGAATGAAATTGCTCTGTTCCAGCGCCCTGAGCACTTCCGGATTGACGCAGTCCACCTCACCAACCATGCCGACATCTACAATCTCCGGCGTCAGTGTATCCGGATTAACCATGGTCATCTCCAGCTTATGTGCCATAATCAGGTTTCCGTCCTTACCGGACAGTCCCACTGCACGCCCACCGGCGCTGTTGATGTTCCCCACAATCTCTTTGTTGACCTTTCCGCCCAGAACCATCTCTACCACGTTCATGGTTTCCGAGTCGGTAACGCGCATCCCCTGGACAAAGTTGGTTTTGCGTCCCATCTGTTCCAGCACTTTGCCGATCTGCGGTCCACCTCCGTGCACCACCACCGGATTTATGCCGATGAGTTTCAGGAGGATAATATCGTGGGCAAACCCCCGTTTCAGGTGTTCTTCAACCATGGCGTTACCGCCATATTTGATTACGATGGTTTTACCGTAAAAACGCTGCATGTAGGGCAGCGCTTCTATGAGAATATTGGCTTTGTTGATGAGTTCTTGCACGCGGCAACACTCCTGTGTAGTTTTGCGCATTTTATGCCTGCGCTGGATGTTGTTAAAGGATAAAGCGTGATAGATCTTCGCTGGCGACGATTTTTTCTAGGCGTTCGCGCACCATATCCGTATCCACTTCAATAACTTTGTCTTGAACCTCTGGAGCATCGAAGGAGATCTCTTCCAGCAGTTTTTCGATGATGGTATGCAAGCGGCGCGCGCCGATATTCTCTGTCTGCTCGTTAACCTTGGCTGCGATAGCGGCCATCTCTCGAATAGCAGCTTCGCTGAAATTGAGATCCAGCCCTTCGGTTTTCATCAAGGCGCAATACTGGCTGATAAGAGCGTTGCGTGGTTCTGTGAGGATTTGAAAAAAATCATCTTCAGTTAAGCTGTCGAGTTCCACCCGGATAGGAAAGCGCCCCTGTAGCTCCGGAATAAGATCGGAAGGCTTGGCCACGTGAAATGCGCCGGCGGCAATGAAAAGAATATGGTCGGTCTTTACCGGACCATATTTGGTGTTCACGGTACTCCCCTCGACAATAGGGAGGATGTCGCGTTGCACCCCTTCGCGCGAGATCTCTGGGCCATGTCCCCCTCCAGTGCTGGCCACCTTGTCGATCTCGTCGATAAAGATGATGCCACTCTGCTCGGTGCGCTGGCGTGCCAGGTTGTGTACCTCGTCCATGTCCACGAGTCTTTGGGCTTCCTGCTCAATGAGAATCTCACGCGCATCTTCAACCTTGATGCGGCGCCGTTTGGTTTTTTTCGGGAACAGGTTGCCAAACATATCTTTTAGATTAAGCCCCATATCTTCCGCACCGGGGGGGGTCATTACCTCCATAGCTGGCATGGTGGATTCTTCGGTTTCAAGTTCTACATAGCGCTGTTCCAGTTCGCCCATGCGCAGAAGGCGTTTCATTTTAGCGCGCGTGGAGCTGTGTGAATCCCCAGTGCCACTTTCTATGTCAGGGCTACCGGCGGAACTACCGGGCAGGAGTAGATCGAGAAGTTTTTCTTCTGCCTGATCTTCAGCTGTGAGGCGTTTCTTCTCCGTCTCTTCAGCTTTGACCATGATAATGGCCAGTTCCAGCAGATCGCGCACCATGCTTTCTACATCACGGCCCACATAGCCCACTTCGGTGAATTTGCTTGCCTCTACCTTGACAAATGGAGCTTGGGCGAGTTTCGCAAGGCGGCGTGCGATTTCGGTTTTTCCCACGCCAGTGGGACCTATCATGATGATATTCTTGGGGGAGATCTCATCGCGCAGATCTTCAGCTACTTGCTGGCGTCGCCAGCGGTTGCGTAGCGCTACTGCTACAGCGCGTTTCGCGTTGTTTTGGCCGATGATGTAGCGATCCAGCTCTGAGACTATTTCTCGCGGAGTAAGGTTATTCATCACAGGATTTCCATACTTATGTGTTCGTTGGTGTAGATGCAGGTTTCCGCCGCAATTTTCATCGCTTCCGTGGCGATAGCAGCCGGAGTCATACTGGTGTTGCGCAGCAGCGCGCGTGCCGCCGCCTGGGCGTAGGCTCCACCGGAACCAATGGCGGCCACTCCGTCATCAGATTCAATAACATCCCCGACGCCGGAGATCACCAGGGTTTGATCTTTGTTGGCTACCAGCAATAGAGCTTCAAGTTTGCGCAAGACACGGTCGCTGCGCCACTCTTTGGCCAGGGCGACGGCCGCGCGTGCGAGATGACCCTGAAACTCCTGCAGTTTAGCTTCGAATTTCTCAAACAGGGTAAAGGCATCCGCAGTGCTACCCGCAAATCCACCAATAATGGAATCATTGTGCATGCGCCGCAGCTTACACGCTCCGTGTTTCATCACCGTATGCCCTAGGGTCACCTGGCCATCGCCAGCCATGGCTACCCCTTCAGCAGAGCGTACCGCTAGTATAGTTGTTCCTTTAAACATGAAGTATCCTGTTAAATGACGTTATCTTTCAGTGTTGCTTGAAGTGCTACACCCCGAGCTGAACTTTGCCCATTACAACATCTCTTCAATCAATGCCGGGGCCTGCTCCAACATCGTATCAATGTTGCCAACCTCTGAGCCGCCAGCCTGAGCCAAGTCGGGGCGTCCGCCACCGCGTCCACCAATTATCTCCGCCAGCGGTTTGATGATCTCTCCCGCTTTGGTGCGTCCATGCAGGTCTTTGCTCACGGCTACCAGCAGTGCCACTTTATCTTCGTTGGTTCCGGCAAGTACAATGATCCCTGTCGGAAGCTTATCCCGCAGCTTGTCACACTGCTCGCGCAGTTTTTTGCCATCGAGGCCATCAAGGCGCGCAATGAGCAGATCCACATCGCCTGCTTTGGAGATGTTCTGTGCCATTTTAGCGGCGCGATCGGCTTCGAGGCGATCCTGCAGAGATTCGATTTCCCGTTCCAGTTCTTTCTGGTGCTCTACCATTTTTTCAATGCGCTGTTGCAGGCGCGGCGGGTCGGTTTTTACCAGTGCCGCCACATTGTCTACCAGCTGCTGGCGTCGATGCACCTCTTCCAGCGCTTTTTCTCCGGTCAGAGCCTCAATGCGGCGCACTCCGGCAGCAATACCAGATTCTTGCACAATTTTGAACAGCCCGATATCCCCGCCGGCAGAAACGTGGGTGCCGCCGCAGAGTTCCATGCTGAGCTCACCCATTTGGACTACCCGCACTTTGTCGGTGTATTTTTCACCAAACAGTGCTTTGGCTCCGGCGGCAACCGCTTCTTCGGTATCCATCACTTCGGTAGTCACTTCGCGATTAGAGCGGATGTAGCGGTTTACTTCATCTTCAATCTGTCTGATTTCATCTTTACTCAAGGCAGAGAAATGGGTGAAGTCAAAGCGTAACCGTTCCGGGGTAACCAGCGAACCGGCCTGCTGTACATGTTCACCCAGAACCCGTCCGAGAACTGCCTGCAACAGATGGGTAGCGCTGTGGTTCAGGCAGGCAGCTTGGCGCGCCGCGACATCGATGCTTAGCTCTATATTGTCGCCTACGCTGATGCTGCCGTGATCGATGACGCTTATATGGGAGATCAGCCCAGGGAGAACCTGCACGGCATTCTCCACTTTAGCGCTGGCGCCTTCACCTTGGATAGAGCCGCGATCGCCGCTTTGTCCCCCCGCTTCGCCGTAAAACGGGGTGATGGAGGTGAATATCTCCACCTTCTCCCCCTTTGTGGTGGTGTCTATCTGTTCTCCATCTTTCAGGATGGCAACTACGCTGCCGAAGTCTTCGGTTTTTTCATAGCCACTGAACTCTGTGGTTATTCCTGCTTCAGCAAGGACTTTGTAGATGGTGGCAATCCCCTCCTCACCCGAGCCCTTCCAGTGCTCGCGTGCCTGGCGGCGTTGCTCTTCCATACAGCGTTCAAAACCTGCTTCATCTACGCTGTAGCCGTCCTTCTCTACAATGTCGGCGGTCAAGTCGACCGGGAAGCCAAAGGTGTCGTAAAGCTTAAACACCACCTCTCCGGGGATCTGTGACGTACCCTGGTGCTTAAGCTTTGATATCTCCTCGGTAAGGATGTGCAGCCCCTTGTCCAACGTCTGGATAAAGCGTTCCTCTTCGTTGGTGATAACCTTGATGACAAATGCTTTGCGCTTTGCTTCTTCCGGATATGCTTGCGCCATGCTATCAAGGACGAAAGCGGCGGTTTTATGCAGTACCGGCTCCTCAAAGCCGATCATCTTGGCGTGCCGCATAGCGCGGCGCATGATGCGACGCAGCACATAGCCGCGCCCTTCATTGGAAGGGAGGACGCCGTCGGCGATCAAAAATGCAGCGGCACGGCTGTGATCTGCCATGACGCGCATGGAAACATCACTCTCCTGATTGTTACCGTATGGACGTGCGGCCAGCTCTGCAATATAATTGATGATGCAGCGAATGCCGTCGGTGTCGTAGTTGGAGCTAACCCCCTGGAGCACCGCGGCGATACGCTCCAACCCCATCCCTGTATCTACCGAAGGCTTTGGAAGTGGGGTGAGGGTCCCATCTTTACTGCGATTGAACTGCATGAATACGTTGTTCCAGATCTCCATGTAGCGGTCGCAGTCACATCCAACCGCGCACTCCGGTGAACCGCAGCCCACTCCGGGGCCATTATCCCAGAAGATTTCGCTGCATGGGCCACAGGGACCAGTATCGCCCATGGACCAGAAGTTGTCCGCTTCACCAAAACGGAAAATCCGTTCCCGTGCCACCCCTTCCTGCGTGTGCCAGATCTCTGCAGCTTCATCGTCGTTTTCAAACACCGTGACATACAAATGTGCAGTATCGAGGCCAAGATCTTCAGTCAGAAATTTCCACGCCAGGGCTATCGCTTCCTTTTTGAAGTAGTCACCAAAGGAAAAATTTCCCAACATCTCAAAAAAGGTGTGGTGGCGTGCAGTGCGCCCCACATTTTCAAGATCGTTGTGCTTTCCCCCCGCTCGGACACATTTCTGCGCTGAGGCCGCCCGCGCGTAGGGGCGCTTTTCGTTACCCAAAAAACAGTCTTTGAACTGATTCATCCCGGCGTTGGTAAACAGCAGGGTGGGGTCGTTGTGGGGGATAAG
Organism: uncultured Desulfuromonas sp.; assembly: GCA_964508035.1. Taxonomy (GTDB): domain Bacteria; phylum Desulfobacterota; class Desulfuromonadia; order Desulfuromonadales; family Desulfuromonadaceae; genus JAIVHC01. The sequence goes on from CAZDRL010000014.1 coordinate 36,457, forward strand.
GGAGGATGATGCAACAACCTGATGGCCATGATCTTCAAAGTAGCGTAAAAAACGCGCGCGGATTTCATTCGTGGTCAGCATGGAGATCTTTCAACCTTTCGCGTATGTGTTCAAGTATTTTATTCAAGCTAAAACCACGCCGCTGCAGATAGCCAACTACCCGGCGACGCTGGCGCATATCGTGCAGATCTATATTTCGCCCACCAAAGCGGCGTGCAAAGACCTGCGCAAGGATCTCACGCTCATCATATTCACCCATACATTTTTCGATGGCGCTTTCAATATCCTGCTCGTTAAACCCCTCTTTAAACAGTTGTTGACGCACGCGTGCGCCAACTTTACCGTTGCGCATTAAGGCGCGGGTGCGTTCCTGTGCAGTGCGGGGGTCATTTATATAGTCTAGTTCGCAGCAGCGCGCAATAGCTGCATCTATTTGCGCGTGCGGATATTGTTTTTGTTTCAGGCGTTGCCGCAGGTCTGCAGCGCTGCGGGGACGTACGGTGAGCAGGCGCAGGGCATGCGCATATGCACCATTTCCCATCTCCATTTAGACGTTTTCTTCGTCAGGCGTCTCATCTTTGTTGAATTGCTCCCAAGTGAGATCGGAAGTGGAAGAGATGCCTGAGTACTTGAGCTTGAAGTCATCTGGGTTGCTACTCTGGCGAAGTGCTTCCTCATAGGTGATCAGCTCGTTGCTGAGCAGTCTCATCAGTGACTGATCAAAGGTCTGCATGCCATAGGTTTCGTACCCGTTCTGGATGGTGTCGCGTAGGAGTTTAGTTTTTTCTTTGTCGTCAATCAGTTCGCGCACCCTAGCGGTAGATACCATAACCTCTACAGCCGGAACGCGTCCTCTGCCATCTGCACGCGGAACCAGACGTTGGGAGATAACTCCCATGAGGATGGTGGAGAGTTGGAGACGCACCTGTCGCTGTTGGTAGGGTGGAAATACCCCCACAATGCGGTTGATCGTCTCCTGCGCATCTACCGTGTGCAGGGTGGATAACACCAGATGCCCAGTTTCTGCTGCGGTAAGAGCGGTGTTAATAGTTTCGTAATCGCGCATCTCACCCACGAGGATCACGTCCGGATCTTGGCGTAAGGAGGACTTCAGGGCACTCGCAAAGCTCTGGGTATCTACCCCGAGTTCGCGCTGGTTGATGATACTCTTCTTGTCCCGATGTAAAAACTCGATAGGGTCTTCAATGGTGATGATATGTTCGGTACGGTTTGAGTTGATGGCATCGATCATACTTGCCAGCGTAGTGGATTTACCCGAACCAGTGGTTCCAGTTACCAGTACCAGTCCGCGCTGATTCTGGGTTATTTTCTTGATCACCGGAGGGAGATTCAATTCCTCTAGAGTGGAGACGTTGTACGGGATAGTACGCAACACTGCAGAGATGGAGCCGCGCTGGGTGAAGAGGTTTACCCTGAAGCGCCCCAGACCCTGCACGCCGTAGGCGAGATCAAGCTCGTGGGTATCTTCAAACTCTTCGCGCTGACGCTCCGACAGCATGGCGTAGGTCATCTTGCGGATATTCTCCGGAGTCAGGCGTGGCGCATTGGGGAGCGGGCGTAACCCACCATCTATGCGATATACTGGAGGAAGCCCAGCTTTGATGTGTATGTCTGATGCCTTGGCTTTAACCGCCATAGCTAGAATCTCGTTGAGTTCCATAGCGCTACTCCGTCTTTGGTTGATCCGCTTCCGGTTTTAATTGTGACAGGCCGTAGAGTTCGAGGATCTGTTGTTCAACGTTGTGCGCCATTTCCGGGTGTTCTTTCATATATGTTTTAGCATTTTCGCGCCCTTGGCCGATCCGTTCTCCATTGCATGAGAACCAGGCACCACTCTTCTCCACAATGTCGTTGGCAACCCCCAGATCGATAAGTTCCCCAACCTTGGAGATCCCCTCGCCATACATGATATCGAATTCAGCTTCTTTGAACGGTGGTGCGGTCTTGTTTTTTACCACTTTTACCCGCGTGCGCCCGCCGATAATATCTTGCCCCTGTTTAAGGGTAGCTATTTTGCGGATATCCATACGCACCGAGGAGTAGAACTTCAGTGCATTGCCGCCCGTGGTGGTTTCTGGATTGCCAAACATCACCCCGATCTTCATGCGGATCTGGTTGATGAAGATTACGGTGCAGTTTGATTTGCTGATGGTCCCTGTGAGCTTGCGCAACGCCTGTGACATCAGGCGTGCCTGCAACCCCATGTGGGAGTCGCCCATCTCTCCTTCAATTTCGGCGCGCGGCACTAAAGCGGCAACGGAGTCTACCACCAGCACATCGATGGCACCACTGCGTACCAGCACCTCGACGATCTCCAGAGCCTGCTCACCGGTATCCGGCTGGGATACCAGCAAGTCGTCAGCGTGTACTCCGAGTTTGCGTGCGTAGTGGATATCCAGAGCATGCTCGGCATCCACAAAAGCGGCAATTCCCCCTTTTTTCTGTGCCTCGGCAATAATATGCAGGGCGAGGGTGGTTTTACCCGAGGATTCAGGGCCGTACAGCTCAACCACGCGTCCCCGTGGAATCCCGCCGATCCCCAGGGCAATGTCCAACCCAAGAGAGCCGGTAGGGATGGTGTCAATGTCACGCATCACATTGTCGCCTCCAAGGCGCATGATGCTCCCTTTGCCAAACTGCTTCTCTATCTGGCTCATGGCCAAGTCGATGGCCTGATCTCTTTTGTCTGTTGCCATGGTTGCGGAATACTCCTGTTATAAATATGCTTATGCGAAAATGTTTCGGTATTTATGCGTCCAAAATTCAACGGATATCACAGCAAAGTGGCGCTTTCAAGCACTACTTAAAGGCTTAAGCTTGTGTATATCTGGGGAGGGGTGTTTAGTTCTCCTCTCCCTTTTTGTGTTTCAGTGCCACCCGCCTGATCCAGTCCAGTGCGGCGTAGGCGGTACGTTCACGCACAGAGGCGCGGTCTCCGCTAAAAGTGAAGTGTTCCACCTCTGTTCCGTGTGCGCTTGCGAGTGCCATGAATATCGTACCTACAGGTTTTTCCGCACTGCCGCCGTCGGGACCCGCGATACCAGTAACGGCGAGAGCAATATCTGTATTGGAGCGCTGTTTTACCCCGTCAGCCATAGCAATGGCACACTCACGGCTTACTGCGCCGTACTTCATCAGCACCTGAACCGGAACCCCGAGCATATCATGTTTTGCTGAATTGGCATATGTTACCGCGCTGCGCTCCATAAATGCCGAACTCCCCGCTTGATCGGTGAGCAGTTTGACAATGAGGCCGCCGGTACACGATTCGGCCAAGGAGAGGCGCAGCTCGGTTTCACGCAGGATAGCAGCAGTGGTTTCAGGCAGGGAACTGTCGCCCACAGCTGTTACAGCACTGCCAAGTTCAGCGCGGATAGTTTCTACACTAGCGGCCAGAGCTTTCTTGCAGCCATGTGCTACTTCGACCTTCACCACAACCTGGGGGCCTGCCATGCGGTAGCGCAACTGGGTATCGTGTCTGAAGTTCAAACGCTGCAGGCGCCGCTCCAACTCTGCTTCGGGAATGCCAAAGGTGTATAGTGTCGTGCTCTCGGGCAATTCTTGCGCGGGGATGGCAGATTTAAGGAGCGGCACAACATGGCGCGAAAACATGGCCTGCATCTCCTGCGGCACCCCAGGAAGGAAAAATGCCGGACAGTTATTGTGGCGCAGATAAAATCCGGGTGCAGTGCCACAGATGTTTTCCAGCGGTTGTGCCTTTTGAGGCAGCAACGCCTGTTTTTCATTCCCCGGAGGGCAGGGCTTACCCTTACGCCTAAAAAAGGCGCGCACCATATTCAGAGCCTCATCGTTAAGAATCAGGCGCAATCTAAACGCTTGCGCGACTGCACGTGCGGTGATGTCATCCCCCGTTGGACCCAGGCCGCCGGTAGCGATGATGGCGTATCCGGCATCAATGAAGTATTCGATGGTAGCGCGGATCTTGGCACAGTCGTCGCCCACGGTGATCGCTTCCGCCAGGGAGTATCCGGCCTGGTTCAGCGCGCGTCCAAGCCACTGTTTGTTGGTATCCGCTATCTCACCATTTAACAATTCATTCCCAATGCTGATACACACGATATCCATGCTGTTATTCCTCAAACTCCAGGGGTGTAACCCCGTTTAGGGGATAAAATAGATCCACAAACGCAGGACTATGCCTGCATATATTCCCGCCACTACGTCATCAAGTACCACCCCGAAGCCGTTTTTCATGCGGGTGTCAAACCAGTTGGCCGGGAAAATTTTAAAAATATCAAAAAAACGAAACAGTACAAAGGCGAGGATTGCCGTAGTCCAACTAAAAGGGAGAAACATCACCGCAGTGAGATATCCAATCAGTTCATCAACCACAATGCGCCCATCATCCACCACCCCAAAGTGGCGTCCGGCGTAGGTGGAACTCCAGAAGGCGAGCAGAAGCACCGCCACCCAGAGCGACACTGCAGTCCAGGCAGGGCAGGGAGCAACGAGATAGAATAGCGGAATTCCCGCCAGGGTTCCGAAGGTGCCGGGGGCCTTTCGAATGTAGCCGAGACCCAGATTGGTTGCGACTAACAGCATGATGTGATGAAACATGGCAATCCTGTAAAAAGATGATTAAGGGGCAGAGTAATTAGAAAGGGAAATACCCCTGCGCCAGTTGCTGTGCGATCTGGGTCTGCTGTTTTTCTGCACTCATTAACTCCGCGTGTACCAGATAGGGTTCTGCCAACAGCAGCCCCTCGGCAGAGCGTTGTGGATACGCACTGTTGGGGGAGAAGTTTGCCACTACATCGATCTCCCCCTGGGGATCGGGAGTAAGACGCAACTGCAGCATCAGCTTCAACGCACGGCTGCGTTCCACGTGCAGGGTAGCTCGCCGCGCTTGGACGTGATCGCAGAAGAATGCTGCCGCAAGTTCCCCTCCTAAAATTACATCTTCCTCCAATCTGCTGGTTTTAAGCAGAGACGGGAGCGATTCCACACTCCAAGGGCGAGTGGGGGTACAGCGCTCAATTTGGAGACGAGGGCGAAGGTTGTGGATGAAGGCGGATTCCCATAGTTGGTGGAGCCCGGCGTGGTCAAGTATATGGCGCTGCGGTGCCTGCGCCAAACTGAGAATTTTTTTGCGCTGTAACTCTTTGAGGACTGGGCCGACACTCCCAAGGGCAACCCCTGCTTCTGCGGCGATTTCGCGATAGGTGCCCTGCGCTAGCGCAGGTTTTTGCACCAGTTGATAGAGTACCCGTAAGCCAGCACTCTGCACACAACGGTTGGGTAGGGGGGCAGTTTTGGACGGTCTGTTGCCGCTGCGGCTCAAGTACAGGGGGGGCGCATGGAGAAATCCATTTCCGGCGCTGTCGAAAAACTGAATCTGAGCTTGGGACAGGCGGCGGGCGAGTGGTTGCGAGATGTAGTCTGCCAGGAGGATGGGCTGGTGTTTCTCCAATGTCTGGAGCTGGAATATCAACAGTCGTGCCTGTTTGCGATCGATGCGCCATGCGGTACAGATGGGACGCACAGTAGCGCCCCACGAGCCGCTCAAGTGCAGAGTGCCACTGAACGGGGCGGCGGTATCGCACATGTGGGTGGCATGCATATCCTCAAGAGTGTTGAGGGTCTGCACCACCGAGTGGATCAGTTTCATTTCGCGCACCGGATAGTCGGTCATTGGTAGTTCGCCAGAGAGTGTGGTTTACAGTGGCTGCTCTTTTAAGCCACGATATTACTATAGAATTTGTGATTTTTTGAGCTTAAAAAGCTTACGCATGGTTTTACGCCAAGAGGTTTGGTGAATCCAGGGCGCTCTGTGAGGTAAAATAGAAAAGGCAGGAACTCGTGAAGAGTTCCTGCCTTTTCTAACTGTAACGCCTGTAGGCTGCCTAGGGTTGCTTAGGCTTCATCGATGGCACCTACGGGGCAGGTGTCAACGCAAGCACCGCAGTCAGTGCAAGTGTCAGCATCGATTACGTACTTGTCGTCGCCCTCAGAAATAGCTTCTACGGGGCAGGAATCTACACATGCACCACAGCTGGTGCAATCGTCTGAAATTACGTGAGCCATTGTTGCTTCTCCTTGTTTAGGGTTCTATCAGGGGCCTACTCCCAGACCCCCTCATTTATTAATCACACAGCAATATACATGGTTTGTTTGTCATGTCTAGGAAAAAAACCTTGCCACAATCCGGAGCTTTTTGCTTTGTGGTTATCCTTGCTGGAACTCGCGGCTATGCCACTGCTGTTGCGATGTGGTATGCCGCGCTAGCAAGGCCGAACGCCAGAGTGGTGTTGAATATTAAGGCGAACATCGCCCAGCCCCAACTGGATTCACGCGCCATCACTACGATGGTGACAAAGCAGGGGGCGTACAGGAGGACAAAGATGATGGCGCTAATGGCGGAGGCGTGGTTCCAGTCCTTGTCCTTCTGCATCCGGCTCATGAGGTCGCCGCTCTCTTCAGTATCGGTTTCGCCGAGAGAATATGCCGTCCCCAGCGTGGAGACAATAACCTCTTTCGCAGCCACGCCACCAATCAGGGCGATGTTGGTGCGCCAGTTGAAACCCGCCAGAGATGACAGTGGCTCCAGCATCTGCCCCATCCGCCCTGCGGCTGAATTTTTCAGCGCAGCGAGGCTGTGTGCGTGCTCTAACTCGACTATTTTCTCCCGGAGTATTTCCTGTTGCGCCTGATTTGTGCTCGCGTCCAGTTGTTGCTCTAAGGCGATCTGCTGCGCAATAAATGTCTGTTCCACCTCTTGGTTCAGCGCGGGGAAGGTCATTGCGGTCCACAGAAGAATAGAAATTGCCAGCACCACGGTGCCAGCTTTTCTGATGTATTCCCAGGTGCGCTCCCACATGTGGATCAATACCCCCTGCACGGTGGGGAGGCGGTAGGGGGGAAGCTCCATCACAAAAGGGGTTGATTCTCCGCGGATAAGGGTGGAGCGCAGCAGGCGCGCCACCAGCAGAGCCATAACCCAGGCGCCTAAGGTGATGCTGAACATCACCGCGGCACGATGCTCGGAAAAAAACGCTCCAATCAAGAGGAGAAATACCGGGATTTTTGCGCCACACGGCATAAACGGGGCTGTGATGATGGTGGCGAGTTTCTCCTTGGGGCTGCGGAGGGTGCGCGTTGCCATTACCCCCGGTACCGCACAGCCACCTGCAATCCCGCCGGAGATAATAAACGGCATTACCGAGCTGCCGTGGAGCCCAAAGCTGCGGAACACTTTATCAAGCATGTAGGCCATACGTGCCATGTAACCAGAATCTTCTAAAAATGCGATGATGATGAACATAATCATGATCAGAGGAACAAACCCCAGCACTCCCCCCACACCGTCAATAACCCCGGAGACAATAAGGGACTGAATGACCCCATCTGGAATTATGGTGCCAGCCCCATCCGCCAGCAGGGCAAAAAAGTTATGCGTCAGCTCCATGGGGTATTCCCCCAGGGTGAAGGTGATGTGAAACATGGCATACAGGAGTGCCAGCATCAGCACCGGACCCGCAACCTTGTGGGTTAATACCTGGTCGATCTTGTCTGTCAGATCCAGCCGCGCTGACTGCGGCTGGGTTGCAAACACACTTTTTTTCAGCAGCGCACTGATAAAACCGTAACGGTAGTCCGCAATGATCGCCTCGGGGAAGGTGTTCAAGGTTTTGAGGCAGTGCTCGCGTAGAATTTGCACCTCTGCCTCTATCTGCGCTGAGAGTTCTGGGGCAATCCTGCGTCCCTGCTCAATAATGCTGTCGTCCCCTTCGATATACTTCAGTGCCACCCAGCGCGAAGGGTACTTCTGTTGCAGGATCTTCGCCTCTGCAATTTTGGTACTCACACGTTCAAGAACAGGGTCTACATCTGGACCGTAGGAGATCTCCAGCGGGCGCCATTCGCCATTGCGTTGTTGCGCATACTCAACTGCAGTGCGGAGCAGTTCCTCTTTTCCCGCGCCAGTGCGTGCAACCGTACCCACCGCAGGGCAGCCCAGATCTTTCTGCAGCTGCTTCACGTTGATCTGGATCCCCTTGCTGCGCACATCATCCATCATGTTGAGCGCCAGCATTACTGGAACTCCCAACTCAAGAAATTGCATGGTGAGATACAGATGGCGCTCCAGTTTGGTTGCGTCAACTACGTTCACCACCAGGCCGGGGCGCTCTTCCACCAGAACCTGGCGTGCCACCAGTTCCTCTTGAGTATATGCGGTGAGGGAGTAACACCCAGGGAGGTCGACAATGTCGATTTTGGAATCTCCCAGGATGGTGCTCCCCTCTTTGCGATCTACAGTGATGCCGGGATAGTTGCCTACATGTTGGTGCGAGCCGGTAATGGCGTTGAACAGGGTGGTTTTGCCCGCATTGGGATTGCCGGCAAAGGCCAGGTAGTGTTTGTTCATGGGGTTGACTCCAGCTTTTCTACGGTGATGTGATCGGCTTCGTTGTTGCGCAGGGTCAGGGTGAATCCACGTAAACGTATCGCCACAGGATCTTTGAGGGGCGCGCGCCCGACGACCTCAATTTCGGTGCCGGTAACCAGCCCCATATCGCGGATGCGGCGACCCAGTTCACCGCCAGCGCTGATACTGATGATGCGTGCTTTGTCGTGGAGTTGTAATTGTCTGATGGAGCAATGCATGTCGGTGCCTCTCGTTGATTATGATAGTGGATTTCACTTTAGCTGTATGCCGGAAGGAGTCAAGCGATTTTGTGTTTCCCGCTTAAAGTATGGTTAAGGGCCTGCGTGCACGTTTACGTTGCTAGTATTGCGGGTTAAGCTATAGCGTGTTGGCTTGGGCAACGCTACGGCCATTATGCTACGTTTTAGGGAATGGTAAAACCAGAAATTTTCTCAGGGCATCTAATACCGCGTTGCGGTGTGCATCTATCTGTTGCTCCTCTCTTCTTTGCATTGCATGCCGCTGAGAAGAGCTTGGATCAAAGTAAAGTGAGGAATATAAAATCATGCAGAAATATGGGTCAGATCGAAATCCCACCGTGTCAAACACCTCCAGCGAGATCAGGGTGCGTGTGGTGCTGTTGCCCGGACTCGCAACTGATGGGCGCATGTATGTGGGGGTACAAGATGCGCTGGAGAAGATGCAAACGAACCGTGCCTTTGAACTGGTAACCCCGCGGCTGTTGGTGCCAAACAACGGGGAGAGTATGGAAGTGTACGCTCTGCGCACCGTAAAAGCATTACATATTCAGGCCGAAGATGTTGTTGGCGGCTGTTCGTTTGGAGCCATGGTGGCCAGTGCAATAGCGGCACAGGTTCCGGTAAAGGGGCTGGTGTTGTTGAGCGGTGCCTTGGATTCTTCTGCCCTTGTCAGTTCCGGGCGCATATTGAATCGCATTGCCCCTGTTATCCCTTTTACGTGGTTGCAGCGTGTGCTTGCAAGTGACTGGTTTTTGCACCGCGTGTTTGGCGCGGCGAGTCCCGCCGAGATTAAATTCGGGCGCGACATGTTGTTGGACACGCCGGCACAAACTCTCCGCCGCGGTGGAGTGCTTGCCGCAACCTGCAGGTTGGCCACGCCATTGTCGGTACCGATTTATGCTCTTCATGGCACTGACGATCGGGTTTTGCGCGCGCCTGAGGTAGAAAACTGCAAGCTGCTCCCCGATGTCGGGCACGGTATGGTGGTTTCGCATCCGCAGGAGGTGGCAGAATTTTTATATGCTGCACTCGCACAGATGGAAGGGAAATAGGAAGGGAAAAAGCGTCTCGGCATACGCGAGCTTCAGGTGGCGATGGCAGGTAGAGAGTGCAGCAGCGCGCCCTCACTACCGTGGCACCTGTGTAACGCTGGGGCCATCTTGCGTGGGTTATCTCCAGAGTCCCATGTGTCAGTGCACCCGATAGTTGAAAACAAAACAGCCCCGCAGGGAACCC
>CAZDRL010000015.1:0-44776 GCA_964508035.1 uncultured Desulfuromonas sp.
ATTCCAACTGCAAAACTCCGGGAATTGTGGGGATTATGGAGATTGTGCGGGAAGGATATCCAGACCACACTGCATTTGATCCCGATTCTAACCACTTCGACCCCAAAAGCAGCCCGGAGAAACCACGCTGGATGATGGTGGAGGTGAAATATGTGCGCCACACTGAACGCGTTATATCCCTGGCACAACTGAAGGAACACGATGAGCTGGCGGGGATGCAATTGCTGAAAAAGGGCAATCGCCTTTCGGTGATGCCAGTGTCAGAACACGAGTGGTTTTATATTCTCGGGCTGGAGGATCATTCCTGAGTCGAGGCGTCAAAATGTTCCGGCCCTTGTAGCAGGGGGGCGCCGGTGGAAAGAGCCACCCCGCGGAGCATGCCGTTAAATACAAAGTGATGAAACGGCATAACTGAATACCAATATGCCAGACCAAGAAGCCCTTTAGGTAAAAAACGCGCAATCTGTTGCACTTCTGTACGCCCATCACCTGCAGGTTTAAGGCGAAAGAGCAACGCTGCTTCGCCGGGAAGTTTCATCTCTGCAGAGAGTACCAGCGTATGCAGGCGCCGCACTTGGACCACACGCCAGAAATCGATTGCATCTCCTGGGTGCAATACCTTCGAACTGCGCCGACCACGCCGCAGACCGAACCCTCCAATAAGTTGATCCATAAAGCCACGTATTTTCCACAGCCAGTTGGCGTAATAATAGCCGGTGTCACCACCAACTGAGGTTATTGACGGCCAGATTTGTTCAGGGGTTGCATCTAATACTACGCGGCGCGCATCCTCAAACATGCTCCCACCTGCCCAGTCTGGATCCCCTTCGGTGCTCCATTCCACCGGTGGCAGTTCTCCCGAATCACTCCATGCAGTTTCTACCTCAAGCTGGCGCGTGCGCATCAGGGCACGGCGGATCGCAATTCTGGCATCGTGAAGTTCCTGTGGGATAATTGTGGTGATACGGTTTTCGCGGCACACTACCGGGTTCTTAAGCCCCTGCGCCAGAGGTCGTGCCAGAGATACCGAGATGGGGGTGATAAAGTGAATCCAGTATGCGCTGATACGGGCACTAAGAAAAGGCAACTGAATAATCCGGCGGCGCGGCAGCCCGGCTTCTTCGGCGTAGATCTGCATCAGCTCACAGTAATTGGTAACTTCAGGCTGACCTATATCGAAGGTCTCCCCTATAACTTCAGGATGTTCCAGGCAGCCGATCAGATAATAGATGACATTGCGGATACCGATGGGCTGGCATGGGGTGTCCACTTTGCGCGGGGCTATGATGATGGGGAGGCGATCTACCAGATAGCGCAACATTTCGAATGATGCACTGCCAGAGCCAATAATCATGGCGGCGCGCAGGATGGTGGTTGGCACCGATCCCTGCCGCAGAATCTGCCCCACTTCAGCACGCGAGCGCAGGTGGTGGCTGAGTTCGGGATTTTCCTCCCCCAAGCCACCTAGATAGATAATCTGCTCCAGCCCGGCGCTAGCCGCAGCTTGAGTCATGTTTTGCGCAGCGATGCGGTCAGTGGAGCTGAAGTCACTTACCTCCGGACTCATAGAATGAATCAGATAGAAGGCGGCACGGCAGCCGCGTAGCGCCTGAGTCATGCTGGTGCGATCCAGGACATCACCCTTAAAGACATGTAGATTCGGATGGGCACCCCAGGAACGTCCTTCAATCTTTTCGGGGGCGCGAACCAACGTCCGCACCTGGTAGCCACGTTCTAACAGGCGCGGAACCAATCTTCCCCCCACATACCCAGTAGCTCCGGCAACAAATATCGGTTTTAGTGTGTGTTCAGCGTGCATCGTTACTCCGTCTGGTATAGCGCGACCTGTAAAATAGGAGTGTACCATATTTAGTCTGCGGCATTATCAGTTTTTGGCTGTTTTGTGCTGCCCGAGCATGCCGATAAAAGATCAGGGCTCCGCTGGGTTGCTGCGTATATTTCATCCCCCCCCTTGAAAAACGTTACCTTGAGGTTAGTATAAGTTATAAATGTGCCTTGTAACGGTGCGCTGCGTTTTATTGTCAGGGGACAAGCAAAAAAGGAGGAATCATATGTCACTAGTACGTTGGGACCCATGGCGGGAGATGGAAAGCTTTGTTGATCGCTACAACCGCGCTCTTGGCGAACGGCAGGAGGGTGGACAGGATGTGATGCGCAAAGGTGATTGGTCACCCAGGGTTGATATTGCTGAAACCGAGGAGGAGTTTACTATCAAGGCGGAGATCCCTGAAGTAAACAAAGAAGATGTAAAGGTAACGGTTGAAAACGGGATTTTGATGCTGCACGGTGAGCGTAGACAGGAAAAAGAGGAAAAAGGCAAGACATATCACCGCATAGAGCGCCACTATGGCGCTTTTAACCGCAGCTTTACTTTGCCGGAGACAGTGGATCAGGAAAATGTAAAAGCCAGTTTTAAAGATGGGGTTCTGAGCATCAAGTTACGCAAAACTAAAGATGCGAAGCCCAGAGCCATAGATGTAAAGATAGAAGAGTAGTTTGTGCCCTAACCCCTGACGCAGCGTACATTTTTATATGCTTCTGCAGGGATAGAACAGATGCGGCACCCTGCAGTAGATGATATGTACAGGGACGGTGGTTGATGATACCATCGTCCCTGTTTCACGTTTTCCTAAGTAATTTATCAATACTCTGCGGATAAAGTGTAACCACTAAAGCAATCCTTATATGTCAGGCAAGTATTTATGTCCGTATCCAAAACAGTTGCACTTGAAGTGTTAACTCCGGTTCTGAATCCAGATAAGAGCCAATGTTCCATCCCCATGTATGCTGACCATATAGAGGCGGGCTTTCCGAGCCCGGCGCAGGATTATGTTGACCAGTGTATGGATCTGAATGAGCTGTGTATCCGCCACCCAGCGACGGCTTTTTTTGTGCGGGTGAAGGGGGATTCCATGGTTGAGGGGGGGATCTGCGATGGAGATATACTCATTGTAGAGGGGAGCTTTGATCCTCGTCATGGGGATATTGTTGTCGCTTGTATCGATGATTCCCTTACGGTGAAACGTCTTGAACTCCATCCGGAGCCGAGGCTTGCCCCCATGAATAAAGCATATCAGCCGGTTGCCATCAACCCCGACAATGAAACCAGTATCGTGGGGGTGGTGACCAATGTTATCCATCCTCTGCGCTAGGGGTGCGCTCCGATGTTTGCTCTGGTAGATTGCAATAATTTCTACGTTAGTTGCGAGCGCCTGTTCCGTCCAGATCTCAGGCGGCGTCCGGTAGTGGTGCTGTCGAATAACGACGGTTGCGTGGTGGCACGCAGTCAGGAGGCGAAGGATTTGGGGATCAAGATGGCGGTGCCCCATTTCCAGATTCGCGCTCTGATTGAACGGCACCAGGTGGTGGTGTTTTCCTCCAACTACACCCTGTATGCGGATATCTCCACGCGCGTGATGCTGGTTTTGGAGGAGATGGTGCCCGACATGGAGGTGTACTCCATCGATGAAGCATTTCTGCGTCTACCCGATGAACGCGCGCCCTTGGAGGAGCGTCTGGAGTTTGGGCATAAAGTGCGCGAGCGGCTGCGCCGCTGGTTGCGGATCCCCGCATGTGTAGGCATTGCCCCGAGCAAAACCCTGGCTAAGCTGGCGAATAGCGCCGCCAAACGCGATGTGGCAAGCGGGGGTGTCGTTGATCTGTGTGATCCGCATCAGCGTGAACACCTGTTTACCCAGACTGAAGTGGGGGAGGTGTGGGGGGTAGGGCGGCGTACGCGCGACAAGCTCCACGCCATGGGGATTCGTAGCGTAGCGGATTTGGCGCATGCGTCACCTGAGAGAATTCGGCGCCGTTTTTCCGTAAATCTGCAGCGTACAGTGTACGAACTTAACGGCCAGCCGTGCTTCGGGCTTGAGTCATCCCCGACCAACAAGCACCAGATTATATGTTCACGCTCTTTCGCGCAGCGCATAACTGATTTTGCTGAACTGCGTGAAGCTGTGTGTACTTATACCGTGAGGGCGGCAGAGAAACTGCGCGAACAGGGGCAGGTTGCAAGTCAGGTCACGGTATTTATCCGCACTGGAGCATATAACAGCAACGAGCGCCATTATTCTAATTCGGCGCAACGCCGCCTCGATTTCCCCGGCAACGACACCATGGCTTTGGTTGGGGCGGCCACCAGTGCGTTGCAGAGCGTATGGCGTCACGGGTATCGCTACGCCAAAGCTGGAGTAATGCTCAGTGACCTGTGCCCGCAGCAGGAGGCGCAACCTGGTTTGTTTGATCACACCTCTGCGCAGCGGCATAATCCAGCCCTGATGCAGGCGGTAGATGCGCTTAATCGCAGCGGGAGAGGGAAGATCTGGTTCGGGGGGCAAGGGATAAAGGAGGACTGGCGCATGAAGCGCGCCCACCTGTCGCCGGCGTATACCACCCGTTGGGAGGATATCCCGGTGGTAACCTAGCATGCCTGTTGCAGCCCAGGATCCGAACAAGTATTTACTTGCTTTCATCTGATCGATAAATGCGCTGGAATGGGGTGCAAATAGAGTTTGACATCGACCCGATAATCCTGATTTAATCAAAAAATGTGTTTTTGTTCCGGTCGCGTGATCGGCATTTTATACAATTACTTGGGAAAGAAGGTAATGAACATGAATCCACTGGCTCAAGAACTAAACGAGGTCCTGGCACAGAAGAATCCGCACGTTCTGGAGATGCTCTCCGACTTGGGTAAAAATCTGTTTTTCCCCAAAGGGATTCTGACGCAGTCAGCTGAGGCAAAAGAGAAAGCACACAAATTCAACGCCACCATCGGCATTGCGACCGAGGGGGATGGCCCCATGTATCTGCAGTGCATTCATGACAAACTTTCCGCTTATGATCCGAAGGATATCTTTCCGTATGCACCCCCTGCAGGAAAACCTGAGCTTCGTGCAGCATGGCGCGAGAAAATGTTGCGTGAAAACCCGAGCATGCAGGGGAAGAAATTCGGGATCCCCATTGTCACCAGCGCGTTGACTCATGGTCTTTCACTTGTAGCGGATATGTTTGTGGATGTCGGCGATCATATGGTTCTACCAGATATGATGTGGGGCAATTACAACCTTACCTTTACCACCCGCTGTGGTGCTGTGATCAAAAAGTTTCCCACCTTTACTGTTACAGGGGGCTTTAACGTGCCGGCATTCAAGGCGGTGCTGGAGAATGTGGCGGCAGAAAAAGGGAAAGCGATTGTGCTCCTGAACTTTCCCAATAACCCGAGTGGATATACCCCTAGCGTTGCTGAAGGTGATGCAATAGTTAAAGTGATCAAGGAGATCGCTGAAGATGGTTGCAACCTTGTTGTAGTTACTGATGATGCCTACTTCGGGCTGTTTTACGAGGATTCCATGCAGGAATCCTTGTACGGTAAGCTTGCCAACCTTCATCCACGGATTCTTCCTGTGAAGCTCGATGGAGCTACCAAAGAGGAATATGTGTGGGGGTTCCGCACCGGGTTTATCACCTACGCGGATGAAAGCGATGAAGTACTCACCGCACTGGAAAAGAAAACCCTTGGCTGCATCCGTGCTACCATCTCCAACTGTCCACATCCAGGCCAGACCTTTGTTCTGGATGCTCTGCGTTCGGATAAGTTTTTGGAACAAAAAGAGGAGAAATATCAGATTATGAAGGGGCGGGCACTGAAGGTTAAAGAGGTGCTTTCCGATTCAAAATTCGATGATGCGTGGGAATTTTACCCCTTTAACTCCGGCTATTTCATGTGTCTGAAGTTGAAGCATGTGGAAGCGGAACGACTGCGGGTTCATTTGCTGGACAAGTATGGTGTGGGTACGATTGCAGTCAACAAGACTGATCTGCGTGTGGCGTTTTCCTGTATTGCTGAGGAGGATGTTGAGGAGCTGTTTAATCTGCTCTATCAGGCCGCTAAGGATCTAGCCTAAACCTAATGGGATGTGTAACAAAAAAACCCGCCCTGAATCGGCGGGTTTTTTTGTGAGTATGGCGTTAAGAGTCCCTTGAAGTGGGTGGTACAAGCCCTTACTGGATAGTTATCCCAATTGTCTAAGGTAAGCAGTTACATGATAAATATGGAGTTTTTTCTTACAGTGATAGGGGTAGTAATGATAATTGAGGGGATGCCGTGGTTTCTCTCCCCGCAAGGAGTGAAGAAAATGCTCGTGCAGATATTACCCCTGCCTGAACGTACTATGCGCAGCATGGGGCTGATTCTAATGCTCGCAGGGCTAGCTGCGGTGTATATCGCTTCCAACCATTTTGCCTGATTGTTTGCGTACTATGCTCCTTAGTGACTTCGACTACACCCTCCCTCCGGATTTAATTGCCCAGCAACCCGCGCAACGACGCGAAGATTCGCGCCTTATGTTGTTGGAGCGCAGCACCAAACATATTTTCAACACCCAGTTCAAAGAGATTGAGCATTATTTCGCAGCTGGGGATCTCCTGGTTATTAATGATACTCGGGTTATTCCGGCGCGGCTTCACGGACGCAAGGCCAGCGGAGGCAAGATTGAGGTGTTTTTGGTGCGGCGGTTGGAACAGCTGCCAGGGCAGTGCTGGGTGTGCCTAACCCGCAGCTCCAAAGCACCACGTTCCGGAACACGTCTTACCCTTGCTGATAACTTAGATGCCGAAGTGCTGGAGGAGTGTGGGGATGGGTACAGACATATCCGCTTCGAGTACGCCGGTACAGATTTTTTGCAGTGGTTGGAGCAGAAGGGGAGCATTCCGTTGCCGCCGTATATAGAACGCGCGCCGCAGCAGCAGGATCTGGAGCGCTATCAGACCACCTTTTCCACTGTCCCCGGTGCGGTGGCCGCGCCAACCGCAGGGCTCCATTTTACTCCCCGGATTCTCGCTGATTTGCGTCACAAGGGGGTTGTGCTTGCTCCTCTCACTCTGCATGTGGGCCTGGGGACATTTCTACCGGTACGGGTGGATAATATTCTCGAACACCGCATGCATGCTGAAGCGTACAGTATCCCAGAATCCACCGCGGCTGCAGTTACGGCGGCAAAGCGGGAAGGGCGCAGGGTTGTGGCTCTTGGCACTACGGTTACGCGTACTCTCGAATACGCCGCCACTGACACCGGGGAGATCCGCCCCGGTAGCGCAATGACCGATATGTTTATCTATCCGGGCTACCGCTTCAAGGTTATTGATGCCCTGTTGACCAATTTCCATCTGCCTAAATCTACCTTACTCATGTTGGTAAGTGCCTTTGCAGGGCAGGATTTTGTCCTGCGTGCCTACGCTGAGGCGGTGACACAGCGCTACCGTTTTTTCAGCTACGGTGACTGCATGCTGATAACATAAATTCTTCTAAAGGAACCGCTTTACCATGGCGTTTGGCTTTGAACTCATCCATACAGACACCACCTCCGCAGCACGCAGAGGGCGCATAACTACGCGACGAGGAACAATAGAAACCCCGGTATTCATGCCGGTGGGGACCCAGGGAACGGTCAAGGCTATGCTTCCGGAAACTCTGCACGCTCTTGGAGCACAGATTATTCTTGGAAACACCTATCATCTGTTTCTACGTCCTGGGCACGAGCTGATTCAGCGCCTGGGAGGATTGCACCAGTTTATGCACTGGTCCGGCCCAATCCTTACCGATAGTGGTGGCTTTCAGGTGTTCAGCTTGGGGAAATTGCGTAAAATAGATGAGGATGGGGTCAGGTTTCAATCCCATCTGGATGGAGCAAAACATATCCTTACCCCCGAATCATCCGTGCAGATTCAGCAGGCGCTGGGGGCAGATATCCTTATGGTATTTGACGAGTGCATCCCGTATCCAGCTACGCGTGAATATGTGAAAGATTCTACGGCGCGCTCCATGCGCTGGGCTAAGCGCTCGCGTGACACACATGATCGGAGCGATGGCAGCGCGCTGTTCGGTATTGTCCAGGGGGGGATGTGTGAAGATCTGCGCCGCGAAAGCGCCCAGGCTCTAATGGATATCGGCTTTGATGGTTATGCCATCGGTGGTCTTTCAGTGGGGGAAGGTGCAACGGAGATGTATGCGGTGATGGATTACACCCTCCCTTTGCTTCCGAAACAAAAACCACGCTATGTGATGGGAGTAGGTACGCCGGAGAACCTGGTGGAGGGGGTACGGCGGGGTGTGGATATGTTTGACTGTGTCATGCCTACTCGCAATGCACGCAACGGGGTGCTGTTTACCCAAACAGGTAAGATCAGTATCAAACAGGCGCAATATACAGATGATCCTGCACCTGTTGATCCACGCTGTGACTGCTATGTGTGTCGCAACTACAGTCGCGCCTATTTGCGCCACCTGTTTAAGTGCAATGAGATCCTCGCTTCCATGCTCAACACCCACCACAATCTACATTACTATCTTTCCCTCATGGAGCAGATACGTAGCTCTATCGCACAGGGTTCATTCGAGGCTTTTTGCGCAGATTTTTATGCCATGCGTACACAGGGATAAAATGTTGCTTTGATTTCAGAACTATAGCGGTCTTGTACTTGAAAGTTACGCCATAAAAGGTTATAAACGGAGCTTAAAATTTTTACCTAATCAACTTAACTGGGAGGAATAATTATTATGGTTTCAACGGCTTATGCAATGAGTGGAAGTGGTGCTCAGGGTGGTCAGCAGGGATACGAGGGGATGATTATGCTGGTCCTCATGTTTGCGATCTTTTATTTTCTTCTCATCCGCCCGCAGCAGAAACGCGCTAAACAGCACCGTCAACTGATCGAAGCTCTCAAAGCGGGCGATAGCGTAATCACTGCCGGAGGTATCCACGGCAAAATTACTGCTGTTCAGGATGACGTGATTACCCTTGAGGTTGATAAAGGGGTAAAAATGAAATTCAGCCGCAGTTCAATCTCCGCTACTGTTCAGCAGAGTGAGTAGAGAACTGCATTTTTTGAGCGTACGTTTTGTGCACTTATGCATGCCGCGCCAGCAGATGCTGGCACTGCTGACCTTCTTGAAGGGAGTGGAGTTGAGATATGACGAACAGCATTAAAATGCGTGGGCTGCTGGTTCTGGCGTGTGTGCTTCTGGCGCTCGCCTCACTCGCGCCTACAGTGATGAAGGATCGTCTGCCCACCTGGTGGCAGAATGCCTTTGATCCTATCCATCTGGGGCTGGACCTTCAAGGGGGGATGCATCTGGTTTTGGGAGTTGAAATTGACAAAGCGGTAGAAAGCCGCCTTGACAGCGTTATCGAAGAAACCGAGATCCTTCTCACCGAGCAAGATATCATTTTTAAAAGCGTGGATCGCTTTGATGGCGAGCGGCTGAAAGTTACTGTATATGATACGGAAGCGGGTGAAGAAGTAGATGCAATAATGCGCGAGCAATTTCCTTCCCTGGAAACTATGACTGTTAAAGCTAGCTCCGGTTATGTAGAGAAAAACTACCGCTTCAGCGACAAAGAGGTTGCCCAGATTGAAGATTTTGCCGTGCGCCAGGCTCTTGAGACCATGCGTAACCGCGTGGATCAATTTGGTGTTAGTGAGCCACTTATTCAGCGCCAGTCGGACAATCGTATTTTGATTCAGCTTCCCGGGGTTAAAGACCCGCAACGTGCTATCAACCTGCTGGGTAAGACTGCGCAGTTGCAGTTCAAGATGGTTGTAGCAGATGCCGATATCGAGGCCGCCAAGGCTGGAAATCTTAGACCGGGTACAAAATTACTGTATGAGCGCAATGTTGATCCGCGCACCGGGCATGTGACTGAGCGCCCCATTGTGGTGACCGAGCGTGCATCTCTTACTGGAGATCTGCTCACCGATGCACAGGTTCGGATCGATACCCGTTTTAACGAACCATATGTTTCTATCGACTTCAACGCTGCCGGAGCAAAACGCTTTGACCAGATCACCGCGGCTAACGTGGGTCAGCGCATGGCAATAGTACTTGATGATACGGTGTATTCTGCGCCCACGATTCGGGAACGGATCTCCGGAGGTAGTGCGCAGATCAGTGGGGCGTTTACCGAGCAGGAAGCAACTGACCTGGCTATTGTGTTGCGAGCCGGCTCCCTGCCAGCCCCGGTAAATATTCTGGAAAACCGTACCGTTGGACCGTCCCTGGGGCACGACTCCATTTCGCAGGGGATTAAGTCGGTGCTTATTGGCGCAGTTCTGGTCATTGCCATGATCCTTGTGTACTACCGCGGTGCCGGACTTGTGGCCAACACCGCCTTGGTGCTGAATATCCTCTTTATCCTGGCGTTGCTGGGAATGTTCAAGGCTACTTTGACCCTGCCGGGGATTGCGGGGATAGTGCTAACGGTGGGGATGGCGATTGATGCGAACGTACTGATCTTTGAACGTATCCGTGAGGAGTTGCGCAACGGCAAATCAGCTCGTATTGCGATTGATTCCGGTTACGCTAAAGCGTTTATAACTATTGTAGACGCCAATATAACCACCTTGATTGCGGCATTGGTTCTGTTCCAATTCGGCACTGGCCCTGTCAAGGGGTTTGCGGTAACGCTTTCGGTTGGTATCCTGGCATCCATGTTTACCGCTATATTTGTTTCACGCCTGATTTTTGATTTCTTCTTGGATGTACGCAATGTCCGGAAGATCAGTATATAAAAGGAGCAACTGATGGAGTTGATAAAACCCGATGTAAACATCGACTTTGTAGGCAAGCGTCGGTATGTGGCAGTAATATCGGTTGTTCTGATTCTAGTAGGGTTGACAGCGCTTATAGTGCGCGGTGGGCCCAACTACGGAGTTGACTTTACCGGTGGAACCGTGGTGCAGGTACGTTTTGACCAGGCTACGGATGCGGCGCAGATCAAAGAGTTGCTTGTTCCAGAGATTTTAAGCTCAGCGCTGGTACAACGCTTTGGAGATGGAAATAACGAATTTCTTATTCGCGCGGAAGAAACAGATGATGGTCTCCAGGGGATGCGCATTGCCCTGATGCAGAAGTTGGAACAAGGGTATGGTGAAGGTAGCGTCGAGTTACGCCGCGTAGAGATGGTTGGACCCCAGGTGGGTAAGGATTTGCGCAAAAAGGGGTTGATGGCCATTATGTACGCCATGGTTGGCATTCTAGTGTATATCAGCTGGCGCTTTGAACTACGTTTTGCAGTGGGGGCTATTGTTGCGCTGTTGCACGATGTAGTTTTGACCTTTGGCGCCTTTTCGATCTTTGACAAAGAGATAGGCCTTCCAATCATTGCGGCATTTCTTGCGATTATCGGTTACTCCCTCAACGATACCATTATTGTGTATGACCGTATCCGGGAGAATCGTGGACGCTACAATGACAAAAGTTTTCCAGAGCTTATCAACCGGAGTATAAACGAAACCCTATCGCGCACCATCCTTACTTCAACCACTACTTTGTTGGTAGTGTTGTCCCTGTTTATCTTCGGGGGTGGGGTTATCCACGACTTTGCCTTTGCCCTCTTGATTGGCATTGTAGTGGGGACATATTCCTCTATCTTCATTGCCAGCCCGATGCTGTTGCTGTGGGATAAGTTCCAGGCAAAAAAACCGCACAAAGCCTGAGTCTGAGGGTAAATTAACAATACAAACAGCTATAAAAAAAGGGTCGTGCTTTCTTGCGGCCCTTTTTTTATGTGGAGTAGCATGTGACATTCAAAGTCCAGAACCTGTCTACAACAATATCTTCCACCCCCATGGGCGCGCATACTCAGCGCACTTGGCAACCACGTGCAGAGATCGATTCTGGCACCACAGATTTTATCCCTGCAGGGATAACTCCATTCCAGGCACAGCTGCTCGCGTTGCGCGGGATAACTTCCGCGCCGCAGGCGCATGCCTTTGTGCATGCGCGTTTGAAAGAGCTTCCTGATCCACTCCTGTTGCCAGATATGGATAAAGCGGTGGCACGTCTTCTCAGCGCCATTCGCACCGGTGAGCAGATCGCAATACATGGTGATTACGATGTTGACGGCGTAAGTGCCACCTCTGTGCTCTTTCTCGCCCTTGAGCGTGCCGGAGCTAAGGTTTCGTACCATATCCCTTTGCGCCTGGATGAGGGCTATGGCCTAAGCGCGGCGGCGCTGCGCGAAGCTGCCACCACTGGGGTGAAGGTTGTAGTATCAGTTGACTGTGGCATCAGCGCTGTAGCAGAAGCTGATTTGGCGCGCGAGTGTGGCATTGATCTAATTGTAACTGACCACCATCAGCCGGGGGAGCAACTGCCGGACGCGTATGCGTGCGTGAATCCATGGCTTGAATCCTCAGGGTTTCCATACCAACCACTGTGCGGAGCGGGGGTAGCGTTTATGCTGGTGGTTGCACTTTATGCTGCATTGCGCCGCGAGAACCAGGTGCCAGCCGGGTTTGATATTCGCATGCTGCTCGATCTTGTGACCCTTGGCACCGTTGCCGACCTGGTGCCCCTGACCGGAGTTAATCGTATTCTGGTTAGAGCCGGGCTGCCCTTGCTAGAAGGGGATTTCCGCCCAGGAATAAGTAAACTCCGAGAGGTTGCCAGAGTGGATAAAGTAAGTGCCGGAGTGGTTGGTTTCCGTCTTGCTCCACGTCTTAACGCAGCCGGACGTCTGGCTGATGCAGCACGCGGAGTTGAACTCCTGCTGAGCACTGACTCGCAGGTGGCGCTTAATATTGCCACCGAGCTTGATCAATGCAACCGCGAGCGCCAGGAAATTGAAGAGATGACCCTGCACCATGCGCTGACCCGCATTAAGCATGAGTTGTGCAGTTCACGCACCAGCATTGTGCTCGCCGATTCGAGTTGGCACTCAGGGGTGATCGGGATCGTGGCAAGTCGTTTGGTAGAGATGTTTCACCGCCCGGTAATTCTGATTGCTCTCGATCCTGAAACTGGAATGGGGAAGGGCTCCGGGCGCTCTATCCGCGGGCTTAATCTATATCATGCCCTGAAGCATTGCAGTACGTGGATGCAAGGGTATGGCGGGCATGAGTTTGCGGCAGGTTTGAGTATAGTGGCGCACGATATTGAGCAATTTGCGCAGGCGTTTGAAGAATACACGCGCCAATCCCTGCGCCCTGAACAGTTGATCCCATGCGCGCAATACGATCTTGAACTCCCACTGGATGAGATCAGTACGCAACTGCATGAAGAGCTTCAGGCTCTGGCTCCGTTTGGGATGGGGAATCCAGAGCCGGTGTTTTTATGTCGCAACTTGAAAGTGCAGCAGGCCACGGTGGTGGGGAACAAACATGTGCGCTTTCGGGTGCAGCAGGGTGGCTATAGCTTGGCGTGTATCGCCTTTGGCCTTGCCGCTAAATTCGAGATGTTGCAGGAGCGGGTGGATATTTTGTTTCAGGTTGATACCAATACGTGGCAGGGGCGAACATCCCTGCAACTTAAAGTGAAGGATATTCGCCCCGCAACACAATAGTCAGGAGCTGCTATATGGGGCAATCTAATAGAGCCAGCTGAATATCTTGCTGAATTGGTTTGAAAACAGGAGTATACCAACTACAATCATGAGAAGCCCGGTGATGATCTCCATCAAGCGGATGTGGGTTTTAAAGCGGTTGAAAAATAGCAAAAACCTATGAAACAACAGCCCCGCAAGCATGAAAGGGATCCCCAGCCCGGCAGAGTAGGTAGTTAAAAGCGCCACGCCATGCAGGGTGTCGGTGGAGGTCCCCGCCGCGAGGGCGAGAATAGCACCCAGAATAGGACCAATGCACGGCGTCCAGCCGGCGGCAAACGCAAGCCCCACCAAAAAACTGCCCGCATAGCCACTGGGTTTACTCTTAATGTTGATCCGTTTGTCCTGCATCAACATCCCGATACGCAAAACCCCAGTCATGTGGAGACCAAAAGCAAAGACCAGTACTCCACCGATGCGCTGAACCCAGAGGAGCCCTTCATCCATACTGGATTGCACTGAGCCTGAGAATAGACCCGCTGCCGCCCCCAATAAAATAAATACCGCGGAAAAACCACATACAAAGGCAAAGGAGTGACTTACTACGCGCCAGCGCACCTGCGAGCTTTGGTGCTCCTCTTTGAGGTCGGCAAAAGAAACTCCGGTGATGTATGCCATGAATGACGGGATCAGCGGCAACACGCAGGGAGAAAAGAATGACAGGAGTCCGGCGCTGAAGGCGATCCAGTGGGTAATGTCTCCGGTTTGTGTAAGCATAGAGTTTTATTTCTCTTTCGATACGTGGTTAAAGTGATGCTGATGAGTATATGAGTTGGACCCAGTGCAGACCAACCATGGCTTAACTTAGGGCATGGGTTGCGATGTAGTCCTTTATCACCTGAGTATCTGCCTGGATCGATTCGCACCGTTTTGCGCGTTGTTCAATATCGCGCAACGCTTCAGGGCGGGGCGGTTCTATATCGATGGCACGACGTACCGCAGCGGAAAACTTTGCCGGATGGGCGGTGGCCAGACATATCATCGGCACGTTGTCATTGCGCTGGTGCTCCCCGGCAGTTACCCCTACGGCCGTATGGGGGTCGAGGATATATTCATTGTCGGTATAAAAGCGCGCAATGGTTTTCAGCGTGGCTTCGGTATCCACTGTGAGGGTGCTGAAGTCGTTGCGGACCTGTTGTTGCTGGGCAGCACTGAAAGTCATTTTGTGTTTGGAACTAAAGTCCTCCATCATTTGCACCAGGGTGTTGCTGTCTCCATCGAGCAAGTAGTAAAGATAGCGCTCAAAGTTGCTTGCCACCTGAATATCCATAGAGGGAGAGAGGGTTTCTACCACAGTATCTATGGAGTAATCTCCATGGGCTACAAAGCGGGACAGGATATTGTTTTCGTTGGTTGCCAATACCAGTTGACCGATTGGCAGACCCATTTGTTTTGCCATATAGCCGGCAAAAATATCCCCGAAATTTCCCGTAGGGACGGCAAAATCCACACATGCATCGACATTCGGCGCGGTTCTGCTCCACGCATAGAAATAGTACACAATCTGTGCAAGGACCCGCGCCCAGTTGATCGAATTGACCGCCCCCAGTGCATGCTTATGCTTGAATTCAAGATCGCCGAAAATCTCCTTTACAATCCGCTGTCCATCATCAAAGTTGCCGTCAATGGCGAGATTGAACACATTTGGATCGGTGACGGTGGTCATCTGTAGTTCTTGGATGGGGGAGACTTTCCCTTCTGGGTGGAGAATGAAGATGTTGATATTTTCTTTGCCCTTTACCCCGTAAATAGCCGCGCTGCCGGTATCGCCAGAAGTGGCACCAATGATGTTCATGTGGGAGCCACGCTGTTTGAGCAGGTATTCAAATAAATTGCCTAAGAACTGCAATGCTACATCCTTAAACGCCAGGGTAGGACCATGGAACAGTTCTAGAATATGCACGTCACCATGGCGCTCCACTGGGGTGACCTGGGGGTGGGTGAATTTGCTGTACGAACGCTCAATGATGTGTTGGAGTTCGTCAGCAGGGATGTCATCCCCTACAAAATGTTTAATGATATTAAAGGCTAACTCAGGATACTCCATGGAGTGAAATTGAGCACGCTCCTGGGTAGATATGGTGGGGATCTGCTCTGGGAGCAATAGCCCCCCATCGGTAGCCAACCCCATCATAACCGCGTCGGAAAATGAGATGCCTGAAACTGAACCTCTGGTGCTTTTATAGCGCATGGCAGAACCTCTCGCTCGGTAATGTTTAATTTAAAGGATATGTTGAAAAGTCGCAGGATTGTAGCAGGGATGGGTGGAATTTGGAAGTGTATCAAGGGAGGATGATGAACCGGTTCTATCACGAGATTGTCACTGTGCTTTAACGCAATAAAGCCTTTGACCGCAGCAGAGGTCAAAGGCTTTATTGTGTCGTGTAAAACTATCTGTGGCTACCTAGCATTTGTGCACTTCGTGCTCAAGAGAGTGCTGGGCATCAACGACAGCCACAGCCGCAAGATTGACAATATCGTTGACGTCATCGCCACGTTGAAGTACGTGCACTGGCTTCTTGACCCCCATGAGGATGGGGCCCACTGCCTCGGCACCGCCAAGCTTATCCAACAGTTTGTAGGCGATATTGCCTGAATTTAGATCAGGGAAGATCAGAACGTTCGCATCCCCTTTAATGGCAGAGAAAGGGTACTGGCGTTCCGTAAGTTCAGGATCGAAAGCAACGTTAGCTTGCATCTCACCCTCAACCACGAGCTCGGGCGCCCACTCTTTTATTAACTGGGTAGCCTTGCGAATTTTGCTGGTAAAGGGATGGTTTGCGCTGCCAAAGTTAGAGAACGATAGCATAGCAATGCGCGGTTCAACATCAAAGTGGCGTGCCTTGTTGGCAGCAAGGATGGCGGTTTCTGCCAGTTCTTCGGCACTTGGGTCGATAGATACAGTGGTGTCGGCACAGAAAACTACGCGATTCTTAAACGCAAGCATGTACAGACCGTGCACCCCCATAATCTCCTGTTGTTTGCCGATAATTTCCAGCGTAGGGCGGATGGTTTCGGGGTAGTGGTGGTTGATCCCAGAAAGCATGGCATCTGCATCGCCTACATGCACCATCATGGCGCCAAAGTAATTGCGCTGATGTTTCATGGTGCGGGTCGCTTCGGCCGGAGTTACCCCTCTGCGCTGGCGCAGACGGAAAAATTCATCAGCATATTTTTGGGTTTTCTGGTGTTCGTGCGGATCAATAATTTGCACCCCATGCAGATCCAACCCTAAGCGACGGATATTGTCGGTAATTTCCTTCTTTGGTCCAAGAAGAATAGGGGTGGCGATCTGTTCATCCAGCAGAACCTGTGCCGCCCGCAGGATTTTGTCATGATCCCCTTCGGGAAACACAATACGCTTAGGGCACGCCTTGGCTTTGTTGATCATGGTGCGCATGATCTCCTTGGAGCGTCCCTGCAGAGCCTCAAGGGATTCGGTGTATTTTACCATATCTTCAATGGGGGTCTGCGCCACGCCACTGTCGATTGCCGCCTGCGCTACCGCTGGAGCCACATGGAGTAAAACGCGCGGATCAAACGGCTTGGGAATCAGGTAGTCGCGACCGAAGGAGAACTTGGTGTTACCGTAGGCCTTGATAACCGAATCAGGCACATCCTCCTTCGCCAGATTTGCGAGTGCTTTAACTGCAGCCATCTTCATTTCGTCATTTATGGCAGTTGCGTGGGTATCGAGGGCGCCTCGAAACAGGAATGGGAAACACAGCACGTTATTCACCTGATTGGGAAAATCGCTGCGCCCAGTGCCCATGATTACATCATCACGTACCTTGAGTGCCACATTTGGGAGGATCTCTGGGTCAGGGTTTGCCATCGCAAAAATAACTGGGTCGGGTGCCATGCTTGCAACCATTTTGGGAGTAACTACATCCTTGGCTGAGACGCCGAAAAACACATCTGCACCCTCCATCGCTTCCTCCAGGGTGCGTGCGCTTGATTCGGTGGCAAGGCGCTCTTTGTACAGGTTCATCCCTTCTGTGCGCCCTTTGAAGATAACCCCTTTACTGTCGCACAAAATCATATTTTCTTTTTTTGCACCCAGGGTAATAGCCATGTTGGCGCAGGCTATCCCCGCAGCACCAGCGCCATTGACAACAATGCGGATTTTGCTAATGTCTTTACCGATAATTTCGAGTGCATTTAGCAGCCCGGCGTTGGCAATAATGGCAGTGCCGTGCTGGTCATCGTGAAAGACTGGAATATTCATGAGCTTTTTAAGCTGCTCTTCAATGTAGAAGCACTCCGGCGCTTTAATGTCTTCGAGATTGATCCCTCCGAACGTAGGCTCCAGCAATTTTACTGTGCGTATAATCTCTTCTGAATCTTTAGTGTTAAGTTCGATATCAAATACGTCAACATCGGCAAAGCGCTTGAATAAAACGCCTTTTCCTTCCATCACTGGCTTACTTGCGAGGGCACCGATATCACCCAGACCCAGCACTGCGGTGCCGTTGGTAACCACAGCGACCAGGTTCCCTTTAGCTGTATACTCATAGGCATCTTTGGGGTTTTTTTCAATTTCCAGGCATGGTTCGGCCACTCCCGGACTGTAGGCGAGGGAGAGGTCACGACTGGTAAGGCACGGTTTGGTGGCGATTACCTCTATTTTGCCCTTGCGTCCAGTACTGTGGTATTCAAGGGCTTCACTGTTTTTTGCCATGTTGCGTGTCCTTTCGAGTTTTAGTCAGAGTGAAAATAAGAGCGCTGCACGCTGAAATCTAGAAGAGATCAAAGCAGGGCATACATCTAATAAAAAAGGTATTTTAATACAGTGTCAGGTGAATGTTGTTTTAGGCTTGGTGAAAATAACATTGACTTGCATGAATTGGATTGTCAAGAACAATCAACCCAGTTCAGCGAAATATAGAACGCTGTTTAGTTAAACTGAAACCTGGTTAAATGCCGAGAGTTGTAACATGTTTGCGCGCAACCTTCGGCAATGCTAGTATCCGTTCCAATCTGGCTTGCATTTTACACCGAAGTAACTATACCAGAGTTCGCTCAGAGTTCACTTGGAAATTCATTCTTAACTACCGTAGATACACCTCATACAGGAGATAAACCATGATAGTTGTAACTGGAGGAGCTGGTTTTATCGGCAGTGCACTAGTGTGGCGCCTTAACCAATTGGGGCGCGATGACATATTGATCGTCGATTCTCTTGGAACCTCGGACAAATGGCGCAATCTAGCGGCGCTGCGCTATGCAGATTATATAGAGAAAGATGACTTCCTTCGCCTTGCTCAAGGCGAGGAGATCAAGCATCTGTGCGGTTTTGGTGAGAAGGGGATCGAGGCAATCTTTCACATGGGGGCTTGTTCCGCTACTACCGAAACTGATTCACGCTACCTGGTGCAAAATAACTTTGAATATACCAAGCGTATGGCGCTGTTTGCCCGCTACTTGAATGCGCGCTTTATCTATGCTTCCAGCGCTGCGACCTATGGTGATGGCGAACACGGTTTTGTGGATGCGCAAACGGAGCTGAATCAACTGCGGCCTATGAATATGTATGGCTATTCCAAACATATGTTTGACTTGTGGGCGCGTCGTGAGGGGATGCTGGACTCCATTGCCGGGCTGAAGTTTTTCAACGTGTTTGGTCCCAACGAATACCACAAAAAGGAGATGCGCTCTCTGGTTATCAAAGCCTATGAGCAGATCATGGAGAGTGGCAAGATCGGGTTGTTCAAGTCCTATCGTCCTGAATATGCACATGGCGAACAAAAACGCGACTTTGTCTACATTAAAGATGTCGTGGATATGACCCTGTTCTTTTTCAGACATCCTGAAGTAAATGGCATTTTCAATATTGGCAGTTCAAGTGCAAACACATGGAACGATCTGGCTGGGGCTATTTTTTCTGCTCTGGGGATGGAACCAAATATCGAATATGTGGAGATGCCCGCAGAATTGCGCGATCGGTACCAGTACTACACCTGTTCAGATGTTACCAAGTTGCGCGCTGCCGGCTATACCGGCAAGCAACACACCCTTAGCGCTGCTGTATATGACTATGTGGTCAACTATCTGCAAAAGAATCAACATCTGGGCCAGGAACAGGATTGAAAAAATATAAATGCGTGGGTTAGCTGAGTTTTTTCTGTATCTGCTCCTGTTGTGGGGCACT
Organism: uncultured Desulfuromonas sp.; assembly: GCA_964508035.1. GTDB lineage: Bacteria > Desulfobacterota > Desulfuromonadia > Desulfuromonadales > Desulfuromonadaceae > JAIVHC01. The sequence continues at coordinate 19,561 of CAZDRL010000015.1, forward strand.
ATTGTGCTTGTGTTTGGGGTAAAGTCGCTATCGCTCGACTGTCCGCTACTGCTGTTTATAGCCATGCTTGGAGTTGGAGTTTCTCTTGCGTTGATCGGGAAACGCTGGGGCAGGGGGATGTTGTTGCTTGTTATCCCTTTGTCGATACTGCTGGCTTACCTTAGTGCCGAACGGCTGTGGCCTCCTGTAGAGGCGGAGGAGAGCTGGGCGCAGGTTTATCGCTTGACTCCAGAGCTGCATGGGTACACAACCACCACGCGTTCGGAGCAGAGCACGCAAGACTCTGCAGATAGTGCTCCCCTTGAGGCGCCAGTTTTCACCGCTCAGACCCGGACTCTGCCGTTGCCGCATCCAGATACGGGTGCAACAACAGAGATAGAGGTTAGAGCGCTTGCGGGGGTTGACCTGCATCCGGTTGCATGCGGTTTGCAGGGCATAGCGGATATGGTTTTTGCTGCTGATTCTAACGCAGGGATGGTGTTTGCGTCTCTGCCTGATGCAGACCTGATTTATGTCCTTGAGCAGCAACATTCATTTTCTGAAAACTCCAGTGCCGCTACCGCCTGCACTAACTTATGGCGTAAGCGCATCCTCACTCCAAGCATAGATCGACCTATGGGGCTGGCGTGGCAAGCTGGCTATCTGTATGTTGCCACCCGCACTGCAGTACTCAAACTCAGTATCCCCACAACCTCTGCAACACCGACAACTGTTGAGACCGTTGTGGATGGTCTGCCTCCAGCCACGGCTACTGAACATCGCGCCCTGTCGCTTGATGCTGAGGGCAATATCTACCTTTCGATTGGAACAGGAGATGCGCAGCCACAGGATCTGGAGTGGCAGCGTGCTGCTGTGCTCTTGATCACTAAAGCGGGTGAAGTGGAGCTCTTTGCCACAGGGTTGCATCATGCGCGCGCGCTTGGTCACCACCCTCAAACTGGGGAATTGTGGGCAGTTGATAGCGCTCCCGACACCGTGGAGCTTCATCCCCCGGCCGATGAGATCAATGTTCTTAAGCGTGGAGAAGATTACGGCTGGCCCTTTTGCTACGGATATCGGGTTCCAGACAGGCAGCTGGGGACTAAAACCATCTGTTCTGCTACTGCGGTTCCCCGTGCGCTTCTTCCGCCCCACAGTGTTCCCGCTGGGTTTGCTTTTGGCACAAATCTGAATGCACCCCAGCGTTATCGCTCTATGCTGTATGTTGCGCTCAAAGGGCGGGTGCACGATTCACAGCGCCGCGGCTTTCGCATTATTGGACTCCCTTTAGATGAAAAAGGGAGTTTGAGCGGTTGGGGGGTGGATGTGATCAGCGGTTTGGCCACCGCGGCAAAAATATATGCTCAACCTGCAGCTGTGGTTGTCGCCCCCGATGGACATCTTTACGTTGCGGATGCCCATACCGGCGTGGTGTATCGCTTTGTATTCCCCTTTGGTATTGATTTGAAGCACAATCCCCCCGTGCAGAACCCCTTAGCCGCAATACAGGGAAATAGAAAGGGCTAGAAATTAAAGTGTTGTATGAAGCGCAACAGATATTTGAGGCGGCGCAGCGACACGCGGTGATCCTTACGGTCAATCAACGCATGACCCGCACCTTGGTGGATGAATATGGGCAGTGGCAGGTGAAGCTTGGTGCCAGTGCATGGGGCAAGCCACAGATATTTACTCCGACGCTGTGGTGGCAGCGCTGCCTGGTGCAGAACATCTCCAGTGGAAGCCTCCTCAACTCCGCGCAGCAACATGCGCTGTGGCAGCAGTTCATTCGCGCAGACTTGAAGCAGCATGCATACACCTTGCTGCAGGTGGGAGCCACGGTGAAGCAAGCCCTGAAAGCATATGCTGCGCTGTGCGAGCATCAGATTGCGCTGGACGATTATACTGCGCACACCTCCGAAGAGTGTGCATTCAAGCGCTGGTGCGCGGCCTATCTTGCATACTGCGACACCCATGGATATATCGATTCTCAGCGCTTGGGCACGTATATGCAGGGTAAGTTTCACACGGGGGAGGTTCCTGCACCCGCCGAAGTGTGGCTGGTGGGCTTTGATGAGATCTCGCCGCAGTTGCGTTCCCTGTGTGACACCTTAGCTGCAAAGGGGAGCAACATTTGCGTGCCGAACCTAGAGGTGCGGGACACAATTACGTATGTGCACCCCTGCGCCGATCCCGAGGCGGAGCTACAGCAGTTGGCACACTGGGCGCATGCCCATATTGCCGCAGGGAGGCACGTTGGGATAGTTGTGCCAGAGCTGGAACGCCAACACTCCGCAATTGAGCGCATTTTAAGGGCGCATGTAAGGGCGCCAGGTGATGGTGTTGCGGACTCTGCAACAGAGGCGATTGGCCTCAATATCTCGCTGGGTAAGCCCCTGAGTCAGTATGGGGTAATTCATGCGGCACTGCGCCTGCTCCAGGCTGCAGATCCATTTGAGTTAGATGAATTCGGCTATCTGCTTCGGTCCCCCTGGTTTAGTGGTGGGCACCACCATATGGACTGGCATGCCACCGCTGAAGTGCTGCTGCGTTCTGGCTCTCAACCACGCGCGCAGTTGGACACCTATATCCGCGTACTGGAGCAGAAGGGATTTTGCAGTAAAGGGATTGAGCACATTACAACCGCGCTTTTAGGTCTGTGTCACATAAAAACCCGCCATTCTCCGAGAAAGTGGGGGGAGATTTTTAGTGCAACGCTTCACGCTGCCGGGTGGCCAGGCGACCACCCCCCCGACTCCGAGACCTACCAGGTACTCCAAGCGTGGGAGGAGCAGGTGTTGCCTCAGTTTGCATCGCTGTGTGCGGTTGAAGGTGAGATAACGCGCATCGATGCGGTGCGGCAACTTCAGCGTTTGAGCGATGACAGTGTCTTTCAGCCTGCCGCGCGCGATAAGCGTCTGCAAGTGGTGGGGATGTTGGAGGGGGTGGCCCTTGCCTGTGATGCGGTGTGGGTAACGGGTCTTCACGCTCAGGTTCTCCCAGCGCCACTCAACTACAACACCTTTATTCCGGTGCAGGTGCAAAAAGAGGAGGCTATGCCGCGCGCGAGCATGGCACGCGAGATAGAGTTCTGTACGCGGTTGATACAACAATTTCAGGCGTTGGCACCGGAGGTGAATTTCAGCTATCCGCTGTGCAGTGAGGAGGGGAATAGCTACACGCCGAGTCCTTTTTTACCCCGCAGCGCTTCTGAACATCCGCTTCTTAGCTCCTTAAAGGAGAGCACCACACCTGCGCCTGACCAAGTAAGGCTAGAAGTTATCCACGATGGGCGCGGCATCCCCTTAGCTACCGAACATGCGGCTAGCTCTCCACCCTACGTAGTAAGAGGGGGAACCCATCTGCTGAAAGCGCAGGCCGCATGTCCGTTTCGCGCCTATGCAATTTATCGGATGCGGGTCAACCCTCTTGAAGTGCCGGTGGAAGGGGTGGATATGCGGGTACGTGGCAGTCTGCTCCATCTGTTGCTGCAGCGTTTCTGGGAAGAGGTGTGCACCCAGGAAGAACTTCTGTCTCGCAATGACGCTCAAATCCGCGAGCTGTTGGTTCGGTTAAGTAATGAAATATTAACAGATAGCCGCAACGGCTATGTGCCACATATCTTGCGTGAGCTGGAGCAGCAGCGTCTGGTGAGATTGGCGCAGGAGTGGCTGGAAATTGAACGCGAGCGTTCCCCGTTTAAAGTACTGAGTGTGGAAGAGCGTGAAGAACTTCAGGTTGGAGACCTTAAGGTTACTGCTATTGCGGATCGGGTAGACCAGCTTCTTCCCGCTGGCGGGTTGGTGTTGCTCGATTACAAAACCGGTGTGGTAACCCTTAAGGATATAGTGGGGGCAGACCTGTTGGAGCCTCAACTGCCGGTGTATGCTCTCTATGGTAAGCATCAGCCTGCGCTGGGTCTAGCGATTGCGCAAGTGCGCGCAGGTGAGTGTTGTCTCAAGGGGGTTTGCGCTACCGCTGCAGACTCGCACAACACAGGGTACCCACTCCAGGGCCTGAATGGAGAGGAGTGGGGGCACTTGCAGGAACACTGGCGCATAGAACTGGAACAGCTGGCGCAGGATATCGCTGCCGCGCGTGCAGAGGTCGATCCGGCGCAGGCGCAAACATGCCAGTTTTGTGAGTTGTATCCTCTGTGTCGCATACAGAATACTGCCGCCGCAGTTGAGTCAGAAGGGGACGAAATATGAGCAGCCCAAAAGATGAAATTGATAGAGACGGGCCAGGCGTGGAGCTTAGCGATGCTGCTGCACGCAAGCGCGCTCTTGATCCTGAAATTTCGTGTATCGTCCGCGCCCCAGCGGGTTCAGGAAAAACTGAACTTTTAATCCAACGTTTTTTGGTGATGCTTGCACGCGTGGAACAGCCGGGTGAGGTTCTTGCCATCACCTTTACGCGCAAGGCCGCCGCCGAAATGCGTGAACGGGTCATGGGAGCGCTCACCGCTGCAGCTAGCGCTGGCGCTGGTGACCTTTCGCCACATGAGCGCACCACGCGCAGGCTAGCGCTGGCAGTATTGGAGCGCGATGTGCGCCTCGAGTGGAACCTCCTTCAAGCACCGGCGCAGCTGCGTATTCAGACCATCGATAGCCTCAACGCTGAATTTGTGCGGCGGATGCCATGGTTGTCACGTTTGGGGGCGTTGCCACGGGTAAGTGAATTCCCGCAGCAGTACTATCAGAATGCGGTGCGCAGTTTGCTTTTTACCCAGCGTCTCGATTCAACCACCCGCATTGCTGTGGATAAGTTGCTGGCCCATGTCGATAACCGTGCGGATGTTCTGGAAACTATGCTGGTTGATCTTCTCGCACGGCGCGATCAGTGGATGCGTCACATCCTTGTCGACCCAGAACAGATGCGGGCTGCATTGGAGGAAAGTTTAGCGCACAAGGTTGAGGAGATCCTCGTTCAGGCGCAACAGCAACTAGATGCAGCATTGTTACCTCAACTCCACCAGCTCGCAACCTATGCTTCGAGCCAGTGCGCTGCTGAAACTAGCCCTATCTGCGCCTACCAGAATCATACATTCCCCGACCCTGTAGCCGCAGAGTTGCCGCAGTGGCAGGCGATAGCCTCCATGCTCCTCACTGCGCAAGGGCAGTGGCGCAAGCGGGTGGATAAGAACACAGGTTTTCCTCCGGGCAAGGATACACAGAGTAAAGAGATGAAAAAAGCAGCTCTTACAGTGCTCGAATCCTTGCAGAACTCTGTCGATCCAAGCTTGTGGCACGAGGTCAAAACCTTGCCTCCGCCACGCTATCCAGCTTCCGCGTGGGAAGTGTTACGCGCCATGTTGGTGGTGCTGCCGCGCCTGGTGGCACAATTGTGGGTGGAGTTTCGCGCTAGCACAGAAGCGGATTTTACCGAAATAGCCTTGAGTGCGCGCCATGCTCTGGTTGAAAGTGGTAATCCTACCGATCTGTTGCTGCAGCTGGATCAACAGATCGAGCATATTCTGGTGGATGAATTTCAGGATACATCTTGGCTGCAGTTCAGCTTGCTTGAAACCCTCACCAGTGCGTGGGGGCAAGATTGTGGGCGCACCCTGTTTATTGTTGGCGATCCGATGCAATCTATCTACCGGTTTCGCGAAGCAGAGGTGGGACTGTTTCTCCGTGCTGGTACCGAAGGGATTGGGCAAATCCCTCTGGTTCCGTTGCAGTTGACAGCAAACTTTCGCTCTCAGGGTAATTTGGTGAAATTGGTAAATGCCTGGTTTAGCGCCATTTTCCCCGCCCATGAGCATGCCGGCAGTGGAGCGGTACGCTTTTCTGCGGCGGTTCCGGTGCATCCCCCAGGGGTGGAGCCCCTTCTGTTTTCTCCCATGGCGCACCCGGACCTTAATACCGAAGCCCAGGTGGTCGTAGGGCAGATCAAGGAGGTGCTGGCTAGCAACAGGGATGACAGTGTTGCAATACTCGTACGCTCCCGCACACATCTGAGCGCGATTATCCCGTTGCTGCAACGTGAGGGGATTAAATATCAGGCTCAGGATATCGATCCGCTTAAGGATAATATGCTGGTGCGCGATGCAGTATCGGTCCTTAAGGCCCTGCTTCACCCGGCGGATAAACTCAGTTGGATGAGTGTGTTGCGGGCTCCATGGTGTGGTTTGACATTAGTCGATCTGACCCATATTGCCCGTTTCCCAACCCTTGGGGCGGCTTTGGAACAGGCTCAAAACATACCAGGGCTGGATGAGGCTGGGTGTGCACGCTTTGTTCATGTGGGGCGGATTTTGCTTTATTATCAGCATCAGCGTGGACGCCTCCCTTTGCGACGTCTGTGTGAAGAGTGCCTTGAGGCCTTGGGGGTTCGCCAATGTTGGAACCGTGCGGAACTTGAAGCGCTGGAGCAGTTTGGGGAAGTGTTGGAACGTTGCGAGCAGGGCGGCGATGTGGACAACTTCATGCATTTAGAACAGCAGCTAACCCAGCTATATGCGCGCGCGCACGGAGGTCTGGAAGCACGGGTGCATGTGATGACAATCCATAGGGCGAAAGGGCTTGAGTTTGATCATGTTTTTCTCCCCGCCCTGGGACGTAAGCCGCGTAGAAGTTCAAAAGCCCTCTTGCGCTGGGAGGAAGACCCCCATTTTGGTCTATTACTTGCTCCTGTGGCGGAGCGTAGTTCTGCAGTGCCAGATCCCGTGTATGCCATGCTGGAACGGATGGAAAAGCGCAAGGAGGGGTACGAAAGTGCGCGTCTATTGTATGTGGCGGTGACACGAGCACGTAAAAAACTGTACTGCTATGCTCATGCGCCTCTGACCGCCTCAGGCGTCAGTGCACCTCCCGGTGGCTCTCTGCTTGAATTGCTGTGGCCCGCCACGCAAACATATTTCACCGCGTTAGCTCCGCAGGAGGACGGGGAGGGAGAAGCCGCTGAAGCGGCAGTTGAATCACTGTTAAAACGGCTGCCACAGGAAAGCTTCCCGCCATGCTCTCCTTTTGCGGCAGATGCAGGCGTGGATCTCTCTCAGCATCCAGCGTCAGCATACCGTCCTGTAGCTGCAGAGGTAAGGCGCAGTGCTGCAGTAGGAACTGTAGTGCATGAATATCTTGCCTATCTGTGTGGCGCTGCAAAGCGGCAGCAGGGTACGCATATCCGTGCTCTACGTCAGGGGATGGTGCAGCGATTTGTGCTTGCAGGGTATCCCGCAGAGGCAGACTCTCTTGCAGCCACTTGTATGCAGATGCTGGAGCGCACTCTCGAGAGTGAAATAGGGCGCTGGATTCTGGCCCCATATCCTGACGCTAGTGCAGAGTTTGAGGTATGCGGCTTTTATGCAGCTGAGAGTGTGGCTGGGGTGGTGGATCGTACCTTTGTTGACCCTGCCACCAGTGAGCGCTGGATTGTTGACTACAAGACCGCATATCCGGAACAAGGGGAACAGATGGAAGCGTTCTATCAGCGTCAGAGCGCAGAGTACGCGCCACAATTAGAGCGCTATCGAGCCCTGTTGCAACAGCTAGAGCCCGAACGATGTTGTCGGGCGGCGTTGTATTTTCCTGCCTGTGACGGCTGGTGTGAAATTTAACCGAACCGGAAGAACATATTTAAAAAAATGGCGCTTGAGGAGTAACTAGATGAATACACAGGTTAAAGACTTCAGTGGTGCAGCCTCAACCTGGGATGAAAAACCGCGGCGGGTAAAGCTTGCTGCCGCAGTAGCGGAATCTATCCGCAAACATGTCGATATTCCCCCTAGATGTCGCGCACTGGACTTTGGCTGTGGTACCGGGCTGGTTACCTTTAACTTGATCGATGTGCTGGGGGAAGTGGTAGCAGTAGACCGTGCGGCAAAGATGCTGGAGCTGGTGGAGCAAAAAGCCGCAGATCTTGGCGCCACCGGAGTAAGCACCAAGCTGGTAGACGCTGATTTAGAGCACCTTGGCGGCGCAGAATACGATCTAATTTACTCAAGCATGGTATTGCACCACTTGCCCGAAATTGAGCCAATACTTGAGGGTCTGATTGCTGCTCTCAAACCCGGCGGAGTGCTTGCGCTCGCCGATCTGGAGGACGACGACGGTACGTTCCACGACAAACCCGAGGGGCTAATCCAGACCGGTATTCAGAGCACCCACGTGATAGCCATTCTGAAGCGCCTCGGTCTTGTAGAGCTTGGCGCAACTCAGGCGCACACCATAGTTAAACAGCGTCCAGACGGAGAGGTTGAGTACCCGGTGTTTCTGGTCTGGGGCAAAAAGCGCAGTGACCAGGATGCAGTGTGACCGCCACGCACATATTAGCTGGCTGCTGCACTGCAGGTTTGTTCACCCCCGGTAGATGTGGATATCCCCACTCTCAACTCTACGTTTGAAATAATGTTTCATCCATTTTTTCAGCCACGGTCGCGTCAGAGGCATAATCATAGCAAAGCCAAGAATGTCGGTACAGAATCCCGGAGTAAACAACGTTAATCCACCGCAGAAAATCATCGCTCCATCTATGATATCCTCCTTGGGCAACTCTCCCTGATTCAGGGACATGTTTATGCGTCTCAGAACATCAGCACCCTGAGTGCGAAGCAGATAGGCTCCTGCCATACCCGTAAGAATTATAAGTCCGATAGTTGGCCACACCCCGATTATTTTTCCCGCTGAAATAAGTACATATATCTCAAGGATGGGGACGAGGATAAAAATTGTGAGCAATGTTATAAACATATCTGCTGCTCCGCTGTATCTAAAGAGGAAGACGTTTGTGTTGCTAAAACTAAATTAAATAAATATCTACTGTTTTCTAATCTTCTGCGCGTAACTTACCGAAACTACTGAATAAAATAGTGTGCCTAAAAAATAGGCAAAGAGTTGAAAGTTGTTTTTATCACTGCATGATGCCAGTCTTTAACAGACTTTTCCACACCTTATCAACAGGTTCTGTGGGTGGTGAGGTTACCTCATTGAAATGGCTAGGCTTTTTTGTTGTCAAGAACTTTCTTGCCTTGCGCTGGCCTCCAATATATGGATTTCGATGTATTTACACAGGGTTCTTGTTTGCTTTAGCTGCTGCCTGTTCTGAAGTTGGAGGCAGGCTTATGTTGGCATCTAATCCTCGCGTTGCGCAGCAGGATCTTCACTCTGCATGGGGTAGAGCTATTTCACCCTTGACAATGCTTGAGCAGCACCTATACTGACGAACTCATTTTTAATTATTTTACGCGTCTATGTGCGAACCCAGCATACGCATCAACTTAATTATGGTACATAGATAATGCAAGTAAGTGTTGACGAAATAGGGGCCGCAGGTCTCGACCTGGATTTTACCTACTCTCCTGAAGAGTTACCGGTATTGGCACAACTCCAGGAGGATGCTACTCTCGTAGAGATCACTCCGGTGGTATGCCATGTGCATCTGCACAAGATTGCGCAAATTGTAGAGGTCGATGGTGATGCCAGGGTGACGGTGCAGATGCAATGTTCCCGCTGCCTTGAAGAACAGCACATCGAGCTTAAAGTAAGTTTCCATCAGAGTTATGTTGAAGAGCTTCCGCAAGTAAAAGACGAAGATGGGGGGGAGCTTGAACTCAGTGCTGAACAGATGGGGCTTGAGCTGTTTGATGGTGAGCAGATTGATCTGCGTGATGAGATACAGCAACAGATAGTGCTTGCTCTCCCGATCCGCCCGTTATGCGCAGAAAATTGCAAAGGGCTATGTTCCGGATGTGGCGTTAACCTCAACGTTGGTAGGTGCAGTTGCCGTAGTGGCAACATCAGTATGCATTTTGCGGCGTTGCGGGATTTTAAGGTTGAAAAATAGCCTGCGTTTGGTTTATTTTTACGCGTTTGTTTAAGGTTCGTCCGAAATTTGACTGCATATTACCTGTGCAGTCAAACTGTTTTTAGCGAAGATTACATTTAAGGAGTAACAAAATGGCAGTACCTAAGAAGAAAACCTCAAAGTCAAAACGTGATATGCGCCGTTCACATGACCATCTGAACATTCCCGGAATGTCCGTGTGTCCCCAGTGTGATGAGCCCAAGCAGTCGCATCGTGTTTGTGGTACCTGTGGATTTTATAAAGACCGTGAAGTATTGGATACAACTGTCTGAAATCAGGCGAGTTGAGCGTTTTGATGAAATCAGTAACTATAGCAGTTGACGCCATGGGGGGTGACAACTCCCCTGCGGCCGAAGTGGAAGGCGCCGTCCTTGCTGCGCGTGCTCCGGGAATTGAAATTATCCTTGTTGGCGACGCTGAGCGCATTGAGCAAGAACTTAAGCGCTATGACACTAACGGAATGCAGTTAGAGGTAAAGCATACCACTCAGGTGGTCGGTATGAATGACTCTGCCTCTGATGCAGTACGCAAAAAAAAGGATTCATCCATCCGGGTTGCTTTTGACCTGGTTAAAGAGGGCAGGGCGCAGGCAGTAGTAAGTGCGGGAAATTCTGGCGCTACTATGGCTGCGGGGATGTTTGTGGTGAAACGGATCGCTGGCATTGAACGTCCCGCTATCGCAACCATCATGCCTGCACGCCACGGTGAAGTTCTTATCCTGGACGTTGGGGGCAACGTTGACTGTCGTCCCTCCCATCTCGAACAGTTCGCTATTATGGGTGATGTGTATGCCCGCAATGTTATGGGAATTGCATCCCCGCGTGTGGGGCTGTTGTCCAATGGTTCTGAAGAGAAAAAAGGCAACGACTTGACCCGCAGTACCCATGCCCTTCTGAAACAGCACGACCTTAATTATCTTGGCTATGTTGAAGGACGAGATATATACAGCGGCGCTGTGGATGTAGTTGTGTGCGATGGCTTTGTGGGCAATATCGTGCTGAAAACCTCTGAAGGACTTGCAAGCAGCATTGCATCCATGCTGCGTGAGGAGCTAAGTTCTAGGTTCCTGGCGCGGATTGGCTACCTGTTGGCACGCCCTGCTTTCAATGCTTTCAAACAGAAGATCGACTGTGAGGAATATGGTGGTGCTCCCCTGTTAGGGATTCGCGGTACCTGCATAATCTGCCATGGCAGTTCGAGCGCCAAGTCTATATCCACTGCAATCAGGCAGGCGGTGGAAAGTATTTTAACCTCGGTAAACGACGACTTAATGGCGCAGTTGAATAAAGCGGCAGACATCTCAGAGGCATCAGCATCTGGTGCCGGGGACGAAAACGAAGCACAGGATCTGATTCAGGAATAGATAAGGTGCTATGTACGCGCATCAGCCCACACATCAGCCCACACATCAGCCTGCATGTCTAGCCTGGTAGGGTCCAAATAACTGGAGAAATTATACAATTGGCGCAAATAAAAGCACGTATCATCGGTACAGGTTCCTACCTGCCAGAGCGCATTCTGACCAATTTTGATTTAGAAAAGATGGTCGACACCACCAATGAGTGGATTTCCGCACGCACCGGCATTAAGGAGCGGCACATTGCTGCAAATGATGAACAGACCTCTGATCTTGCAGTAAAAGCAGCGCAGCAGGCGCTGGATATGGCAGGGGTGAGCCCAGAGCAGATTGATATGGTGGTGTTAGCAACCATAACCGGTGACTTCCCTTGGCCATCTACTGCATGTCTGGTGCAAGACAGGATAGGCGCCAAGAATGCATCAGCGTGGGATGTCTCAGCGGCTTGTAGTGGTTTTGTGTATGCGTTGGCGAGTGCTGCCAAGTTTATTGAGTCCGGTACGTGTAAGCGCGCTCTGGTAATAGGTGCAGAGGTTTTAAGTCGTATTATTGACTGGGAGGATCGCAATACCTGTATCCTGTTCGGCGACGGTGCCGGTGCCGTTGTCCTTGAAGGGCAGGAAGGGGAAGATGGAATTCTATCCACGCACCTGCATTCAGATGGATCTCAATGGGAATTGCTGTATCAGCCTGGATTCGGATCTCGCTATCCCGCAACATGTTCCGGCATTGAAGAGCGGCTTCCGTACTTGAAAATGGCGGGGAATGAAGTGTTCAAGATGGCTGTGCGCTCTATGTCTAATGTGGCGGCAGAGGCGCTGCAGGCTAATGATGTTGATGTTTCACAGATCGCAAAATTGTTCCCCCATCAGGCCAATCGTCGCATTTTAGACGCGGTTTCTAAGCGTCTGAAACTTAACGATACGCAGATGTATGTTAATGTGGATCGCTGCGGCAACACTTCGGGAGCCTCTATCCCTATCGCATTGGATGAAGCCAACCGTAAAGGATTACTCAAGTCAGGCGAACTTGTTTTGCTTGATGCGTTCGGCGGCGGCTTTACCTGGGGCGCAGCGCTGTTGCGCTGGTGATTTTGGCGTATAATTCTGCATTAAATAATCTATGCTTTGGATGATAAGATGCTAGCTTTTGTATTTCCAGGACAGGGTTCTCAGTACGCAGGGATGGGTAAAGAGCTGTGCGCTGAATTCAGGCAGGCACGCGAGGTGTTTGAACAGGCTGATGACGCACTGGGGAAACATCTTACCCGCCTGTGTCATGAAGGACCGGAAGATCAGTTGCGCCTCACTGCCAATACTCAACCCGCAATTTTGACTACCAGCATTGCTGCGCTGCGTGTGTTGCAACACGAAACCGGACTTAACGCGGACCTGCTTGCAGGCCACTCTTTAGGTGAGTATAGTGCTCTGGTTGCTGCTGGTGCGCTCGATTTCGCTGATGCAGTCAAAATAGTGCGTCAACGTGGCACTTTCATGCAAGAAGCGGTGCCGGATGGAAAAGGCGCCATGGCTGCAGTTCTTGGTGTTGATGCTGAAACCCTTGCACAGATATGTGCGGAAGCGGCGCAATGGGAGGGCAAAAATGAAGTCGTCACTCCCGCTAACTTTAACGCTCCGGGGCAGATTGTTATCGCCGGACATGCTACGGCGGTTGAACGTGCTCTTGCCATTGCCTCCGAGCGTGGCGCCAAGCGTGCCTTGCGTCTACCGGTCAGTGCGCCGTTCCATTGTCCTCTTATGTTTCCAGCCGGAGAACGGCTCCAGAGTGTATTAGAGCAAATCGTGATCAATCCGCTCAATACACCTGTGGTGTCGAATGTGGAAGCTTCTGCCTATACAGACGCGAGCAAGACCATAGATTTGCTTGTGCGTCAGGTCAGTGCTCCAGTGCGTTGGGATGAGTCTGTCAATGCCATGATTTCTCAGGGTATAGCACGCTTTATTGAGGTTGGTCCTAGCAAAGTACTTTGTGGCCTGAGCAGACGGATTGAACGCAAAATACCCTGCGCTAATATCGAAGACCTTAAATCACTAAAAGCGCTTGAATAGAACGTCCTGGAGTGCTAGAAACAGCACAAGTGGAGTAGATTATGTTTAAAGACAGAGTTGCTATCATTACCGGGGCTTCCCGTGGGATTGGGCGCAGTGTCGCCGAACACATGGCTGAGCGCGGTGCGAACATTGTGGCGGTTAGCCGCAATGCCGCTGACACCCAGGATCTTGTAGCGCAAATCAAAAATGCGGGTGGCAATGCGGTTTCAGTGGCTGCAGATGTTTCTAATGCTGCAGATGTGGATGCCATGCTTAAGGTTGCCCAAGATACATTCGGGCGTGTGGATATCCTCGTCAACAACGCTGGTATCACGCGTGATGCACTTTTGCCCCGGCTGAAAGATGAGCACTGGGATGAGGTGCTGAATATCAATCTAAAAGGCGCGTTCCTCTGCACCCGTGCAGTTTCACGGGTGATGGCTAAGCAGCGCTACGGGCGTATAATAAATATAACTTCGGTAGTTGGACAGATGGGCAATGCAGGACAGGCCAATTACTGCGCGAGTAAAGCTGGGTTGGTTGGGATGACACGCTCTAATGCTCTTGAGCTTGGGCGCCGCAATGTCACGGTAAATGCGGTGGCTCCTGGATTTATAGAAACAGACATGACTGCCGAACTCTCTGATAAAGTACGCGAAGGGATGCTTGCTCAGATACCCCTAGGGACTTTTGGTAAGCCTGCAGATGTTGCAGCAGCAGTGGCTTTTCTAGCTTCTGAAGAAGCCGGGTATATAACCGGGCACGAACTTTCGGTCAATGGTGGCATGCACATGTAACACAATTAGTTTTGGTCTGGTTAAGTAACAATAACAGGAAATCCCTCTGGGGATATAAAGGGTACTACAGAACAGCCTTTGGCTGTTAACTCACACTATGGAGGAAAGATAATGGCTTCAATTGAAGAACGGGTACAGAAAATTGTCGCTGAGCAGTTGGGCGTTGAAGAAGAACAGGTAACCATGGAAGCTTCATTCATGGACGATCTTGGTGCCGATTCTCTTGATACTGTTGAACTGGTCATGGCCCTTGAAGAGGAATTTGAGATTGAAATCTCTGATGAGGACGCAGAAAAGATTCAGAAGGTAAAAGACGCAGTTGAGTACGTAAGTAGCAATGCTTAAGTCCTGATAGATGAGGGAGGAAGCCTGTCTGAATACTTTTTTGGACAGGTTTCCCTCTTTTATGTGGCAGTCTTGACCAAATCGCCACTGCAGTATCAGGAACTAACCAGCCACCAAAGCACTTTTACAGCATAGACAAACAAGAATTCTTATAAGGACAGAGCATGCGTAGAGTAGTTGTTACTGGCGTAGGGGTTGTATCCTCACTCGGAACCGGGGTTGAAAAAAACTGGACAGGACTCACCGAAGGGCGCTCAGGGATCGATCTTATAACGCGCTTTGATGCTTCCGAGCTTCCTAGTCAGATTGCTGGGGAGGTGAAAGATTTTGTTCCCACAGATTTTATTGAGAAAAAAGAGATAAAGAAGATGGATCTCTTTATCCAATATGCCCTGGCTGCCGCCGATATGGCGATGGAAGATTCCGGTCTTCAAGTAACCGAGGAGAACGCTGAGCGTGTAGGGGTTCTGGTAGGTTCGGGACTGGGCGGTCTTCCAGCCATCGAAAAGTATCACGAAGTCTATCAAAAGAGCGGCTATAAACGCATCACTCCCTTCTTTATCCCCATGCTGATAATCAATCTTGCGCCGGGACAGATTTCCATTCGCTACGGAGCCAAAGGGCCCAACCTTTCATCAGTATCTGCATGCGCTACTGGTACTCATTCTATCGGGGACGCCTACCACATGATCAAGCGTGGTGATGCCGATGCTATGATTGCTGGCGGCACAGAGTCTACCATCACTCCTCTAGGCATGTCCGGGTTCTGTGTCATGCGCGCACTGTCCACACGCAATGATGATCCTAAGGCGGCGAGTCGTCCGTTCGATGCCGATCGTGATGGCTTTATTATGGCCGAGGGTGCCGGGATCGTGATCTTGGAGGAATATGAGACTGCGATAAAGCGTGGTGCCAAGATTTATGGCGAACTGGTAGGCTATGGACTTACCTCTGATGCCTACCATTTGACCGCACCCGCGCCGGAAGGGGAAGGGGCGGCACGCTGTATGCGTATGGCGTTGAAGAATGCGGCCATGAACCCTGAGGAGGTTGATTACATCAACGCCCATGGGACATCGACCCCCTTCAATGACCTGTACGAAACGTTGGCAATCAAGTCAACCTTTGGCTCCCATGCAGATAAACTCATGGTGAGTTCAACCAAAAGCATGACTGGACATGGCTTAGGTGCCGCAGGAGCTCTGGAAGCCGTATACAGTTTGCTTGCTATGCAGAACAATGTTGTGCCCCCTACAATCAATCATGACAAGCCCTCTGAGGAATGTACTCTGGACTATGTCCCCAACATGGCACGTGATGCCAAGGTAGATGTGGCCATGACAAACTCTCTGGGATTCGGTGGCACTAATGCTACTCTCCTGTTCCGCAAGGTGTAAGGAGCTACAATGCTGTATATCGCCAGTGATCATGGTGGCTTTAATCTGAAACAGACCGTCACAGAGTGTCTGGATGCTCAGGGGATCGAATATACTGATCTTGGGGTAGATTCGCGAGACTCGGTTGACTATCCTGACTTTGCTGCGGCCGTAGCACGAAAGGTGGGGTCGAGTCCGGATGCACAGGGGATACTTATCTGTGGAACTGGGATCGGGATGTCGATTGCGGCAAATAAATTCCCGGGCGTACGCGCAGCATTGGTTCACGATGAGTTTACCGCACGGATGGCGCGGGAACACAATGATGCCAATATTCTTGTTCTGGGTGGCCGGGTTCTGGAACCAGATCTGACCTGTAAAATGGTACAGATATGGCTCGCATCTACGTACGAGGGAGGACGGCATCAAAACCGTCTGGATAAAATCCACGCGTTGGAATGTTCTGCATAAGGGCAGAGCTAGCCACAACGGGTTCACAGCGGCCCGATCCAGGAAGTCTCATTGTCGGGCGGGCAGAATTGTGCCCGCCTGAACTGTTTTTGCACAGATTTTTATATCATTTGAGGGAGATTAACCACTATGAAAACCCTGGCTCAATTTGATCCTGAAATTTACGCTACGATTCAAAACGAAACCGCCCGCCAGGAGTACAGCCTGGAATTTATTGCATCAGAGAACTTTGTCAGTGAGAGTGTTCTCGAGGCGCAGGGTTCAGTTTTGACCAATAAATATGCCGAAGGCTACCCGGGGAAGCGTTATTATGGTGGGTGCGAATTTGTTGACGTCGCGGAAAACCTTGCGATTGAGCGCGCCAAAGATATCTTTGGCGCTGAGCACGCCAATGTTCAACCCCATTCCGGTTCACAGGCCAACATGGCGGTATATTTCGCCGCGTGCAAGCCTGGTGATACGATTTTGGGGATGAATCTTGCGCATGGGGGACATCTGACACACGGATCTCCGGTCAATTTTTCTGGCCAGTTATACAATGTTGTTCCCTATGGAGTGAAAAGGGAGACAGGATATATTGATTACGATGAAGTTGAAAAGCTTGCCCTTGAGCACAAACCTAAATTAATTGTAGTGGGTGCGAGTGCATATCCACGCAGCATCGATTTTGTCGCATTTCGTCAGATAGCTGACAAGGTTGGCGCTCCGGTGATGGTAGATATGGCGCATATTGCCGGTTTGGTTGCTGGTGGCGCACATTCTAATCCGGTTCCGTATGCTGAGTATGTCACCACTACAACACATAAAACCCTGCGTGGTCCGCGCGGAGGGATGATTTTGTGTCGGGAAGAGTTTGCCAAACAGATAAACAGCAAAATTTTCCCCGGCAGTCAAGGTGGTCCGCTGATGCATGCGATTGCAGCTAAAGCGGTTGCTTTTCGTGAAGCGCAGGCTGCTGATTTCAAAACCTATGCGCATCAGGTGGTGGCAAATTCAAAGGCATTGGCGGAAAGCTTACGGGAACTGGGCTTTAACCTAGTATCTGGTGGAACCGACAATCACCTGGTGCTGGTGGATTTGAGTGATACTGAAATTACTGGAAAGATGGCAGAAAGTGCCCTTGAGGATGCCGGTATTACGGTAAACAAGAATGCCGTACCTTTCGACAAGCGTTCACCCTTTGTTACCAGTGGATTCCGCATCGGAACTCCTGCGACCACTACCCGCGGCCTGAAAGAGCCGCAGATGAAACAGGTGGCACACTGGATCCGCCGTGCACTGGATAACATTGAGAACGATACAGCGCTGGCAACTATTCGCGCTGAAGTGAAGGAACTGTGCCAGCAGTATCCTCTCTATGCCCACCGTCTGAAGTAAAGAGAGAATATGCAGCGACCATCCTGGGAAGAATATTTTATGGATATTGCGCGCCTGGTTGCGAGCCGCTCTACCTGCATGCGGCGGCGAGTTGGTGCCGTAATGGTTAAAGATAAGAATATTCTTGCCACCGGATATAATGGCACACCCACGGGTATTGCTCACTGTGATACCCGTGGGTGTCTGCGAGAGAAGTTGAAGGTTCCTTCAGGACAGCGCCACGAATTGTGTCTCGGTTTACATGCAGAACAAAATGCTATCATTCAAGCGGCCAAGCATGGCACAAATATAGCCGGGGCAACGTTATACTGCACCAATGCCCCGTGTGTGATTTGCGCCAAAATGCTTATAAATGCTGAGATCAAAGAGATAGTGTATCTTGAAGGTTATCCCGACGAGCTGGCGCTATCTCTGCTGGCAGAGTCGGGATTACAGGTGCGAAGTTTAACACCTGCAACTCTGGCTCAAGGTAAGGAGCACCCATGAAGTGTCCATTTTGCGCTTGCGAAGAAACAAGAGTGATCGACTCGCGTATGGGCAAAGAAGGGAATAATATTCGCCGTAGGCGTGAATGTGTTGCGTGTGTCCGCCGCTTTACCACCTATGAACGGGTGGAGGAGATCCTCCCCATGGTGGTTAAAAAGGATGGGCGGCGCGAACCCTTTGATCGGAGCAAGATCATAGCTGGAATAACGCGCGCGTGTGAAAAACGCCCTATCCCCATCGAGACTATTGAGAAGCTGGTGGATAAGCTTGAGATGCAAATGCAAGAAACTTCGGAACGGGAAATTCAGGCAGCATTCATTGGTGAGGCAGTGATGAAGGCGTTGCATGATCTAGATGAAATAGCCTATGTACGCTTTGCCTCTGTGTACCGTCAGTTCAAGGACATCAACGAGTTCATGCGGGAACTCACCGATATTCTCGGTAGCCAGAATCAGAATCTCCCTTCATTGAAAAAGTAGGATTCAACGTGGATGAGCGCTGTAGATCGGTAACAGATATTCATGTTGAATATATGCGCGAAGCTCTTAATCTCGCACGCGTAGCTGAAGGACGTACATCTCCCAATCCCCCGGTGGGTGCTGTAATTGTTGCCAACGGCCAGATTGTGGGGAAGGGATACCACCCTAAAGCTGGCGAACCCCATGCTGAAGTGTTTGCGCTACAGGAGGCTGGGGATAAAGCATGGGGTGCAGATGCCTTTGTCACCCTTGAGCCTTGTTCTCACCAGGGACGCACCGGCCCCTGTTGTGATGCCCTTATTGCCGCAGGAATACGCCGAGTGTTTGTTGGCATCTGTGACCCCAATCCCCTAGTCAACGGACGCGGGATTAAACGTCTGCGCGCCGCTGGGCTGGATGTGATTACTGGAGTGCTTGAGGAGGAATGCCGCTACTTGTGTGCCCCTTTTATCAAGCACGTTCTTAGCGCCAGACCGCTGGTGATACTTAAAAGCGCCATAACCCTTGATGGTAAAACTGCAACTTCAACCGGTGCTTCCCAGTGGATTACTGGACCCGAGAGCAGAGCACATGTACATCAAATGCGCGATCGTGTGGATGCTATCATGGTGGGAATTGGCACCGTGAATGCAGACAATCCACGCCTTACCACGCGCCTGGAGCACCAAAAAGGGCACGATCCGGTGCGCGTAGTGCTCGATTCATCCCTGCGGATCGACTGGAATGCAGCACTGATTCAACACGATTCCGCCGCTCCGACCCTGATTTTCACCAGCAGCAGAGCAGAGCAGAGCAAAGTGGCGCAGTTAAACGCCTGTGCTGGGGTTGAGGTTATCGAAGTTCCCCATGCCACCGACGGGCGCGTGGAGTTAGGCGCGGTGCTGGATGCGCTGGGACAGCGCGAGATTCAGAGTGTTCTGGTAGAGGGTGGAGCTGCGCTCAATCAGGGATTGTTACAGCATAAACTCGTTGATCGGGTGATGTTCTACATCGCGCCTAAACTCTTGGGGGGTAGCGATGGCTACGGGATATTTAGCGGAGCAGGGCCACAAACCTTGGGTGCCGCGCAGCCGCTGCATAATATGAGAATCCAGCACATAGGCACCGATATCTTAATTGAGGGCGAGGTACATCCATGTTTACCGGCTTGATCGAAGATCTAGGGCGTGTTGAGAGTATTCAACGGCGGAGTAACAGTTTTAAGCTCCAGGTGGCATCCAGCCTGCCGTATCAGGAGATCTGTGTTGGAGATAGCATTGCAGTAAATGGAATATGCCTCACTGTTGTAAGTCACTCTCCTGGAAGTTTTAGCGCCGACGTCTCCCCAGAAACCATGCACTCAAGCAACATAGGTTCTTTGAGTGTTGGGACTGCAGTCAATCTAGAACGCGCGCTCCGCCTTGGAGATCGACTTGGTGGGCATATGGTGAGTGGGCATATCGATACTACGGGAACTGTAGTACAGCGGGTTCAGGATCATAATGCGGTGCGCTTTACCGTGGAACTGCCCCGAACCTTTATGCGTTATGTGATCAGCAAAGGTTCCATCGCCATCGATGGTATCAGTCTTACGGTTAATGACGTGACTGACGCCACCTTTTCCGTGGCTATTATTCCACACAGTCTTGCCAAAACCACGTTGCAGCACTATGGTGTGGGCGCGAAGGTAAACATTGAAACCGACCTGCTCGGGCGATATGTTGAAAGATTGCTCAACCATGCGCAGGATTCGTCTGACGCCACCACAGTTCATACTCAAAATGAAGGCCTAAGTATCGCGAAGTTGGCCGAAAACGGTTTCTTCTGAAAGAATCTACACACATATAGACTTGGAGAGATAGCAGATGTCCATTGCAAGAGTAGAAGCAGCACTCGAAGATTTACGCCAGGGAAAGATGGTAATTCTAGCTGATGATGAGGATCGCGAAAACGAAGGTGATCTCACCATGGCGGCAGAGATGGTGACGCCTGAAGCGATAAACTTCATGGCCAAAGAGGGGCGTGGGCTGATCTGTCTCTCTTTAACCGAAGAGCGTGCGGATAAGCTCGGACTTGCCCCGATGGTAAGCGATAATGACTCATCTTTTGAAACCGCTTTTACCGTATCTATCGAGGCAAAACAGGGGGTTACCACAGGTATCTCTGCGGCGGACAGGGCTCATACCATCAAGGTGGCAACTGCTGCAGCCTCTACCGCTGCCGATCTTGCACGTCCGGGCCATGTCTTCCCTTTACGTGCACGTAAAGGTGGAGTGATGGTGCGTACTGGGCAAACGGAAGGTTCTGTGGATCTGGCGCGTCTGGCGGGCTTGGAGCCTGCTGGCGTGATCTGCGAGATCATGAATGATGATGGCACCATGGCGCGCATGCCCGAATTGGAGGAGTTTGCACGCAAGCACGAACTTAAGATAGTCACCGTTGCAGACATTATCGCCTACCGCATGCGCAACGAGCTTATGGTGCATCGTGCGGCCGAGACTATTTTACCTTCATGCCACGGAGGAGAGTTCAAACTCATCGTGTATGAGAACGATATCGACGATGCAAACCATATCGTACTCCAAAAGGGGGACATCGATCCTGACTCCCCAGTGTTAGTGCGTATGCATTCTGAATGCCTTACCGGAGATGTGTTTGGCTCCATGCGCTGCGACTGCGGAGATCAGCTTCACGCCGCGATGGAACAGATTGAACAAGAAGGTAGCGGAGTTATAGTGTATCTGCGTCAGGAGGGACGTGGCATCGGGCTGGTGAACAAGTTGAAGGCGTATGCGCTACAGGATTGTGGTCAGGATACCGTTGAAGCCAATGAATCATTGGGATTTAAAGCCGATCTGCGTGACTATGGCATCGGCGCGCAGATTCTGGCGGAACTGGGCTTGAATAAGATCCGCTTGATGACCAATAATCCCAAAAAGATAGTTGGACTTGAAGGATACGGGCTGGAGGTAACAGAGCGTGTTCCCATCGAGATCGAAGCCAACAGCGCCAATGCACGCTATCTGGAAACCAAAAAATGCAAACTGGGGCATATGCTCACACATCTATAGGTTTGATACAGGTCTTAAATAAACCCAAATAAAATATCACCCAAACATTTACGGAGATGTAGATGGTCAACAATATTGCAGGAAATTTGGATGCTACCGGACACAAGTACGCCATTGTAGTGAGCCGCTTTAACAGCTTTATCTGCGAGCGCTTAGTTGAGGGGGCATTGGATGCAAGTTTGCGCCACGGCGCACTGGAAGAAAACATCGATGTGATACGCGTTCCCGGCGCATTTGAGCTTCCTTTAGCAACGCAAAAGGTTGCACAAAGTGGAAAATACGACGCTGTTATTTGTTTAGGCGCCGTTATCCGCGGAGCCACTCCCCATTTTGACTATGTCAGCGCTGAAGTATCTAAAGGGATCGCTTCGGTTAGTCTCTCTACCGGAGTGCCGGTGGCGTTCGGAGTTCTCACTACCGATACTATCGAGCAAGCGGTGGAACGTGCTGGCACCAAGGCGGGTAACAAAGGTTTTGAAGCTGCGGTTACAGCCATGGAAATGGTAAACCTCTTTAAAAATATCTAATCCGCTACTTTTGAAAGCATCAAATCATGGCACTGGGTAAGCGAAGAAATGGGCGTGAATATGCGCTGAAAATTCTCTACAGTCTCTACGACCAAGAGCGTCCACTGGAGGATATTCTGACAGACTTCTGGCAGAATTTTCGCTTCAGCGATGACGCTCTAGGGGAGCCTGAAGAGATGGATGACAGCACGGTATCTCCAGAGGTAAAGGAATTTGCCGAGCAGATTGTCAAAGGGGTATACGCACATCTGGAAGATATTGATACCGTTCTGCGTGAAACCTCTAAAAACTGGAGTCTCGGGCGCATGGCACGTCTCGATCTGTCCCTTATGCGCCTGGCGTGTTATGAGCTCATGTACGTACCGTCAGTACCCGATAGGGTGGCAATCAACGAGGCGGTTGAAATTGCCAAGCGCTATGGCACCAAAGACACCTCTGCTTTTTTAAACGGGGTGCTCGATAAGGTTGCGCATCAGGTTGCCGCCCGCAAGAAAGCGGAATAAATATTTATTTGCACTTTAGTTAAACTTCGAGGAGTGTATGAAACCAATAAAAGTAGGTTTGCTTGGGTTCGGAACCATTGGTACCGGCGTTGTTAAAATGGTGCAGCATAGCGCAGCGATTATAGAGCAGCGTCTGGGGCGTTCAATTCAACTGACGCGCGTGGTGGACCGGAATATAGATGTGGTTCGAAGTGTAACACTTGAGCCCGGTGTTTTAAGCGATGATGCCGAAGGTTTGCTCAATGACCCCGAGATTGATGTGGTAATTGAACTTATCGGTGGATATGAACCGGCGCGTACCTTTGTGCTTCAAGCCCTGAATAATGGCAAGCATGTAGTTACAGCGAATAAAGCGTTGCTGGCTCTGCACGGCGAAGAACTCTTCCGTGCGGCGGACGAAAATGGTGTAATCCTGATGTTTGAGGCCGCAGTGGCAGGGGGGATACCTATCCTTGCATCAATCAGAGAGAGTCTGTGCGCCAATCGGTTCAGCGGCGTATACGGAATTCTCAACGGCACCTGTAACTATATCCTTACATGCATGACCGAAGATGAAGAGGACTTTACCTCTGTTCTTGAAGATGCGCAGAATCTTGGCTACGCCGAAGCAGATCCCACCTTCGATATTGAGGGGATTGATACAGCACATAAATTGTCCATCCTGGTAAGCATGTGTTTTGGTACCTGGATCGATTTTGAGCAGATTTACACCGAGGGGATCACACATATCTCGGCGTTGGACATCGAGTATGCGAATCAGTTGGGGTACCAGGTGAAGCTCCTCGCCATTGGTAAGCTAGATAACGGCGCGATTGAAGCCCGCGTTCATCCCACCATGATACCCAATAACTACCCCATGGCAGATGTGAGCGGCGTATTCAATGCCATCCGCCTTAATGGCGATTTTTCGGGTCCGGTGTTGCAACATGGTAGCGGTGCGGGGATGGAAGCAACCGCAAGTGCAGTAATGGGTGACGTTATGAGTATCGCCCGCGCTATCAGTTCCGGGGCCAACACCTTCGCCCCATCTTTGGGATACCCCCCTGCAGCACTTGCCCGTCTGCCGGTAAAGGCGATGGATGATCTGATCGGGCGCTACTATCTGCGCTTCATCGTGGAAGATGCGCCGGGGGTATTGGCTAAAATCGCTACCATACTTGGCGATTTTGGTATTAGCATCAACTCCATGATCCAACCCGATGAGATGTATGAGAGTGATGTGGAGGGGATTCTGCCCATTATAATGATGACCCATGAAGCACAGGAAAAAAATGTGCGCCAGGCGCTGGAAAAGATAAAAGAACTTCCCTTTATAAAAGAGGAGTGCATGCTGATCCGCATAGAAGATAAGCTCGATTAGGGCGGTAGCGGATTTGCGATATTAGCTGCGCGATGTTAGCTGCGGTATATACGTAAAACATAAAGGGTCAAATAAAAAGGCTGCAAACGGGTTGATCGTTTGCAGCCTTTTTGTGTATTCATCCCTACTCGCATCTTAGCTTAAGAACCGCATGCAACTACCCCTGTCGTGCCTGCTGCATCAGCGCCATATCTGCCAGCACCAAGGCGGCCATCCCTTCCACTATGGGAACAGCACGGGGGACAACGCAGGCATCGTGGCGCCCTTTGGCGGCGAGGATGACATCTTCTCCAGCATAGGTGGCGGTGTGTTGTGCATGTCCGATGGTGGCGGTGGGCTTAAATCCAACCCGGAAGTAGATCGGTTCACCGTTGGAAATGCCCCCCTGTACTCCGCCGCTATTGTTGGTTACGGTGCCGAGACGGGTTTGTTTTTGCACAAACGGATCGTTGTGCATCGAGCCGCGTTGTCGCGTTCCACCAAAGCCGGAGCCGATTTCAAATGCCTTAGCAGCTGGAATCGACAGCATCGCCTGCCCCAGTGCAGCTTCTAGGCGGTTGAAGGCCGGTTCACCCCAGCCCGCAGGGACGTTGCGGCATACGCAGGTGATAATGCCGCCGATGGAGTCCTTATCCCCCTGTGCTTGTTCAATCTTCTCCTCCATGGCAGCGGCGCTAGCCTTATCCGGGCAGCGCACGGCATAACTATCAACCTGCGCACGTGTGATGGTGTGCATATCCATAGCTGGCGCATCAACTTCACCCACCGAACTTACCCACGCCACAATCTCCACCTTGTACTTTGTGTTCAGGAAAAGTTCCGCTATAGCTCCACCTGCGACTCGCGCTATGGTTTCTCGCGCACTTGCACGTCCGCCACCGCTGGAGGCATTGATGCCATATTTCATGGTGTAGGTGAAATCAGCGTGGGAAGGGCGCGGGATGTTCTGCATCTCGGTGTAATCTCCCGGACGCTGATCCGTATTTTGCACCAGTAAGGCGATGGGGGTTCCGAGGGAAAGCCCGTGCTCAACTCCAGAGAGGATCTGAATCTGATCCGCTTCGTTGCGCTGGGTGCCAAGTTTGTTTTGTCCCGGGCGGCGGCGGTCGAGTTGGGCCTGAATCTGCGCCGGAGTGATGTGCAGGCGGGGTGGAACTCCATCCACTACCGCACCTACTCCAGCGCAGTGGGATTCACCAAAGGTGGATATTTTGAACAGGGTACCGTAGGTGCTGGACATAATGATCCTCTTTT